>CAZWLJ010000040.1:0-29352 GCA_964634605.1 uncultured Paludibacter sp.
CGGCTGTACATATTGCTATCGCCCAACAGATAGCTTGAATATAGATTTTGAGAGAAAAATTCATCGTAAGTCATTTGCTGACTGTCATTTCCGTTCGGTATCAGCAGCTGGCGAATCAGATAAGGGCGCAGTTCGTCGAATGAGAACCAGCAAAGCACCGAATTTCTGAAATAAGCCATGGTGTCGTTATTTGCCATGTTGTCAGGATGAAGTGCATACATCGGCGCAATGGCAATGATTTTGGTATACAGACGGGAGGTATGTGTATCAAAGAAAATCACCTCCTGGATTAAAAATTTAAGCTGATTCCGGACGTAGCGCATATACTGGTCAGGGTTCACTGTGCGTTGTTCGGTCAAAGGATCAACCTGTATGAGGTTATTCTCAGCATTTTCATCGTAGGCGAATACGCGCGAAAGTTCTTCCCCGCTCAGTATATCATCAAACTGAGGTTTAATATCACGCGGATTACGGCTGTAAACATTAATACCGCTGACAACCGCATCGAGCATTACACGGAAAAGACTGCGGTGCTGATTATTAGGCCTCGAAGGGAAATAGAGCTGGAAATTTTGTTTGTCGCGCATATCTATCACCCGGTACACCACGCGCGACCATGTGACATCTTCTGCCCTGTGATTAATCACAGCTACAGTATCGGCCAACGCATCCAGTTCCATTGTCTGGAGGCGTACATTACCGGTCTGATCAAAAAATGAGGCATTCGGATCCTGTCCCTGCATATTACCCGTAAACGCGATCAGAGCGAAAACAGTGACAATAATACTATATCTCTTCATATATTTTTATATTTTAATTTTTCTGTAATTTAATAATTACTCTTCCACAGCAAACCGGAATTACAGTTCTACCTGTATTACACCCAGGCTTCGGGGTTTTCCGTCCGGTCCGATTGCTTTGATATTTTTGAACGTGATAATATCTCCTCCTTCCAGTCCTTCCAGGTCGGATTTCTGTTTTCCGCTCAGTTGACCGCTGGTGCTGGTAGCCACTCCGTTTATGGTAAGCTGGGTAAATGAAGTTATATCAAATTTAGCCTGCACGAGTGCATCTTCTCCGTAGCTTGCAATGATTCTTGCATTCTGCAGTTGTTTTCGCGACACACGTCCTTCTTTTATTTCGCGGGGAACTCCCCCGGCATCAGTATATTGGAGGTAGGCAATCGGGTCGGGCAGGTATTTCACACGAAACACACCGCTTCCCATTTGCTGTTCACGTCCTTCGACCACAGCTGAAACTAAAATCTTTATTTCACCATCCCGGTTTGCCCGCACGATGTAATTGCCACCGGCAGTTTTCGTTGCCGATCCACCTTCAACGGTTACCCGCACATTATCGGAAGCAATTCCGGGAACCGAAACACTGAAGCGGTTGTCAACACCCCTGTAAACTACATTCAGATCTTCGTTGGAAATTGTGGCTGCCGGTTTGCCGACCGTGTATTCCTCGGTAAATGGATAAGATATAAATCCGCCCTGGTTATCCGGCATTCTGATTGTACCTGAATACTTGAATGTACCTGTTTGGGAGGCAACAAATTCATACTTTCCAAATTTTTTCTCACCTACAGCAGGTATTCTTGTTCCATTAACAAAATATTCATATTGCCGGGTAGAGTCGGTTGCAGCCAGAATAATATCTGCGGAATATCTGCCACCCTGTATGATATATCTTGAATTCGGCACTACGAATGCCTGAACCTTATTGACTCTGAAGTCATCAAAATCGGTTCTTGATTTCAGGTACTGCACCGTTTCGGCTTCGGCAGAGCGAATGTCCGACTGGTATTTGGTAAGAATGGTAATAGCAGCCGAAACGGGCATGGATTCGAACAGTTTACTCTCCCACCTCGAACCACCCGTGGTTGCAAACATGGTGCTGTACATATCGGCTTTCGATGGGTTTGTTTTTTTCAGGTATTCACGATATGCCTCTATTTTTTGCCTCAGTTTTTTTCCGTTTCCTTTTACTATTGCATATTCCCCTGCTGCATCTATATCTTCTCTGGCAATGATGTTGACGGCATTTTTGTCAGCTTTTTTTCCGTCCGATATTTTAAGTATTCCATATTTGAATTCCTTCAGATAGTTGTACAATTCTTCGGACTTTTTCTTAACTTCATTTGCCTGATCGAGCCATTCTTTCACCTTGGCCGGGTTTTTTTTATTCATAAACTCGAAATCGTCATACATCAGGTTATTGCGTGTTTCCGACGAAGCGATAGTATTTCGTAAACTACTGTCCACCAGCCCGAATCCGTTGAGGATTTCGCTTGACACATTGAGCGCCAGCATGGCAGTCAGCACCAGGTACATCATACCTATCATTCGCTGACGAGGGGTTTCCGGACAATTTTTTGCTCCACTCATGTTTTGTTCAACAGATTTTAGTCATTTGTTTATCGTACTTTTCAGCTCAGTGCGTTCAGCATGTTTCCATAAATGGCATTGAGATCCTCCACCTGCTTTGTGAGTTTTCGGGTAGCCGACTGGTATCTCTGGCTTTCTGTCCGCGCGTCAGCAGCGGCTTCTTTCATCTTGTCCATATCAGCGGCAACTCCGTCGATATGTGTTGTTGCCAGCCTTATGGCTTCAGCCTGCTGGTTGAGGCTTTCGGTTTGCGACTGTATATGGCGGAGCTGTATTTCGTAAATGGAGTTGATGGATGTGAGGTTTCGGTTCACATTATCCACATTTACGGAGTAATTTCTTGTATTGCTTACCACATGATCCATCTCGGAATTCACGCCCTGATACGAAGCCGCGAGTGTTTCGGCATTACTATTCAGTTTTTGCTGCGCATTGGCAAAAGATGCTGCCATTTCCGAGGCTGTTTCGATATTTCTGGCAAATCCGTTGGCTGCAAGCGCTACATTGGCAAGTGTCTGGAGATTTTCAGCTGTCAGTGTCAGATTTTTTATCCCTTCGCTTAATTTCTGAAGGTCTTCCTCATTGAGTGCCTCACCAAAAACTCCGGCAGTCGAACCGCCGGTTTGCTGTACACCACCGGGTAACATGCCCGTTTGTCCGTATACTTGCTGAAAATCTGCCGGAACAACCTCTCCCGATACTGATGGCTGGATAAAAGCAGTCTGAACACCACCCTGAACTGCTGTAGCTATAGTTTTGACATCGAGCCGGTCGCTGTCTTCAGCTTTGAAATTAAAAATCTTGCCCCAGTCATATTCCCGGTAGGGCCTGTCAAAAATCCCCAGTGCAAAGATGACCGATTCTACAGACATGCCTACACCCAGCATAATGTTGCCTATCGGGTAGTGAAGGATTTTGAACATGGCTCCTAAAATTACGATAGATGCTCCTAAACTGTAGGTGGCAGATACGATTCGTCTGCCGGAATAAGAATTCCACCACCTGTAAAACTTACTATCCGGTTTCCTAAGCTTCATTGTTCTTATAATATTTAGTTCTGATTATTATATTTATTCCGTTGTTGTTTTCTGTAAATAACTGATTATCTACCATATAAATCAACCGCTAATCACCTGTATAGAATCGTACGCAACGGAAACCGATGTATGGACGGCTTTCGTCCTGATACTGGTATGTTTTCACTCCGCACTGCAGGTAATATGCTATGTCTTTCCATGATCCTCCCTTTACCACTTTTCGTTTCAGTACCGGTGGATCGTCATTTTTTGAATTGTACTGATAATTCGGATTCACTTCCGAGAGGACTGCCACAGATGAAGGATTATAGGCAGACGATGTCCATTCGGCTACATTTCCTGCCATATCATACAGTCCGAAATTGTTGGGTGAATAGGATGCGACTTTCATGGTTGTAGTTCCAAGGTCATTTCCAAATCCTGCACGGGCAGGTTTGAAGTTTGCCAGATAACATCCTTTGGAATCGCGCACGTAATTTCCACCCCACGGGTATAATGCAAGTTCGCGCCCGCCACGTGCGGCATATTCCCACTCGGCTTCAGTAGGCAGTCTGAACTCTTCACCCCTGACCAGGTTTGTTCCGTAATACAACTTTGTTCGCCAGTTGCAGAATGCCTGTGCCTGTTCCCAGGTGACTCCTACTACCGGATATTGGGCAAAAGCTCCGTGTGAGAAATACATTTTCATTTTCGGATCGTTATACGTGTACTGGAAGTCGCGGACCCATGCTGCAGTATCGGGAAAAACATTTACAATGCGGCTCGAAAAGAAGTCGCTTCGGGATTGCAGGGGTTTTGTAATAGTTACGTTACGCATCAGCCCGTTTTCGTCCACGTATCCGCTGTCACGCCTCACCTGAGCTCCTGGAACGAATTTTCCTGTTTTCAGATCGTAGCGGTTGGCAGGCAGGGCAGCTTGCTCGTAGTCGTACCAGGAGTATACGTACCGGAGTTTGCTGGGATCAATTTCCTTTTTACCTCCCAGTACATCTCCGCCCTGATAGTACAACGAGTTGAGGATATCCTGTACTTCTTCGTCTTTGGAGTTCCATGGTATTTTTTGTTTCCAGTTGAGCAGTGCTTCTTCGGGAGTTGCCTCGTCCACATCGCCTTTCATCGGTTTGCGGAATTCATCTCTGCCAGCCACCACAAGCATACGAAGCGCAACTGAATCTCTTACGTAATTTACAAACTGCTTGTATTCATCATTCGTTATTTCGGTATCATCCATCCAGAAAGCATTGAGGGTCACTTTACGGGGTTGTTCGTTTGCATTACCTAAAACCGACTGATCGTTTGGTCCCATAATAAACGTTCCGGCTTTGACATATACCATTCCGTAAGGATTAGCATCACGGAAAGTCCCTTTATTCCCCTGACCGACCAGTTCTCCCATGGGTTTATTACACGAAACCATCAGAGAGGTTACGACTAATATTGGCAGTATTTTCTTCATATTTTCAAGCTGCGTATTTGTTTTTTATTCAGGTAATTTTCGTTTTTCAATAAAAACGTGATTACTGTGTTTTCATTGTTTATATTTGATAAAATCGGTGATTTTTACTCTGCTTTTGCTTTATCATACAACACAATAACTTGATTTTTACAAAATTCTTATACTTTTATATCTGTTTTTGTACCTGTTTGTATCGAAAAGAAAACTGTACGATAAATAGATCTCGTGTGATCCGGAACTAACCGTGAGCATTTTGCCTGTTGGCAAGTCATATGCATACCCTATGGTCATTCCGTTCATGATGCTTATTCCGGCAAATACGACTACCGCATCCTGAAACCGGTATGATAATCCTCCCCAGTACTTTTTGTCATACTCAGCCCGTGAAGATAACTCGGCCTGCCAGGTGATGAAATCACTTTTGAAGAGCGAGGATGACCTGATCATGAATTTCGGATTGGCAAGTTGCACATCGTAACCACCTGTGGCATACAGCACACCTCTCACGTTGAACTCTGACTTTTCATCGTTTAATTTGATTCGCGGAGCATTTAAATGAACGTAAGAAACTCCAAGATAGTATTTCGGTGCTGAATAATAAGCTCCGAGCGTCAGATCGAGATTCATTCCGGTTTCGTCGGCCGTTGGAATGGCTGCATCGCCCATAAAGTCGTGGAACTCGGAGTTGATGGTGGCGTTCTTGATACTGTCGTACACAAATCCTACGCTGACAAATCCAACATCCATGCCCAGGCTGGCTGTTCCCTTGCCTATTTTTCGTTTATAGGCATACTGAAGATGTGCAGAACGGTTGGTGAACGCGCCTATCTTGTCGTTGAGGAATTTTATACCTAAACCGTGTGTTACTTTTTTACCGGACTGAAAAGGTGAATTGAGGCTGAAATAGGTGGTTTGAGGAGCGCCGGGCATTCCGAGCCACTGGATGCGGTGTTGTCCGGTGACATTAATCATTTGATTTTCACCTACCGAGGCAGGATTGAAGGTAGGTGAGTGAAACATGTACTGGCTCATCTGAGCCTCAAACTGGGCATATACAGGCAAGCATACTATCCATGAAAACAGCACAGCTGCCATGTATTTCTTGCCTGTATTTCCAATTTGTTTTACCATCTGATGCTTGTTTTGATATCAATTGAGCTAAAAAAATAAACTCTAAAGATTTCAAAAAATTGTATCAGGCGGCTAAATTGTTTGTTATTTCAGAAAAAAAGGAAATCCGAAAAAAGAAACGGGAACTGAAAATCAATCAATATTCTTCTTCATCAAAGAAAAAGTCTTCCTTGCTCGGATAATCAGGCCAGATATCTTCGATTGTTTCGTAGATTTCTCCTTCATCTTCAATTTCCTGCAGATTTTCAATTACTTCAAGCGGTGCCCCCGAGCGTATTGCATAATCTATCAGTTCATCTTTTGTTGCAGGCCAGGGTGCATCTTCAATCTTTGATGCCAGTTCTAAAGTCCAATACATGTTATTCCAATAATTTAGGTTGTTTCACGTGTTATTTTCGAAAAGGAGTGCAAAAATATAAAATTAATTCTATTAAACCGGTTGTTTCCAGGCAATTTCTTCTATATTTTCTTCCTTTAACAATATTCTTGACAAAATATAGAAGTAGTCCGACAATCGGTTGACATATATAATTACTTTATTATCAACAGGATAAACGTTACTCATATCAATAATACGGCGTTCGGCACGACGCGCTACCGTTCGGCACACATGACATTGAGCAGCCACCTGAGTTCCGCCCGGAAGGGTGAAGTAAGTCAGTGGAGTTAACTGAGCATCCAGCCGGTCAATTTCGCTCTCTACTGCCGTGATATATTCATCTTTCATGACTGAGGCAGCTTTGTGTTCGGTTTTTGTTGTGTCGGTTGCCAGGTTTGATCCTACTGTGAATAACAGATTTTGCACATTTTGCAGAAAATTTTGGTGTTCGGTTTTCACTCCCCGTGCAACCAAAAGCCCGATGTGTGCATTGAGTTCATCAACTGTGCCGTAAGCCTCAAGCCTCACATCGTTTTTGCTCACGCGTGTTCCGCCTATCAGTCCGGTGGTGCCTTTATCTCCTGTTTTTGTATATAATTTCATTTTTGTTCTTCAAATTCCGGTCATAATTTCATTTTATAGGTTTTTTTCGGATAGTTTTTGTTGAAAAATACAATTCCTATCTCGAAAAGGTCAATAGTGGTCGTCACCTGGTTGTGTTTACGTATTTCATTCCATGCTTTTTCCATATCGGCCGACCAGTATATATCGTCTATGATGAAAACGGTATCGGGATGAATATGTTCGATACATTGCTGAAAATATCGGATTACAGCTTCCCGGCGATGATTTGCATCAAAGAATACGACATCCAGTTTTTCTGTTTTGTCAAGCAGAGGCTGTAGCGTATCGTCAATATTTCCCGTAACAATTTCGATATTGTCAATTTCCAGTTTATCAAAGTTTTCACGAGCTATTCCGGCTATTTCATCGCTTCCCTCCATGGTTTCGCATTTGATTTCGGAGTTAACGGAAGCCATATAAGCAGCAGTCAACCCGAGCGAGGTACCAAGTTCGAGCACCTGCTGAGCTTTGGTAAAGTTTACCACGCGGTAGAGCAGTTGAGCCCATTTCGGACTTTTTAGTGATGATTTGGCTATATCGAGAACGCGTGCATTACGATCAGCACCCGTGCCGTAATCTTTAACGAAGAGATTGCGGTCGTCATAGATCAGGTTATCGCGCAGCAATTCTATTTTCGGAAAAACATAGAATGGATTTTTCTCATAAATTGCATTCTGAGTAAAACGATAAAGGTATGGAGAATGAATTCCATGCCCTTTCGTGTTCTTGGCATCAAAAAAATGCCTGATGTATCTGAGTATGTAACGTCCTTTATTCATATTTTTATGCAAAAATAAGAATATAAACCAAAAAACAAAAAATTAATGCAGAAATAAATCTGCACTAATTCATAATGACCCGTATGAGGTTTGTAAATTCCTGGTATTCAGCAGGAATTTCAATCCTCAAGATAATTTACAATTGAATTAAAGGCTTTAAATGATGACAATTCCTTGTTTTTCACACATTTCAAGAGCCATCTGACGTAACCGGAACTTTTGTATTTTTCCGCTTCCGGTCATTGGGAAATGCTTAATGAAAAACACGTAGCGGGGTATTTTGTATTTGGCAATGTGGTTTTTGCAGAAATCACGTACATCTTCGGAGGTAAGCTCGGCGCCTTCTTTCAGGATGATAAACGCACCTACATCTTCGCCATATTTCGGTGAAGCAACAGCCACTACCTGTACATCTTTTATTTCAGGTATTTTATACAGGTAATCCTCCACTTCCTTGGGCGAGATATTTTCACCTCCGCGAATAATCATATCCTTTATACGCCCTGTAATGCGGTAGTTGCCGTTTTCGTCTTTCACACCCAGGTCGCCCGAATGCATGAAACCATTAGAATCAATAACCTGGGCAGTAGCATCTGGATTTTTATAGTAGCCTTTCATGACATTGTATCCGCGGCAGCAAATCTCGCCCTGTACACCCACCGCGCATTCTTCTCCCGTTTCGGGGCTGAGCACCTTCACTTCAGTGAATTCGTACTCTCTGCCAACGGTTGTGCAACGTACTTCAAACGAATCATCCACGCGTGTCTGTGTCATTCCGGGTGATGTTTCGGTCATGCCGTAAACACTGGTTACATCCATATACATTTTCTCGTTTACCTGTCGCATCAGTTCAATGGGGCAAAGCGCTCCGGCCATAATTCCGGTACGAAGCGAACTCATGTCAAAAAGGCTGAACATGGGATGATTGAGTTCGGCAATAAACATGGTAGGAACACCGTGAAGCACCGTGCAACGCTCCTTATGAATAGATGCCAGCGTAACCAGCGGATCAAATTTTTCGACCATAACCTGTGTACTGCCATGTGTAAGACAACACATGGTAGCAAGCACCACCCCAAAGCAGTGGAATAACGGCACACAGATACAGCATTTATCGTCGGGAGTGAATTTCATGTGTACACCGGTGAGGTAACCGTTGTTCACAATGTTGTGGTGCGTGAGCATGACACCCTTCGGAAATCCGGTGGTACCCGAGGTGTATTGCATATTCACAACATCCTCACAGTTAGTCAGACTATGAAGCCGGTTGAATTCATCACCATTTAAGTTGTTACCCAGAAGCAGTATTTCGGCAGTGTTGTACATTCCACGATATTTTTCCTGTCCGATGTACACTACGTTTTTCAATTCGGGAAATCGTTCACTTCTGAATTTTCCCCGCTGGGTAGTTTTGAGCTCAGGAACCAGTTCGTAAATAATATCGGTATAATTGCTTCCGGCCACTCCGTCTGTCATGCAAAGTGTATGCATATCGGAGTCTCTGAGCAGATATGACACTTCTTCCGATTTGTAATTTGTATTAACCGTAACTGCTACGGCACCAATTTTAGCAGTAGCATACAAAAAAGTCAGCCAATCCGGAACGTTTTGCGCCCAGATGCCCACTTTGGTACCGCGAGTTACCCCAATCGCTATCAGCCCTTTGGCCATACTATCCACACGTTCGTTGAAGGTTCGCCACGTGAAACGCAGGTTGCGGTCGGAATATACAATATATTCTTTATCAGGCGTTTCGGCTGCCCAGTATTCAAGCCAGTCGCTCAGTGTTCTCTCAGAAAGTTGCATCTTTTAAAATCCTGTTATATGATTGTGCTTTTTTATAGAAAAAAATCAGAAAGGGGAATAAACAATACCGAGAATTTGTGCCGGTTCGTCACCGGCGGCTGTCACCAAATGATCTACGATTGAATCATAGTAAATGCTGTCACCCTGGTTGAGGATAAAACTGTCACGGCCATATTTTACCAGTACCGATCCGTTCAGAATATACAAAAATTCTTCGCCTTCGTGCGACGATGACACTTTTTCGCCCCGGGCCGAAGGTTTCAGGTCGATAAGAAATGGATCCATATGACGCCCTGCCTTACGCGATGTAAGCGAGAAAAAATCCATATGCGAATTGGCTGTAGAAAGTTGACTCGAAAATGTAGCTGCCAGCTGGTGATCGGTGCTGCGGTTCACTACAGGCCCGAAGTTTTCGCTATCGTCCAGAAATGTACCCAACCTGACACCCAGAGCCCTTGCAATTTTTATCAGTGATGACAGGGAAGGTATTTTATCACCCGAAATTATCATTTTAACCTGTTCAACCGTGAGTCCCGTGCGTCCGGCAAGTTCTTCCTCCGAAATATTCATATCCGCACAGTATGTTTTAATTTTATTTGTCACCTCATTCATGGCATTTCCTTTTTTTAGTGAAATATTTTTTCAAATGATAATAAGGCGCAAAAGTATATTTTTTCAATGTAACAGGCAAGTTTTATTACAAAATGTTTGATTAATAACTGATTTTGTGTTGATTTATTTATAAAATATAATAATCATATCTTCTGGCAGTTAAACTTCGTCTGAAAACCAAAATTGGTTTTCTTGAGCCAAATCATTACTTTTGTATTGCTGAATGAGTGAAAAAAGATTATAAACCGGACGATGAAAAAGCATTCAAAACTTAGCAAAATGGACAACGGTTTTACTGACATGCCATTTCTGTTCAAACTAATAACAATTCATAACTTTATGAAACTGCGTATAACTGTCTTTTTAGTGATAGCAGTCAATCTGCTTGCTGCAGGGCAAAAACCCGCGCAAAAATGGCTCGACCAGAAATTTTCCATGTTTATCCATTTCGGACTTTACTCTCAGTATGGTGGTGTGTACGATGGGAAACCGGTAACGCGCGGCTATAGTGAACAAATTCAGTCATTTGCAGGAATTTTCAGCGACTGGTACGCGGACACCTCCCTCGACTTCAATCCGGTAAACTGGAATCCGGACAATATTGTGAGTCTGGCCAGAAAAGCCGGGATGCGCTCTGTAGTTTTCACCTCGAAGCATCATGATGGCTTCTGTATGTACAAATCAAAATATACAAGCTTTAATATAGCTGATGCCACACCCTACAAACGCGATCTGATGAAAGAGCTGGCAGATGCGTGTAAACGCGGCGGAATCGACTTTGCCGTGTATTTTTCGCTGATTGACTGGCATTTTCCGCAAGCTTATCCCATCTCGAGTCACAATGCCGACCCTGTTACTCCGGAGCATTACCAGTACAACCTGAAACAAGTGGAAGAAATCATGACCGGTTACGGACCGATTTCCGAAATTTGGTTTGACATGGGCTCGCTTACCCCCGCGCAAAGCAAAGGAATTTATGAACTGGTGAACCGCCTTCAGCCCGGCTGTATGATCAGCGGAAGACTTGGCAATAATTACGTGGATTTCAGTGTAATGGCTGACAATGAATACCCCGACTATAA
This sequence comes from uncultured Paludibacter sp., assembly GCA_964634605.1. GTDB lineage: Bacteria > Bacteroidota > Bacteroidia > Bacteroidales > Paludibacteraceae > UPXZ01. The sequence continues at coordinate 11,297 of CAZWLJ010000040.1, forward strand.
AATCAGCGTTCCGTGGCAAACGGCTGCATCGATGTTCGACGAGACATGGGGTTACCGCTCCTGGCAGCAAAGAGGAAGCGTTATGGAGAAAGTGAATGAAAAAATAGCCAGTCTGGTAAAAGTAATCAGCCGGGGCGGAAATTACCTGCTGAATATCGGTCCGCGGGGAGATGGTTCGGTGGTAAAATTTGAAGAGGAAGTGCTCGAAAAAATGGGCGATTGGACCAAAGCCAACGCTGAAGCAATCTATGGAACCAAAGCCAACCCGTTTCCACACACATTCAGCTGGGGAGATATCACAACCTGTGGCAGCAATCTGTATCTGTTTGTAAAAGATGGTAACACCAAAATTGACCTGAACGGATTCTCCGGAAAAATTGACGGAGTAAACATTCTCTCTACAGGTGAAAAATGTAACTTTACCCAAAATGCGAAAACGAATTCTGTACGAATCGGTTTGGCAGGGAGTTCCGGCACGGTTCCTCTCACTGTTCTGAAAGTTCATTTCAAAGATAAGTTCACCGTACTTCCTGCAGAAATAATTACGTCAAATAAACTGACGGCATGGAATGCAGTTCCTGAATTCGGACATTCCAGTCTTGATTATTACTGCGGCTACAAAAGTCTGACGGGCTATTCATGGGATTTCCGGTCTGAGAAAAAAACACTGACTCCTTACATTTCCTTTACTGAAAATAATGCCGGCAAGAAAATAACCATCCGGATTGACGGTGATGAAAAGACCTTAACCCTTAGTCCTCAGGAAGATAACGAACGTATTGATTTCCAGGTACCTATAAGTTTCAGATTTGGAAACTTATACAAAAAGAAAGGTTCAGGTGTTTTTGGATACGTGGCTGAAGAAAACAAGGAGACAGCAGATATCACAGCTTGGGAGAAAATTGAAGATTGCAAATATGGTGAAAAGTATGAAATGCCACTCAGCCCGCGAAGCGGAATCTTATTTTTGCAGGAAATTGAAAGCGATGATAATCAAAAGATTGCAGTGGAAATCGGGAGCAGCAATGCTGCTTACATCCTGCTCAACGGCAAATATATCACAGCGCATTTGATGCCCGAAGCAGAAGATTATCAGAAGGAAATTGTCGTACTCCCACTGAAAAAAGGAATGAATCAGCTGATAATCAAATACTTCAACCGTCTCACTGACCAATTAAATTACAGCATCGCACCACTTACCGGATGGATGTATTACAAAATGAAACTACCTGAATTCAGATTGAAAAACGCGCCCCTTCACCAGATTTCAATCAGGGAAGCTGATCCCGGTTCAAAAGTATCGCCGCTGAGGATGAATAACGTGGAGGTAGAGTGGTGATGAATAGGGTAATATGCAAAATACAGCATCAGGAACCATTATTGAGTTGCAGTTTTTCGGGAAATGAGCTGATTTCTGATTTTTACTGAAACCGGTTTATATCATCAGATAACCTAACTGAAAAACGGATTCCCCGATTTGAAAAAAACAAAAGTTCACCGGGGGTGGTTTCCGCAGGTCGAGGGATCGCGTGACAACTTACCGGAAACATTTTTCGTTATTTCCTTTTTCAGGTCGCAGCCGTTGCAGTCGCCGCAGGGAGATGTATCCTTTTTGCGTAAACTTTTGACGAGTGAATACACGGTGTACACAATCGCCAGAGCTACAATGATAAGAACCAGTATAAGTTGTAACATTTTTTTTTGAATTAATCATTCCGTAAATAGTATTGAACACAAACAGTGATAACTAAGAACCGCTCCGCTCAGTACATTCTCAGAATAAAAGTCTTTAAAAACAAACAATCATCAATAAATACTCAATAGCCCCCTTGAGGGGGGTTGGGGGGGCAGTTCTAAAACAAACTCCCCAGCTGAAAGGTTGCAAAAGCGACGATCCAGGCAATGGCGGTAGTGTACACCATGGTGAAAATTGCCCAGCCCCAGTTTGCTTCCTTTTTGATGGCCGCGATAACTGCCACACACGGAAAATATATCAGCACAAAAAGCATAAAACCATACGTGACAAGGGGTGTGAATACTTTCTGTCCCTTTAGTTTACCTGTTAGATGCGTTTGCTTGTGCAGATTGGCTTTCAGAGTCCCCGAATTTTCATCGGCCTGCAGGTCGGCCTGATAGAGAATACCCATCGTGCTGACCACAATCTCCTTGGCTGCCAGTCCGGTGATGATGCTTACACCCATTTTCCAGTCGTAACCCAGCGGACTGATTACCGGCTCAATGGCATGTCCCAACTGACCAATATACGATTTCTCCTGCCGTTCGGCTTCCTGTTCAACTGTCAGATGTGATACCAGTTTCTCTTTTTCCAGTTCACTGAGTTGAGGATTGGTTTGCGCGGAAGCAATCTGCGCATCATAATCCTTGCTGTATTCCACATTCCTCGGAAAATAACCCAGCGCCCAGATCAGAATGGACGCCACTAAAATGACCGTTCCCATCTTTTTGAGATATTGCTGTCCCTTGTGCCACATGTGAATGGTGGTGTTTTTCAGCGTGGGGATGCGGTAAGGCGGCAATTCCATCACGAAAGGCACTTCCTTCTTGGCAAAGGCAACGCGCTTCATTACCAAAGCAGTAAGTATAGCCAGAACTATTCCAATGAGGTAAATGGAAAACAGCACCAGTCCCTGATTTGAGGGAAATATGGCCGAAATAAGCAGAACATACACCGGTAAACGGGCGCTGCACGACATAAAGGGGGTGATAATCATGGTCAGTATCCGGTCTTTCTTATTGTCGAGGGTGCGGGTTGCCATCACAGCAGGCACATTGCAGCCAAATCCCATCACGAGAGGAATAAACGATTTGCCGTGAAGGCCTATTTTATGCATCAGCTTATCCATGATGAACGACGCGCGCGCCATGTACCCGGTATCTTCCATCAGGGAAATAAAGAAAAAGAGGATGAGGATGTTGGGCAAAAAGACAATCACTCCTCCTACCCCGCCGATAATTCCATCGACCAGCAGATCGCGCAGCGGGCCTTCGGGCATTGACGTTTGCAGCCAGTTATGCAGCAGGTTTACTCCGGCATCGATCCAGTCCATAGGATAGCTGCCCAGGGTGAATGTAGCCTGAAACATGAGCCACATAAGGAATAAAAAGAAGGGAAATCCCCAGAATTTATGGGTGAGTATATCGTCCAGTTCCCGTTTTACTGCCTGTTTATCCTTACGGGGTTCGGTCAGGGTTTCCTTGAGCGCTCCGTCAATAAAGCCATATTTGGCATCGGTAATAATCGTTTCCGATTTCTCACCATATTCCTTTTCGAGTTTCTGAACTGCCTTTTGGGCTTTGTCTTTAATCGTAGTGTAATTAGCGTACTTTTCGAGTTGTCTGAGGGTGGTCTTATCGGTTTCGAGCAGCTTGACGGCCAGGTAACGCGATGACATTTTATCGGTTATTTCAGGATTCTTCCAGATTTCGTCCTGAATTTCTTTCAGGGCATCTTCGATGAGCGAACCATAGTTGATATGAATATGCCGTACGCTGGTGTCGCGGTCTTCATACACGTCGATGAGTTTGGCAAACAATTCGTCAATCCCTTTCCCGCGCGACGCCACAGTAGGAATTATCGGAATTCCGATCATTTGCCCCAGGCTGTCGTAGTCAAACTTCACATTCTTCTTCTCCAGCTCGTCGTACATATTCAGGGCGATGACCACCTTGATATTCATATCGATAAGCTGCGTGGTAAGGAAGAGATTGCGTTTCAGGTTGGAGGCATCCACCACGTTTACCACAATATCGGGATTACTCTCGGTAATGTGTGTGCGGACATACAGTTCCTCGGGAGAATACTCGGTGATGGAATAGGTTCCGGGTAAATCATATATTTTAAAGGTGTAGTCGTCCTTTTTCATCAAAGCTTCCTTGGCATCGACGGTTACGCCGCTGTAATTGCCCACTCGCTCGTGCGACCCGGAAGCATAATTGAACAGGGTAGTTTTTCCGCAGTTGGGGTTACCCACCAACGCCACCCGGATAGTTTTGCCTTTTTTCAGCGCCGAAACCTTGAGCGTTTCTTCGTCGATGATACCTTTATACTTCACTTCCGCAAGACCTGCTGCTTCCGCCACCGATACAACTTCTACCATGCGGGCTTCGCTGCGGCGCAACGAAACGTTGTAACCCATAATTTCATATTCCACAGGGTCCTGCAACGGAGCATTCTTGATCACCCTCACTTTTTCACCTTTCACAAAACCCATTTCGGTAATGCGCTTGCGAAATGCTCCGTGTCCCAGCACCTTGGTAATGATTGCTTCATCACCCGATGAGAGGTCTGAAAGGAAGGTTATATCTGTTGTCATTTAAGTTAATATCTTTATTTTTTAAAAAACTCTGTCAGTAGTTAATACCTATACGTAAAAAACCTACCAGCGCGTTCTCCAGTTTGCTGTCAGTTCCGGCCGGATTGATAATGTACTGAATATCAGGCCTGAGATAAATATTATCACAAAGCTGATACTGATAAGTAACTTCAACGGCTGTTTCACTACCGATGCCATTGTCACTCAGACCAGCATGGTTCACTGCCAGCCCGAACTGATCGTTTTCCCTGTTTTTGAATAACTTCCTGTAATTCAATCCTATACCGCCATAATAATTGTTGCAGTTATGCTTTCTCGGGCTGAATCCAATCTGTGAAAACAGCGATAAATTATCGTTTATCTGCTGGTCACCCACGAAGTAGATGCCACCGTTTTTCAGTTTATTAAATTTCCCGTTGCTATGCTTATGATAATATCCTCCCACTTTATATTCTGCTTCGTGTCCTTTGACGAGACTTTTCCCTACCTGAAATTCGGCAACAGCCAGCATTCCCTGATTTTTTTCCAGCTTCCAGTAAATATTATACGGATTAATCTCAAATTCATCGGGTGTGCCATCAAAAATGGCTGCCAGCAACCGGTACGAGTCCGATAGTTTATACTGAACACTCGCGCCCAATGCCGTTAAGGGAAATATTGGCGCGGGAATATTATCGGCTATGCCGGAATGGATACCAAATGAACTGTTGGAAAACAGCGCTCCGTTTTCACTGGTGGCAAAATCAGCGTTCAAATCCTGCAAACCGACTGTAATTTCAAATTTTCCAAGTGATTGTTTATACCAGAGTTCATACATAAACGTGAGATTACCGGCTTCGATATTGGAAACTCCCTGAAAATCGCCGACAAGCTCAGCTGAAGGCTCTCCTCCATGTGTGTTACCCATATTTATATAAAACTGTCCACCCTTCCACCAGTTGGCTTTTCCGGTATCAAATCCGGCTTTAATATTAGCAAGTCCCAGATAAGTAGTTCCGGTTTCAAGACCTCCGCTGAAGTTGCTTACCAGATCACCGACGTAGGTTGTTTCAAATGTAAACGGAGATGTTTTTTTGATGGAATCGCTTTCCCGTGCATACATTCCGCTTGTTGTTAAAATACAGATTATATAAGCTGACAGTACAGTATTATTAATTCTTTTCATACGGTAATTTATTGTTGATTACTTTCCGGCAAAATTAATCCGGAAAAACCATTTCATAAATCACCATTTATATCTATTTCGCATGAAGTTATTAACTACAAATAGGTATATCTTAACATAAAATCATTCATTTCACAGCAAATCCGGCTTATTTAATCACAAAAAAAATATCCGTATCAGTTATTATGCTTTATATCATCCAGTTCCACCAGTTTATTCATGATGGCATAAATAGTAAGGCCTGGTGTACTGTGAATCTCCAGTTTGCGGGCTATGTTTCGCCTGTGGGCAATCACCGTATGTGCAGACAGAAACAGACTTTGTGCAATTTCCTTATTGGTCATTCCCCGCACTACGCAGGCTATAATTTCTTTTTCGCGCTGGCTCAGTGTATTTTGTTCATCGGCATTCTCAGCAGGGGAAGAGCTGAACAGTTTATCGAACTTCTCACGCAGCTCCTCGGGTGTATCATACATACCGATCCGTTCGTCGTAGCCGCGCAGCAATTGCTCATCGATTACAGAATATACCAGTGCTATACAGATAAGTTTTGTGTTTGCCGATTCCGCCCTGATTTTTGCTATATCAAAATATCCCCAGAATGACGGATTAATGATTAACACATCCGGCTTATGAATGTTCAGATAGAGATTCATTGAATCGATGGACAATATTTCCACTGGCTGAATCCGGTACCCGGGAATTCGTTTCAGAATGGCAGCAAGTCCGCTCCGAATAATTCCCGAAGGTTCAATGATAGCTATCTTCAGTGGATTGCCGTTCATTTTCTCAGATTGTGTTTACGTTCAACAGCTTCGACTGCCGGGATAAAAATAAATTCCTCGACCTGACTATGAGATGTCAGATCCATTTCACACGAAAAAATATCAAACAACACTTCCGTAAGCAACGGGTTGTTTCCCTTATCGGGATAGTATTTGATGAGTAAATTTTTCAATTCCACGAGTTTCGATTCAATCTCATCATGATGATGCCTGAAAACGGTTATGTTGTAGGTCAGTCCCGGTTCGCCGTTCAGCAACCGGATGACATACGGGAAAGCAATTTTATCTTCATATTCCATGTGTTTACGGACTTCCGATACATATTCGTCGAAAAACTTCAGGAATACAGCCAGGTACGGCCTGTTCTGCTCTTGACTGCTGACAGCCTCAATCAGCCTGTTGCGGATTTGGGGTAATTTGAATTCGAGAAAATACACATGAGCATTCTTGAGATAATTGATGATGGAAACGATGGATATGCCTTCGAAATCGTGCTCCACTTCAAAATTTGCTTCGGTGAGGAAGTTCACAACGGTCAGAAACGTACGGCAATCAATTCCGTTCCCGGCGCAGACTTCCTTCACGGATTGGTCGCCAAAACCGAGCGACAATCCAAAACGGCTGATTACAAGCAACAGGGAATGATTCTCGTTTATCAGATCACTCATTTTGTCTGTTTCTGAAAATTTATGTTGCATAAACATAGTTTTGATGTATTTTACAGAATTATTTCAACGAAAAAAAGAATAAACTTCCCCGAAACAGATGGCTGCAGTCCCGACAGAAGTTTATACTTACTAATTTACCAACACTTCGGATATATGATTAATATGCAGGTTCGCAATCACCATATTCAGGTATTTTCGGGCTACAAAACCAAAACTGTGGTATTTCTACTCCATTTAAGTTTTCAGCCACAAAGGTAATAATTTATAATGTTTCTAAAAAACGAAAAAGATAATAATTCAGCATTCGTTTCAACATACGGGTGCTGAAACAGATTTTTTGTTTTCAGGAAAGCAATAGCGTATAATCACCAACTTAAAAATCATAAAAAAATCCCGTTCCTTTTTCAGGGGCGGGATAATTTTCAGAAACTCATTTCTATCATTCCTGAGTTCCTTTTATTCTTATGATTGTCAGCGAGTAAGGTGGTAATTCAATTGGCGAATCCTGCCCGATAAGAATTTCACTGATGGCTGGTGTGATTTTTTTATCGGCTGGATTTCCGCTTAATACAGATTTAGCAGCCCTGACACTTCTGCCTGCCGGAAGGTCTAATGTCTGGTTGACGGCTACGGGAAGCAGATTGACCATTTTCACTATCAAATCACCAGTCTGACTGTCTTTTACCATCGATAAGGCGATCCGCTTTTTCACGTCATCACGGTTGTTGTTTATGGTCAGCCTGGCAGGTATGTACAGGTTTCCCGAATTGTTGCCAAACATTTTTTGCACCTGATAGCCCACTGTTGGTTTTACTTCAGTGTTGTTGAAATAGATCAAATCCGGATTCCACTGGGTAAAACCTTCTTTAGCCAGAAGCGGTGCGTAGGAAGTCATATGTACCACATCTCCGTTTCGTTCGATATTGATCAGATGCAGGGCTTCGGTAAGTGCCGTTTCAAGGTTATTCGGTCTTCCGGGCAGGTGTGAAGCATATTCACCCAGATATACCTTCGATTTATTCCGGTCGTACATATCGTAATAATCCTGATTGTGGATATACCATCCGGGACTGACGTAATAATGTTCATCCACCATCGGCACTTTCAGCCGTGTGGCCAGGTCCCAGCCTTCTTCGTAATCTGTGCCCTCGAAAAAAGGTCCTACGGTTCCACATACCACGATATCCGGGTATTTGGCTTTTACCGCATCGAAAATCATCCTGAATCTTTCCTCAAACACATCGGTAATCAAATCTTCATTACCTATTCCAATGTATTTCAACCCGAATGGTTTGGGATGTCCGGCGTCAGCGCGCATTTTAGCCCACCGGGATTTTTTCGGATCTCCGTTAGCCCATTCTATCAGATCGAGCACATCCTGCACATAGTCACCCATATCACACATTGGAATACCGCCGTTCTGCCCTCCATGAGCAGAATTCTGACAGGGAACCCCCGCCGCAACAACCGGAAGCGGAGCTGCTCCGATGTCTTCACAAAACTGGAAATACTCGTAATATCCGAGTCCGCCGGTTTGATGATAATTCCAGATATTGCGTTGTGCTTTGCGGGTTTCAACAGACCCCACCGTATTTTTCCAGTTATAAATATTGTGAATTCCATCACCATGGGCCACACATCCTCCGGGAAAACGGATGAATTTTGGTTTCATATCAGCCAGTGTCTGAGCCAGATCGGATCGAAGTCCGTTTTTTCTGCCCATGAAGGTATTTTGGGGGAAAAGCGATACCATATCCACAGCCAGTTTACCGCTTCCTGACGGAATGAGCTGCAGTACGGCGTTGTCAGAGCCTTTTACGGCTTTCAGTACAGTGAGTTGCTTCTTCCATCCGGGAGATGGATTCTTCAACCTGCTTTCAGCCAGAATACTTCCGTTTTCATCTATCAGGCGAACCTTTACGTGATTGGTTTTATCCGAAATTTGCCTCATAAAAACTGAAAAATCATATTCCAAGCCTGCCCGAATCACTATTCCGTTAAATCCTTTATTGGACAATGCAACACCCGGATTATTTAATTCCAAAACGGCATAATGCGGATTATTGGGATGAACGGGCGAAACTGTATCGAACTTTAACCCGCTATTATCCGACAAACTCCACGAATGGCTGTGACTCCACGATTGATCACGGTTGTTTCTGTCGGACGGGACGTATTCAAAACTTCGGTTTTGAACCAACTCAGCATAGATGCCACCATCAGCAGCATAGTTTATGTCTTCGAAAAAAATGCCGATAAGCATATCCGATATTGATTTCGATTTTTCCGGAATGGCTTTTGCAACAGCATCCACGGGTTTCAATCCGGTAAAACGAACGGCATCCTGGCTCATTGTTTCGCTGTAGAGCAGGTTTTTGTAGTTTTTGACATCCGCATGTTTCTGAAGTTCATCCAGTGTGCTCCAGGCTACGCGGTGTACAATTCCTGAAACAATTTCGCCGTCCAGGTCGACAGTCTTACGCGGATTATTGTATTCTGACTGAGTAATTTCCACTTCACCGGAATAGATTTTGAAATCGGGAGTAATCACTTTCCGGTACTTTTCACCGCTTTTGAATGAAACGGTGTATTTTTTCGAGGTATTATCATAATTCACTACCGGATCAGTAAAATTTCCCTCAGAAATATCCGGATAACCCTGCCGCTTCCAATTCACCAAATCATCCGAGGCTGCATGCGCAAAACGGCTTTCATCCTCATTTAGTGCCCAAATGGCATGCCATTTGGCATCGTTACCGTAAATTACGTATGGAGACAGCATTCTTTTTTGTGAGCCCCAGGATCCGTAATCGCTTTTCAGATAGCTGAAATTATTGCCGACTTTGCTCCATTGCGTACCATCGTGGCTCCATGCAAAGTGCAATCCGTTTCGTCCGCCGTTTGTGACCGAAGCATAGGACATGATAAAGACCGAATCGGGCTTACTGCTGAGTGAAGTCTGAGCGGAAAGCTGCAATCCGGTAAACAGCGCTAACATCAGACAAATACCTGTTCTCATATCTAAGTTTGATTATTATTTATATTGTTCTTTTTTTGTCTGATAAAAGTTTTTTAAAGTAAAGAATGCTTTCTTCTTAATTCCTTTATCAGAAATGACTCCTTTACGGTTGAAAAAATCCTGAATACCGGGTAACTGCCGGCGCGGCGAATGAAAATCAACAAGAATCCAGGGCGATGTGCCTGAAAATCCTTCAATCCTGTCGAGCATTTCGAGGGTGTTTTTGTATAATTCTTCCTGATATTCTTCGGTGAATCGTTCTGTCTTATCTCCGTGCTTACCCTGGAGGGCTCCTGCACCAAATTCGCTGATAAATACCGGTTTGTCGTAGGGAATATCAAAATTTCTCGTTTTGGGTGATTCCAGATTACCTCCGTACCAGCCCAGGTACTGATTGAAACTGACAATATCCACATATTCGTTCATCGGATCGTTTACCCTGCTTAATGTTGCCGATTCGCCGGTCACTTCCATTGCCATGCTAATAAGCCTTGAATTGTCTTTTTCTCTTGCCAACTGAGCCAGTTTAGCCAGAAAAGCTTTGCGTGCATCGCTGTGCGGGGTTTCGTTGGCTATCGACCATATCACAATTCCGCATCGGTTGTGATCGCGGTCAATCATATCTTTCAGCTGACTGGCAGCATTCTGATACGTATCCGGATTTTCCCAGTGAATAGTCCAGTAAACCGGAATTTCCGACCAGACCATGAAGCCCATTTCTTCGGCAAGCCGAACCATGTTTTCGTTGTGAGGATAATGGGCCAGGCGAACAAAATTGCAACCGAGTTCTCTGGCCCATCCCAGAAGGATGGCAGCATCTTCCTTACTCCACGCTCTTCCCTGCCTGAAAGGTGCTTCTTCGTGAATGGAAATACCGCGCAGGAATACTTTGTTTCCATTCAGCAGAATGTCTTTACCACGGGTTTCAATCTGGCGGAATCCGATTTTATCTTCCAGCTTTTCCGACTCCTTTGATATGATAACCGTGTAAAGTTTTGGATTTTCGGGCGACCATAGCTGAGGTTTTGCTTTGAAAGTAAATGATGATATGCCGTTTTTATCGGTGATAATGGTTTTCTGAAGTTTCAGTTCGGGTATATTGATATCCACCGGAACATTTTCCACCGCGGAGTTCAGCTTTACACTCACTTCTATTTGGTTGTAGCTGCCTTTTGTCAGCCTGACCGAATAATCGTCGATGTGAGTTTCAGGAACTTCCACCAGCATTACTTCGCGGGTAATACCCCCGTAGTTCCACCAGTCGGCATTCACAGTGGGAACACCTTCGGGTTTCCGCACGTTGTTGACCCGAAGAACCACGAAATTGTCCCCGTCCCTGAGTTTATCGGTCACGTCAAAATTAAACGGTGTAAAACCACCTTCATGCGTACCTGCAAGCTGACCATTCACATACACGTTGCACAGGTAATTCACGGCTCCGAAATAAAGATATATTTTTGTGCCCGGTTTGGGAGTGTATTTAAAATCGCGCTGAAACCAGACGCTTCCTTCGTAGTAAAACAACTGTTCGTTTTGCGTATTCCAGTCGCCAGGTATCTGCATCAGCGGTGAAGTTGCAAAATTATATTCCACCAGCTCCGATTTGTTTTTTGCCTGGTAATTTTTTCCAAATCCATTCGGATTGACACGCAGCCTGTAGTCATAATATCCGTTGTCAAACGGATCGATGATGTAGTGCCATTTTCCGTTCAGACTCTGAGAATTTCTTGAAAACACGTTCTGCAGAACGTTTTCACCAGCTGATACTGGCAGGAATGACAGTATGCCAAGTGCAAGGACAATAATTTTCTTCATATTTTTTCCGATTTTTTTAATTTACTTTTTTCAGTTTAATCAATACAGAAGCATGAGGTCTGAGCTCAGCAGTTACTTCACTGGTTAGAATACCCATTTTCTTACCGCTCCACATGTCGGATGCCGAGCATTTTTGCATACCCAGTTCACTCAGGTTGACTGTTATCTTGCGGTTTTCCTTTTCGTCAGACAAATTAAATAATGCCAGATACACCTCGCCCGTTTTTCTGTTGGATGAAGTGATTGCCAGTGTTTTATCGCGCTGGAAAAGCTGCCGGACGGCAGTACTTTCGCGGTGCATTTCCAAAACCCGCTTATTGGTGAGTAAGGACAGTGTAAATGCGTCGTTGCTTGGCAAATCGCCACCAAACATGAGCGGTGATTTGAAAATGGTAAAGAAATTCATCAGTGTGTACTGTTCGTCTGCGGTGAGCCGGGTCATTCGGTCAGCGCCCCTTTCTCCCCGAACAGAAATACGTCCCAAAGGTATCATATCGCAGTCGGGCCAGGTTGGTTCGATGTGTCCGTACCAGTTTTCGGCTACTTTCATCAGGTGTGTTATGTGACGCCATTCATCCCATACATCGTCCACCATGCGCCACATATTGGCGTTTTCTTTCACATGGTCTGCTTTACCCACAGGTGTTTCGCCCGGTGAGGTACTCAGTACGATTTTTCTTCCGCACCGGTCGATGGCTTTGCGAATCATTTCTATTTCAGCCTGATGATACGGTCTGGAGAGGTCGTCAATTTTTATAAAATCCACTCCCCACGAGGCGTACAATTCAAAAACAGAATTGTAGTATTCCTGACCTCCGGGAACGTCAAGTATGGTGTAATTATCACGCAGCCAGGCACATTGAACAGAATCGGTAAATATTTTATCAGCAGTAATGCCATTGGCACCCTTCACCGGCAACTTTAATTCAACTGCTTTTTTCGGAACGCCGCGCATGATGTGAATGCCGAATTTCAATCCTTTTTTGTGAATATAATCAGCCAGCTCACTGAAACCTTTCCCGTTTTTTGCCGAAGGAAAACGATTCACCGCAGGCAGGTATCGTCCGTATTCATCCATCACGTAGCGCGGATCGGTCTGGTTGTATCCGCCAGCCTTATCGTTTTCCACAAACCAGCGAATATCTACCACTACATACTCCCAGCCATACTTTCTGAGATATTTTGCCATATAGTCGGCATTGGCTTTCACCTCATGTTCCTGCACGGTCGGTCCGTAGCAGTCCCAGCTGTTCCAGCCCATCGGGGGAGTTTTTGCCCATTTTTTGAATTCGCCATTTGCAATTGGCTGTGCTGCAACTCCCAGGCTGAATCCGAGCAGGCAAATTCCAAAGATTATACTTTTAGTTTTCATTTATTTATATATCACGGTGTTACAATTACTTTTTTAATAAATCCCTTTTCATCAAATTCCATCCTGTCGATGCATACTTCGCGGTGAAAACCGGCATCAGCACCCATTTTTATCCCGTCAGGTCTGTTGAAACGGTGATATACGATGTACCATTCATCTTTTCCGGGAATTTGCAGTACGGAATTATGACCGGTACCGAAAATACCCTTACTTTCATCTTTTGCCAGAATCAGGTTATTTTCCGGAATGGTGACAGGTCCGGCAGGCGATTCGGCTGTACCATATCTCACACGGTAATTGGGATCCCGTGTGTCATTTTCCGACCAGAGGAAATAATACTTCCCGTTTCGGTAAAACACACAGGTTCCTTCCCTGAAAGTTCTGTCGGGAGTAATCACTTTGATTGTGTTTTTTTTGATGGAAGTCATATCCGGATTTAACTCAGCCACAGCCATATATCCATTGCCCCAGTAGAGGTAGCTTTTGTTGGTTTTGGGATCTGTAAACACATCCGGGTCAATTTCCTGACCTCTGTTTATACCTTCTGGTTTGAAGTTGATAAGAGGTTCTCCGGAATCGACGAAAGGACCGGCCGGATGGTCCGAAACGGCCACTCCAACTTTCTGCGCAGCGGTGAAATAATAGAAGTATTTGTATTTGCCGTTGATTTTTTTCTCAGTTATTGCAGGAGCCCAGGCGTTTCTGTCAGCCCAGGTCAGGTCTTTTTTCAGGTCGATAATCACCCCTTCGTCTGTCCAGTTGTATAAATCGGCTGAAGAAAATGTTTTGAAATAAGTACCTGACCATCCGTTGTAGCCGTCGCTCGTAGGATAAATGTAGTATTTTTTCGTTTTATTGGAGTAAAGCACCGACGGATCGGCATAGAATCCTTTCAGCACCGGATTGTGACCTGTTTCAGGGAACTTCACGGGCTTTCCCCACCTGGAGATCAATCTTTCGAGTTCCTGTTGTGTGACAGGTATAATTGTGCCGTGCCGCGGGTGGAAATCCATCGATATAGCCTGGTCGATGACAGAGAAATCCTGCAGGTCGTAGCTCTCTGTAAACTGATATTTCCCTTTCATGTACACATCGTACATCAGGATATATTTGTCGGAGTTTATCAGTTTGAACACACCTGCACCTTCTACCGCATCTTTCGTTTGCTGTTTGTAATCGGGGTATTCTGTCCATTTCCCTGATGTAAGTGAGCGGGTTGTTGCCAGTTTAATGCCATTTCCATGCCCTTCTGTTTTGTAAAACATGTGGTATATTCCATCCTTTATCACGATATCAGCATCGATGCATGATTTTTTATTTTCAGGAAAGAAAAACTGCTTTGGTTCGCCGGTAATATCGGTAAAGTCATCATTGGCGTAGGCATAGTATATGATATCCGGTTCATTTCCGTGCTGCATGGACCAGTATATGAGGTATTTACCTGCTTCGGGATCGTAAATGGTCTGCGGAGCCCAGACACGCTTCAGATTCTCCTGATTCCTGAATTTTTTTTGAATATTGACCACCGACGAAGTCCAGTTAATCAAATCGGCTGATTTCAGCAGCACCATCGCACGATTTGAATCCCAACCCTTAGAGGAAGTCATGTCGGTTACGACCATATAGAATGTTTTACCATCCTGACTGCGGAGTATGTGAGGATCGCGCACACCTCCGGTCGAGCTGATAACTTTCGAATCAATAACCGGATTGTTGTTGTTCAGCGCATGGAAGTTGAATCCATCCCTGCTGATACCAAACCTGATGGCTTCCTCGTTCACCCTGTTGCCTGTAAAATAGGTGAAAAGGTATGCTGCATATTCCTCGCCGGTGTGTGGTTTGTTGAGTAAACGAACTTCAGCAATGCTGGCAGTCTGACTTCCGGGCATCGGCACAAACTTCACTGTGAGACTATCCTTATCCTTTTCAGTAGCCGGAACGGAGTAAACAGCCGTTTGTAAGTTGTTTCCATTATTACCCGTGAGCGAAAGCGAAGCAACTCTGATATCGTTGATCAAGACATCAAAATTTCGAGAGCGTTCGGCATTAAAGTATTTTATATACAACGTTTCTGCCTTCCTGTCATTGTTTTTCAAGCGGTATCTGAACCATCCGCGGGCGCTCCTCCACTGAATATCTTCCACGAAACCGGTCTGCGAATTTTCAAACCGGATAAAATGATCAGTTTCGGGTTGCTGCTCGCCGCATACCACCCCGTCAACTGTGAGATTATTCAGCCTCATTTTCTCCTTTTCGTCGTGCTCAATTTTTTTTCTTATTTCATTAGCCTCGTCAGCTGAAGCCTGAGCAAAGTAAATGATGTAGCGGGATTCATGCAACCGGTTAAAAGGAATCAACGTCAATCCTTCGGCATATTTTTCGGGAAACAGACCAGTGAGAAGAAAATTAAGCGGCTTGCCTTCAACAGGTTTTACCAGCGATGAAAGTTTATCCTTTTCGCCGATAATAATCGGCATTTCTTTTTGCGAAACCTGCCTTCCGTGTGCAATATGGCCTCCACGGCTGTCGTCCGCAAAGATTCCATCCATGTCTTCCGTTCCGGTTTTGGCGGCCAGTACAATCGGTCCGTAAAGGAACGAAAAATAGTTTGATTTATCAGGTATCTGCTCTGCAGTGACCTGCATGGTCAGTTTAACAACTACCTTGTCATTTTTTTTCCATTTTCTGTCGATTGATATATATCCATTCGACAAATCAACCGTTACAAGTTTCCCGTTGATGCTGACTTCTGGCTGCCGGTTAGCTATCCATCCGGGATATCGTATTTTAAGCGTGAAACGGGTTTTCTTTTTCGGATTGATCATCAATTGTGTCTGAGCTTCGGCCGGGAAGTTGTTTTCCTGAACGATTTCGGTATTTTTTTCTTTCCATACCAGCCGGGATGGAATGAACAAATTGACATACAGATCATTACCCGAAGATGCATAAATCATTTCGCCATATTTTGCGTGGTTTTCGATACCAGAACCTACACAACACCAGAAACTGGTTTGAGTCTGTGAATATACTCTGTAATGGCCTGGCCTCATGGGAGTAAAATAAACGAGACCGCCTGTCTGAGGATGCTGAGTGGATAGTATGTGGTTGTAGAGTGCTCTTTCGTAGAAATCAATGAATTTAGGTTCTGCGTACGTTTTATAAAGCATTTTTGTTAATCGCAGCATGTTGTATGAGTTGCACGTTTCAGGACCTTCGACACTGCTCAGCATACGTGAATAGTCGTCCACCGGATTGAAATGTTCCGAAACGCTGTTACCCCCGATGCTTACCGTGCGTTTTTGAGTCACGTTTTCCCAAAAATAAAGAGCTGCATCGCTCCAGGCTTTGTTACCGTCGAGTTCCGAAATTCTTTTGAATCCTGCCACCTTGGGAATCTGCGTGTTTGCATGAAGGCCTGTCAGTTTGTCCTCTTTATTCAAAAGCGGATCAAGAATAACCCGGTGTGAGAATCTTCGTGCCAGATTCAGGTATTTTTCGTCGCCTGTGATGGCATATAAATCAGCAAAAATTTCGTTCATGCCACCGTGTTCGCTCCGGAGCATATTCTGCAATTGGTCGTCGGTGAGTTTTGAGAAAAGATTTCCTGCCCATTCGCCGTATTTTTCCAGTATTTCACGTGCCTGCTGGTTACCGGCTGTCAGAAAAGCATCACGGAGTCCGGCAAATGTTTTATGGATATTGTAAAGCGGTACCCATTTCCCGTTCATTCCGAAGTTATTGGCATCGATTTTTCCTTTACCTGCTTCTTCCCACATGACCCTGCCGCCGGGAACTCCACCTATGTATCCGTTTCCACCGGCATCCTGTGCTCTTTTGAGCTCACTTATCATGTATTCAAGCCTCTTTTTAATTTCCATATTTCCGGTTGAGGCATACATGGATGCAAGGGCCGACAGGTAATGTCCTCCGATGTGCCCGTCGAGGCCTGTATTTTCCCAGTTCGTATAGCTTTCTGCTTTCGGAGCAATGCCTGCTTCGCGCAAGTATGGAGCCAGCAGCCTGTCAGCTTCCAAATCGAGCAGGTATTTCATATCCAGCTGTTCGGCATGCCTGAACGGGCTTTCGAGAAGCCTGACATCGCTTAGTGTGAAATAATTAACTTTGTCAGCTGTCTGTGCCGGTACTGATGCTGCTCCAGCCGCCAGAAAAATCAGTGAAAATATTGCTTTTTTCAGTTTTCTCATGGTTATTTTGAATATTAAATAAGGTAATTGTCGTTACAGTTTTTACGGTGTTTACAAAGATAGAGCAATTTTTTTGATTCCGGGTCGGAGAATTATCTCAAAAAAGGTGCATAATCGTGTCTGAATATCGTATAATATTTTAAAAAAATGAATGGACAGCAAGTTAATGCTATCCATTCATCTGATTATTTTACAGAGTAAATTGTTGTTACTGATAATCTTTCAGTTGTTCCTGCAGTCGTTTACGTGCAAGGAAAATCCGGCTTTTAACAGTCCCGATGGGTAAATTCATTTTTTGTGCAATTTCTTCGTATTTGAAGCCTTGAATGTGCATGGAAAATGGGATTCGGTACTCGTCGGCAAAAGCATTGATGTTGTTACTGATTTCTCCGACTGAATAAGCTCCTTCAGGAGTTTCAAAACCTGAGTTTTGAGGCAGATTCAGGTGATGAAGGTCTTCGGTACGATCAAAAACAGTTTGATTTCTAACAATTTTCCGATAATTGTTAATAAATATATTCTTCATTATGGTCAGGACCCAACCCTTGAAATTCACATTCTCAGTAAATTTATCCTGATTATCAAGCACTTTCAGGGTTGTGTCTTGCAAAAGATCCTCGGCATCATCACGATTGAGAGTTAAAGAAAATGCGAAATTACGCATGTTACTTTGTAGGGCAACTAATTCCTTTT
>CAZWLJ010000041.1:0-29040 GCA_964634605.1 uncultured Paludibacter sp.
GACGAAATCGGATTTGCAATCACAGGTGTTTTCCAATCTAAGCATTAATTAGAATCTGATTGTAACAAACCAAGGTAATTTAATTTCAATTAAATTACTATCCTATTTATAATTGATTCATACAATTAATTTAAAGAAAGAAAAAATGCCAAAAATTAAAGTTAAAAGGAAAGATACGTGGATTGACATGACCCCTATGAGCGACGTAATGGTATTATTGCTCACATTCTTCATGCTTACTTCTACGTTTCTGAAACCTGAACCAGTAACTGTAGCCACTCCGTTGTCCGTTTCAGAGATTAAAATTCCTGAAAAGAACATACTCTCAGTGTTGATATCTCCTACTGGTCAGGTGTTTTTGGATATTGACAATCCAAATGACAGAATTGCAGCTCTTGAGAAAATGGCATCCGCTTACAATATACAGCTTACCGATAAGGAAAAATACGAATTCAGTATCGCCACATCCTTCGGTTTCCCAATGCAAAGTTTCAAGCAATTCATGGCTCTTCCCGAAGAAAAAAGGGCAGAAGAATTGCCAAAACTCGGTATACCAAAAGATTCAACTGACAATCAGTTCAAAGGATGGGTATTGGCTGCACGCGAAGTAAAAGGAAAAGAAATGGTTATAGCTATCAAAGCTGACTCAGAAACACCTTATACTTCTATTAAAAGTGTGATGGGTTCTCTTCAGGACTTAAAAGAAAACCGTTATAATTTGATCACTTCACTCCGTGAAGTTGAAACGACACCTGCAAAAGCAGGAAATTAACCAGTAAATACGTTTCTTTCTTCACATAAGCAGGAGACGGAAATGACAATAACTATTAAAACTTTATAAAGATATGATGCAAGTTGATTCCGGCGGCAGCGGAAAAAAAGGCGAACGTAAAAAAATGGATACCAGAGTAGACTTTACTCCTATGGTGGATATGATTATGTTGCTCCTTACTTTCTTTATGCTTGCCACGACTTTGAGTAAACCTCAAACCATGGAAATAGCCTTGCCTTCAAAAGAAAAAGGGGATGAAAAAAACCAGACTCTTGCGAAGGCTTCAGAAGCTGTTACTCTCTATCTGGGAGCAGACAACAAGGTGTATTATTTCATGGGTGAGCCCGATCTACAGACTCCCAACTTCCTGAAATCGACCACATTTGCTGCTGAAGGTTTAAGAAAAATAATTCTTGAAAAAAACCGGAAGGCCGTATCGCAGGTAAATGAGTTGAAAGACAAGAAACTGAGAATGCAGATCACTCAAGAGCAATATGATAAGGAGCTGAGTAAAATAAAGGTACAGGACGGAACTCCTACGGTTATCATCAAACCGCTCGATAATTCCAACTATGACAACCTGGTTACAGCTCTTGACGAAATGCTGATAACAAGCGTAGGTAAATATGCAATTACCGAGGTAGACGAGAATGATAAGAAGATTCTGACTAATTCCGGAGTGGAATTTACAGCTAAACCTTAATTATTCTCCAGTAAAGTAACAGTTTTAAAAAACTAATAAATAATGGCAAAAGACATAAATTTAACATCTGAGAAGTGGATTGATATGATCTTCGAGGGAAGGAATAAAAGTTACGGTGCATATACGCTTCGTAAAAATTCCCCCAAAAGGCATACTTTTGCATTCCTTGCAGTTGTAGCTGCTGCATTCTTAATTGTTTTGGCTTCTATTGGGATTACCCAATATAATAAAGCTAAAGAAGCAAGAGAAGCTATGACTGAGGTTTCAGAATTGTCAGATATAAAGCTCAATAAACCTGATGTTCCCGAAGAAAATGTGGTTAAAAAATTCGAAGCTCCACCTCCCGTTGAGTTGAAAAGTACGATCCAGTTTACTGCACCCGTTATCAAAAAAGACGAGGAAGTACCAGATGATCAGACAATGAAATCACAGGAAGAGTTGGTGAAATCTGACGTTCAGATATCTATAGCCGACGTTAAGGGAACCAATGAGGAAACCGGTGTGGATATTGCTACACTTCAGGAACACAAAGTCATTGTGCAGGAAGAAGTAGTGGAAGAAAAAGTATTCGAAATCGTGGAGCAACCACCCTCGTTCCCGGGAGGTGAAGCAGCCATGTACGAATGGCTCAGTAAAAATATCAACTATCCGGTTATTGCTCAGGAAAACAACATACAGGGACGTGTTACCTGTCAGTTTGTGGTAGGACGTAACGGTGAAATTGAAGACGTAAGAGTAGTGCGCGGTGTGGACGCGAGCCTGGATAAAGAAGCAATCCGTGTAATCAGATCCATGCCAAAATGGATACCCGGTAAACAGGGTGGAAATGCGGTAAAAGTTCGCTATACATTACCCGTTCAGTTTAAGTTGCAATAATACTTAATAAAACAAATCAAAAAAATGACAAAATTTAATCAGTCTTGAATTTTCAGGATTTGATTAAATTTTGTCTTGTTTAACACAATAAAATCAGTTATTTCCACATTATAATTAATGCAGAAATTGATTCCATAAAAAACATTATACCTATACCTGATTTTTTAAAAACAATGAAAAAAGAAGCACTTCTTACAGTATTGCTGCTGTCGTTATTAATGATGACCGCATGCGGCAAAAAAGCCAGGAATAGCGAAAACTCTAACACGATGACCAGCGGTTATATAAAAATAGCCGTAGATCAGACTGTACAAAACGTGATGCAGAACGAAATAGAGGTTTTTCAAAATTTATACCCGGTAAAGATAGAACCTATTTATACTTCCGAACAGGAGGCAATTGAACTTCTGAAAAAGGATAGCGTACGTTTTGCAGTCACTGCCCGTAAATTAACTCAGGCAGAACTCAATTTTTTTCACGAAAAAACATTTCAACCCGAAGTTATCAGGATAGCTATTGACGGAGTAGCCATCATAACCCATCCAGCTAACAAAGACTCCGTAATCAGCGTTAAAGACATGCAGCGCATTCTCACCGGTGAAGTAACTCAATGGAATCAGATTTATCCGGGCTCAAAACTGGGAAAGATACAGGTTGTATTTGATAATACCAATTCAAGCATCGTACGCTACGCCAACGACTCGATCTGCCGTGACAAACCACTTTCACGCAATCTGAGCGCTCTCGAACTGAACGAGGAAGTGGTAGAGCATGTGGCTAAGGTACCAAATTCGCTGGGACTTATCGGAGTGAACCATATAAGCGATATGAACGACTCGCTGGTAGTTGATTTTACCTCCAAAATTCGCGTTATGAAAGTTTCATACGATGATAAAGCGAATGCTGAAAACAGTGTTCAGCCTCTTCAGTACTATTTGTACAATGGAGAATATCCGTTCAGACGTGCTATTTTTATATTATTGAATGATCCGCGCGGCGAATTACCTAAAGGATTTACCCGTTTCATTATCGGAGATAAAGGGCAGCGTATCATCAAACGGACAGGTCTTTTACCTTCAACCATGCCTATACAGGCTGTGAAGATTGTAAATTAGTACTAAATACAGCTTAAAGGATGTTTTGGTACAAAATTTGGTAAATACACATTAAAACAGAAATAAATACTAACAATTATATTAAAGAAAAATGAAAAAAGGAATGATTTTGACAATGTTTGTGGCACTTTTTACCATGTTGTCTGCAAGCAATAAAACAGCGATTGATTATTACGAATCCGGAGATATGAAAAAAGCCAAATCTCTGTTTTTAGCCTCAGCAAATCTTGATGCAATAGATTATTATTATCTGGGAATGATTAATCTGAAAGAAAACAATAAAAATGCGGCAAGTGAGTCTTTTAACAAAGGATTAAAAGCCGATCCGGCCAATCTTTTCAATAGTGTAGGTCTGGCAGCTATTCAGCTGGCTACCGATCCTAAAACAGCTGAAAAAGCACTCAAGGCAATCAGCAGCAATAAACTGTATAAGAAAGATCCGAAAATGCAGGTAGCTATTGCAGAAGTGTTTGCTTTGATTAATAATAAGCCGCTTACTGATATGTTTCTGGCTAAAGCCAAGAAAGCCGACAAAAAGAGTGCTCTTCCCTACATTCTGGAAGGCAATCAGATGATGGCACAGGGAAAAAACAATGAGGCTGCTGTAAGTTTTGAAAATGCCGTTTATTTCGATCCGAATTCAAAAATCGCGCTTGTCAAACTCGCACAGCTTTATGTAGGCACCAGAAAACAAATTGCTTTCGATTATCTGGATAAAACAACTTCGCTAGATCCAAACTACGAATACGGATGGAAAACTCAGGCTGACCTTCGTTATAAAAACGGTTTTTATCCCGAAGCTAAAAAAGCGTTTGAAAAATATATGAGCCTTATTAATCCGCAACCGGATGATTATCAGACTTATGGTGAGATACTTTATTTCAACAAAGATTATCAGGGCTCGCTTGAAGCATTAGCAAAAGCACCGGTTAATACCGTAACTAATCGTCTGAAAATGTACAGTCTGCATGATTTGAGCAAATTCGAAGAAGCTATTCCGATTGCTGAAACACTTGTAAACACTACCAGTGCCTCTGAACTGATTTTCCAGGATTATGCTTTCTTTGCCGATATGCTCAACAAGAAAAAGGACTACAACAACGCAGCAAAGTATTTTGAATTAGCTTATAAAACGGATACAACCAAGGTAGCTACCATTACGGATATTGCAAGGGCTTATGACCGGGCTAAAAATTATCCGAAAGCTATTGAGTACTATCAGAAAGCAATAGATATTAATCCAGCACATTCGATGGCCGACATTTATTCACTCGGAGCATCATATTACAGTGCAGGAACCGACGCGGTATCGATTCCGGATATATTGAAACGCAACGAATACCTTACAAAAGCAGCAGAAGTTTTTGGAAAAATGGCTACAACTTTTCCTGAACATTATTTAGGTTATCTTTCGCAGGCACGTGCCAACTCGGCATTAGATCCTGAAACAACCCAGGGACTCGCGAAACCATATTACGAAAAAGCTCTTGCAATCATGCTGCCCAACCTGGCTGAACGCAAAAACGATATAATGGAAGTATATCAGTACATGGGTATCTACTTCCTGAAAAAGGATGACTATCAGCAATCAAGAACTTACTGGGTAAAAGTACTCGAACTCGATCCTCAGAATGCAATTGCAAAACAGGTAATTACAAGCATTGACTCAGTAAAGAGAAAATAACTATCCAATCTCCTGAATATAAAAAAAGGCTGCTTCCGGGCAGCCTTTTTTGCGTGAATAAATTGTATTAACTTTGCAGACAATTTTTTTAGAAATTAAATATTTGGAAAATTACAATACATATCAGCTTGATAACGGGCTCAGAGTAATTCATTTGCATCAGGAATCGTCTGTTTCGTATTGCGGAGTCATCGTTAATGCAGGTTCGAGAGACGAGAAGGGCGATGAACTGGGAATGGCACACTTTATCGAACACATGTTGTTCAAGGGAACCAGCAAAAGACGATCTTCCCAGATTATCAACAGACTCGAAGACGTAGGCGGAGAATTGAATGCCTATACTTCAAAGGAAGAAACCGTGTTATACGCTGGATTCCTGAGTGAATATACCGAACGAACCATTGAATTGATCAGCGACCTGATACAACACTCGGTATTTCCCGAATCGGAAGTAAGTAAAGAGCTGGTGGTCATTCAGGATGAAATAAAATCTTATAAGGATATACCCTCCGAATTGATATACGACGACTTTGAGGAGATGCTTTTTGATTCTAATCCGATGTCGCATAATGTATTGGGTAAAAGCGAGATTCTGGATACCTTCACTTCAGGTAAAGCACTGGAATTTTATCATACGTATTACCAGCCGGAGAATATGGTTTTCTTCTCGCTTGGCAGCACGGATATGCAGAAAATTGTCAAATGGGTGTCGAAGTATTTTCACTTTCATCAAAAAGGCACTTGTAATCATGTCCGTATAGCTCCTGAGGTTCCCGCTTTCGAAAAGAAAATATTCAACAGGGATACGCATCAGGTACATTGCCTGATAGGAGCCAGGGCATACGATATTTATCATCCTGAAAGAATGACTATGTATCTGCTCAACAATATTCTGGGCGGACCAGGCATGAACAGTCTGCTGAATCTTTCGTTGCGCGAACGTAACGGGCTGGTTTATTCCGTTGAATCTACTTTTCAGTCATTTACCGATTGTGGATGGTGGGGAGTATATTTTGGTACTGACCCTGAAAATGTACGTAAATGTGAAAAACTGGTAATCGGAGAACTGGCAAAATTGTGTGAAAATAAAATCTCCGAATCAAAACTAAAGAAGTATAAGCTACAGCTTATGGGGCAACTGGCTATAGCTGCAGAAAACAAAGAAAATATGGCGCTTTCGCTGGGGAAAAGCTATCTCCGCTATGGGAAATTTGACAACAACGAACAGATCAGGAAAAAAATTGAAGCCATTACCCCCGAACGTATGTTGCTGGTAGCCAGAGAAATTTTTGACGTGAATAAATTGTCTGTGCTGAAGTACACCTGATTTGATGATGACGCTTGACGATTACATATTGCAACACATTGATGACGAGCCCGATTACCTGGCAGCTATCAACCGAAGCACGTGGGTAACGCAAATGAATCCGCGGATGTGTTCCGGACACCTCCAGGGACGGGTGCTGAGTATGATAGCAAAAATGATTCGACCGGTAAATATACTCGAAATAGGCACATTTACGGGATATTCAGCGCTTTGTTTTGCCGAGTCGCTACCTCACGACGGATGTCTGGATACAATCGAAATCGACGATGAACTTGAGGAATTTATCCGGGATAATTTCAGCAAATCACCCCTGGGAGGCAAGATTAATCTGCACATCGGCGATGCTCTGGAGATTATTCCTGCTCTTCAAAGGATGTATGACCTTGTTTTTATTGATGCCGATAAATGCCAGTACAGAATGTATTATGAAGCTGTCATCCCTAAAGTGAACTCCGGCGGCTTTATCATCGCCGACAATACAATTTGGGCCGGTAAAGTGATTGAGAATGTATCGTCATCGGACAAACAAACAAAGGAAATAATACGTTTCAACGACCGCATTAAAGCAGACAAACGCGTTGAGAAAGTCATTCTGCCACTACGCGACGGTTTAACAATTATACGGAAAAAGTAGTTCGTTTTTTCACTTTTATGATTCTTAATTCAAAAAAGCAGATATGAGTAAATTCATTTTTGAACTCGATTTCAAGGTGCGCGATTACGAGTGCGATTTACAGGGAATAGTCAATAACTCTGTATATCAGAATTACCTGGAACATGCGCGTCATGAGTTTTTATTAAGCAGAAATGTAAGTTTTTCAGAGCTTCATGATGCGGGAGTTGATGCAGTTGTGGCACGGGTAGAGATAGCGTACAAAAACTCCCTGCGGTCCAGGGATGAATTTATCTGCAGGCTTAACGTAAAAAAAGAAGGAGTGAAGTATGTTTTCCATCAGGCTATTTACCGGAAACCGGACAACAAGCTTTGTGTCACGGCAAAAGTCACTACTGTGGTGGTGATAGATGGTAAACTGGTTTCGCAGTATGACGTCTTTGATAGTTTGGTATCAGAAAGTGAGCGTTGAAACAACTTTTTGAGGTGTTTATTTGTTTGAAAGTAAATTGAACAGAATGAGTATGAATGAATTTTTAGAAAAAGAAGAAAGAATTGTCCGGATGCTTCGAACCGTTTTCGATCCCGAGATACCTGTAAATATTTATGATCTCGGTTTGATTTACAGAATAGAGGTCAAAGATGATGGAGTCGTTGATATAGATATGACGCTTACTGCACCCAATTGCCCTGCTGTGGATTTTATCGTGGAAGATGTAATTATGAAAGTTGAGAGCGTAGAAGGCATTCAGAAAGCCAATGTGAATATCGTTTTTGACCCACCTTGGGATAAAGATATGATGACTGAGGAAGCCCGGCTCGAACTGGGATTTTTGTAAATCTATTGAGTTAATGTATTTACATTCAATATGTTAAAGTTGTTTCTTTGATGATATATTTTATTTCCGATGCTCATTTGGGTTCCCGTTTGGTAACCGATCCTTACCAGCACGAGATGCGTCTGGTCAGATGGCTCGACAAAGTGAAAGACGACGCAAAAGCCATCTACATGCTTGGTGATATGTTTGATTTCTGGTTCGAATATAAAACTGTTGTACCTACTGGATTTGTCCGTTTTCTGGGCAAAATGGCTGAACTGACTGACAGAGGCATTGAAATACATTATTTTACGGGAAATCACGATATCTGGACTTTTGGATACCTCGAGAACGAGATAGGTCTGAAAATACACCGCGAAGCCAAAACGCTGGAATTAGGCGGCAAGAAGTTCTTCCTGGCACATGGCGACGAGATTTATTCGGACGAGAAAGGATTTAAGATAATCCGTAGAATCTTTCACAATCCTGTTCTTCAGAAGTTATTCGGGCTGATTCCTCCGCGGATTGGGCAGAGTTTCGGCTACAAGTGGTCAAAGAATAACAGAGAAAAGATTCTTCATCTTGAAAACGACTATCAGGGAGAAGAAAAAGAGCTTCTGGTCGTTTATGCTAAAAAATATGTGGAAAAACACGATGTTGACTTCCTGATCTTCGGGCACCGTCACATTGAACTTGACCTGGAGCTGAAAAACAAATCACGCGTAATTATTCTGGGCGATTTTATCGGAATCTATTCTTACGGTGTTTTCGACGGTGAGAATTTCAGACTCGAAGCAGACCTGCCCGATTAAAACTGTACTTTAATCAGTACCGGACAATGGTCAGATAAAAAAGCAACTCCATCCTGCTCTGCCAGTATCCCGTATTTCAGCACCTTGATGTTGTTTTTTATAAAAATATAATCAATCCGTTCTCTTTCTTCCAGCGGAGACTTTCCGAAACCATGAAAAGACCACTCCGGGCCATATATTAATGGCGCAACAGTTCTCGAATCGGTTAAATGAAGAGGATTCGACGAGTCGGTAATGTTTGTGACTACGAATGATTCCGGCGAAGCGTTGAAATCACCCATCACCATTACAGGCATTTCACCTGCCAGCTCACTTACTTTTTTCATTATCAGATTGCCGCTTTCCCTGCGTGCTTGTGTGCCGATGTGGTCAAAATGTGTGTTCAGAACAAAAAAAGGCTTTCTGCCCTGATGCCCGCTCAGTATTGCCCAAGTTGCGATTCGCTCGATAGCAGCATCCCAGCCTTTTATCCCTACAGATTCAGGCGTTTCGCTAAGCCAGAAGTTACCTGACGAAACAACCATTAATTTGTCTGCATTGTAAAATATGGGGCTGTATTCACCTTTTTCCTTGCCGTCGGTTCTGCCTGCACCCACGTACTTATAGCTGGGTAACGATTTTTGTAAATCAACTAGCTGGTTGTGGAGTACTTCCTGCATTCCTGCCACATCGGCTTCGTAGAAAAGGATCGAATTTGCCACACGTTCTTTTCTGAATTTCCAGTTGTTCTGATTGTCGGCGGGATTGTCATACCTGATGTTGAAAGTCATAACATTCATTTCAGCCGGATAAGAGTTGCTCTTTATTGTCTGAGTTTTATAGGAGCATGACATGAAAACGCATGCAGCCAGAATTATAAAAAAGAACTTTTTCATTATTTGTATTTTAATATTTTCCTTTCCAGAGTGTCCGAAGCCATTCGGCCATTTTTTTCTCGGCCGGATTTTCCTGAACTTTCCAGATGCTTTCTTTTTTTATTTTATCAGGCAAATATTGCTGATTCACGAAATTATTGTCGAAATCATGGGCATATTTATACCCCTTACCGTAATTCATGTCTTTCATAAGTTTTGTCGGAGCATTACGCAGGTGAAGTGGTACCGGCAGATTTCCGGTTCTTTCGACCAGTTGCAGCGCCCCGTCGATTGCCAGGTATGCAGAATTACTTTTTGCTGATGAAGCCAGGTAAATTGTTGTTTCGGCCAATATAATTCTGCCTTCGGGCCAGCCGATTTTGTGCAGCGCATCAAAGCACGCGTTGGCTAACAACAATGCATTGGGATTGGCAAGCCCGATATCTTCGGCGGCAGAAATTACCAGGCGACGGGCAATGAATTTCGGATCCTCGCCACCGGCTACCATCCGTGCCAGCCAGTACACAGCTGCGTCAGGATCGCTTCCGCGTATGGACTTTATGAATGCCGAAATGATATCGTAATGTACCTCGCCATCTTTGTCGTATGCCATCGGGTTTTGCTGAAGCCGGTTGGTTACTGTTTCGTTAGTGATATGTACTTCCGCTTCAGATTCCGATCCGACAACCAGTTCGATGATATTCAGCAGTTTGCGTGCATCGCCACCCGAGAAACGCAGCATTGCTTCTTTCTCATCAAAAATAATGGTTCTTTTCCTGAGTTCGGTATCGTTTTTTATCACCCGATTGGCTAACTCCATCAAATCCTCGTCTTCAAGTGGCTTCAGTACATATACCTGGCAGCGCGACAGTAGCGGGGTGATTACTTCGAACGATGGATTCTCAGTGGTGGCTCCAATCAGGGTGACCGTACCGTTTTCAACTGCTCCGAGCAGTGAATCCTGCTGCGATTTGCTGAACCGGTGAATTTCATCGATGAAAAGTATGGGACTTGCCTGCGAAAAGAAACGGCTCGATTTGGCCTTTTCAATCACTTCCCTGACATCCTTCACACCTGAAGATACTGCACTCAGGGTGTAGAAAGGACGTTTAAGCTGATTGGCAATGATACGGGCAAGAGTAGTTTTGCCAACACCCGGAGGACCCCAGAGAATAAACGAAGAAATATTCCCCGAATCAATCATGAGCCTGAGAATGGAGTCTTTCCCGACCAGGTGTTTTTGTCCTATGTATTCGTCCAGATTTTGCGGACGCATCCGTTCAGCTAATGGGGGCATCTTCTGTCAGTTAATGAATACGCAAAGTTAGGTTTTTTTTCAGGATAATAAAAGCATTGTTTTCACTGCAATGCAATAAAAAAAAGGCTGAAATGTGATTTTTCAACCTTATTGATGAAGCAATACCATATTGTCAGATCAGTATCGAGGGACGATATGAACTGTTGTAGATAAAGAAGAACGAACCGCCTTTAATTTTGTCAATAATTGGTTTTGACAGTTCGTAAGGTACTGCCGGGCATCCGAAACTTCTTCCGATGTAACCCGTATTATTAATCATTTTCTGGCTTACATAATCAGCGCCGTGTACTACAATGGCGCGTTGGTATGTGCATGAGTTACTTTTTTCGAGTCCGACCAGCCGGAGTGAATAACCATGTTTGCCGATATAGGTTTCTTCCGTTAAGTAGGTTCCAAGGCTGCTTTTAAGTGATTTGGGTGAATTGCTGAAGTCCCTGGCAACTATCTTACCCGTGTTTCTACCGTGAGCAGTCCAGGTATTGAAAAGAATCTTAGAATGCTTAATGTCAATGATATACATTCTTTTCTGATAGCTGGGCTGATCAAAATCAACGATAGTGATGATTGAGTCGTTACCGAGCATGCCTTTTTTCTTAAGCAAGCTGTAATTGCTTATAGCATAATCAAAGGCAGGCTGTGAAAGCCCTTTTTCTTCGAGCCGAAGCCCATTGTACATTTGAAAGATATTCTTTTCAGACAGGATATTAAGTTTCTGCGTTGCAGAAATTGTATTTTCCCCCTTTTTATCAGGTTGTTTTTCGTCCTTTGAAAAAGCGTTGAATGACAACAGCGAGAGTAAAATGATGGTAGGGAAGTTTCTAAGCGAAAAAAAATTCATTAAAGAAAAAAATAAAAAAATAAGCAGACTGATTTTAAATTTACGGTTGCAAAGTTGCATAAAAAAAATGTAGTAAATGTTGTTTTGTGCTCATTTATATATTACTTTAACGATATTGCCCTGTATTTAAGTGAATATTTAGTGAAGATTGTTAAATGTTGATAATGAGTCTGTTGGGTGACTTTTGTTGCTGTATTTTCATATAATCAGAATTGATTTTTTACCGGTTCGGTTTGCTTATTGAATGACTTTTACGAGCATATTTAATGAACTGATTTAACAAAAAAAGCGTGTGTGAAGAACAACAAAATTACTTATCTTTGTCATCATTTGATAAACGGATAAAAATGGAGAATAAACAATTTTTTAAGCTCATGCTTGTCATTTTCGGTTCTGTTGTCAGTGTGATAGCTCTGCTTATTTTGCTGCTATATCTGGTCACCGGTTAGTTTGTATCAGAGTGAAACAGGCTGAATGAACTATTTATGACAAACAATAAAATGAACTAATCAATGAGAAGAAATAATTTAGCAGTATGGCTGCTTCTTGCTGTTGCTCTTGTGCTTGCTTTCTTGCTGTATCGCTCCGGGCATTCTCAGGATAAATCTGAATACGACAGTACAGCTATTATGGAGAAAATTTCATACATCGGGGAGTTGTCGCTGGTGAAATACAGCTATACGGGAGTAATAAGCTATAAAGATTATATGAAATTCATGAATTTTCAGGTACCTCTCACCGATAAATCATTTTTGATACAATACAGCGGATACGTAAAAGCCGGGATTGACATGAGCAAGACAACCGTACACGTATCCGGAAAGCAGGTTAAAATCGGATTGGCAAAACCTGTAATCCAGGAAACGGTAATCGACGAGAAATCGCTTCAGGTGTTCGACCAAAGCATGAATATCCTTAATCCTGTTAAAGTGTCTGATTATCAGAAGGCTATTGTGGGTGAGAAAAATAAGATTATCCGCGATGCGATTTCGAAGGGTATTCTTACCGAATCGTCAGATCAGGCACATAAATACATCACTTCGCTGCTTGAGGAACTCGGATTTGAGAAAATTGAAATTGATGAAATCAATACTCTGACACTGCCCGTTAAAGAAATTAAAAGACACTGACAGATTCAGCAGATGAATTTTCTACTCGATTGATATTCAGCTGCATACGTTTGCGCTTCGGTAGCCTCTGCCTCAGGCAACAAATCTTCATTTTACAAATTCTCTTTAAGATTAAATCACTATCTTTGTGTTGAATTAAGACCGAACAACTTTAAATTTAAATATATATGTATCAGAATTTTAAATCATTTTTACAGAGTGAATTACAGGGCATTGAAGAAGCCGGGCTGAATAAAAAGGAAAGAATCATCGTATCACCTCAGGATGCGGCCATCCGTGTATCTGATGGTAAGGAAGTGCTTAATTTTTGTGCCAACAACTACCTGGGATTATCCAATAATCAGCAGTTGAAAGATGCTGCCAAATCAGCAATCGACACACACGGTTACGGGATGTCCTCAGTTCGTTTTATATGCGGTACCCAGGATCTTCACAAAAAACTCGAAGAATCTGTTGCCCGTTTTTTCGGAACCGAAGATACCATTCTTTATGCTGCCTGTTTTGACGCCAACGGAGGTGTATTCGAACCATTGCTCTCGGCCGACGACGCGATTATTTCCGATGCGCTCAATCATGCGTCTATTATCGATGGGGTAAGGCTTTGCAAAGCACAGCGCTACCGCTATGCCAATGCCGATATGGCCGACCTGGAAGAACAGCTTAAAAAAGCACAGGCTCAGCGTTTCAGGTTAATCGTTACCGACGGAGTGTTTTCGATGGACGGTAACGTGGCACCGCTGGACAAAATCTACGAACTGGCTGGCAAATATGATGCGATGGTAATGGTAGATGAATCACATTCTGCCGGAGTGGTTGGTCAGACCGGAAGGGGTGTAACTGAACGTTACAACCTGAAAGGAAAAATTGAAATCATTACCGGAACCCTCGGAAAAGCATTCGGAGGAGCTATCGGAGGCTTTACAACCGGGAAAAAGGAAATTATTGATATGTTGCGTCAGCGTTCAAGACCATATCTGTTCTCAAACTCCATCCCTCCGATGGTGGCAGCTGCCGGAATACGCATGTTCGAAATGATGGACGAAACAAATGATCTGCAGGATAAACTCCACACCAATACCGCTTACTTTGTATCAAAAATGAAACAAGCCGGTTTTGATATCAAGCCTACCGAATCGGCCATTTGCGCCGTGATGCTCTACGATGCAAAACTATCGCAGGATGTGGCTGCCAGACTCCTGGATGAGGGCATTTACGTGATTGGTTTCTACTATCCGGTAGTACCGAAAGGCGAAGCACGTATTCGGGTTCAGATTTCAGCAGCACACGAAAAAGACCATCTGGATAAATGTATTGCAGCATTTACCAAAGTGGGAAAAGAATTCGGGGTAATAAAATAACCGGATTCTCTGAATCCGGAGAAATATGTTTTCAACGGATTATATTCATGCAAAAACGATTTACTTAATACTACAAAAACTATAAAAAAATCATGAAAGCGTTATTAAAAAAATATCCTGAGAAAGGCATCTGGATGGAAGATATACCGGTTCCGGAAATCGGAATCAATGATGTGCTGATCAAGATTAAGAAAACCGCAATCTGCGGAACTGATTTACATATCTACAAATGGGACGACTGGTCGAAAAGCACTATAAATGTTCCCATGACCATAGGGCATGAGTATGTTGGGGTGGTTGTTGAAAAGGGCAGGGGAGTAAAGACAGTTAAAATCGGCGACCGTGTGACCGGCGAAGGACACATCGCCTGCGGGCATTGCCGTAATTGCCGCCGCGGAAAATTACACGTATGTGAAAACACAGTCGGAATTGGTGTTAACCGCGATGGTGCATTCGCCGAATATCTTTCGCTTCCGGCTGCCAATGTTGTTCATCTGGACGATCGCATTTCCGATGAAACAGCTTCTATCATGGATCCTTTCGGCAATGCTACTCATACAGCATTGTCTTTTCCGCTCATTGGTGAAGATGTGCTGATAACCGGTGCAGGTCTTATTGGTACCATGGCAACAGGAATCAGCCGTTTTGCGGGAGCACGATATGTGGTGGTGAGTGACTTCAGCGATTACCGGCTCGAAATTGCCAAAAAAATGGGAGCATCCCTGACTGTTAATCCCTCGAAGGGAGAAACCATTCAGGATGCCATGAAACAACTTGGTATGAGAGGATTTGATGTGGGACTCGAAATGTCGGGAGCACCATCAGCATTTCGCGACATGATAGATAACATGTACAACGGATCGAAAATTTCGCTGCTCGGCATTCTGCCCAATACAACCACGGTTGACTGGAATAAGATTATATTCAAAGCGCTGACGCTCAAAGGAATATATGGACGCGAAATGTGGGAAACCTGGTACAAAATGGAGCAGATGTTAATCTCCGGTTTTGACCTGAGTCCGGTAATTACACATCGTTTCCAGGTGGACGATTTCCAGAAAGGATTTGATGTTATGGAAAGCGGACAGTGCGGAAAAGTGATTCTGAACTGGGAATAATCTTTTCATTACCCGGAATTTACCATTCAATCATTCAGGAGTTCAGGCAATCTGTGATGAACTCCTGATTTTCATAAAAAAAGTTTACTGAATAACGGTTCAGTAAACTTTTCTGTATTTTAAGCCGGTCAATTTTTTTACCTGCTATTTTTTTTATTTTTATTCCGGGAATAATCAAAACGATGTTACTTCCATTTCAGATGTCTCTTCTTTTTCCCGAAAATGAGTACTGATAAAGTAATCAGTGGCAGTATTAAATCAAAAAACGGAACGGTAAACCAGAATTTACGTTCGCCGAGAATAGCTGCCGATTTGTTTATTACATACAATTGCATTACGTAACGCGAGAAGAACAGCAGCAGGGCAAATCCGACAGCTATCCAGTTGAAGACCAGCGTTCCCAGTACCATCACAGCTATGAATGAAAGGTAGAAAACGCCCCGTGAAACCGGTTCCACGGTCAGCCGGAATTTGCTTCCGTTATTGTATTTGTCCGACACCGAAAGATGCCTTTCTTTCTGAATAATCCAGTTTCTGAAACTGGTTTTCGGCTCTGACCAGGTGACACTTTCCGGAGACACCTCGATTCTGGTGTTTTCGGGTGTTGCTCCCCGGTTTACCATCAGGTCGTCGTCACCAGATAGGAGATTGAGCGTCGAAGCAAATCCTTTCAGGTTGAAAAAAGTTTCCTTACGGTATGCCAGGTTTCTGCCCACGCCCATGTAAGGGTGATGAGAAACCGCCATTCCGAGATATTGCAGTGCAATAAACAGGGTGTCGTATTTAATAAGTTTGTTGAGAAATCCTTTTTTAGGGAGATAACCACCGTAACCCAGTACAAATTCAGTATCGGGTGTGAAATTTCTTACTGTCATGGCAAGCCAGTTTTTACCTTCAGGCATGCAGTCGGCATCGGTAAAGAGGAGTAAATCATGCTTTGCGGCCTTTATACCGAGCGTAAGACCCAGTTTTTTGGTGCTCAGGTTGGTGGCACCACCCGGCACAAAGGTAGTTCTGAGTTTATCGTAATTTTTAACCATCAGCGAGAGGTAATCATCTGTATCGTCTGTTGAACCATCGTTGACAACGATAACTTCATAATCCGGATAATCCTGTTCGAGAACGAAAGGGAGAAATTTCCGGAGATTCTCGGCTTCATCGCGGGCGCAAATCACGACCGATACCGGTGGCCGGGCATTCAGAAATTGTATATGACCTTTCCTGACACGTTTGTTGTGACGGATAATACCCATGAAATAACGGATATAATAATACAACTGAACGATGAATCCCGTCAGCAGCACAGCCAGAAGGCTTAATTCAGCAGGTGTAAAATGTATAATTCCAAAAAAATCCATGTAATCTTCCAAAAAAAACTTTCAACTTAGGTTAATTCAGGTCATCGGAGGTGTATGCCTTTGGCAGTGAACGCAGGTTGTATTGCGAAGCCATGATTTCGCCGTAGGCTCCTGCCGAACGGATAGCTATCAGATCGCCTCTTTTGGTCTCGTTCAGCATAAAATTCTTTGCAAAAACATCCGAAGATTCACATATCGGACCAACAACATCGTAAGGATAAGTCGTCCCTTCTGAGCTCAAATTCTCGATGCGGTGATATGCCTGATACAAGGCAGGCCTTATCAGATCGGTGAAACCGGCATCAAGAATCACAAATTTTCGCGTTGATCCTTCTTTCACATACAGAACACGCGAAATCAGACTGCCGCATTGCGCCACAATTGACCGCCCGAGCTCAAAATGAAGTGTTTGCCCGGGTTTGAGCACCAAATGGTCGCGATAGGTTCTGAAAAAAGTCTCGAACTCAGGAACCGGGAAGTGGTTCGGATGCTCGTAGTTAACTCCTAATCCTCCACCTACGTTGATATGAGCTATCTGAATATTTTTTGATTCGAAAATATCCTGGATTTCATCAATCCTGACACACAGGTTGTGAAATGCTGTCATATCTGTTATCTGTGAGCCGATGTGAAAGTGTATTCCTGTGAATTCAATATGACTGAGTTCGGAAAGCAGGTCGGTCACTTTATCCAGATCCTCCATGTTGATACCGAATTTGTTCTCATTCAGTCCGGTAGTGATGTAATGGTGAGTGTGAGCACTTACATTGGGGTTGATACGCAGTGCAATCTGTGCTTTTTTGTTCTTTGCTGTCGCCAGTTCATTGATCACTTCCAGCTCGGGAACCGACTCCACGTTGAAACAAAAAATGTTGTTGTCAAGTGCCAGGTTAATCTCCCAATCCGCTTTGCCAACTCCGGCAAAGACAATTTTTGAGGCCGGAAATCCCGCGTCGATGGCTGCCTGTACTTCTCCTCCGCTTACACAGTCTGCTCCGAATCCGGCATTTTTAATCACTTCCAGAATCTTTGGGTTCACATTCGCTTTCAGAGCGTAGTGTACCATGTAATTTTCGGGTAAATTCAGTGCTTTGATTTCATTCAGCGTGTTGCGGAGTATCTCCACATCATAAAAGTAAAAGGGAGTCGGGATGTTTTGAAACTTATCCGTAGGGTATTGTGCTTTTATCATTATCCTGTTTGTTTCTTAAAAAACCGATAAGTAATTGATTTACCTATCGGTTTGTTTTTTGTTAGTTGAATAAAGCCTCACTCAGTAGGTTCAGAGCCTTCTTCTTGTCCTCGGCTTTTATCAGAACCGAAATATTAAAATTACTTCCGCCGTACGAAACCATGCGTAATGGAATGTCTTTCAGTGCATTGATAACTTTTGCCTGAAATCCGGTAAGTTCGTACTCCATATCGCCCACGATGCAAATGATGACCATGTCTTTATCTACCGTAACGGTTCCGAATTTTTTCAGGTCGTTAATTATCTCATCCAGTTTACGCGTGTTATCGATGGTCAACGAAACTCCTACTTCAGAAGTTGTAATCATGTCAATCGGAGTCTGGTTGCTTTCGAAAATCTCAAACACTTTTCTCAGAAAACCGTAAGCCAGAAGCATATGCCCTGATTTTATCTTAATGGCTGTGATACCATCCTTGGCTGCCACAGCTTCAATAATACCTCTTTTTCGCTTGTTGGAGATAATGGTTCCCGGAGCGGCCGGGTCAAGCGTGTTGAGGAGCCTTACAGGTATATTATGAAGTTTTGCAGGCAGAATGCAGGTCGGGTGCAGTATTTTTGCACCGAAATATGCCAGCTCGGCTGCTTCTTCGAAATGCAGCATTGGAACCGGTTTGGTGCCTTCCACGTAACGCGGATCGTTGTTGTGCATACCGTCAATATCTGTCCATATCTGAATTTCATCTGCTTTGATTGCTGCCCCGATTAGTGAAGCCGAATAATCGCTTCCGCCGCGTTGCAGATTGTCAATCTCACCATAAAAATTGCGGCAGATATAACCCTGGGTTATATAAATCTCTTTACCCTTGTTTTCGCCAAGAATTTTTTTCAGGTTTTCAGCTATGAAAGCATTGTCAGGTTCTGAATTTTTATCTATTCGCATGTAATCAAGCGCAGGTAAAAGCACGCTGTTCACTCCTTTCTCTTCCAGATATAGCTGAAACATATTGGTAGAGAGCAATTCGCCCTGAGCAAGGATGGCTTTTTCCTCGAA
This sequence comes from uncultured Paludibacter sp., assembly GCA_964634605.1. Lineage (GTDB taxonomy): Bacteria > Bacteroidota > Bacteroidia > Bacteroidales > Paludibacteraceae > UPXZ01. The sequence goes on from CAZWLJ010000041.1 coordinate 18,938, forward strand.
AACGGTAAATACGCTTTTTGAAAACGAACGCAGATATTCAAAGTGAGTATGGATTATTTCCTGAGCTTTGTTCAGGTATTTTTCGTCGGCATACAGTTCGCTTATCACATCCATGTAGGTGTGTTCGAGCAGGTTGATTCTCTCAAGGGCACCCGAAGTATTGTTTTTATAGAAATAATCGGCAATCTCTACCAGGCTGTTCGTTGTACCCGACATGGCTGATAAAACAACAATTTTCTGCTCTCCGTTCAATATCAGTTTTGCTACTTCTTTCATGCGCGAAGCTGATCCTACTGATGTTCCACCGAATTTTAAGACTTTCATTTTCGTATAAATAAAAAAGATAAATGGTTCCGTTAAAATAAAATTAATTGCAAAGGTAGTATTTTTTAGAAGAATATTAATAAATTTACCATGTTTGTGTAGAGAACACTTCCTGTATTAAATGTTAATTGTTATTAAAAAAATATTCTGCTTTGTTTTGATTGTATTTTTAATTATTCTTAGGCTTGGTTAATAAATTGAAAGGAGGCGTAAAATTGATACAAAAAAAGAATGGATGGTAAACCCAAATTTTAAAATGGTAACTTGAATGTTTTATAAGTGATGCTTAAATTATTTTTAATATGAAAAACATAAGAAAAGTAATATTTATTATAAATTTCCTGATAGTTGCTTTAATCTCATGTACTAAAGATGAAACTGATTTTGTCTCTGAAAATAAAGTTGATATTGAAACCGTTAGTTTTGAGGAAGCCTTGAACTTTTTTTCTACTTGGAATAAACAACCTTATCAAACAGAAGATATAAAACGTGTTGGTACAGATGGTAAATTGAATAATGGCTTTGTTGTTCCTGATTTGGAAATGATTTATCAAAAAGAACTCTTGAACAGTAAGGAATTTGTAACAGTAATTCCTCACAACTACTATCAGAGCCTAGTGTAGAGGCATCTATTTTAATAATTAGAATTAAAAGTGAATTAAAATGCACAGTTCTTCTCAAATATCCAACAAATAATAATTCAAACCACTTTAGAGGCAAGATTATTGCACGACAACTTGATGGTGAGTTTATAACAGGTTATGTTTATGATGATGGCTACATTAAATACAAGCTTGTCCCCAATGAGAAGAATATTTCGTCGGTCACGTCTGGCGTGCCTCCAATGATGAAGACAGACGGAGATATTGATTATGAATTAAATTTAAATGAATTTGTATGTACTTCACCATATATTACAAGGGATTATTTAGACCTTGGTAGTGTTTTTTTAGGTAGTTCATCTCTTGGTACTGTTGACAGCAATACAGTACAGATGAGTTTAACAGATAAAGACGGTGGTGGAGGAATAGCACCTCCAGAAATAGATGAAAAAACTCCATGTGAAGAAGCTAAAGAACAGCTAAACAGTAATCCTAACTACAAAGCAAAACAAGATGAACTAAGAAAGTACTTGAGTAGTACATCCAATAAAGATGAAGTAGAAAAAGGATATAGTGCGAATAAAGACGGTACATTTACTCAATTAAAATCCTCTGAAAGCGGAACATCTCTGGAAATGCCTGTTAATTCAAATAATACAATGGGATATATCCACAACCATACAGGTAGTTATACAAGAGATAACGGGGATATTGTATCACCATACCAGATTTTCTCGCCGAAAGATGTGCTCAAGTTCCTGCAAATAGTTCACAATACCAACTACAACGGTATTTCTACGAAAGATGTGTACGGCACGGTGGTTACATCCGGAGGGACTGCTTACCAGCTCCGGTTTAACGGAGACCCAAAAGACCCGAAAATTGCAGAGTGTTTTAATCAGGATAAGGAAGTAATTAATAAAGAATATAAAAGCTTAATGAACAAAAGTCTACTTGAAACCGGTTTTCTCCGTTTTCTTCAGCAGTATTTCCCTGTTAACGGCCTAAAACTTGTAAAAATAAAATCGGATAATACTACTCAAAACGTCAGCTTAAATGAAAAAAATAAAGCTGTAAAAATAGATTGCCAATAAATAATTAAATTAACTGAAAATGAAAAAAATATATTTTACAACATTATTTATAATGGTTTTTTTTGTATTTATTACTAGTAATGTTACTGCGCAAACAATTATTCCTGTAGAAAAGCATATTGAATATATAGAATCAGAGACTGAAATTCCTGAAGGGGCTTATCTTAAAGATGTAAATGGATTGTTTAATAAGTACTTGGGCAACTGGACTGGTATGTATGATGGAAAAACGCTTCTTATTAATATAGTAAAAGATACTGAGACATCATGGGGGATTACAACAGATAGATTATTAATCCGGTATAAAATTACTGATTCTAACGGAAATTTGATATATAATACTTTATCTCTTCCAAATAGTAGCCCTAAAGTAATTATGGGACGTTATTTTTCACACAGCACTAAAAGTTACATGTTGTATTATTTGGGTGAACAGTCTGCTTGTGGCCAGGAAGGTACTGTTAACATCAGTATCTTTAATGACCCGAATGACGGGAATAAAGAAAAGTTGAGTTTTATATTAAGTCCAATGGGTGATTTACTTTCTGATGAATGTGGCGGTAAAGAAGCAGGGCAGATATTACCCATAGGTAAACCTGCGCACCTTACACGGGTAAATTAAAATTGTTTAATTATAAGGAAAATTGTAATAAAAAATCAGCATTTAGTGTTTCATAATGCCGATTTTTTATATCTAATTTATTTCTCAAGAGAAATTATAATTTAGTATTTTTGTGCTTAAAATTTTCCTAAGGATAAGTTAAACAAAAAAGGAAGTCCATTTCTGAACTTCCTTCACTGTGGGTGGATGATGGGGTTCGAACCCACGACCTTCGGAACCACAATCCGACGCTCTAACCAGCTGAGCTACAACCACCATAATTTTGTGGCTGCAAAGATAATGCTGATTTTGCGATTGTGCAAATTTTTTTCAGAAAATACAACAAAACTATTCAATGAAATTTTTTATTCAAAACAACCAGCTCGATGCTGCAGTTACAGAAATCCGGAAAAAAGTACGTGCCATGATGAATGGAGTAGTAGCTGACTCCATGAATGAGAAGGGGATAGTGTACCGGAAAAACTATGGTGTGGACCTGCCTCACCTCAGAAAACTGGCAAAAGAATACAAACCCAGTCATGATCTGGCGCAAAGACTTTGGGCTTTACAGGTACGCGAAACCATGATTCTGGCAACTTTACTCCAACCGGTTGAATCATTCACCGAAACTTTGGCTGCCGAATGGATGCAGTCTGTGAATAACATTGAGCTGGTAGAACAGGTTTGCATGAATTTGTTTTCAAAACTTACTTACGGCAGCCGGTTGTCCGTTCAGATGATACTGGCAGATGAAAAATGGAGCAGGATTACGGGTTTTACCCTGGCCGCCAGACTTTGGAAAGAGTACGATGACCAGCAGGCTCGTGAACTTGTGAAAATGTCGGCAGCATCGTCAGATACCGATAATTTTAATCTTTACCGCGCAGTCTCGCTCACGCTGTGCAGGCTTTGCCGGAGAGATGAATCCATGATGGAATACGTCAGGAGTGAGACCGCTCATTTCGGACAGTCGGATATAATATCTCAAAAATTCATTGCCGGAGAAATAGCAAATGAAATATCTTTTTTGAAATTTTAATACATAGTGTCATTATAATGTAGTAATTTTGCTCGTTATTTGTAAAAAAAATAAATTAATCAGTATTAATGAAGGAAGATTACTCTCTGGATAATGTAAAAAATATTTTTACACAATTCCTGGCAGAAAAGAAACACCGCAAAACTCCTGAAAGATATGCCATACTGGAACATATCTTTTCGCACGAGGGACACTTCAATGCCGAGTTACTCTACAATGCCATGCAAAAGGAATACAGAGTGAGTCTGGCTACTGTATACAATACGCTTGAACTCTTACTCGAGAGCAGGCTCATTGTCAAGCATCAGTTTGGTAATCAGATAGCCCAGTATGAGAAAACATTCGGCACGGCAATGCACAATCACATGGTATGTACCAAATGCGGAAAAGTGAAAGAGTTCTCAGATAAAAAAATCCGGTCGGCAATTCAAAGTAAGAGTTTCGTTCATTTTGAACCAACTCATTACTCGCTCTACCTGTATGGCTATTGCAGCAAGTGTAAAGCACAGCTGTTGAATGAACGTAAACAATAATATTAAGAAAAAATAGAAAAGCTGGAAAATGAAAAAAGTGGATGTATTAATAGGACTTCAGTGGGGTGACGAAGGAAAAGGAAAAGTGGTTGATGTACTTACGCCCGGTTATGATGTAGTGGCACGTTTTCAGGGAGGACCCAATGCGGGGCACACACTCGAATTCGAAGGACAGAAATTCGTCCTTCGCTCCATACCATCCGGTATTTTTCAGGGCGACAAGGTGAACGTGATAGGAAACGGTGTGGTGCTTAATCCGGCCCTTTTCAAAGAAGAAGTGGATGCACTGGCCCGTTCGGGTCATCCGCTCACCGAAAGGCTGAAGATTTCCAGAAAAGCACATCTGATACTTCCTACCCATTGTCTGCTTGACAAAGCGTATGAATCGGCCAAAGGCGCCGGAAAAATCGGGACTACAGGCAAAGGCATCGGACCTGCATACACCGATAAAATAAGCCGCAACGGATTGCGCGTGGGTGATATACAGAATAATTTCGATCAGAAATACAAAAAGGCCACTGAACGTCATCTCGAAATTCTGAAAAACTACGACCTGGAGTTTGAACTGGCTGAACTCGAAAAAGACTGGTTTGAAGGTATTGAATGTCTGAAACAGTTCGAATTTGTTGACAGTGAAAATTATATTAACCAGGCACTGAAAGAAGACAAATCTGTTCTGGCCGAAGGAGCTCAGGGCACGATGCTCGATGTGGATTTCGGATCGTATCCTTTTGTCACTTCATCCAATACGGTATGTGCAGGCTCCTGCATCGGTCTGGGAGTTGCTCCGCATAATATAGGTGAGGTTTACGGAATTTTCAAGGCTTACTGCACCCGCGTGGGAAGCGGGCCATTTCCTACCGAACTTTTTGATGAAGACGGCGACAGTATGCGCAACAAGGGACACGAGTACGGATCTGTAACCGGAAGACCGCGCCGTTGCGGTTGGATTGATCTTGTAGCGCTTAAATATGCAATCATGATCAACGGAGTTACCGGGCTTATCATGATGAAAGGCGATGTGCTCGACGAGTTTGAGACCATTAAGGTATGTGTGGCATATAGGATGAACGGAGAAGAAATCGAATCGATGCCTTTTGAACTGAGTGAAGTTGCCGAGCCGGTTTACGCCGAACTGCCGGGATGGCAGTGCGACCTGATAAAAATTCAGAGTGAGGACGAATTCCCTGAAGAACTGAATGCCTATCTTGATTTTCTGGAAGATGAACTGGGAGTGCCTGTGAAGATTGTCTCGGTAGGTCCTGACAGAGCTCAAACCATTTTCAGACATCAGGAAGATTGAAAATACAAAAAATGCTCACCAAAACAAAGTGGGCATTTTTTTGTTCTAAATTCATGGCCATCTGAAAAATGGCTTACAATTTGATGTATATCATTTCATAACTTAAAAAACAGAATTATGTACGATTATCCTTCAGCCGCCACAGTTGGCGTTAATTATTTACCCTATATTTTATTCGGTCTTGTTGCTCTTTTAAGCTGGATAGTTCAGATGAATTTCCAGTCGAAATTCAGAAAATATTCACAGATTCTGATGTCGCACGGACTTACCGGACGTCAGGTGGCGGAGAAAATGCTGCGCGACAACGGAATTACCGATGTTAGCATTATTTCTACTCCCGGTCAGCTTACCGACCATTACAATCCACAGAATAAAACTGTGAATCTGAGCGAGGCTGTATATGCAAGCAATAGTGTGGCTGCCGCCGCAGTAGCTGCACACGAATGCGGGCACGCAGTGCAGCACGCTACAGCTTACGCACCTTTGCAGATGCGTTCCAAACTTGTTCCGGTTGTGAGTATTGCTTCCAGATGGTTGCAGTGGATACTTATTGGCGGCATTCTGTTGCTGAATGTATTCCCCGGATTACTGCTTTTCGGGATTATCCTGTTCGCTATGACTACCTTGTTCAGTATCGTTACACTGCCTGTGGAAATTAATGCTTCGCAGCATGCTCTGGCATGGCTCAGCAGTGCGGGAGTAACCAATTATGAAACCGACGATGCCGCCAAAGGAGCTCTGAAAGCTGCTGCTTATACTTATATTATAGCAGCAATCGGTTCGCTGGCAACATTATTTTACTACTTAATGATTTTCCTGGGACGAAGAAGCGATTAATTATTGCTACCGGCTGACTGAATTTAAATTAATTTGTTGTATCTTTGCAGCCGAATCGGCCGAAAGGCTGACAATTTTTCAGGCCTCGTAGTTCAGCTGTATAGAACGTCAGATTCCGGTTCTGAAGGTCGTGGGTTAGAATCCCGCCGGGGTCACAAACAGCAATAGCCGGTATCATACCGGCTATTGCTGTTTTTTTCATGTTTTTCTTTACAGTTTTACGAGTTTGGACGTGAACATTTCATTTTCCTTTTCATTGCTGATTCGGATCAGGTAAACTCCTTTGGTAATTTCTTCACAGTTGATTTGAGCCGTTTGCCCGGTGAAATATGTTTGCATTACCTTTTTCCCGTTCAGGTCGATGATAAGCAGCTCGTATTCTCCGTTATAACCCGTATTTGGCAGGTTAATGTAGAACCGGGAAGTGGCTGGTTGCGGATAAATGCTGATGGGCTCTGGCGCAGGATTATTTATTAACCCGGTTGTGCCGCATGTCACTTCTTTGACAGTAAAATTTTCGGTCGGATTGTTGGTTTCGTAGCAGGTTGATGTTGTTAAACCCATGATATCCACAGATTGCGGTGAGCCATTCTTACTGAATATTACATTTACTGAAGTGATGGATTTGTCGAATGTATAGGAGTACCAGTTGTCGGCTTTGGCTGTCATGGCTATTCCGGGCCAGGACCCGAATAAATTTCCGGAACCGTTCCATGCCCACAAATAAACCGGTGTAGTTCCCCAGCTTTCCGGTTTTTTGAACGATACGGTAATAGATTGCTGCGCAGGATCGATAACTGAGAAACTGGCCGTATAAATAGCATCACTTTCCAGATTTTCACTATCCACTATTCTGAATGTGAAAGAGGCAGAACTTGCCGCAGCTGTAAAAGTGAGTTCTGTAACATCTGTTACAAGCTGATTGACAGCAACATCTGTCCCGTTAGCGGTTAATGAACCCGATGCGGGAAGACTCATTATTTTTATTCCACGGAAAGTGTTTCCTGCTGAACTGGCAAAACCGAAGTCGTCTTGCTTAAAGTTGCAGGACGAGTTTTTATCCAGTGTTTTTAGAATATTTCTGCCAGTCGGATTGTTTGTTTGTGCTTGTGTTACCGTTATCAGGTAGTCGCTTCCTCCGTTGTTATCCCACGTGTTTTCATGTTTTATTACAAAATTTACAGATGTTACTGCCTGTGACGGATTGTTGAAAGGACCCAGAACTACCTGCCATTTCCCTTCTACCAGTTTGAAAGGTGTTTCCACGGCTTTCCCTGATACGGCAAGGGTTTCTTCCGGGCGATACACTGCATCGGGGGCATTCCATGAGTTTACTCCCCAGTGTAATTTTGATGCCGCTGATGCATTTTTGCAGGTTATTGTGATAGTCTCAACCGATGAGGGTGATGCGGGGGCCCAGCTTACGTTGCCATCAGAAGGAAGCTGTCCTTCGCCGGTTCCAACATATACATGCTGAATCGGGGTTCTGAATATATTTCCTTTGGTGTCTGTGGCTTCCACGTAGTAATCCACCAGTTTATCCTTCAATCCTGTGATTTCGGCAAAGCAAAGGTCGGCTTTGGCTTTAGGAAGAATGAAAAAGTTCAGTTCCGGATCAGCCGGGTCGGGAGCCATCGGTTGACGGGTCATGTCGATGTTTTGCCATCCCTCCACTTCATCGCCACCGGCATAAGTGTCATTCTGGATGCTTTGAACTGGATTTTTACCGTCTTTATCTATTCGGAATTTTAATCTCACGGAGTTAAGTCCGCTCACATCGTATGCGAATGTCCATATATGAAAGTCGCTGGAATAGTTTACTTTTTTATAGCCGGTATAAGGACTGAATCCTGTTTCACCGGGATTGTAAGGGAATCGCTGCGGAATAAAAACCGATGGTGCGGTGTTGTCATTGCCCGGGTTGGAATCGATTACCTTTTGTGCGTATTCGATGGCAATATTTCCGGTCATAGAGGGTTTCACTTCCATATCTTCCGATTTTCCGTAATACATGAATCCTGAATTTAATCCACCGAAGTAAAAATGCCATGCTTTCTCTGCATTCGAGGCTCCGCTTCCACCGTCAGCTATGTAATTAATGCGCAGATTTCCACCTTCAAGATCTTCGGCCATAGTAACGTAATTATCTGTTGCAGTAATCACAGCCCAGTTGCGGGCATCTTCTGTCCAGCCGTTCGGATCAAACCGGTAATCCGTTTTTCTGAAAAGCGGCCATAGCCAGTTGATGAATTGCGGGTGTCCCCAGTCATTTTCGGCATTTACCCATGCGCCATCTTCCACATGCACCACATCATCGGCCGGAACAGGGCAATCCTTAAGAAATTGCTGAATGGTAGTCGGTTTGTATCCTGCATTTGCAGCGCCGTGAGCGAAACTTGTTACCGCTTCATTGTAGTAGCTGCTTCCACCTCCCCAGGCATTGTCACCGTCGTGTGCCAGCAAAACGATGCTTGGATGAGCTGAAGTGCTATATGGCTCAATTTTCTGGGCTATTTCACCGGCATTAGCACCGCTGTATCCGTCAACATAACTCAGGTAATTGCACATGGGTACAACGTCAATAGTGTAAATCTGACCGTTCGACGGATTTACATATTGAGCCTTATGTGCCTGATAGCTGTAAGGAACTGCCAGCCGGCTTCCCCGGCCGTCGATCACAGCATCAAACCAGTTAGTACCTTCTTTCTCCACACGGTCTGCTTTGTTCGGGGCTTCTACATTTCCATTAATATTATATGGATGACTGTAGTCAGACAGCGTACGGGCCAGATGGCTGTTAGCTATAACCGACCATTCGATTCCGCATTCTGTCAACGCTTTAATGATGCGCTCGCTGAATGCACCTTCGGCAGGCCAGTAACCTTTGGAAGTGCTGCCGTAGAATTTTTGAATAACGTATTTATGAGCAAGTATTTGTTTGATCAGTGTCCGTTCGCTGACTAAGGGTGAAAGTGTGTGGTCGTACGTAAAATTAACGATGTCCAGCTTCGGAAAACCTCCCTGAGTTTTCCAGTTATAAGCATCTTTATATGCATTCATCCATCCGGCGGAATATCCCCACTGATTTTTCACACCCAGCGACTGAATGTTTTCGAGCAGACCGGCCGAAATACTGAGCTGTGCTCCCGCATTCTGAATATCTGATATGCTCTGTATCGCAGTTTTTGGTGTAAACTGGTAGGCATTCACACGATCGGCTTTGGAGAATATCTCCTCCAGGTTGTTGGTAGGGTGAGATACCGAACTGCCAGGATACATATTTTGTCCGCTCATTTTCAGCCGGTGCGATTCTTCCGCAAATTGTTTGGAATCGGGCTTGTCTTTGCTCTTATCAGCCCAATAAACTGGTTGATCCATATGCCACAGATAGGTTGTATGTACTTTCTGAGCCTTGCTGATAAAGAAAATGAAAGTATAAATGAGAACGAAAAAGTACCGGTTGTAAACGAAATGATGATTCATGATTTTAATTGCCATTTGAATTATTGAAATGATTCATTATAATGCAAAAGTAAGACTCAAACCTCTTGATGAATCTATTCTGAAACTGCGGATTAAATAAAAATGACTCAAACGTTTGCACTTTGTTCAGTCTTTTTACGAAATGTGGTTTTCTGTCTGAGTCATCATGAAAAATAATTGTTTGAATAAGATTAAATATTTGTCAGTTTAAAAAAATACTGTACTTTTGTATCCGCTAATGCCCAGATGGCGGAATTGGTAGACGCGCTGGTCTCAAACACCAGTGG
>CAZWLJ010000042.1:0-27695 GCA_964634605.1 uncultured Paludibacter sp.
ATGCATATTACCACATTGTGATTGCTGATAGTCGCGCGCCACGTGATGGCAAGTTCATCGAACGAATCGGTTCGTATAATCCGAACACCAATCCTGCAACCATTGACCTGAAGTTCGAAAGAGCTTTGTATTGGGTGAATGTTGGTGCTCAACCCACAGACACTACCCGTAATATTCTTTCTGACGAAGGAGTGATGCTGATGAAGCACCTTCAGGGCGGTGTGAAAAAAGGTGCTTTCGACCAGGCTGAAGCCGAAAAACGCTTCAACGCATGGAAAGCAAGCAAGGAAAATGCAGTAAGCAAAACAAAAGCTCAGCTTGATGCTGAAAAACAAGCTCAGATCAAAGAACGTTTGAAAGCAGAACAGGAAGTAAACAAAGCAAAAGCAAAAGAACTGGCTGCTAAAAAAGCAGAAGCTCTCGAAGCCAAAGCAGCAGAGGCAGCAGCAGAAGAAGCCCCTGCAGTTGAAACAACAGAAGCTCCTGCCGCAGAATAATTTACTTTTTTCTTCCTTGTTGAAGAAATAAACCCGAACCTGAATTCAAGTTCGGGTTTTTTTATTTAATTCATGCTCATACATATAATTAAAGTGTTAAAAGTGCGTTACATTTTATTATAAAATCCTTGTAATTTGTTCAATCGGAGCTGCCTATGGAAAGAAAAATTAACGCTTCCTTGCAGGTTCTGCCCTCCGGCGGACCTTTACATCCATATGATTTAGTCGACCGGGCCATCGAAGTGATAGCCGCATCCGGTCTGGAATACCGTGTATGCCCTTTCGAAACCGTAGTGGAAGGAACGTACGATGAAATCATGTCAGTTTTCAAACAGGCACAGCAAGCCTGCTATGATGCCGGAGCAGAAAGCGTAATGGCATTTTTTAAAATTCAAAGCGCTTTGGGCAATGTGAATATTGAGGATAAGATGGTGAAATACGGGCAAAATGATAAATGATGAAGAGTAGTATGTTGGAAAATAAAACAAAGAAGAAAATACTTTTGGTTTTCGGTACACGCCCCGAGGCTATCAAAATGGCTCCTCTGGTTAAAGAATTAGAACTGAATGCCGACAAATTTGAAACTGTTGTATGTGTTACCGGCCAGCATCGGCAAATGCTCGATCAGGTATTGGATTTGTTCGGCATTAAACCTGATTTTGACCTGAATATTATGCAATCAGGACAAGATCTGTACGACATTACAAGCCGCGTTTTGGTAGGAATGAGGGATGTGCTGGATAAAACAAAACCTGACTTGGTATTGGTACACGGAGACACTACCACCTCGATGGCTACTGCTTTGGCTGCATTTTATAAAAGAATTAACGTAGGACACGTGGAAGCCGGACTTCGAACACACAATTTACTAAGCCCCTGGCCTGAAGAATTGAACAGACAAATTACCGGCCGGATAGCAAAATATAATTTTTCGCCTACTGAACTTAGTAAACAAAATCTGCTGAAAGAAGATGTGGAAGAATCATCTATATATGTAACAGGAAATACTGTGATTGATGCCTTACACAAAGTCACTGAAAAAATCAATTCAGATTCAAACATTTTATCTGAAGTTGAAAAGCAAATTAAAGAAGCAGGATATGACACCGGAAGATTATTATCCGGAAAACAAATGGTGTTAATTACAGGTCACCGCAGAGAAAACTTTGGTGAGGGCTTTGAAAATATCTCCGAAGCATTGAATACGCTCTCACATAAATATCCCGAAGTTGACTTTGTTTATCCTGTTCACCTGAATCCTGTTGTTCGTGAAACAATATCAAAAGTTTTGAAAGATAATCAACCTGACAACCTCTACCTGATTGAGCCTCTGGATTATCTGCCGTTTGTCTGCCTGATGGAAAAAAGCAATATTGTACTGACAGATAGTGGTGGCATTCAGGAAGAAGCGCCCGGATTAGGCAAACCGGTTTTAGTGATGCGAAATACTACCGAACGTCCGGAAGCTGTGGTTGCAGGAACTGTGAAATTAGTAGGTGCTGATTCGTCCAGAATCATTTCGGAAGTATCACGGTTACTGGAAGAACCGGATTATTATAACACTATGGCGAAAGCAGTCAATCCCTACGGCGACGGGAAATCTGCCTTGAGAATAGTAGATATTCTTACTGAACAAATATAAAAAACTAATTTATTGACAAACAGTTACAACTTACTTCGTGAAATTTATCACTGAAAATATTGAGGTTATCAAATCGAAAATCAATCAATCGTCTCTTTCAAAACGATTATTTGAAGGAATGTCATGGACCTTGATTGGCAATATTATCGGTAAATTTTTGCAGTTACTGGCTTTTATATTTGTAGCCCGGCTTGTGGGCAAACAGGAGTATGGCCAGATAAGTATCATACGATCTACATTGAATATGTTCCTGATTTTTTCGTCGGTAGGGATGGGAGTGACGGCCACCAGATATATCGCGATGTATCGTAACTCTAATCCGTATCGGGCATATGAAATTTATCTTTTTACCCGAAAAACTGTCTTCTGGATTGGTTTTGTCTTTTCTGCTTTAATATTTATTTTTAGTCCTTATATTGCAAAGAATCAATTGAATGATATTCAGTTGAGTGAAGCATTAAAAATAGGGGCTGTCGTTTTATTTCTGATGACTTTAACATCAGTTCAGACAGGTTCGCTGAATGGATTTGAACGATTCAGGGAATTGGGAATCGCTACTGCATTAAATGGTGCGATCCAATTACTTTGTGTCGTGCTGGGGGCATATTTCTACGATATAAACGGAGTGATATCAGGACTTGGGATTGCGAGTCTGTTGCTGTTAATTCAATTGCATTTGTCATTGCGAAAAGATATCGGGAATATCCGTACAAAGAAAGAAGTACCATCGGAGGACAATGTTGATTTGCAATCCGTTTTTCTGAAGTTCTCATTACCGGCAGTTTTACAAAGCATAGTATTTGTCCCGGTACTTTGGTGGGCTAAAACTTTTTTGATTGAAAATGCCGGATATGGAGAAATGGCTATTTTTGATGTGGCCGAACAATGGTATTATGTAGTCTTGTTTATACCGGGTTCAATGAGTGCCATTTTGCTGCCGCTGCTTACGAATACAAACTACAATGGTTCGAAAGAAGATTATAAAAAACTGCTAAAAGTTAATCTGCTGATAAACGTGGTAGTTACTGTTGTAATTGCTTCAGGAGTGGCATTGTTTGCACCTTTGATTTATAAATTTTACGGAAAAGAGTTTACGAATTATCTGCCATTGATAATCCTTTTGATAACCGTTGTCATTTGTGCAGTTAATAACGTGCTCGGGCAGGTGATTATCAGTAAGGGAAAGATGTGGACAGGATTTGGCGTGAATGCTTTGTGGGCTGTTTGGCTTATAGTTTTTTCTGTCATTTTCATTGGTAAATATCAAATGGGAGCTGACGGACTGGCGTATGCTCTTTTGGTTAGTTATACTTTGCATAGTATTGTACAGGGATTTATTGCTTTTCGAATGAAATCAGAATAATTATTGAATCTTCTAAAAATGATTATTTATATTTTACTCATATTATTTTGCTTTTTGCTTTCAGCTTTTAAAATGCCTAAGTCGGTTGAGAATAGTGCATTGGTTCTGATTGCACTTTTCCTGTGTTTTGGTTACATGACCGGCACAGACTGGTATCTGTATGAGATGTTTTATAACGATGCAAAGTTTTCTGACAGAGCAGCAGAAAACAGGGAATTTGGTTATTTTTGGTTGCAGGGTGTTTTCTCACGTATTGGAGTCGATTTCTGGGTATTTCATATCGCGGTAAAACTGTTAATTTATTATTCGCTGGTAAGGTTTGTCCGCTATTTTAATATCAACATATTTTTGTTTTTAGCTTTATTTCTTCCTGAAGTAGGATTGTATTTGTTTGTTGACTGTCCGTTCAGAAATTTAATAGCGTTTGGATTTGCACTGATTGCATTCCGTAAACTCTTCGAGAATAAAACGGCTGGTTTTTTTGTTTTCACAGCCATTGCATTGTTTTTCCACTATTCGGTAGCCATATTAATACTTCTCTTTTTATTGTACAAGTGGAATATTAAAACATATTTGGTACTGATTTTAATAGCGGTTTTCTATATTGCTGCTTTTAATATCAATTTTTTGATAGATAATATTTATATGCCATTAGCAAATGCCACTCCTATAATTAAAGACCGGTTGAAAAACTACTTTATGGACTCGCGCTATATTGCTACCGCGATAAACAGAGGGACATATATTCGATTATTCATTCTGCTGGTATTATTACTATTCAAGGAATTAATAATTTCAAATGACAAACGGAAACAATATGTGTATAACCTGACAATATTATTTCTTATGATTTATCCGTTTGGAGTATCCATGAAGATATTTCACCGCTTGTCGATTTATTTAATTCCATTTTATACCTTCAGCATCATTTATATGCTGAATTCATTTAGTATTAAGGTAAATAAATATATTCTGTATTCGTTTTTTGTGTTATGGTCGTTGATGCAGACTTATGTACTGGTTATTTATGATTACAGATATGTACCTTACTCTAATTATTTAATTCACTGGGTTAAAAAAGATTTGCCGGATATTGAATATCGCTACGAATTCAATAAGAAGTATTCACCCTATAAAGCACCACCATCGAAAAAATAACTATGAAAGTAGCTTTTTGTATAAGACCGGATTATAGCACCCTGTTAGGCGGCGATGTCGTGCAGATGTTAAAAACCAGGGAATTCCTTGAAAAGAATTACGGTGTTGAAATAGTTATTGTTACATTACCCGAAGAGATTAATGAAAATTTTGATATTATTCATGTATTTAATTTCTCCACATATCATATTTCCCGAAAATTTATTGAACAAGCACTGAAATTTAGCATTCCTGTCATATCTTCTCCTATTTACTGGGATTATTCTTATGCCTCCATTGCCAGATTGTTTAGTGAAATCCCGAAGTTGAATCAGTTAACTGAATTCACTGTGGCTTTTCTGAAAACGGTCAGCAGATTTATGGCACATGTCATTGGCAAACCTGAAGTTATTTCTCCGGCATTCAAACAAAATGCAAAATGGATGTTTGGAAATTCAGATTTTGTAGCACCAAATTCTTCAGAAGAAGCTAATTTGCTGTTAAAGTGGATTAAAACTGAAGCTACAGATAAAATTCGAATTGTTTACAATGCTACCGACCGAACAAATAATCAGGTAGATTCTGATGCTGAATTATTTCATAAAAAATACAATATTCCAACGGATTATATTCTTCAGGTTGGCAGAATAGAATTTTGTAAGAATCAGTTAAATTTAGTCTCAGCATTGAAAAACGACAGGGAAATTCCGATTGTTTTTGTGGGTAAAATTACTGACCGGAAATATTTCAGGAAAGTAAAGGATGTGGCCGATAAACGGGGAAATGTCTTTTTTATTAATGCAGTTCCTTACGATGAAATTGGAGCATTCTACAGGTTTGCAAGGCTGCATGTTTTGTTATCGTTAAGAGAGTCGCCGGGCCTGGTAAGTATTGAATCACTGGCAAATGGATGTCCGATTGTTATTTCAGACGACCGGTTCTTGCCAGTAAATACATATTTTCAAACCCAGCCTTATATTGCTAATCCGCTAAATGTCAAAGACATAAGAAAGGTTGTATTGGATGCTTATCAAAACAGGAAAATAGAACCTTTTGATTTTGAAAAATTTTCATGGAATACTGTTTCTGAACAAACATTCAGAATCTATAATGAAATTCTGAATAAATAGCTTATTGAAGCTGATTTTTCACAAATAAGCCACATGAATCATTCTGTTGAAATAGTCATAGTTTTATATAAATGCCCGCTTGAAGAAAGTATTTCTTTCGCTTCGTTCCTGCAGCTGCGCGAAAATATTAAGCTTGACGTGGAGCTGATTTTATTCAACAACGACTCTGAACTGTTGATTGAAGACGAAAGATTTATTGTAGTCAACTCCGTGGAAAATGTAAAAGTAGCCGGAGCGTATAATTTTGCTTTGAAAAGGGCAATGGAGAGTGGCAGAGAATGGTTGTTATTACTGGATCAGGACACCGCAGTGCCGGAGAATTATTTCATGAAACTTCAGGAATTCCTGACAAACGGCTATCGGGATGATCTGGCAGCTGTGGTTCCGGTTCTGAAATCGGGTGACAGGGTATTATCCCCGAAGAAAGTTTCTCATTTATTAAGGCTCGAAAGCGATGTGAAAGAATGCGGATACAACAGTAGAGTTACTGCCATCAATTCCATGTCGCTGGTGAATGTTGATTTCGTGAAGACGCTGGGAGGATTCAGTGATGAGTACCAACTTGATATGCTCGACCGTTGGTTTTATAACCGGATAATGAAGGGAAAAAGAATGGTTTATGTGCTCGATGTGAGTTCAAATCACAGTTTATCTTTTCTTGACTTTGAAAAAAACGTTTCTCCTGAGCGGTATTCAGAATATATCCGGGTTGAGAATCGTTTCACAGCCAATGAAATGAACGTGTTTTACTTCATTTTTTATAAAATAAAATTAGCGCTGAAAAGCATGAGGCAATTCGTAAAATATAAAAATAAAACCTATTCGAAAATTACATTCTCATACCTGTTCAAACGATGATTTCGGTCTGCATAGCTACATACAACGGTGAAAACTTCATTGAAAGGCAGTTAACTTCTATTCTGCCACAATTGGGTGCGGACGATGAAATTATTATTTCAGACGGAGGCTCAACGGACAGCACAACGGAGATAGTCAATTCGATAGCCGACAAACGCATTAAGCTTTTCCTGAATAACGAAAAGAGCGATAATGCTGAAACCCTGATATTCAGCAAAATGGATAATATACGAACAAATTTTGAAAACGCACTGCTCCGGGCAAAGGGCGATATTATTTTTCTTTCGGACCAGGACGACTATTGGCATAGTAATAAAATTGCCCGTGTATGCGAACTGCTTAAAGATGCTGACTGTATTGTACATGATTGTGCTGTGGTACAAGATGGGAAAGTAATAATACCCTCTTTTTTGAGCTACTTCAAACCAGGCAGAAACTGCTTGAGTATGTTCCTGAAATCGCCTTTCATGGGTTGCTGCATGGCGTTTAACAGGCCGGTTTTGGAACGTTCGTTGCCATTTCCGGATATGCACGTGGAGCACGATACCTGGATAGGAATGTGTGCCTTCAAAACGGGAACAGTGAAAATTGCAGATGAAGTGCTCATGGATTACAGCCGTCACGGGCAAAACGCGTCGCCCATTGCCGAAAAAAAGAAAAACCCGTTTTATATCATGCTTATGCGAAGATTTTATATGTTACAGGCCTTTTTAAAAATGTGATATCATGAAACACAAAATCGCTTTTGTAGGAAACAGCTCACTGACCATGCACAACTTCAGGATAAACCTGCTGCGCAGTATGGTCAAACAGGGCTACGATGTGGTAGTAATTGCCCCGAAGGATAGCGATACCACAGGCTACAAATCCAACAAAATCAGGTATTTGCCGATTTCTGTTGATAGTAAGGGCCTGAATCCTTTCCGGGATATTTTTCTGCTGAACCAGCTACGTCAGATATATGCGAAAGAAAAATTTGACTTTATCTTTCATTATACCATAAAACCGGTAATTTACGGTTCGATAGCTGCGCGAATGACCGGTAGAAAACACATTTCGGTAATCACAGGTTTAGGATATGCCTTTTTGAATAACGGCTATGTTAATAAACTCGTCATAAAACTGTATCGTTTCGCTTTGAAGAAAACGCAGGAGGTGTGGTTTCTCAACGAAGATGACCGTGAGGTGTTTCTGGAACATAAAATTGTACATGAAAGCCGTACCCGCGTAATAAACGGAGAAGGAGTCAATGCCCGGCTGTTTCGTCCTGTGAGTAAGGAGGGTGGTGGTAAATTCAGATTTTTATTCATTGGCAGGCTGCTGTGGGATAAAGGTGCAAAGGAATACGTAGGTGCTGCAGCAATTCTGAAGAAAAAATATCCCGAAGTAAGTTTTGATATGCTCGGCAGTCTGGATGCGGCTAATCCTTCGGCTATACCGCGCGAAACGATGGACCAGTGGGAAGCCCAGGGCAATATAAATTATCTGGGTGAAACCCGCAAGGTGATTCCCTATATATCACATACCTCGTGTGTAGTGCTTCCATCCTACCGCGAAGGTATTTCGCGAGTGCTGCTTGAGGCTTCGGCAATGGAGAAGCCGATAGTTGCTACCAACGTGACTGGTTGCCGCGATATAGTGAAGGACGGTGTCTCGGGATTCCTGTGCGAAGTGAAAAATGTGGAAAGCCTGGCAGCAGCCATGGAAAAGATGATTAATCTCTCCAGGGAAAAGCTCGAGGAAATGGGGAAGGAAGGACGAAATATCGTGCTCGAGACCTTTGACGAAAAAATCATTATTCAGGAATATAATAAAAAATTAAACGAATTTTTTTCGCCGGATAAATAAATGCTAAATGCCTCCATCGTCCTATATGGCCATTCCGTTGCCGAAATTGAACCGTTAATCTGTTCGCTAAGGCAATCCAGACTGGTGAACGAGGTGTATTTAATTGATAATTCACCCGTCAGGAACGATGAATTTATGTCGGTTCAGGCTGTTTACATTTTCAATGACAAAAATATCGGGTACGGTGCAGCTCACAACTTGGCAATCCGTCAAACCATCGCACAGAATATACCTTATCATCTGGTAATCAATCCCGATATTGAGTTTGACGGCAAATTACTCGGTGAACTGATTGGTTTTATGGATGAAAATTCAGATATTGGTCAGTTAATGCCCCGGGTGCTTTATCCTGATGGCGGAATACAATACCTGTGTAAGTTACTTCCGAAACCAACCGACCTGATTTTCAGGCGTTTTCTGCCCCGGAATTGGACAAGGAAATCCAACGAACGTTTCGAACTGAGAAAATCCGGTTACGACAGAATAATGGAGGTGCCCTATCTGTCGGGTTGCTTCATGCTTTTGCGTACGGAAGCTTTGAAAGTGGTCGGACTCTTCGACGAACGGTTTTTCATGTATCCCGAAGATATTGACTTAACCCGCCGCATGCACCGCAGCTACAAGACCATTTTTTATCCCGGTGTAAGTATTGTGCATCATCACGCACAGGCATCTTATCAAAATGTCAGACTTTTAGGCGTTCATATCCTGAATCTGATAAGATATTTCAATAAATGGGGCTGGTTTTTTGATAAAGAACGAAAAAAAGTTAATCGGGATACGCTCGAGAAACTGAATTTGTTGTAAATTTGCAGAAAATATTCATAAAAAAAGTTATATCCATGAGTTTTAGCCTTATTCAGATTACAAGTACATTTATTGCCCTTTTTATCATAATTGATATTATTGGAGCGATTCCTATTTTATTGGGACTCAAAGAAAAGGGAGTAAAAATTAAACCGGCAAGTGTGAGTGTCGTGTCATTTATTATTCTGCTCATATTTTTATTTACCGGCGAAGCGATTCTTAATCTTTTCAACGTCGATATCCAGTCTTTCGCAGTTGCCGGCTCGGTGGTTATTTTTATTTTTGCCCTTGAAATGGTGCTGGATGTGGAAATTTACAAAAACCGCGGTCCGGAAGGATCTGCATCGTTTGTCCCCATAGCATTTCCGCTGGTTGCAGGTCCTGCTTCGTTTACCACCCTGCTCTCGCTGCGTGCTGCTTACGATATTCAGAATATAATCGTCGCGCTCGTTATCAATATTATTTGGGTCTTTCTGGTACTGAAGTTTACAGGAAGAATTGAAAGATTTTTCGGTAAAGGAGGAATTTATATCATGCGTAAATTTTTCGGCATCATCCTGCTTGCCATTTCCGTCAAGCTTTTTACCGAAAATATCGGAAGTCTTTTGAGGTAACCTGCTAAAAAAATAAGTGCATTTCCGGAGTGAATACTTGTCTTTTCTAAAGATATTTATTCACTTTTTTTGTGCCGGTCTTCACGCATTCCTCAGTTTTCACTTACACAAAATGACAAGAATTCGGATGAATTGAAGGATTCAGAAAAAACAAAACAAAAATTAATTAAAATTCACTAAAATTTACAATTTTGGTGAAAGTGCTGATATTCAGAGGTGAATGACGATAAAATGAGAAATATTGAGTGTTTTATTGCACAAAAAACGGTAATATGTGCATTTAATTTGCCAAACATTGCACATATCTTTACAAAATGTGTAATTTTGTGGCCTGAGAAATTCTTTATACCGGAGATTATCATTTTAGAATCCGGAAAGATTTCTTGTAAAAAAACAAAAAAAGTAATTATATGAATAAAAAATTATTGATTTCTGCTTTCTCGTTACTGGCAGCAACTTCGCTTTTTGCCGGGGGCTTACTCACCAACACCAACCAGAGTGTTCATTTCTTAAGAAATCCGGCACGCGATGCTTCCACCGAAATTGATGCTGTGTACACCAATCCAGCGGGTTTGGTATTCATGAAAGATGGTTTCCACATCTCACTCAACAACCAGAGTGCTTTTCAGACACGTACTATTACTGCTACTTTTGCCCCTTTTGCAGGGAATGGAGGCAGCGACACCAAAGAATTCTCAGCTAAGACAAATGCTCCTGTGATACCAAGCATTCAGGCTGCGTACAAAAAGGATCGTTTTGCAATTTCAGGCGGATTCGGAGTGGTTGGCGGTGGCGGTGTGGCAGCATTCAGCGATGGCTTACCCTCGCTTGAGGCTCCCGTATCGATGATTCCGGTTTCACTTACCAAAAACGGGGTAAATACCACGAAATATTCTCTCAGCCAGTACATGGAAGGGAAACAATACACCTTCGGCCTGCAGGCAAACGGTTCTTACAAAATAACAGAACACTTATCCGCTGGGGTAGGATTGCGTGTTAATATCGTGAGTAATGCCTACAAAGGGCATATAAAGAGCATTATGATTAATCCGAACCAAACGGCATTTGGTGCTTCATACAATGGTACCGCTATGGTTGCCGCACCCAACTTCTTTACGGATGCTGCTGCTAAACTCAACGGATGGTCTGCCGGTGCCACAGCCTTTGTTTCAGGTTTACAACCGGTAATATCAGGTGGTGGAGGTAATTTTCTGCTGTCGAACGGCACTTCAGTCGGTTTGTCGTCAACTCAGATTGCCCAGATTCAGGCTTTACTCGGAGCTACAGGACTTACTCCGGCTCAGATTGGAGGCATGTCCATTCAGGATGCCAGGAATGCATTATCAGCTGCCGCTCCTGTTTTTGCCGGAAAAGCTACAGCCATGACAGCTAACGCCGCAGCCACAGCCGACAGGCAACTCGAAACACAACAATCGGGAATAGGTATTACACCTGTTTTAAGCCTGAATTACAATCTCGACAGGCTGAATGTAGCGGTGAAATACGAGATGAAAAGCAATATTACACTGACCAACAAAACTACGGTTGACGATACCGGAATGTATGCTGACGGGGCTGAAACTCCGGCCGACATACCTGCTTATCTGGCAGTGGGAGCCGACTACAATTTTACCGGAAACTGGAAAGTATCTGCCGGATATCACCATTTCTTTGATTCAGATGCCGGAATGGCCAATGACAAACAGCAATTTATAAACGGAGGCATGAACGAGTACCTGCTTGGAACTGAATATAAGTTCGCAGAACGATTTTTGCTTAGTGCAGGCGGACAGCTGAGTCGTACCGGTGTGACCGACGAATACCAGTCGGATATGAGCTACAGCCTGAACTCACTGACAGTCGGGCTTGGTGGAGCAGTTGATCTGACTGAAAATCTGCGTCTGAACGTAGCTTATATGTTTACAAACTTTTCTGACTGGACCAAAAATTTTGCTAACTACAACGGAACAACCTTACCCGGTACCGATGTGTATGCCCGTACAAGCCGGGTATTCGGTGTGGGGATAGACTACAGATTCTGAAAAAATCCTGAATTCTATTTCTGAAGGTTCCAAAAATAAAATCTGAAAACTTTTTTTTGAAACGGAACAGGCCTCCGGGCAGGTTCCGTTTCCGTTTTTAAAGTGATCAGATAAAATTATTAATAAATATTTCTGTAATTTTTTTTGTAATATCAAAAATTGCTGTATCTTTGCATCACTTTTGTAAAAACAAGGGCGTTTAGCTCAGCTGGTTCAGAGCACTCCGATACATCGGAGGGGTCGGATCCGGTAAAAAATTTAAATTATAAAAAGGGCGTTTAGCTCAGCTGGTTCAGAGCATCTGCCTTACAAGCAGAGGGTCGGCGGTTCGAATCCGTCAACGCCCACAAAATAAAGAGTTACAGTAATGTAGCTCTTTTTTAATTTAAACCTGTGGGGAATTTTTACGTATATATTATTTACTCAGCGAATTTAGATATTTACTATGTCGGTTCTTCTGGTAATCTTGAAGACAGGCTAAAACGGCATAATTCAGGTAGAAGTAAATTTACAAAACCGGGAATTCCGTGGAAACTGATGTATCAGAAAGAATTTCAGACTAAAGGTGAAGCATATCAGGCAGAACTTTACATTAAGTCTCAGAAAAGCCGTTTGTACATAGAAAATCTTATCAGCAGCGTTTAGCTCAGCTGGTTCAGAACACTCCGATACATCGGAGGGGTCGGCGGTTCGAACTCCGATTTCATCGGAATGTCATTCTTCCATCCCTCAACGCCCACAAAAAGTAAAAGTCGAATATAGAGATATATTCGACTTTTTTGTTTTAATCGTGTGAAAAAATGATATTTCATGATCAGTTGAGCGGGAAGTATTTTAAAATAGAAAAGCCCTTAGCGTTTAGTCAGGGGCTTTATCAATACATCTTTATATCACACGGTTATTTCAATAGTTTTATCGTATAACTGTACTGATATTCTTTGGCAGTAAAACGATATTTATTCAGCGGAATTGCTCCCCAGGAGTTTAATCCGGCAACACCGCGCTGGAATAAATCAACATAAAGAACCGTTTCCCAGCGCGATTTTACATCCTTCCAGTGTTGCTGTTTTTTAGTCATTCCGGGGTCGAGATCTTCTGGTTTATAATTTATTGCAGCGACTGACAGAGGCTGAGCACCTTTTATTTCAATTCCCTGACCTTTGTCGGTTTTCAGTGTCAGCCAGCGTACATCCGTTTTGTTGCCCGTTTCCTGCGGACGGAAATACTGAAAAGCCTGATCTTTCACTTTTCCGCTCCAGATGCCCATAAATGCATCCTGATTCCGATCGACATAATTTTCACGTGGTCCGCGTCCATACCAGGTGAAGTTATCCATATCGTTAGGCAAAGTCATCAGCATACCGAAACGCATCATTTCAGGTAAATCATCCGAAAGTGCTTTGTAGTCTGCTTTGATTGTCAGACTGCCGTCTTTGTTTACTGTATAAGTCAGATCAACTTTTGCTTCCACACCGCGTGGTTTTACTTCGTATTTTACGGTTACTGTACCGTTTTGTTTCTCCAAACCTTTATATTTTGAGGTGAGGTTATGACTTGCTGCATCCCACAACCTCAGTTTGTACTGATCACCCGCACCAAAATCATTATCGGTCGGAGCCCGCCAGAAATTCAAACGCGGAAGCTCATAAAATACGTTGCTGCCTTCGTTTCTGACATTATTCAGCATCCGGCCATCCCGGAGCGAAAATTCATATTCCACGTCACCTGACTTCACTATCAGGTTATTGTCTTTTTCTTCCGTTTCCAGACTTCCTTCTGTATTTTCTTCCACGAAATAGTTGTTCGTTTCAAAAGCCATCTCACCTTTTGCAACTTCAAAACCCGCCGGAATAAGCTCAGAAGCCTGTTTTGTGTAAGCGTACAGTTGCAGGAAGTATTCAACGCCTGGTTTTTGTTCCAGCGAAGGAAGTTTCAGTTTCACATCCTGTCGGGAGTCAGCTTTTACGGTTACGTCAAAATTTCCTTCAGCTGAATTCTCGCCATTTTTTAGCAATACCCATTTGAAGGTATAATTTTTTGGTGAAATATCAGTAAATTTGAAATCATTAAAAATGGTAATCACTCCGTTTTTAAGGTCTTTAGCTTCGAAAATGATATTTTGATACACCTTTTTCACAATGGATGTGTGAGGAATATAGTTTTGATCGGGGCTTATCATTCCGTCCATGCAGAAATTATCATCGTTCATGCGGTTGTATCCGCCCAGATCGCCGCCGTAAGCCCAGTAGGAACGCCCCTGCTCATCTTTTGCCGGATAACCGTGATTGTACCATTCCCAGATGAAACCTCCCTGCATATTCTTACTTGTACGCATTAAATCCCAGTAATCCTGGAAGTTACCCATGCTGTTTCCCATGGCATGAGCATATTCGCACATGATGTACGGTCTGCCGAGATCACGCTTTGCATCTCGCAACATGCTGTCCCACGATGGATACATGTGGCAAATAATGTCGGTGTTCCGGTCACGCTGATACGCTTGCTCGTACTGTACCGGGCGGCTCTTGTCGCGCTGTTTTGCCCAGTCGTACATGTCGAAAAATGCTTTTCCGTTGCTGGCTTCATTACCAAGCGACCAAAAAATTACCGAAGCATGGTTTTTATCCCTTTCAATCAGTCGCATAATACGGTCCATATGCTGTGCGTGCCATTCGGGGAAGTTGGAAACGTTGTCCTTGCCATATCCCAAACCATGTGATTCGAGGTTGGCCTCGTCGACCAGATAGATGCCGTATTCATCGCAAAGCTTGTACCAGAGTGGTTGCTGAGGATAGTGTGATGTGCGCACAGCGTTGATATTCAGTTCTTTCATCAGCTGGATATTTCGCATCATTTCTTTGCGGGTAACCGTATTTCCGGCATTGGTGTTGAATTCATGAAGATTGACGCCCTTGAAATATACTTTTTTCCCGTTTACCAGCAGTTGTCCGTCTTTAATTTCGATTTTCCGGAAACCGATTTTGTGAGAAGTTGATTCTATTACACTCCCTTTTTCATCTTTTAATGTCAAAACCATTGTATAGAGATTGGGAGTTTCGGCTGTCCATTGAAGTGGTGAGGAGATGCGGGACTGAGGTATCTCAACATTCAGAATTTCATTGGCTGGAATTGTCTTTTTCTGCGATTTTGAAACTATTTTTTTACCCGATTTATCTAAAACAGCGACTTCAAGCGTTTGAATCTGAGGCAAATTTGTATAGTTCTTCAGCGAAACTTCTATGCTGAATAATCCGTTTTTATAGTTTGTATCCAGATCGGGATGAGCAAAAAAGTCCAGGATACGGGTTTGTGCTGTGCTGTACAGATAGACACTCCGGTTAATGCCACCCAGACGCCACATATCCTGATCCTCGAGAAAGGAACCGTCACTGAATTTATGTACTTCGCAGGCAAGCGTATTTTGTCCCTTGCGGATGTATTTTGTGATGTCAAATTCGGCCGGACTTTTCGAATTCTGTGTGTAACCCACTTTCTGACCGTTGACCCAGACATACATGGCGTTTGTTCCGGCATCGAAATGGATAAAAACCCGTCGTCCGTCCCAGTTATCGGGAATATCGAAATTTCTGCGGTAAGTTCCAACCGGTGAGTCTTCTCTGTCGGTGAATGGCGGACGTGCTCTGAATCCAAAACCGGTATTGACATACATCGGTATACCGAATCCATTGAACTCCCAGTTACCCGGAACAGGCATATTTACCCAACCGTTCATGTCGAAATTTTCATTCCAGAAACCTTCGGGAATTTCACCAACTTTGGGTACCCACTTGAATTTCCAGATACCATCAAGCGAAACGTAAAATGGGGATTGATTGTAAACATCGGCAATTGCCAGATTTTCATCGGGATAAGGCAGGGATGTTGCTCGTGTTGATTCTTTGTTCACGGCAAAAACCTCCGGATTTTCCCAATCAGGCCGGGTTTGGGCTGAAAGGTTCAGTATGAGCCTAAGCAAAATAAATAAAAGTGTTTTTCTCATTGTTAGTTTTTTTAAGTTTTTAATTTCTGAGCTGAAGTAATATTTCTGAAGTGATGGTAGCACAAATTTATTAAATAAACATTTACCATTCAACGCGCCTGGTTTGGAAACTGATAACTTGAATGAATAGTTACAGCTAATTGAACTTTTTTTCTGTTTTGAAAAATAAAACATCGTGTCAATCCGGATTTTCTACTCACAATTCATTGTTGAATTTGATTCAGACGAACAAGGCAACAATCACGGATAATCATGAAACAGAAGCTTTGTAGCCAAAAAAATATTTTCAAAATGCAAAATACTACGTAAGGGAAATAAAAGCTTTCAATTCTGTTGATTCCTGTTTTGATAAGTTTGTTTTAATTCAGATTATTTAAATTCCTTCCGTTAAACTTTTTAATTATAAACAAGTCAAAACATTGATTAATTATTATCAGACTGCATATAAGTAATTCCGTTATCATTATTCTTCACCCTAATTTCTTTTGAAAATGAAAAAAGATAGTTTATTGATCCTTATAGGTTGTGTTTTCACACTTATTGTGTCATGTAATCCTGACAATGTGCTTGACAACAATGCTTCAGACAGTTCTAACGATGAAACAGAATTAGCGTCCGATTATGACTGGAATGCAACAATCGCAAGTGCCATTACGTTGAATAACAATAATATAACCTCTGGTTCGGATGCTGTAACTATTGCAGGTTCTACTGCGACAATAACAAAAGCCGGGTATTATATTGTGAATGGAACACTGACAAACGGACAACTTATTGTGGCTGCGGATTCTGGTATTGTTAAAATTCAGCTGAACGGTGTAAACTTAGCCAGCACAACCGGATCACCGTTATATATCAAAAAATCTTCCAAAACCATACTTTTTCTGGCTGACGGAAGTTCAAATATGATATCCGACGCTACGTCGTACGTGTCAAGTGAAGAACCCAATGCTGCGATATTCAGCAATTCATACTTCGCAATTACGGGGAACGGCTCACTCACTGTAAAAGGTAATTTTAATGATGCTATTTCGACTGATGATGAACTCATAATAAACAACGGAACCATAACAGCAACAGGTAAGGATGACGCGATACGTGGAAAAAACTATATAAAAGTTAACGGAGGAACTATAACTGCTACTAGTGGAACCGGACATGCGCTTAAATCGGATAACACGGATAAAACCGGTTATGGTTATGTTAAAATTGATGGTGGTACACTTAATCTTACATCATCGTCAGCCGACGGCATCCATGCTGTGAAAAGAGTAATCATCAATTCCGGTAATCTGACGATATCAGCAACGGGAAGTCAGGCGTTGCATTCCGATTCGCTGGTGGTTATTAATGACGGAACTACTTTCATCAAATCGTCTAAAGAAGGGATTGAAAGTCCTTATATAGTGATGAACGGAGGCGAACTGAATATTAATGCCACAGACGACGGATTTAACTCGACTTTTGGAAATGGCGGAGAGGCAAATGATAAAAGCTGCCTGACTATAAATGGTGGTAAAACCTCGGTTAATGTTGTCAGAGGCGATGGACTCGACAGTAACGGAACAGGCAACATGACCGGAGGAATAGTGGTAGTTCACGGTCCGTCAAGTACACCTGAAGTGGCTCTGGATGTGAACGGTGATTTTAAAGTAACCGGGGGAACCATGATAGCTTCGGGACCAAATTCAGGCAATATGATAGAAGGACCTGCAACCAGTTCGTCGCAATATTCTGTACTGATTAAATTCGGCACTAGTTCAGGTATGTTTGGAGGCCCTGGTGGTGGAACAGGAACCAATCAAATTGCAGCAGGAACAATTATCAATATCCGGGATAGTTCAGGGAACAGCCTCATAAGTTTTGTTCCTGTTCGTGCATGTTATTATGTAATTTTCTCTTCTCCGCTGCTTAAGAGCGGTTCCACTTACACCGTTTATACCGGTTCAACTGTTACCGGTGAAACCATCTGGAACGGATATTATCAGAATGGTACCGCAAACGGAGGAACTTCCCGTGGTACATTTACCGTTTCGGGAAAACTTACTACTGTTAATTTGAGTTGATCACTTGCGGGGCAGGATATTTTTATTTCTTTCCGCCGAATAAGACCCTGAATGCTTCTTCCACCTTTCGGACCTGAACCAACTCTATGTTTATTTTCTTCAGATCGAGGCTTTTCAGGTTTACCTGCGGGATAATCATTTTTTTGAATCCAAGTTTCTCGGCTTCATGAATTCGTTGTTCCAGGCGGTTGACAGGTCGGATTTCTCCGGAAAGTCCCACTTCACCGGCCATGCATACGTGCGATTCGATAGCCGTATCCAGACTGGAGGAGAGTACGGCTGAGATGACGGCCAGATCAATGGCCGGGTCATTTACCCGGATTCCACCGGCAATATTCATAAACACGTCTTTCTGAACGAGTTTGAATCCCGCACGTTTTTCGAGTACTGCCAGAAGCATATTGAGCCTCCGGTAATCGAAACCGGTGCTGGAGCGTTGAGGATTACCATATGCGGCAGAACTGACCAATGCCTGTACTTCTATTAAAAAAGGGCGGATACCTTCAATAGCCGAAGCAATGGCAACACCGCTCAGTCCTTCATGATTCTGCGAGAGCAGGAGTTCGGAGGGATTGCTTACTTCACGGAGTCCGCTTTGCTGCATCTCGAAAATTCCGAGTTCAGATGTACTTCCGAAGCGGTTTTTTATCGGGCGAAGAATACGGTACATGTAATGCTGATCGCCTTCAAACTGCAATACTGTATCCACAATGTGTTCCAGTACTTTTGGTCCGGCTATGCTGCCTTCCTTGTTGATGTGACCGATGAGCAGCACCGGTATATTGGTTGTTTTGCAGAATTTCAGCAATGCAGCCGCACATTCGCGTACCTGCGATACACTGCCGGGCGAAGATTCCATGGATTCGGTGGTGATGGTCTGGATCGAATCCACTATCAGTAAATCGGGTTTCACGTTCTGAGCATGTACGAAAACCTGTTCGAGCGAAGTTTCGCTAACAATGTAGCAATCCGGTTCTCTGTACGTTAGCCGTTCGGCACGCAGTTTCAGCTGATTCACACTCTCTTCGCCTGAGATATAAAGCGTTCGTTTGCCGGTCATTCCAAGAACCACCTGAAGTACGAGTGTTGATTTACCGATACCGGGTTCGCCACCGATAAGTACCAGTGAGCCTTTTACCAGTCCGCCTCCCAGCACCCTGTTCAGCTCGTTACTGCATGTGTCGAATCGTTCTTCTGCGCTCGCTTCGACACCTGAAATAAGCACCGGTTTTTGTTTTGAGGGTTGATAACCTGCTATAGTTACCCTGGGTGTAACCGGATCTTTGTGTATCACTTCTTCGACCATCGTGTTCCACTCGCCGCACGATGGACATTTCCCGATCCATTTGGGAGAATCAAATCCGCAGTTCTGGCAAAGGTAAGCAGTTCTTGTTTTAGCCATAATATGAGATATTATTTAACAAAGATACTTTATTTTTTCGGAATGAATGGATTACCAGCAGTTCTTCTTTTTAGAATCCATAAAATTTTTGTAATTTTGCACCCTTAATTTTAATTGATTAACCGGTTGGCAAAACACTCATTTGTTTTTTCTCCAACCCGTATAATTCGCATTAATTCATGTAATTCATATATGAAAAAGAAGTTTAAAGAATATTCCGGACTTAATCTTTCTGAGGTAAACAAAGAGATGCTTGAATACTGGAACGAACATGATATGTTTCAGAAGAGCATCGAAATCCGTGAAGGACAACCCACGTTTGTCTTTTATGAAGGTCCTCCTTCTGCCAACGGGATGCCCGGCATTCACCACGTGATGGCTCGTACTATCAAGGACGTTTTCTGCCGTTTCAAAACCATGCAGGGATTTCAGGTGAAGCGTAAAGCAGGCTGGGATACACACGGACTTCCCGTAGAACTGGGTGTGGAGAAAGCATTGGGAATTACAAAGGATGATATCGGGAAAACTATCAGTGTGGAAGAATACAATGCAGCATGTCGCCGCGATGTGATGAAATATACCCGGGAATGGGAAGATCTGACCGTGAAAATGGGCTATTGGGTGGATATGAACGATCCGTATATTACGTATGATAATCGCTACATCGAAACACTCTGGTGGCTTCTTAAGCAATTGTATAACAAAGGATTACTTTATAAGGGTTATACCATTCAACCCTATTCGCCTGCAGCCGGAACCGGACTTTCCACGCATGAACTCAATCAACCCGGATGTTATCGCGATGTAAAAGACACAACGGTTGTGGCTCAGTTCCGCCTCTCGCCATCTCATTCCGGAGGCGGGTCGGATGCCAGTAATCTGAGCGAAAAGCTAATGAAGATTTTTGCGCTCAATCCCACTTCTTCGGAGGGGTTAGAGGAGGCATTCTTCCTTGCCTGGACTACCACACCCTGGACCCTGCCATCCAACACTGCACTGGCTGTAGGCGCTAACATCGATTATGTGATGGTAAAAGCACAAAATCCGTATTCCAGGGAAGTTTGTCACTATATACTTGCCGAGGCACTTCTGGGAAGCGTGATGGGTAAAAATGAGTATGAAATTCTTGGAAAATGTAAAGGAAAAGATCTCGAGGGAATTGAATACAAACAGCTAATTCCCTGGGTAAACCCGGGCGAAAATGCATTTCGCGTGGTGACAGGGGATTTTGTAACCACCGAAGATGGAACCGGAATTGTGCATATAGCTCCCACCTTTGGAGCCGACGACGACCGCGTAGCCAAACAAAATGGTGTGCCGCCACTCACTCTAACCGACAAAGAGGGAAATATCCGCCCGATGGTGGATCTGACCGGTAAATTCTACAAAACAGAAGATCTGGATGAAAACTTTGTAAAAGAAAATGTAAATACAGAACTTTATAAAGAATACGCCGGGCGTTTTGTGAAAAATGAGTATGATGAAACACTGACCGAAAACGAAGCCCCGCTGGATGTAGATCTGGCAGTGATGCTCAAGCAGCAGGGACTTGCTTTCAAAATAGAGAAACATACGCACAGTTACCCGCATTGCTGGCGTACGGATAAACCGGTACTGTACTATCCGCTGGACAGCTGGTTTATCAGAAGTACAGCCTGCCGTGAGGAAATGATAGAACTCAACAACACAATCAACTGGAAACCGGCTTCCACGGGAACAGGACGTTTCGGTAAATGGCTTGAAAACCTTCAGGACTGGAACCTGAGCCGTAGCCGCTACTGGGGAACCCCTCTTCCTATCTGGCGTACCGAAGATGGTGCGGAAGAAATCTGTATCGGTTCTGTTGCGGAATTGATTGAAGAAATCGAAAAATCAATCGAAGCCGGACTGATGAACGAAAATCCGTTTAAGAACTTCAAACCCGGAGAATATACGGCTGAAAATTACGATACGAAGAATATCGATTTGCACCGTCCGTATGTTGATCAGATTATTCTGGTTTCTCCGTCCGGAAAAGCGATGAAACGCGAACTCGATTTGATTGACGTGTGGTTCGACAGTGGCGCTATGCCTTTCGCGCAGTTGCATTATCCGTTCAGCCTATCCCAAACCCTTTCCGAAGGAAAGGGCTTTCAGGGAGCAGAAAGTAATAGCAGCGATAAGTTTGGATATATGACATCTAATCCGATGCTTTACGAAATATTAAAAGAAAATGCTAAAAAACACAAATCTAACCCAACAGAAGCAGAAGAAGTACTCTGGAAACATCTGAAAGGCAAGAAACTGCAGGATTTTAAATTTCGAAGAGAACATATAATTGATGATATTATAGTTGATTTTGTGTGTCTGAAAGAAAAATTAATTATTGAGGTTGATGGAGGATATCATAAAGAAGCAGACGTTCAGAAATTAGATGCATTGAAAACAGAGATTCTCACTGAAAAAGGATTTCGTGTTATTCGATTTTTCAGCGAACAAATTGTGGCAGATATTGACAGAGTACTTGAAGCAATTTTAGGTGAACTTAATAAACCGTACGACCCAGTTCCCTTCCCTTCGGGAAGGGTTAGAGATGGGCTTGGGTTTGGAGGCATGTACCCCGCCGATTTTATTTCTGAAGGCGTTGACCAGACACGCGGCTGGTTCTATACACTGCATGCTATCAGCACGATGATCATGGGATCGGTTGCTTTCAAAAATGTAATTTCAAACGGACTGGTGCTTGATAAAACAGGTGCTAAAATGTCCAAACGTCTCGGAAATGCCGTCGATCCGTTCTCAACCATCGAAAAATACGGTTCAGATCCGCTGCGCTGGTACATGATGACCAATGCTTCGCCCTGGGACAACCTGAAATTTGACATAGATGGAGTGGAAGAGGTGCGCCGCAAATTCTTCGGTACGCTGTACAATACCTACTCATTCTTTGCCCTGTATGCCAACGTGGATAATTTCTCTACTTCGCTTGAGCAGATTCCCGTATCGGAGAGGCCGGAAATAGACCGCTGGATAATTTCTTTGCTCAATACGCTGGTGAAGAACGTTAAGACGTATTACGAGGATTACGAACCTACCAAAGCTGGTCGTGCTATTTCCGATTTCGTGGGCGAAAACCTGAGCAACTGGTACGTGCGGCTGAACCGTAAACGGTACTGGGGTGGAGAATTCGACAGGGATAAAATAGCTGCTTATCAGACACTCTACACTTGCCTGGATACTGTGGCAAAACTGATGGCACCCATAGCGCCGTTCTATGCCGACAGGCTGTACCTGGATTTACACGATTTCTCTGAAGGAGGCAATATAAGCGTTCATCTGACCGATTTTCCGGCATTCGACGAATCGCTTATCGACAAAAACCTGGAAGAATGCATGCAGCTTGCCCAGCAAACTTCATCCATGATACTGGCTCTGAGACGCAAAGCCGAAAAGAAGGTTCGTCAGCCGCTATCGAAAGCGGTCGTTCCGGCTCCCGACGAAAAAACATTCAGTCAGATCAGGTACGTAGCTGATCTTATCAAGGCTGAAGTGAATGTGAAGGAACTGGAAGTAATCTCTTCGGATGCCGATATGGATAGCCTGGTGAAAAAAGTGAAACCCAATTTCAAAACACTGGGAAAAAAATACGGCAAACAGATGAAAGAAATAGCTTTAGCCCTGCCCGGAATGACAAAACAGCAGATTGCCGAAATCGAACGAAAGGGAGAATATACGCTTGCATTATCCTCGGGAGATGTATTGCTGACTGCCGAAGACGTGGAAATATTTACAGAGGATATGCCAGGATGGCTGGTGGCAAACGAAGGAAATCTGACTGTCGCCCTGGATATAGCGGTGACCGACGAACTGCAACGCGAAGGAATAGCCCGTGAACTGGTCAACCGGATTCAGAATATTCGCAAAACAAGCGGTTTCGAAATTGTTGACAAGATAGGGGTGACCATCGAAAAACACAACGAGATAAATGCCGCCGTAGCTGAGTTTTCTGATTACATCGCCACACAGGTGCTTGCCAATTCCATCGAACTGGTAGATGTTGCCGAGAATGCAATAGAACTCGATTTTGAAGACTTCCTGGTTAGAATTGTGGTCGTGAAACAATAAATTCATAACTTTTCTAAAATAATTGTTATTCTGAAATTAAATGCGTATTTTCGCACATTCATTTAGAAAAATTTACCGTTGAACCTGATAAACACGCTGAATTATGACCCAGAAAGAAAAAACAAGATATACTGACAAGGAACTGGAAGAATTCCGCCAGATTATCCTGGAAAAGCTTGAAAAAGCCCAGAAAGATTTTGAACTCCTGCGTACCGGCCTGAATAATTCCGATGGAAATGATGTTTCGGACACCTCACCTACATTCAAGGTGATGGAAGAAGGAGCCTCTACCCTTGGAAAGGAAGAAACCGGACAGCTGGCACAGCGCCAGATGAAATTTATTCAGCATCTGCAAGCTGCTCTTGTGCGCATCGAAAACAAAACGTACGGAATTTGCCGCGAAACCGGTAAACTCATTCCCAAAGAACGCTTGCGCGCTGTACCCCACGCCACACTGAGTATCGAAGCAAAGGAGAGCGGGAAAAAATAGCTCTCAGAGCTGAAGAATACGGTGTAAAGATTTTTTTACTAACGGAGAAAAAATAATTCGGCAGCTGATATTAAAAAACGGTTGTCGAATTTTTGTATGAATATAACGAACTACAGCATGTCAATCAAAACTAAATCCATTTTGTTGATTATCCTGCTTTTAATCATCGATCAGGCTTCAAAAATTTACATCAAACTGAATTTTGCCCTTGGAGACGAAGTAGAAGTATTTCCCTGGTTTAAGATTCTGTTTGTCGAAAACAACGGTATGGCTTTCGGGATGGAGATAATCGGCAAATTGTTCCTGACTCTTTTCCGCATCACAGCTGTCGGATTCCTGTCGTACTTTATTTATAAATTAATCAGGCAGAATGCCCGTCAGGGTTATATTCTGGCTATTTCCATGCTTACAGCCGGAGCTGCAGGCAATATCATTGATTCGCTATTCTACGGAATTATCTTCAACGAGAGTACCACATCGCAGATTGCATCGCTTTTCCCGGCCGGGGGAGGTTATTCATCGCTGTTCTACGGTAAAGTGGTGGATATGTTCTATTTCCCGATAATTTCAAACAGTCACGGGGAAACCGTTTTCTTCAAATACATCTTCAATGTAGCCGATTCGTGTGTGACCGTTTCCGTAGCCATTATCCTGCTGTTTTTCAGAAAAGATCTCAATCATAGTCTCGAATCTAAAAAAACTCCCGAAACAACCCATGCTGAAAAAGAGTAACATCCTGTTTTTGTTCATCGTGGCAGTGGTGCTGAATGTCTTTTTTGAATCGTGCGGCAACCGGCCCGAAGGAGTGCTGAACTCACGTAAAATGGAAGATTTGCTGGTGGAAATGCATGTTCTGGAAGGAACGCTGCGTGCTTCGGGCAATTATTACGGCTCCGGGAGCGATACCAGGCAATACTACGACGTACTTTTTGAAAAATACGGCGTTTCGCTGGCTGATTTTGATTCAAGCCTGGTATGGTACACCAAACATCCGAAGGAATTTGAACGTATTTATGTAAACGTGATGGGTCGCATTGATACACTGGGAGCTGATGTCAGGCGCGGAAAATATCATCCTGTTGATTCTTCTGCCCGTTCGGGTGAGATAAATCTCTGGAATAAAGCCACCAAATACGTGCTCACCAAAGATTCGGCGCGTACAAAACTTGAGTTTAAGATCGAGAATATCGAATTGCTTCCCAATGATTTATACAAATTATCATTTTTGCGACGTGGAGCACCTTCCGATTCGAGCCGTAATCCGCATGCCGTCCTGTATGTCAATTATGCCGGTGATGTAGTGGACAGTATTTACACCCGTACGCCGAACGACAGCATCAAGCGACGCTACACCCTTACCTTCAGGGCACGCAAGAATCTACCCATCAGGTCTTTGAGCGGATTTTTGCTCGGATACGATTCCTCGTCCGGTAAAATGAATGTAACCCTTGACAGCATCAGGCTCGTTCGGAAATACAATCCATTCAAACAGGACAGCATCCGCACGGTAATGCTAAGGATGGATTCTGTTATCGTTGCAAAGGATTCGCTTAAGTCTGCTTCAAAAGATTCGGTGAAATCCGCAGCAAAAGATTCTGTAAAATCGCTTTCGCGAGATACAATACGGCTCAGGACACCCAAAAAAGGTAAAAAACTTCTGGAAGTCCGTAAACTCGAAGCACCGAAATGAAAAAAAGTCCGCAGCATTAGAACCTGCGGACTTTTTTATGATTTTACGGCCGTATTTTTTAGTAGCCCAATATTTTCAGCATGGACTTGTAACTTTGCTCTTTGGCAAATAGTTTGGTGAAGTATTCGCCGTCCTCGTCGCGGTCGATGATCACCAGCTTGGGAGCAGGGATAAGGCAGTGCTGGATGCCACCGAAGCCGCTTAGCGATTCCTGATAAGCGCCCATGTGGAAAAATCCGATGTACTGTTCGCGTCCCAGTTGCATTTTTGGAAGAAACACGGCATTGGAATGCACCTCGGCATTGTAAAAGTCCTCGCTGTCGCACGTAAGACCGCCCAGGTTTACCCGCTCGTATTCCGAATCCCAGTTGTTGATGGCCAGGAATACGTACCGCTGGTTGATGGACCAGGTGTCGGGCAGCGTGGTCATAAACGAACTGTCAATCAT
Source organism: uncultured Paludibacter sp. (assembly GCA_964634605.1). GTDB lineage: Bacteria > Bacteroidota > Bacteroidia > Bacteroidales > Paludibacteraceae > UPXZ01. The sequence goes on from CAZWLJ010000042.1 coordinate 26,139, forward strand.
GTTCCAGAGCTCGCGGTCATTTTGCTTTTTCTGGTTTACGATGGAGTAGAGCATGGCTCCGCTTTCACCAACTGTAAATGAACCGAACTCGGTGAAAATATGAGGTTCGGGTACTCCGTTCTGGTTGCAGATGAGCTTTATCTGATTCACAATTTCCTCGGCCATATACTCGTAGTCAAACGTGAAATCCATGTGTGTTTGTATCGGAAATCCTCCGCCGATATCCAGGCTGTCCAATGTGGGACAGACTTTCTTCAGTTCACAGTACAGGTTGACTGCCTTACTCAGTTCGTTCCAGTAGTAAAGCGTGTCTTTTACTCCGGTATTGATAAAGAAATGAAGCATTTTCAGTTCAACCTGATCGTTACCGGCTATCTTTTCTTCGTAATAGGGAATGATGTCATTGTAACGAATGCCAAGCCTCGAGGTGTAGAAGTCAAATTTCGGTTCTTCTTCTGAAGCGATGCGGATTCCCACCTTGAATTTATCCTCAAAATTATTCATCAGCAGATCCAGCTCGAAGATGTTGTCGAGAATGGGAATAACATTCGTGAACCCGCTGCGAATCAGATTCTGGATGTTTTCCACGTACATGGGACGTTTGAATCCGTTGCAAAGTATGTATGTATCCTTTTTAAGCAACTCCTGTTCGTGGAGCGTTTCGATAATATTAATGTCGAAAGCGGATGATGTTTCGATATGAGCGCCGTTTTTGAGCACCTCCTCCATTACGAACGAGAAGTGTGAACTTTTCGTGCAGTAGCAGTAGTGGTAGGTGCCTTCATAATCCACTTTGGCCATAGCCACGTTGAACATACGCCGTGCTTTCTGTATAGCTTCGGTAATCCGGGGCAGATACGAAATCCGAAGCGGAGTGCCGTACTGCTTGATAATGTCCATCAGCGGGATGCCATGCCAGTAAAGTTCATTGTCTTCGACGTTGAACTCATCGTTCGGAAATTCGAAGGTCTGTTCAATCAGATCGTAATATTTGTTTTTCATTTCCTGTCAGAAAAATTAAAAATAAATAATCAGGTAAATTAGTTAGATTGGTGATTTTTGGTAAATCCGGATTACACGGATTAATCAAAAAAACCAGATCAGCGTGCAAATATACAAATACTTTGTAGTATGGTGATAAATATGAATGAAATATTTTCGAAACAGATGAAACTTTTTTGATGATTCAGATCTGTAAAATCGCATGATTGCTTTGTCGGTTAATCCATCTGAAATACTGATTCCGGAGTTTGCCGAACTGTAAACAGGTATCAGAAATGGATAAATCTTGTCAGGTAACAGATTCGTTTCGATAAAATTTTTTCATTGTTACCTTTTTCGAATGGTCTTTGTTGTATTTTGAAAATTTAAATTAATATTTTTTAATGTAGCCCGAAGGGATAAATATGGTTTACGTTTGTTGTAATTAATTGAATGAATCATTCATTTCCTTCATGCTTTGAAGAATTCACATGTTTTAAAAAAGGATTAAAAATTCATTGAAATTCAGCTAAATGCTTATGTATGTCAAATAGTTTTTCTATCTTTACAATCCAA
>CAZWLJ010000043.1:0-6616 GCA_964634605.1 uncultured Paludibacter sp.
ACAAATTTAAGTATTTTGCCCTTAACTGTCAGATTAAATCGAAACTAATTCAATTGAATTTAGTTTTTCATCCATTCCTGACGGTTCGGGATAGTTTTTCGATAACCGGCAAAGTTGCAGCCAATACTTTGTTTCGTCGGCTTCTTTGGCTGCTATCTTAATCTTGTGGATAAAATCAGCTTTGCTTTCTGCATTCTGTGCTTCATTCACATTTGCTCCTATTGAGGTGCCCGATTTCAGCAATTGATTTGAAACCACAAACTTTCTCTTCTCTTCAAGTACCTCACAATAGTAAATAATCTCAAGCGCAAATTCCAGAGACAGATTCACAATCAGATTTTAATTGTCATTTCTCATAATTAATTCATTAATAAGTTATATGTTACAATAGATATTTCATTTTCAAATCGGTACATCTTCAAATCTTCAAATTATTTGTTAGCAGAAACAGTGACGCTAAAAATCCCAATCTCTTTATTTTTGAATTTTTGAAATTCCGAATTATTGACATATTTTTTTAGAGTTTCTTCCGGGATTTCAATCACCTTTTCATTATGAATGAAAATATCCTTAAATCCCTGATTTTGTATTATCTCCAGATAGTTATCAATATTGCTTGCACCCGAAACACAGCCCACATACATTTCGGCATCTTTCTTTAATTTCTCCGGCAATGAACCTTTAATAACCACATCCGACACACAAAAATGTCCTTCAGGTTTTAATACCCGATACATCTCTGAGAACGCTTTTTGTTTATCAGGTACTAAATTCAGGACACAATTTGAAACTATCACATCAAATTGATTATCAGCCAACGGCATTTCCTCAATATCACCCTGGATAAATTTCACGTTCGTATATCCGAGTTTGGCATTGTTGGTAAGTGCCTTTTCAATCATGGCAGCTGTAAAGTCAATTCCGGTAACTTTGCCTGCTTCGCCCACAATAGCACGTGCTACAAAACAATCATTCCCTGCACCACTGCCTAAATCGAGTATAGAATCTCCCTCTTTGATATTGGCAAATTGTGTAGGAATACCACAGCCCAATCCTAAATCGGCATCCGCATTATGACCCTTAACGTTTATATACTCGTCGCCAATCATGCGAAATTCTAACTCACCACAACATCCGGAAGTACCGCAACAAGACGTTTGCTCATGAAGCAAACTTTGCTGAGCAATTTGTCCGTACTTTTCCTGAACTACTAATTTTAAATCATTTGGGTTCATATATTGATTTGAAAATGTGTTGATTTGAAAATTTGAAGATGTGTTTCGCCCCGTCCTTAAAGCGTTGGAACTGGGTTGGGATTGAAGATTATTGATTATTTTTAGATGAGCTGATTATTTTTGATAGCACATTTATAATTGAATTTATCTTCTCATATAGTCCTTCAGGTTCAGGGTAATGTTTTGATAAATTGCATAATTTCAGCCAATACTTCGTTTCATCTGCCTCTTTTGCAGCAATTTTTAGTTTATGAATGAAATCAACTTTGTTTTAGCATTTTGAGCTTCACTTACATTTGCACCTATTGAAGTTCCGGATTTTAATAATTGGTTAGATATCACATATTTTCTCAGCTCTTCCAATTTCTCACAATAGTCAATAATATCCAATGCAAAATTTAATGATAAATCTACAATAAGGTTTTCTTTATCATTTCTCATAATTTTAAATTTTAAAGTTATCAAACTTATCATTTCATTTTCAAATCAACACATCTTCAAATTTTCAAATCAACAGATTTTCAAATTTACAACTGAGGTGCAATTTGCTCCACATAAAACTTGTAGAAACCTTCCTTAATCTCATCGCGCACCCGGATAAATTCACTCCATATAAATTCGTCAGTTCCAACGGTGTGGCTCGGGTCATCAAAACCAATATGCAGGCGGTGTTTCACTTTACCAAAAAACGCGGGACATTCTTCATTCGCTCCACCACAAACGGTGATCACATAATCCCACTCATCGTTCAGGTAGTTGTCCACGGAGTCGGAAGTGTGATGGCTGATATCGACACCTGCTTCCATCATAACTTCCACGGCTTTGGGATTGAGTTTGCCGCTTGCCTGCGTACCGGCTGAGCAGACTGTAAGACTTTTATCGAAAGACTGTAACCATCCGTGTGCCATCTGGCTGCGGCAACTGTTGCCTGTGCAAAGAATAAGAATTTTCATGCCTGAAGTTATTTAGTTGTGATTGTATTTATTTTTCTACATGATCAGGTTAAAAATATAACCCGAAACAATAATGGCAAGTATCATATAACCGAAAAAAACCGCCAACAGTTTCCATGTCATCACCTTTTTGAGTAGCATGGCTTCCGGAAGCGAAAGTGCAATCACCGACATCATAAATGCCAGTGCGGTTCCTAGTGGCACTCCTTTGGCTACAAAAGCTTCCACAATCGGCACCACCCCCGCCGGATTTGCATACATCGGCGCACCAACGATCACTGCCAGCGGCACTCCGAAAGGATTTTCCTTGCCAATGTACTGTTCAAAGAAGTTTGTCGGAACAAATCCGTGTATCAGCGCCCCGACTCCTATCCCTATCAGGATATAAAAGAATACCGATTTTACAATATTCCACGCTTCGTTTGTGACTGCAGGAAACCGTTGAATAAAGGTAGGATTTTCAGCCGGAATACTTCCGGCGCTGACCGGTTTGTTTTGTATAACCTCTTTCACCCAGGGTGTAAGCAAAGGTTCCAGTTTCATCTTTCCTAAAATATATCCACCTGCCATTCCTAAAATCATTCCGCTAACAAGATACGTGGTCACCATCTGCCAGCCGAATGAGCCCCAAAGCATGGCAATGGCTATTTCGCTGATCAGCGGCGAACTGATTAAGAAGGCAAAAGTCACCCCCAGCGGAATTCCGCCTTTCACAAATCCGATAAACAACGGTATGGATGAACAGGAACAAAACGGCGTTACCGCGCCAAGTACGACTGCCAGAAAATATTCCATTCCGTAGAGTTTCCTTGAAGAGATATAATCCCTTACCTTATCAACCGGGAAATACGAATTGATGTATCCCATCACCAGAGTAATCAGGAACAGCAGAAGTGTAATCTTTATCGTATCGTAGATAAAGAAATTGAGCGCTGCTCCCCAATGTGTTTCGGGGTTTAATCCGATAGCGGTATAAACCAGCCAGTCAGCAAAGTTCTGTATCACAGCTATTTAATCCAAAAAATCCAGGTGTAATAAATTCCAATAACTATAAACAGTACCGCCACAATCAGCCTGAACCATTTTTCAAATGACTGCACAGCCGTATAAAACCTGCCAATACCTGCCACACTGAAAGCTAAAATCCAGGCAACCAGGATTACCGGTAGCGCCGTGGCAACGGCAAAAATCACCGGTAGAAAATATCCGGCAGGCTCCACAGCAGCCATAGGTATCAGCATTCCGAAATAAAAGACAGCGCTCGTGGGACAAAATGCCAGTGCAAATAAGACTCCCAGCCACAAAGCTCCCCATCCGCCTTTTTTTTTCAGGTTTTCGGGATTATTCTTTAATCCGAACTGTGGCAGGTTCAGTCTTTTGGCGAAAATCATAAAAAGCCCTATCAGGATGAGCAACGGTCCGATAATCTTTCCGCCATACTGGCTGATGAACTTCTGAATTCCAAACATACTGGCACCGTTTTTCAAAATCAAAATCAGGACAACTCCCAAAACGGTATAAGAAATTACCCGTCCCATTGTGTAGAGAAGTCCGTTGCTGAATATCCGGTTTTTGCTTTCGATATCCTTGCTGATGTAGCCGATAGCCGTGATATTGGTCGCGAGCGGACAGGGACTGATTGCCGTGAGCAAGCCCAGTATCAGCGCCGAGATAATCGGCACGCTGCTGTTGTCGAGAATATGCAGGAGAAACTGTTCCATACAGGTTAATATGCCAGCGACTCACCGATGATGCGCTGAAGCTCCGATTTGAAAACAGCCGGATTGCTCCGCGCGTTGGCAAATGCAAAATCAGTCATGTTATTTACGCTTTCCTCTCCATTTGTCCAGTCGTTTACCAGCAATGATGAAAATGCTATTTCGTACTTCTCCGCCAATGCTTCGTTCTCTTTTTGTGAAAAATCCACTACCTTGAATATCAGTTTCTTATCGGCTATTTCTTTCGCGAAAACACTGTCAACCAACTGTCTGGTTTCCTTTTCGATGGCATTGCAGGTCATGCAGCGTTGTTTTCCGTGAAAATAAAGGACTTCCACGACATTACCTTCATTAGCGACAGGCTGAATTGAATTTTCACTCGTCTTAGTGGTCTTATTGCAGGAGATGATGAGAAAAGCTATTAAAAACAGGAATGATATTTTTTTCATTGTCATACTATGTTATTTGGTGAATAATTCTTTTATTTCCTGTACCGTAAGTTTTTTGCCCGACGAAACGACTTTGCCTTCAACTACGAGCGCAGGGGTACGCATCACGTTGTAACTGATGATTTCCATCATATCTTCCACTTTTGTGATTTTTGCATCCATTCCAAGTTCTTTCACAGCCTGGTTTGTTGCCTGTTCCAATGCCTTACAATTCGGGCATCCGGTTCCTAATACTTTAATTTCCATAAGACGAATAGTTTATTAATAGTTTTTGAGTTTCATATAAATAGTTCGGCATTTTACGAACATTATTTTCAAAATTTTTTATTCGCAACACATTTTATCCACTTTGGTCTTGAAAAAGTCAGAGAAAAGGAGCCTCGCGAGTTCCCAGTTTTCCTTGTTGATGCAGTACTTCACTTTCGGCCCCTCAATTTCGCCCTGAATAAGTCCTGCGCTTTTCAATTCTTTCAGGTGCTGCGAGATGGTAGCTTTGGCATTGGGGAAAACCTCGTGGATATCTCCGAAATAACAGGTGTTCTGCTCCAGCAGGAACGCCAGAATTTCCATACGGGTAGGATGCCCCATCGCTTTGGCGAAGGTGGTCAGCTTTTCGATATTTTCCGCTTTATTATCCATGTATGAATTATATGTTCGCAAAATTACGAACAATGTTTCAGATATCAAACATTTTGCAAAAGTTTTTGCATATTACTTACGAAAGATGCAGGGAATAGGTTGCTGCATTAATTTATTCTGATTTTTGCAGCATACTATCGGATATGGGGAAAAGATATCAGATATGCATGCCGGTATTTTGATAATCACACTTTCGTTATAATCCGGTTTTTTTATCAGGAATTGAATATTTTTCTATCTTTACGGTGTGATTATTTATTACAGGATTGAAAAATTTTAAAACTGGAAAACCGAAAGTGAAAATTAGATAACTGATAGATAAATAAGTGATTATTCCTTTTCGAAAAAGAAAACGCTCAATTCTGAATTCATTTCCAAAACCATACGATGATGAACGAAAAATTATTATCCGAAGTATCGAAACTACAATCCGGGATGAAAGAGTGGATGGATTTTATGCATCAGAATCCGGAACTAAATATGAACACCGAAGGTACTGCCCGGTACATGGCTGAACGACTGAAAGCGTGGGGTTACGATTTGGCTGAAGGTGTTGGAGGTACAGGCCTGGTTGCTTCCATGACCATTGGCGACAGTCCTAAAGCAATTGGATTGCGTGCCGATTTTGATGCGCTGCCTATTATTGAAGATAATGATTTGAGCTACAAAAGCCGGGTGGAAGGTCACTCGCATCTGTGCGGACATGATGCTCATGCAGCGATGTTGCTTGGCGCCGGGAAATATTTAGCCGAAACCGGAAATTTCAACGGGACAGTTCGTTTGATTTTTCAGCCGGGCGAAGAAACCATGCAGGGCGCCCGGGCAATGATTGCCGATGGATTGTTCGAACGTTTTCCCGTGGATACTGTGTACGGAATGCACAATATGCCCGGACTGCCTTTGGGGAAGTTTTGCTTCCGCGAAGGTGAAACCATGGCAGCCGTGGATAACTGGGAAATAGAACTGACGGGTAAAGGGAGTCACGGTTCGATGCCCGAACTCGGAATTGACCCAATAGTGTGCGGATCATCCTTAGTGATGGCTTTGCAGACAATCGTGAGCCGCAATGTTTCGCCCTGGAAAAATTCGGTAGTCAATGTGGGCGCTTTCCAGTCAGGAATAGCCGGAAACGCAGTACCACAAAAAGCCATTCTGCGTCTTAGCATCCGGAACATGGATCCCGATTTGCGCATGATGGTTTTAGATAAAATCCCTTTAATTACTGAAACACAAGCCGGGTCTTTCAATTGCGGATACGAACTCCGCGAGGGTGTTGCCGGAGCTGTGCTGATTAATACACCCGAAAACACGCGTTGGGCAACATCGGTTGCCAATGAAATATTCGGAGATGAAAATGTGGTGGAAGGAATGCACCCCTATTTGGGCAGTGAAGATTTCGCTTTTATGCTTCAGAAGAAAGCGGGCGCCTACTGCATGATAGGCAATGGTGATACATACATGGTTCATCACCCGAAATATGTTTTCAATCAGGATTTGCTTTCGCGCGGTGCTGCATATTGGGTAGCTCTGGCGGAGACATATCTGAAGTGAAAGAATAGGGCACCTACACTTCGACTTCGCTCAGTGACCTCACTTCGACTTCGCTCAGTACGGCGCTCCGC
>CAZWLJ010000043.1:6716-26704 GCA_964634605.1 uncultured Paludibacter sp.
CACTTCGACTTCGCTCAGTGACCTCACTTCGACTTCGCTCAGTACGGCGCTCCGCTCAGTGGCCGCTCCAAAGGGGTTTTTTTGGAGCATTTAATGAGTGAAGTTACTATTAATAACTTTATTATTGGACTTTCTAAATGCGTATAAAGTCTGATTTATGCTCCAAAACTCCCCCTGTGGGGGTTGGGGGGCTTCTGACTTTTTTATCCCACGATGGCTTCGGTCAGTTCGTCGAGTGAGAATCCTGCAAACCAGTGGTTAAATTCAATCTTTGAGAGTGATTCGCGAACGGCCTCGGGGGTGTAATTGATGCCTGTCAGCGATTTTTCCACTTCAGACAATTCGCTGTTGTTACCAAAAAATGTTCCGTAGAATCGGATTTGCGTGATCACCGCATTGACCACATTGGCAAAAACCTGAATTTTTCCGGCAGCAAATCGTGTTTCGCGTTGAATGTCGAATCCGGGCGAATGTCCGAAGTTCCATTCCCAGGTACCGAATTTTGTAGAACGTAGCTCTTCAATTTCAGCCAGTTCATCCGGCGAAAATGAATATTCCTTCATTTCGGGGAATTTCATTTTCATGTGTTCGAGCAGTTTTTCAGAAAATTCATCCACCGTAATTTTTTCGGGCAGATTGGGCAGGATATTATCAACAACGCTGCGAACCGATTTGATGGATTTTGATACAATTTTGTCTTTAGGAGCTTCCAGAGCTTTCGAGAGCACGCTCAAATCGGTATCGAACAGGAGGCATCCGTGATGCATCACCCGTCCCCTGATATATGCCTGTGCATTGCCGCATATTTTTTTACCATTGATAACCAGATCGTTGCGGCCGGTAAATTCTGCAGTTACCCCCAGATCTGCCAGCGTATCGATAACCGGTTGCGAAAACGTTTTGAAATCGAAATCCACCCCCTTGTTCTCGTTCGAAATGATGGTGTAGTTGAGGTTGTTCAGGTCGTGATACACCGCTCCGCCACCTGTAATTCGCCTGATGACATGAATTCCGTGTTGTTTCACATAGTCGGTATTGATTTCTTCGATGGTATTCTGATGTTTGCCGACAATGATTGATGGTTCGTTGATCCACAGGATGAATACTTTATCCTGATGAAGCAATTTTTTGAAGCAATACTCTTCAAGGGCGATATTGTAATCGGGTTTATTGGATTTATTGACGATGTAAATCATACTGGTTCAGTAATCGGGTGAATAAATAAACAATACTTTTTTTATGAAAAACGGATAATCTGCCTGATGAACTTAAAAAACACGGAAAAAATCCTGAAAAGCTTAAATAAGGGCTGTGTGCTTTACAGTAAAAGTCGGGCATGTAAAAAATCCGGACCTTGTAAACCGGTGATTTCGAATAAAAACAAGTTCCCGGTTGAATTGTTTGATCCGGTCTGACAGTTTTAAGATGTCTGTATTTCGAATGTTTTCATGTCTTCTGCCAGAAACGTGTTTTCGAAAATCTCCTTTGCCTGGTTGAGCAACACGGTTTTGTTGTCGTACCGGGCTGAGAAATGTCCGATGATAAGTTTCTTGACACCGGCTTTCCGGGCAATTTCGGCAGCCTGCCGGGCGGTGGAGTGCATGGTTTGTCTTGACCGCAGGACTTCGTCATCGCCAAAAGTCGCTTCATGATACAGGCAGTCCACGTCCCTGATGAAGGGAATTATTTTTTCGTGGTAGGCTGTGTCTGAACAGTATGCATATCTTACCGGAGGAATGGGAGGGGTAGTGAAAACTTCGTTTGGGATAATTTCGCCATCTGCGGTTTCGAAGTCTGCGCCTTGTTTTATTTTCAGAATCTGACTCACGGGTACCTGGTAAAAATCTATCATGTCGCGTTTGATGTGCCGTTCGCCGGTTTTTTCCTCGAACAGGAATCCGCAGCTCGGCACCCTGTGTTTCAGGGGGATGGTCGATACCTTCACGGTGCGGTCATCGTAGATAATTTCGCTGACATCGGGATTGAAAGGATGAAAGATTACCTGAAACGGAGCACCTTCGGCGAAATACCTGAGATGTGGTGCCAGGAGAGTTTCGAGGTCGGGATGAGCGTGTATGTTCAGATCGGAAGTGCGTTTGAGCATCCCGAATGTGGTAATCAGACCCATCAGTCCGAAAACATGATCACCATGGAGGTGTGAAATAAAGATATGCCCCAGCCGGTTGGTTTTGAGTCCCATTTGCCGCAGCCGTATCTGAGTGCCCTCACCGCAGTCAATCATGAACTGCTTGTTGCGCAGTTCAAGCATTTGCGACGAAGGAAAATTTTTTTTGGTGGGTAATGCTGAACCCGAACCGATGATATGTAATAGCGCGTTCAAACAGTTCAAAAAAATACGTCAGTTACTTTTATTCATTTTCTTTCATCCGGTGGTATCCGAATGGTTGCTTTTGTGTTTTCGGGGAAAAAAAACAGGAATTTTTTTCCGAAATACCCTGTGCTGTATTATCAACCATTAAAATGAGCAAATGCCGGGGTATCAACAACCGAAAACCCGGAGTCCTACACTTCTGCCCTGGTCTTTACTTTCAGCTGGAAATCACGTCCGAGGTATTTTTCACGCACGATCGGGTTGGAGGCAAGCTCCTCCGAAGTGCCCTGAAACATGATCTTCCCTTCGAACAGCATATAGGCACGGTCGGTGATGCTGAGTGTTTCGTCCACGTTGTGGTCGGTGATCAGGATGCCGATGTTTTTGTCTTTAAGAGTCCATACAATGTCCTGGATATCCTGAACGGCAATCGGGTCAACCCCGGCAAAAGGTTCGTCGAGCATGATGAATTTCGGTTCGATTGCAAGGCAGCGAGCAATCTCCGTGCGGCGGCGTTCACCACCTGAGAGACGGTCGCCGATGTTTTTGCGCACGTGCCCGAGGTTGAATTCGGCTATAAGGGTTTCAAGTTTTTCTTTCTGATAGGCTTTGCTGAAGCTGGTCATTTCCAGTATGGAGCTGATATTATCCTCCACGCTCATTTTGCGGAAAACCGATGCTTCCTGCGCCAGATACCCGATTCCTTTTTGTGCCCGCCGGTAAACGGGGTATTTTGTAATGTCTTCCTCGTTCAGGAAAATTTTGCCGGAATTCGGTGTCACAAGTCCTGTGGTCATGTAGAACGTGGTGGTTTTTCCGGCTCCGTTCGGACCGAGCAAACCCACTATTTCACCCTGCTTCACATGAATGGATACATTGTTCACAACTGTCCGTTTACCGTATTTTTTGTACAGATGCTCGGTACGAAGCACCATCGAAGTCACTTCGGGTTCGCTGCTTATTTCGGTATCTTCAAGTATCTGGTAAGCGGCTGTTTCTTCTGAAAATGCTTCAGCTGCCGGATCATCTGTCGGTAAAGTTCCTGATTTATCTTCTTCCATATCTCATTCAATTTTTTTTCAAACAACAAAAGTACAATAAATTGAATGTTTTGGCAATTGCTTTTGAGTTTTTTAGTATAATACGGTATCAATTGCCTGATGTTATTCCCGCTCAAGAAACATTTCGGTAAGTCTTGATACCGGAAACCCGGATAATTCGCTTTGAGGTATTTTCTCAACCTGTCCTGAAATCATGTTTTCGGTATCAATAATTATGGTATGGAAAACCGCGTAAATAATCCGGTGACTTAAAATATGCTTCACGGGATTGTATGTTTTCTCTACCGTTATTTTACACTTGCCGAAAAGCTGACTGAATGCATCTGTTTGAGCAAGTTCGGGTAAATCCATCGCCCGGCTGGTTTCAATCAGTGGAAATTCGTACAGATTCTGCCAGATATCCTTTTGGGTTCGTTTCTGAAGGTAAGTGAACTCTCCGTTTTTAATGTGGAAATAATTGAAATACCGGTTTGTGGTTTTTGTTTTTCCCTGTTTTACCGGAAGCATGGACACTATTTTAAGTTTGCTGGCTTCGCAGTAATGCATCAGCGGACAATTGCCGCAATCGGGTGAAGACGGAGTACAGTACATAGCTCCAAACTCCATAATTGCCTGATTGTGAATCCCGGGATTTTTTTTATCCAGCAGATTCTGAGCCATTTCAGCGAATATTTTTTTACCTTTTGAAGTATCTGTAGGTGTGTCTGTGGCGGTAAGTCTTGCAAGTACACGATAAATGTTTCCGTCGACCGTGGCATAAGGCTGACCGAAGGCAAATGAACAAATGGCTGCAGCCGTGTATTCACCAATCCCCGGCAGCGAAAGGACTTCATTGTACGAATCCGGAAATTTCCCTTCCCTGTCAGTCGTGATTTTCAGAGCTGCTTTGTGCAGATTGCGCGCACGGGAGTAGTAACCGAGTCCCTGCCAGTATCTCAGAACCTCGTTTTCGGTGGCTTCAGCTAAACTTTTCACATCCGGAAAACGTTCAATAAACCGGTTGTAATAGTCCAAACCCTGATTAACGCGTGTTTGCTGTAGAATAATTTCCGAAATCCATATTTTATACGGATCTCTTGTCTCCCTCCAGGGCAGCGCTCTTTTCTGAAGCTCATACCACTCATGCAGAATTTTCTGGATGGCAGCTATCTGTTTGTTGTTCACTTAAGCTTGATTTTATTTATTTGAAATTTAATAACTTAATTGGAAAATAGTTGATGTAAGTCTTGTTTGGTTGCCTGAAAAGTTGCAACTTTGCAGACAAAATTAAACGAATAATCTGAAACAATCAGAAATTGAAATCACAAAAAATAAAATTTATCATGAAGAAGAATGTAATCCTTGCCTCGTTAATCCTGCTGGCACTGACAGGTTGTCAGCAAAAAGGGTATAAAATATCCGGAACGTTCGAAAATCCCGGTTTTTTCGACAGTACAGTGGTTGTGCTGAGCGAACGAGTAAACCGCGAATGGGTTGATATCGACAGCGTGATGGTGCTCAATGGCATGTACACCTTTGAGGGAACAGCCGATTCGGCTAAAGTGGGTTATTTAAGGTTCAAAACCGTGTCGGGTGATAAGAAAACCGGTGATTTTATTCTCGAAAACGGGGTGATGACTGCCACGATGGACAGCAGTTTCAATGTGCTGGTGAAAGGTACTGCCGGCAACGATGCTTACTCTGCATTTCTCGTAGCAGACCGGCAGATACAGGATGAAGCCGCGGCTCAAATGAAGAAAATAATGCCCGAAGGTACTCAGGAGCCGACAGCCGGAATGCTGGCAGATTTCAAAGAACTTTCAAAAAAGGTAGATATAGATCTGAAAACCAACCTGATGGATCATGTAATGAAAAATGTGAATACACTGGCTGGTTCGCAAATATTCATGACCAATTTTTACGCAATGACTACCGGTGAAAAAGAAGCCCTGTTTGCCAAAATGGATGCAAAAACTAAATCCATTCCCCGGATTGCCGAACTGATAGCCGCAACAGAGGTAGAAAAGAAAACTGCCCCCGGGCAGCAGTATGTGGATTTCAGCCTCACCACTCCCGATGGTAAGTCAGTCAGACTGTCCGACTTTGTGGGGAAAACCGATTACCTGCTGATCGACTTCTGGGCTTCGTGGTGCGGACCCTGCATACGTTCATTTCCCGATCTCACCGCTTTCTATGCCAAAAACAAAGGCTCCCGGTTTGATATCCTCGGCGTATCGCTCGACAGGGAAAAAGCCGACTGGACCAATGCCATCCTGAAGCACGGCCTGGTATGGAATCACGTGTCGGACCTGAAATACTGGGAAAGCGAAGCGGCTAAACTTTACGCTGTTAATTCGATACCGGCTACCGTACTCATTGATAAGAACGGAAAAATTGCAGGAAGAAATATGGAGCCGGACGAAATACAAAATTTACTCAATCAACAAGTTACGAAATAAATTTTCTGTATAATATTTTGAAAAAAACGTAACTAATTCTTTTTTAATCAGAAGAAAAACTCTATATTTGCAGTCCGTTTTGAAAAAAAATAAGAGACACATAAAATATATAATAACTTATAAAAAAATTAAAAAAAATGACTAAAGCAGACGTTGTAAACGAAATTGCTAAAAATACAGGAATTGACAAAGCTACTGTATTAGCAACTGTTGAAAATTTTATGGATGTTGTGAAAGCCTCTCTTGCAAAAAAAGAGAATGTTTATTTAAGAGGCTTCGGTAGCTTTATTATCAAGGAAAGAGCTAAGAAAACAGCACGCAACATTTCAAAAAACACTACCATTATTATTCCGGCACACAGCATTCCTGCTTTCAAACCGGCAAAATCCTTTTCCGGTACTGTAAAATAATTAACTAACGATTAAATTTTAACAAAAGATGCCAAGCGGTAAAAAAAGAAAAAGACATAAAATGTCTACTCACAAAAGGAAAAAAAGACTGAGAAAAAATAGACATAAAAAGAAATAGTCTGTTGGACATTAGTTCTGAAAAGGTCCAAAGAAACAAACTTAAAACCGAGCTTCTTGGATTTAAGTTTGTTTTTTATACACACAGACATGCCGGATAACAAAAATCATATCTGACAGTCTGAAACAAAAAAAACATAAATCAAAAACAAGTGAACAGCGAATTAATTGTAGATGTAAGACCATCTCAAATTTCAATCGCGCTGCTTGAAGACAAACGATTGGTAGAACTCAACGAAGAAGGACGCGAAGAAAAATTCGCCGTTGGGAATATCTATCTGGGAAGGGTAAAAAAAATAATGCCCGGACTGAATGCAGCGTTTGTAGATGTTGGCTACGAAAAAGACGCTTTTCTGCACTATCTTGATTTAGGTAACAATTTCAACACTCTCAACGGTTTTATCAGGCAGGTGCAAAGCGACCGTAAGAAAACACCCGGTCTGAGTAAAGCCAAACAACTTCCCGAAATTGAGAAAAACGGCTCAATAAACGATATTCTGAAAACCGGACAGGAAATTGTGGTTCAGATCTCAAAAGAACCCATCTCCACCAAAGGTCCGCGTTTGACAGCCGAACTCTCCATTGCAGGAAGATTCCTGGTACTGATACCGTTCGCCGATAAAGTTTCTGTTTCGCAGAAAATAAAAACGGAAGAAGAACGAATCAGACTGAAACAACTGATACAGAGCATAAAACCAAAAGGTTTTGGAGTAATTGTTCGTACGGTTGCCGAAGAAAAAAAAGTTGCGGAACTCGACAATGAACTGAAAATCCTGGTAAAACGATGGGAAGAAACCCTCCCCAGGATACAGAAGTCACAGGGAGTAACGCTCATAGCAGAAGAATTAGGTCGCACGGTAGGAATAATCAGAGACCTGTTCAACTCCAATTTCAAGCACATTTATGTTAACGACAAGGACGTTTTCACCGAAGTGCGCGATTATGTTGAACTGATAGCTCCTGAACGAAAAGACATTGTAAAACTTTACAAGGAAGATATCCCGATTTATGATCACTTCGGGATTACAAAACAGATTCAGTCAGCCCTTGGAAAGACAGTATCGTTCAGAAGCGGAGCTTATCTGATTATCGAACACACGGAAGCCATGCATGTGATTGATGTCAACAGCGGAAACCGGTCAAAAGCCGGCAACGGACAGGAAACCAATGCACTGGAAGTAAATTTGGCTGCAGCCGACGAAATAGCCCGGCAATTGCGTTTGCGGGATATGGGAGGCATTATTGTAGTGGACTTCATTGATATGCACGAAGGTGAAAACCGACAGAAAATTTTCGACCGGATGAGGGATAATTTGACAGACGACAGAGCAAAACACAATATTCTGCCTCTGAGCAAGTTTGGATTGATGCAAATTACCCGTCAGCGGGTTCGCCCGGTAATCGACATAGATATCGAGGAAACCTGCCCCACCTGCTACGGTAAGGGACGCACAAAACCGTCCATTCTATTTACCGATCAGCTGGAAAGCAAAATCGATTATTTGGTCGGCAAACTGAAGGTGAAAGACTTTACCCTGCAAATCCATCCTTACGTGGATGCTTATATTTCCAGAGGTTTACCATCCATGAAAATGAAATGGAAGGTAAAATACGGTATGGGCTGTAAGGTGATTCCATCACAGAAACTGGGTTTTCTGCAATACAAATTTTACGATAAAAAAGGAGAAGAAATTGACCTGCAAGAAGAAATAGAAAAGATTTCGTCTAAATAAAATCAAAAAATAGCTGCTCAAAAGTGCAGCTATTTTTTTTATTTTTTTTCATATGTAAACATAATTAATTCTGAATTGTTTTAATTCCATAACCTGTATTTCTGTAATTTAAATGAAAATGGTATGATTCCACCAATTTCATCCGGACGGCAACGTCTGTAATACAATGCAGTACATCCGTCCCATACATACAACTTTACTCTCTCCGGCTTTTTTTTTCACACTGAACCACAGATTTTTCTGTGATGTTCTTTTCTTATGGTTCCCATAAGAACTGTCAAATTTTCACTACACAATTACCGATACCTTTTGTACAAGTTAATCTCTTGTTTGTACTTAGTTATGAAAACAATACGATTAGTCTTTTCAGTATTTTTCCTGACTTTTCTGTTTTCGTGTCAGGATGATTTGAATAATGAACTGAATAAAATCAGCAACAATCCCGAATCATTCAAAGTTGACAAAAACAACATAAACCAGGAAATAAAAATTGTAATCATTTCGGATATCCATTATATGGATAAATCGCTGCTGGTAAAGGATGGAACGGCATTTGACCAATATATTGCCAAAGATCCAAAACTGCTGGAATACAGTGCCGCTATTTTTGACGCTGCCATTCAGGATATTGTAAGTAAAAAACCGGATTTGGTACTCATTCCCGGCGATTTGACAAAAGATGGCGAGCGAATCAATCATGAAAAAGTAGCTCAGCAACTGAGATACTTAAACAGACAGGGAATTAAAGTGCTGATAACTGTTGGAAATCACGATGTGAATAATCCGGAAACGGCAAGGTATATCAGCAATAAAACTGTACAGGCTCTAACTGTGAAAGCAGACCGCATTCCGCTCATTTACGCCGAATGCGGATTCAAAGATGCTGTTTCGAGAGATCCCAATTCGCTGAGCTATGTCAACGAACCGATACCGGGTCTTTGGATAATCACCATTGATGCCAACCGCTATGCTGAAAACACCGATAAATGTATTACCGGCGGGGTAATAAAACCCGAAACGCTGACCTGGATACTTGAGCAGCTCGCTGCAGCCGAAGCCGGAGGCAAAACGGTAATCGGAATGATGCATCACGGACTGATGGAACACTATCAGGGACAAAATATGGTAGACCCGGGTTATGTGGTAACCAATTCTGACGATGATATTAATTCGCTGATCAATGCCGGACTGAAAATGATCCTGACCGGACACTATCATGCTACCGATATCACAAAGAAAACACTGGAAAACGGGAAGTTTGTTTTCGACGTGGAAACCGGCTCGACAGTTACGTATCCATGCACATACCGTATGCTCACCATCAGCAACGACCGCGAACACTTTACATTCCAGAAACAAAGCACCACGGCGCTTATGGGTACAGGATTTGATGAAACAGCCAGTGAATTCTCTTCCACTCACCTTGATCTCTATTTCGGCAATTTGTTGACCTACATGGGCGTTCCTTCACCTTATAATTCAGTATTTGCCCCCTGGTTTACCAGCGGTGCAATGGAACACTTTGCAGGTGACGAAAATCCCGATATGGGAACGCTTTATACACATATGGCCACACTCACCGCTATCGGAGCCCCGGACCTGGCTAACGCGCTGGCTTCGTTCTGGATGGATCCCGGCATTCCCGACAATAATGTGACTATCAATATGTCAACAGGAGTTGTGGAATAATTCTTTCATGTCTGATAAACTAAGATTTTAAGCCGTACCGATGCGTGTACGGCTTAAAACCATTTCTACATTTGAATGTTTCCTGACCGGGATCCGGAAGTTAAATCAGTCATAAAAAAAATATATGTTTGGCAATAATACCTATTGGTGGACTGGATGGTTGATTTTTATGCTGTTTGCGGCTTTAAACACCGTCATATTCTTACTCCGCGATAAACCGCGGTTATCCTATATAATTGCATACATTACAGCAGCTTATCTTATGATTTACAAGACCGGTGAATTAATTCACTCGCAACCCTGGGAAAACAGCTATAAGTTTCCGGTGGAATTTTCAGCCCTGAGTTATTTCCTGTTCGGTATATTCGTTGTTTTCCGTATTCATAAGTTCGATTCATTTCCTGTCTTTGTGGCACTTTTATCTGGTATAATTTACTCCGTTTACTTCTGTATTGTTCCCGACTGCTATATCAGAGATAGGGAGTCCTCTTTTTCTCTGGCAATGTCCATTGTCAACCATCACGCCCTGTACTTCGGGTCAATGCTTCTGATTGCAAACGTGAGGCGTTACCACATACGTCATATTTGGCATCATTTCCTTGGAATCGGACTTTTAACAGCCTATGCATGGATCATTTACAACTTTACCGGTTACAGTTTCTACATGAGAAAACCAATTATAATTCAGATATTGGATTCGTCGATTCTTAGCTGGCTGTTTCAGGTGGAAAATCTGAAAACCTGGCACAAAATTGTGTACTATGTTTTTGTGTTCTGCACTGTAGGCAGCGTCCTTGCAATGTTCTATTGGCTGAATCACAAAATGTCCGGCAGACGCATGAGGAAAGGTTTACCTGCTTCGTATCTGCCTTCGCGCGGGACAGATTTAAATGACATTTCTTTCTAGAACAGCCGTCTTGTAACTTCGTAGCGCCGTAAAGTGTATGCTAATTGAACGAATGGATCCCGTATATTTTTTTTTGATTTCTACTTTAAAATACAAAAGAGTCCGGAATTATTTATGGACTGAAAATTATTGGGAATATCAAATGTTCTATTTAACTGCCAGGTAAAAAAAATAATAAAGGATGTGAATTATTTCAAATAAATCCATATATCTTTATGCGTGAATTAATCAGATTTTATAACCAAATACCTAGGACTATGAAAAACAATTTTCTGCAAGTATTTTGTTTAGTGATTTTGATGCCGGCGCTTCTGATTTTTTTTCTTCCTGCCTGCGAACCGTTGGCTACTTCATTCCCCGAAGAAACGGAGGGGGTGATTATTTCCAAAACAAATCCTGTAATTCCGGTTCCTTCCGGTCCTAATCTTCGGATGATGACCTGGAACATTCGCTTTGGCATAGGTCGCGGACCCTGGTTCGGCGATGCCTGCGGATACAAAGTGTCTTATACCGAACAGGAGGTGAAAGCTAAGCTGGATGAAATAATCAGTGAAATTAACAGGGAAAAGCCGGACATTCTGCTTCTGCAGGAGGTGGATTTACCTTCCACCCGTTCGGGTTATGTGGATCAGGTGCGCTATATCCTGGATGGTACTTATTTCAATTATGTGGCTTACGGACATCAGTGGAAAGCGCAGTTTGTTCCCAGCGACGGGCTGGGGCGGCTGGAAGAAGTAAATGCCATCTATTCGCCCTGGCCGCTTTCTGAAGCTGTGAGAACACAACTTGACCTGCAAAGCAATCAGATGGCCATCGAACGGTATTTCTACGAGAGATGCTGCATGGTGGAAGCAAAGGTTTCCATTGACGGGTATGAACCATTTTACGTCGTAAGTACCCACACCTCGGCTTTCTCCACCGATGATACCAGGCATAAACACCTCAATGAATTCAAGCAGAAACTTGACAGGCTGGAGGCTAAAGGAATAGTGGCAGGAGGTGGTGACCTCAATGAAATCCCGCCGGGGAGCGATACCACCGATTATTGCATACAGAATGCATGCGACGGATTTGTGTATCATCAGGAGGGGGTGGAACCTTTTCACAAGGAAGGAATGAACTATACACCCGAGCAGGACTGGCTGAATCCGTTGTATAACGCATATAACTCCGCGATTCCGCTGGCTCAATATCAGGAGGATCAACTTCACAACTATACCCACACATCGCGCCCGGGTCATTTCTGGGACCGTACGCTCGATTAAATGTTCTCCAATGCGGCATGGGTTGCCGGTTCGGGCAGGGTTCATCAGGAATGTACAGAGTTGTCGGATCATGCTCCGGTAAGTGGTTTGTTAACTATCAGAAAGAAAAACGACTAATACGAATAAGTTATGAAACGAAATACAACAATTCTGATAATCCTGTTACTGACATTCGTATTATCCAAAGCACAGAATGCAGGTTTGACGGCAAGATGGAGCGAAAACACCGCGTTCACCATGTCAGCGCACAGCTGGGAAACGGGCTTGTTCCAGCCTTTCAGGTACGGGCTGAGCGACAGGGTAGAAATCCGGTCGAATGCCTGGATTATTCCGGTACTGCCCAACGTGGGCGTGAAGATAGCATACAGTCCTGAGAATGATATCAGTCTGGCCAGTGAGCATTCTGTCAGTTATCCCACGCTGTTTCTGAAAACTTTTCAGATGAAGGGAACGGGTGGACTTATCTCTTCGCAATATACTATTCCGGCAATGATTTCTTTCAGCAACTCTGTTCTTCTGAGCAAACCGCTGGGTGAAACTTCGCTTCTTTCGGGCGATGCAGGGCTGAGCTTTGTGGTGAGGAGCGCAGACATCGATTACCGTGCATCCATCGACGAACCATTTATTTATTAGCGTATGGCTCATTATTACAAGGGAGTTCAGCTGCGTGCCGGTGTCTCGTTCAAAAATCAGATTACCGAACACCTGTACTGGGAAGAAAACCTGAAATTGTACGGCATAACGCGGAGCAGCGATAATATCTTCGTCGAAAATCACGGTGTGCTGATGTTTTCGGGAAAGAAAGCATTCCGGATACGGGCAGGTTATCAGCTGGGGTGGGGTATGTACCCGTTCGGCAGCCACTGGCAGCTGTGGCCCGTCATCGATATTTTGTTCGGGCATTTCAGGTAATCCCGGGCGGTCAGTATCTCAGGCGCTGAGGGTAGATTTGGTTCCCGGTAAATACATTTTTTTTACTGAATCAGGTAAGAACTCAAAATTATTTGTATTTTTGCCGGGTTGCTTCATTCATCGCAGAAGTGACCGGGAGATTTGTTATGCAAGCCTGTATATTAATTTCTCATTTCTCTGTTTTTGTATCCTGATCCTGAACCGTAATAATAGAGACAAAAAAGCTTCATTTTTTTAGATGAACTGATTATGGAAAAATTAAGGGTTTTGTTTTTTTCCGATATGTTGTTGCCCGATCTTGATGGAGCAAACAGAACCATGTTTCATCTGATCAACAGAATTCCGTCCGATAAATTCGAGTACCTGTTTATTACAGGGTCAGATACCGGGCAAATAGCTGATTTTGAATGTGTTCATGTAAGTTCCCTCAAAATTCCGGGAAGTAAGATTTATCGTGTTGCACTTCCATTGTTGCAAACCATCGCCTTAGACGAAAAAATCGATTTCTTTAATCCCGATGTAATTCATATTGCTACTCCTTCATTTTTAGGCAATTATGGTCTGAATACTGCCAAACGTCTGAAAATTCCGGTTATTGCAATTTATCACACCCATTTTATCAGTTACGTGGGTTATTACTTCAGATATACTCCTTTACTGGCAGATGTGATAAAAAACAGAGCAAAAGAAGCCACACATGATTTTTACACTCAGTGCGATTTGGTATATGTTCCTTCCCGGACTATTTTCAACGAGTTAACAGAGATAGGAATTCAGCCTGAGATATTAAAATTGTGGCAAAGAGGCATTGATCAATCCCTATTTTCTCCATCCGCCATAAATCCCGAACTTATAGCATCCATAACAGGAAACAATAATCCGTGTATCTTATTTGCAAGCCGGCTGGTTTGGGAAAAGAATCTGCAGGCGGTGATTGATTTATACAGTCTGATAAAGGAAAAACGACTTTGCTACAACCTGATAGTGGCCGGCGAAGGGGATGCCAGGGAAGAAATGGAGGAAAGAATGCCCGAAGCTTTCTTTACCGGAAAGTTAAGTCAGGAGGTACTGGCTCAGTTGTATGCTTCTGCTCAGGTTTTTTTCTTTCCTTCGGTTACCGAAACATTTGGTAATGTGGTGCTTGAAGCCATGGCATCGGGTTTACCCTGTGTGATTGCCAACGCAGGAGGCAGCGCGGAATTTATCCGGCAGGGCGAAAACGGTTTTACCTGCGATGCTGCCGATGTCACCGGATTTCTGAACCGGATAACTCAGATAATCGAAAATCCCGGATTGGCCGCAAAGTTATCGGAAAAGGGACTGGAAACCAGCAAAATATACAGCTGGGAAACGCTGGCGCTCGAATATTTTGCTGATCTTAAGTCGATATCGCTCAAATCATCCTCCGTGTAAATGAAAAAACCCTGGCATATTATTATCCTGTTGTGTGTAGTGGTTAGTTTCAGTATTTTTCTGATCAATACGGATGTCAGTGAGTCAATCAGTCTAATCGAACGGCTTGGAAGTAATGCTGTGCTGATATTGGTTTGTACTTTTACGGCTTACGTTTTTGGCGCTTTGGGGTGGAGGCATTGCATCGACACGGATAAGAAACCCGCTTTTTTTCGACTGTTTGCATTAAAACATGTGGGAAGTATCATTACCAATTTTAATCCTTCCGGCGCTGTTGCCGGTCAGCTTTACATGGCTGATAAGCTTATCGAGGGGGGGATGGAAAAAACCCTTGCCATTAAGTCGGTGGTTCTGAGCTGGATAGTCATGGTTCTCTCACAGCTGTCCCTGCTTGTGGTTGTGCTGTTCTGGTTTTTATATTCACTTTCCGATAAACTAAATAACACCCTCAGCTATTCGTTGTATGCCATTCTGACGGTATTCATTCTCGTTGTATCGCTCACGCTCAGATTTCTTCTGAAAAAAAATAAGAAAACGGATGCGGCACTGCCCGAAAAAAAGTGGCAAATAATAATTTACCGTATCAGGGAAATGCAGTCGTCGCTTACCGAATACATCCGCAGGAGGCCTAAAGATGCAGCGCTTGCGTTTATTTTCTTTACCATTCAGTGGATTCTGAGTTCGCTGGAGCTGTTTATCATTCTTCGTTTTCTGGGTTATGACGTCACTGTATGGACTGGCTTATTTCTTGACACGATAATCCTTGTTTCGAAGGCGGCAGTCGCGTTTATCCCGGGTCAGATAGGCGCCGAAGAACTAATCAATAAGTTTGTGCTTTATCTGATCAATATAAGTTCAGGATCCCTTTGGCTTACGGTTTCCATACTCCGACGATCCCGGCAATTGTTCTGGAGCGGAATTGCGTTTCTTTTTTACGTAGGATTAAAAAAAAGAAGGTGATTTATCAAATCAGGTTGTCGTGTTTTTTAAAACACATTCAGGCTGGCTGCCTGAATGGACTTTCAATCACGGTTATGCGTGATTTATCTGACCGAAATTCTTCTGATAAAACCGCGATAACGGGAGTTTTATATAAGCCGGAAGTTTGTGATGCTTCTTCTTAAACGTCAGAAATATCCATTTGTGTTCAAAGAAATTCAACGCGGCTGTAGTATCATACAGCGGAGGGATAACCAGCGTGACTTCATTCCCAACCCGCTGCAGCTCGCTGAAAAATCCTTCGGGATCATCCACATGTTCCATTGTGTGTGAGCAAAGAACCTTGTCAAATTGCTTGTTGTCAAAGGGGAGGTTATAAATATCATTCACCTGTATAAAATTCGGAACATCCATGTGTCTGAAAATGTCGGCATTTACACCTCCACCGTCTGTTTTACCACAACAAATGTTTAAATCCCACTTTCTTTCTTTCAGGATTCTTGTTTTCAGCACATTGTAACTGATATAATGAGAAAGCTGAAAATACAGCAGAATTCCAAAAATTCCGATAATGATGTAATACAACATGGTTTGATTAAGATTTGAGTTACATTTTATAAGAGTTAACATGGCAAAAGTAATCAAATTGATAAGTTCTTGCGTAAAATAATGTTGTTATTTACTGAAAATTTCCGTTTTTTTCCGGGAAGTTTTCTATCCCTCTCTGCCGGTATGCATTATAACGAATACAGTATTACGCTGTTTCCGGTCGGGTGATGCATACCGGAGTCGGTTATTCCACACGTACTATACATATCTGAACGTTTCAGATCGTACAACGAAGTTGCAGTGTCCGGTTTTCCCATAAAAGGTTAAAAAATAATGCATCTGAATCAGAAAATGATTATTGCGTAAAAGGATAATTAAAATAAAAGATGTAATTTCGTGAAAAATAAATTTAATACCATCAAATATTTATAATCATGAAGAAACTGTTCATATTTTTAATGCTTGGCATTTCGGCTTTGTCATTTGCGCAGGTCAGAAATGAAATTCATATCCCCGATATACTGGGGTATAAAACACTGAAATGTGATTTTCACATGCATACGGTATTTTCCGACGGGCTGGTTTGGCCCACGGTTCGTGTGGGTGAAGCTTATGTCCAGGGGCTTGACGCCATAGCCATCACCGATCACATCGAGTACCGCCCGCATAAAAATGATTTGCAGGGAGCATCACACAATCGCCCGTTCGAAATAGCCGAATCACCCGCCCGCTCAAACGATATCATTCTCATCCGGGGCTCCGAAATTACCCGTTCCATGCCGCCGGGTCATTCCAATGCGCTGTTTCTTACCGATTGCAATGCGCTCGATGTGCCGGTTTACATGGATGCTTTCAGGGCTGCCAGGGCTCAGAATGCTTTTATATTCTGGAATCACCCGGGATGGGATGCCCAGCAACCCGATACCACACGCTGGTTTAAGGAGCATTCCGCGCTTTACGATGCCGGTCTGATGCAGGGAATTGAAGTGGTCAACGGACCGGAATATTATCCCGAAGCTCAGCGATGGTGTATGGAGAAAAAACTAACCATGCTTGGCAATACCGACGTGCATGTGCCACTAACGCTGAAAGAAGGTGAGCACCGCACCATGACTCTGGTCTTTGCAAGCGCACGAACTCCCGAAGCAATCCACGAAGCCCTGATTGACCGCCGCACGGTGGTTTATCTCAATGATAAGCTGATAGGAGAAGAGAAATACCTGAAGGAAATTTTTCACGAATCACTCGAAATACTGAATACCGAGAAGACCGAAAAATACTACCGGATAACGGTGAAAAATAATTCCGATGTACCGTTTTACCTGCACAAAACTTCACATAATCCTGATCTGGTTTATTTCAGGGATTACACCATCGAACCGCACAGCAGGCATACCATCACCGTAAAACTTGCTAACGGAGTTACCGGAGGCAATGTGAATTTTGAAGTTACCAACTTACTGGCCGAACCCGGTAAAGGATTACAGGTGAGTTTTCCAATCTGAGATCACCGGATTTATCCTGTTCTCAGGATATGCGCTTTTTTAGTTTCGTGATAGTCTCACTCCGGGTGAGGCTATCACTCATGCAAAATTACTGATACTGAATATAACTCGGTTGCGGCTGAAGCTTTAACAGCTCCTGCGGAGTCATCATGCGGTAGGGCGCTTTTTTCAGATCGTTTTTGTAGAAAAGTTTAAACCCTGTAAACTGAACCGGTTCAGGGAAAATATAGTTGCGGTGAGTACCTTTTTTCAGATCGGGTGGTCCCCAGCCGTCCATATCTATCACTATTTGTACCTCGGCGTGCAGTGTTATTTTTTTGTAATTGGTTATCATCCCCCTGGTGAACCGGTGGACTACAATTACTTTCGGGGGCAGATTATGTTTCTTAACCAGTTTAGCAAGGTATTTAGTACAGTAATTGATATCTGCAGCATCAAAAGTTCCGATTTTTTTCCCGGGTTTGGAGCCATCTTTCATCGAAAATTCAGGGTCGATACCCAGGTGAACATTCGGAAGTTTCAGGTATTCTTCCAGCAGGGGCAATTCATCATGTAACTTGCTCAAAGCCACCTGAATATCCAGAAATACAAGTGTTCCGGGATGCATTCGGGAAATGGTAAATACCGAATCAATCTGTTTTTCGGGCATGCGGAAACGGTATTTGCCATCTTTTCCGGGATCACCCTGAGCCACCACGGCTATGTAATGCAGTGCCGGAATGACCGGAGTGGCCGGGTCGGCAGCCTCCCAGGCTTTCACCTCCGCATTTAATTTTGCCCACATTTCTTTTGGAGCGTATTCGCCGAGCGCTCCCATCTTTTTCGAATATAAATTGCCGTAAAAGGCTACTATTCTGTGTTCGGGCAATAATGCGCCGTAACGGGGAAGTGGCTGGTTTTTTACCGGCCAGTGACCGGTCGTGTCGCCGTTGGCCAATTGCAGTAATTTCTGATTGTATGCAGCAGAATCAACAAATTCCGGATGTTCGGGTTCTGTTTTGAATTCTTCCTGTGTGCTCCTTCCGGAATTTCCACCGCAGGAAATGAGAACAATGCTGATAAGAAAAGAAAGGTAAAGGTATTTTTGTTGTTTCATACGTTAAGAGGTAAATTTTTCAAAAAACGATGACAAAATTACTAAAATTAAATGAATTACCGGTCATACGCAGTCCGGATTTAATGAAAATCGCATTGTGAAGTAAACATCCTTTGCGTTATTTTGTTAAATATTGAAAATGACAAACAACACAGCAATCACATATACGCTCGAAAGACTTACTTCAGTCAACTATCCTGTTCTCAAGGAAGAGCTTCTTGAATTATACCTGCATTCTTTTACCACGGGTGAGTATGCTCAGTATGTAAGTCGAAGTGAGGCATCAGAAAAACTGGACGAAATTCAGCGAAACGGCAGTGGAGTAGTAGCCATGTTTCAGGAAAAAACGGCTGGTGCTTTGATGGGTGTTCCGTTAGCATCCGATTCGGAATTTCCTGCCGGAAATCATCCCGAAATTCTACTACCGAAAACCGTTTATATTGCCGAACTGATGGTTTATACCCAATTTCGGGGGCAGGGAATAGCCTCAGCGCTTATTAATCATTTTCTGATTCATGAAACATCACGGGGAATTACTGACGCAGTCATCCGGGTATGGAGTCAAAATCTGCCTGCTGTGAGGCTGTATCAAAAACTTGGATTCCGGCACATCGACGAAATCATTCAGACAAAATACAAGTCGGAGGTTGAATCCTTCAAAATGCATAAGATTTATTTACATAAAAAATTACAATGATGGAACATTTAATCACACGAACAATAGATTTACAGCAAGGTATAGCCGAAGAAAAACGAAAAGAAATACGTGATTATTTCCTGAAAACCTGGGAAGTTGACGAGAAACTCTATACACAGCTGAAGTCGGATGATGTCTTTTATCACCGGGGCGATCCGTTGCGCCATGTGCTGCTTTTCTACCTGGGACATACAGCCGTGTTTTATATCAACAAACTGATGCTGGCCAAAATCATCGATACCCGCATTAATCCCGAATTCGAATCGATTTTTGCTATCGGTGTTGACGAGATGAGCTGGGACGACCTGAACGAGAAACACTACAACTGGCCTTCTGTTGACGCTGTGCGTGAATACCGTGACAAGGCAAAAGAAGTAGTTCTGAAGGTGATTGATGAAGCTCCGCTCGCCATGCCGGTTACCTGGCGCGAACATTTCTGGATTATCATGATGGGTATCGAACACCAACGGATACACCTCGAAACTTCGTCGGTACTGATACGTCAATTGCCCCTGAACGAAGTTGTTTCTGGAAGATTTGGAAAAATATGCGACAAAACCGGTGATGCCCCCGAAAACGACATGATACCGGTCAGCGGTTCGGTGGTGGTGATGGGAAAACCCGAAAATCACCGCTTCTACGGCTGGGACAACGAATACGGAAAGTATGAAGAACGTGTGGAAGATTTTCGCGCTTCGAAATACCTGATTTCCAACGGAGAGTACCTCAAATTTATTCAGGATGGAGGTTACCTTACACCGGAATACTGGACGGAAGAGGGCTGGCAGTGGAGAACATTCAAAGAGGCTGAAATGCCGCTGTTCTGGCGTAAAAACGGCACTGACTACAGTCTGCGACTCGTAGCCGAAGAGATACCCATGCCATGGAACTGGCCGGTAGAAGTTAATTACCTCGAAGCCAAAGC
>CAZWLJ010000044.1:0-25888 GCA_964634605.1 uncultured Paludibacter sp.
TTTACTCATTTCTAAAAAATTAAAAATTATGAAATCAATAGTTTATATATTAATTACAATATTTTTATGCGGAATATTAGTTTCTGCATATCCTGAATCGAATTCAAGCCAAAAGCAGGTTGTGAAAATTCAGTGTACAGTCAGTAATCCTGATTCAAAATTGCTTGATGAGTCCTGTTTAATTATTAAAAATCGATTGAAAGACAATGAGGTGAAAAATTTTGATATGTCAGTAAATTCGCAGCGGGGAATCATTGAGATTGCTTTTAACGAAAAGACTGATTTAAAAGATATTTTGCCATTGCTTATTTCAAAGGGAGAAATTGAATTTTACGAAACGTATAAAAGAACAGACTTTATCAAACTCCTGGATAAAGATGACAAGTTGTTTACTTTACTGAAAATTGACCCGGAGAATTCTGAAACAGATAGCTCATCACCAATTCTGGGGTACTGTAAACCTGAGTTTACTTCCCGGGTCGATTTGTATAATGCTCAGTATAATGCAGGTAAACCAGGCGGGGGCATCAATTTCGTTTGGGGTAAAGACATAAGCAGTGATGGAGATTGTTATTTGTACGTATTAAAACAAAAACCAGTGCTTCTTAAGCAGCAAATCTCCGAAGTCACTGTAAATAAAGTAAATGCGAATGCAGAATTGATGATATCTTTTAATAACGATGGAGCTTTAGCCTGGCAAAATCTTTCGAAAAATAACATCGGTAAGGCAATTGCACTGGTAATGGACAAAAAGGTTTTTTTTGCACCTGTGCTGAGGAATGAGATTAAAGGTGGTAAGTGTTCAATTTCCGGAAATTTCACATTCAGGGAACTGACACAATTAAAATCGCTGATTAGCAACGGGGATTTACCATTGGACTTTATGTTAGTAGAAAAATAAAGCTACATAACACACGGTAATAAAACACGCCGGATTTATCGGGATCGTGAACGTTTCGTCCCGCATCATAAAACGGTCACCGGATGATACATTTGCAGCTCCGGAATCCGGCGTGTTTCATACCCGAAAGCATAACAGGGTGTCCGTCGTACGCTGGCGTTAGCGTGAAAATAACGGCGCAGAATTAATTCATCATTTGAAAAAATTGAAATATCATGAAAAAACTAATTTTTTGTTCTTTATTCATTCTTGTTCTCATTTCGTGCTCAAAGGCAAAAATTTCTGTTTCTGACAGGCAATTTCCCCCGACAAGTTTGATAAACCATTTTGAATATTTTGACGGTGAACATGAATTCCATCAATTAGGAAGTGCATTTTTACTAAAATACAAAACGGATACCTTTGCAATCACAGCCAAGCATATTCTTGGTGTTCTCAAACCCGATAGCATGAAAAATCTCACAATCGATAATTTTATAAAGAAATGGACTATGAGCCCGTTAGACAAGGAAAATGAAATCGTAATTGTTGATAAATTATTGAATGAGGATAAATCGGAAATTTTAAATTCGAAAACTCAGTTTGAGAAGGATTGGCTTGTGTTTTCAATAAAAGAAAACAGGTCAACGGTTATTCCTCTTGAATTCAGAGAAACACCATTAGTTAAAGGTGAAAAATTATACATTATTGGCTGGACCAGGCACATGAAGGAGGGAGCACAACGCGTATATGAATTTGAATACTTCAAAACTGATGGAACTCATATATTATTGAAAAAAATAATTGTTCCTGAAAAAATGGGCGGCCTGAGTGGCGGACCTGTGGTTGACGTAAATGGCAAATTGGCCGGAATTGTATCAAACAGTAAATTTAGTATCCGGAATATGGAAAAATTAATTTCACCTGTAGGTACGGTTGAGTTAAAAGACTTTCTGGACGATTATTTAACAAATAAATGATTCATATAAAAAAGCAAGACAACAGAATAACCCGGAATTTTTTGATTAGTACCTGCCCGAAAATTATAAAAACAGATTCGGAAAGCCCATTCCATTAAAAATAAGTTCAAAAATGGAACATATCATTGACAAAATCAGAGCTGAGTTAAAGCAAAGTATCGACGCTAAAACGCTGGCTACCAGTCAGAATTTTTTCAAAGAAAAGATAAAGGTATACGGAGTCGGGGCTCCGGCTGTAAAGAAGATCAGTAAAGAGTATTATAAACAGATTGATTCCAGGCCAAAATCAGAAATCTTTGACCTTTGCGGGATTTTATGGCAATCAGGATATATTGAGGAATCATTTATTGCGTGCAACTGGTCATATTATATTCACAAAAAATACGAACCGGACGATTTTCAGATATTTGAGAAATGGATTAATGATTACGTAAGCAATTGGGCTGGGTGTGACACATTATGTAATCATACTGTCGGGGAATTTATTGTGATGTATCCTCAGTTTATCGAAAGGCTGAAAGAAATAGCCGGATCAGATAACAGATGGCTGCGCAGGGCTTCATCGGTATCATTAATTATACCAGCCAGAAAGGGTAAATTCCTCAAAGAAATATTGAAAATTGCTGATATTTTGTTGACCGACAAAGATGATTTAGTCCAAAAAGGATATGGATGGATGTTGAAAGCTGCCAGTGAAGCCCATCAGAAAGCAATATTTGATTACGTGATGCAAAACAAGTCAATCATGCCCCGGACATCATTAAGATATGCTATTGAAAAAATGCCTCAGGAATTGAAAAGCAAGGCTATGGAGAGATAAGCCTGAAGAAAAAAATAAAACAAACTAAACCTGGCTTTCGCTTGTGTCCGAAAGCATTAAAAAATTCAATTGACTGTAATTATGAAAATCGAACTGAAATATTTTACAGGTACAGGAAATTCATTAAAGATAATGGATACCTTCAGAGAAGTATTTGTCGGGTATAATCATGAGACATCGGTTTCGGAAATTAACTTTGAAAATCCACATCCGGATAACTCAGATTTATTAGGATTTTGTTTCCCGGTTTACGCTTTTGGGATACCCTGAATTTGCAGAAAGTATTTAAAATCAATTGACAGGTTTAAAAACCGCCAAAAAGTATTTGTAATAATAACGGCTGGCGATTCCGGCGAATCCGGTTTTTCCATAAACGAATGCGAAAAGATTCTGAAAAAGAAAAATTGCGATATGGTTTATTCGGGAGTAATTCAAATGCCAATAAACTGGACTACTTCGCCTGAACCGCCTTTTCCCCCGCCAAAAGAAGAAGCTTTGGCTATTATCGAAGCCGGAGTTGAACAGGCAAAAAACATGGCTCAGGATATTTTAAACGGGGAAAAAAAACTTCATGTATTTAATTATCCGGAAAGATATACCAGGATTCGTTTTTACAAGGATTACTGGTTGTTTAAATACATGGGTTTACCAAATTTATGGAGAACTTTTCAGGTTTATGACAATTGCAATGGATGCGGATTATGTTCAGGCATTTGTCCGACAAAAAGTATAAAGATTGTAGAAAAAAAACCTGTCTGGAAATCCACGTGTGAGCAATGTATGCGGTGTGTTAATTTCTGTCCGAACGAATCGATTTATCAGACAATGGGCGGAGATACGAAAGGGAAAAACAAATATCACGAGCCTGATTTCAAACCAAAACAAAAATCAACCGGGTATAATACACGTAATAACCAGTAGATCCTCCTTGCCGGTATGCTGGATATAGGGTGCCGCGTTCCACAAACGTTATTCCCTGATTATTTGAATAAATATTATAAATTTGCATTTCAAAGCAGAAAAATAAAAAAATCAAAAAGATGAAATTAGTTATTTTCGGGGCTGGTGGAAAAACCGGCACATTGCTTACCCGGCAGGCATTAAATGCCGGTCACGAAGTTACTGCATACGTACGCCGGCCTGAATCGGTGACTGTGGAAGATAAACACCTGAAGGTAGTGGTGGGCGAACTCAGTGATGCGGTAAAAATCAGGGAGGCAGTTTCAGGTGCCGATGTGTGTATTTCCACGCTGGGCGGAAAATCGCTTACAAAACGAGCTATTCAGTTTACTCAGGGAATTGAGCACATAGTGGAAGCGATGGAAGCCGAAAATGTCAATCGGATAATTTACATGTCGAGTGTTGGAGCCGGCGAAAGCCGTTTTCTCATGCCTCAGCCTGTTCGTTTTCTGATTGCTGACGTGATGCTGCGCGTGCCGCTTGCCGACCATACCACCAACGAAAAACGTATTGCACGGAGTTCGCTCACCTGGACGGTAGTGCGTCCCGGCGGACTTACCGACGGCCCGTTGACGGACAACCTCAGGCATGGTTTTGAAAAAACAACGATCAAGGGCAGCACATCCGTTTCACGCGCCAGTGTGGCCGCGTTTATACTCGAGCAAACTACCGCCGATACCTACCACAACAAAGCTGTATGGCTTTACGGATAGCCATTTCTCGCACTTCGCTGTAAGGTGATAGCCCGGATTCTTTATCCGGTTGGTGACGACGTAGTATGACTATACTTTTCATTCATCAGATTGTTGCGGCAAAATAGTAATAATCATCTTCCGTGCTCAGATACTATTCCGGGCTCATTATAAGAGTAAACTCACGTTAATTTATTGAAAATTGCCGTGAGTGTGAAGAATATTTTTCACGATTTATTTTTTTGTTACTGGAAAATATGTTATTTTTGCACTCCATTTATGGAAAACGGACCCATAGCTCAGTTGGTTAGTAGCACCTGACTCATAATCAGGGGGTCGCTGGTTCAAGCCCAGCTGGGTCCACTGAAAACCTTATAGCAATAGTTATAAGGTTTTTCCTTTTTTAAAGGAAATATAAAGGATCGATTTCGTTTTTTATTGCTTCAGCAAAAAGTAGTATCTTTGCTAAAATAATATTTCATAATTTTATAAAATGAATAAATATCAGGCCGTTACTACCATCATTTTTGATTTGGGCGGAGTGATTGTTGATCTGGATTGGGATTGCTGCATTGATAATTTCAGGAAGATAGGCATTCAGAACATGGAAAACCTGGTGAGTACCACGCTTCAGAAGGGATTTGTACTCGATTACGAACTGGGGTTGATTACTGACGGACAATTCAGGGATGAAGTCAGAAAAAATGCTTCCGGAGAGGTTTCGGACAGTCAGATTGACCACGCCTGGACTTCGCTGCTGGTGGGTATTCCCGGAGAAAAACTGGATATGCTTTTGGAACTGAAGAAGAAATATAAAATTTTCATGCTTAGCAACACGAATAATTTATCTTTCCGCCATTCCGAAAAAATGTTTCAGGTGAACGGATACAATATCAGCGCTTTCTTTGATAAATGCTATCTCTCATACGAAATGAAACTGGCAAAACCGAAACCGGAAATATTCCGGGCGTTGTTGCACGATGCCGGTTTGGTAGCCGGAGAATGCCTTTTTCTGGATGATGGAATTCATAATATCGATACGGCTCAGACCCTCGGATTCAATGTGGAATACATCAAACCCTTTTCATCCCCCGGCGAGTGGGAATTCCTGAAACAACTGTAATACGTTCACTCACACTTTGACAGGTGCTACCGCCGTAAGGTGACCGGTTTTGATGTTGAATTTTTTCACAGTCCGGGTGTTTTGATGTTGTTCATAATTTTGTTTTCTGTACGTTGTATTCTGATAGTCAATGTTCATTCAAGTCTGAAATCTGACATATATGTTTGTATATAAAAATAACGATGCAGTCCCCTGGGACAAATGTGTGGCTACTGTGGGTTTTTTCGACGGTGTGCATGGCGGGCACCGTTTTCTGCTCAACGAGGTAAAAAATGCCGCCCGTCTCGACCAGAGTATTTCGGTGGCTGTCACTTTCAACGAACATCCCCGTAAAGTACTGAAAAGCGATTTTCAGCCGCGACTCCTCACCACGCCGGAAGAAAAACTGCGGCAGATTGAAACTACCGGTATGGATGCCTGTGTGGTATTGAATTTCACGCAGCAATTGGCACAACTCACTGCCCGTGAATTCATTACCAGTATATTGCACGAACGCCTGCATGTGAAAACACTTTTTGTGGGACACGACCACCGATTCGGACACAACAGGGAAGAAGGATTCGAAGAATACCGAAAGTATGGTAATGAACTGGGAATAAATGTGATACAAGCAGAGCAGTTTATGCTCGACAGTGGCGAACACTTCAGCAGCTCGCAAATACGGAAAGCGCTCGAGGCAGGTGATATCCTGCAGGCTAATACCCTGCTGACTTACCCGTATACATTTATCGGGAAAGTGACGGGAGGATATAAAAACGGGCGGAAAATCGGGTTTCCGACTGCCAATATCTGGTTCGACAGCAAGGAAAAAATCATACCTGCAACAGGAGTTTACGCCGTGTACGTGTACCTGAAAGGCAAAAAACTGAAAGGAATGATGAATATCGGGTACCGGCCAACCTTTTCGGCTGATAATACACTCAGCATGGAAGTGCATATCATAGATTTCGACGCGGATATTTACGACCACCAGATAAACGTGGAATGCATGTACCGCATCCGGAACGAAATGAAATTCAACGGCATAGACGAACTGATTGTCCAGTTGAAAAAAGACCGGGAAACGGTCAACAATTTACTGTAAATTACGTTAATAATAAAATAGATTGTATAAATTTGCATTCTAATATTCTGAAAAATAATACTGTAAAAAAATGATTGTATGAAAAAACTATTTTTAATTATGATGATTGGAACCATCGTAGCAGCATGCACCGGTAAATCCGAAAAGTCGGACAACCCGTTTTTCCAGGCTTACGAAAACGAGTATCAGGCACCGCCTTTTGAGAAAATCAAAACAACACACTACATGCCTGCTTTTGAAGAAGGCATCAAACAGCATCAGGCCGAAATTGACAGTATCGCCAACAAT
Organism: uncultured Paludibacter sp.; assembly: GCA_964634605.1. Taxonomy (GTDB): domain Bacteria; phylum Bacteroidota; class Bacteroidia; order Bacteroidales; family Paludibacteraceae; genus UPXZ01. The sequence continues at coordinate 6,828 of CAZWLJ010000044.1, forward strand.
CCTGAAGCACCCACATTTGCAAATACCATCGAAGCAATGGAATTCAGCGGCGAATTGCTCACGCGCGTTTCGGCTGTATTCTCTAACCTCCAGTCGGCCGACACCAACGACGAACTCGACTCCATTGCCAAGGTAATCACCCCGAAACTTACAGAGCATGGTGATAATATTTATCTGAACGATAATCTTTTCAAACGGGTAAAAACCATTTATGACTCTAAAGCCACACTCGGATTGACTCCCGAACAGGATCGGGTGCTGGAAAAAATCTACAAACGATTTATCCGAAGCGGTGCTGCCCTGAATGAGGAGCAGAAGGCACAGTTGCGCGAAATAAACAAGGATCTGAGCACGCTGGAACTTACTTTCGGACAAAATATCCTGGCCGAAACCAATGCTTTCCAAAAATTCATTACCAGCAAAGACGACCTGAAAGGACTTCCCGAAGGAATTGTTCAGGCTGCTGCCGAATCGGCCAAAGAAGCCGGAAAAGAGGGCCAGTGGCTGTTTACTACTCAGAAATCGAGCTTTATTCCGGTGCTTCAGTACAGCGAAAACCGTGAATTGCGCAAAGAACTGCTGATGGCCTACACCAGCCGTTGCGATAACAATAACCAGTACGACAACAAGGCCAATATCAGCAAAATAATGAAACTGAGGGTTAAAAAAGCCAACCTGCTTGGATTTGAAAGCCCCGCGGCTTTTATTCTGGATAATACCATGGCTAAAACTCCTGAAGCCGTTTACAGTTTTCTGAAAAAAGTGTGGACTCCGGCTGTAGCCAAAGCCAAAGTGGAAGCTGCCGAACTGCAGAAACTGATGGACGCCGAAGGAAAAGGCGAGAAACTCGAACCATGGGACTGGTGGTTCTATACCGAGAAACTACGCAAAGCAAAATTTGACCTCGACGAAGAGCAGCTGAAACCCTACTTCAAACTGGAGAACGTGCGAAAAGGTGTGTTTGACCTCACAACCAGGCTTTTCGGGCTGAAATACGAAAAACTGGAAGGAATGCCCGTTTACAACAAGGATGTGGAAGTTTTCAAAGTAACAGACGAAGATGGTTCGTTAATCGGAATTCTCTACACCGATTATTTCCCCCGTGCAGGTAAGAATGTGGGTGCCTGGATGAGTAATTTCAGGGAACAGTACATCAAAGACGGGGTGAATCAGCGTCCGATTATTGTCAACGTGGGTAACTTTACCAAACCCACTGCCGATAAACCATCCTTGCTCACCATGGACGAAGTGGAAACCCTCTTCCATGAATTCGGACATGCGCTCCACGGATTGCTGGCCAATTCCACTTATCCGAGTCTTTCTGGAACCAACGTGGCACGCGACTTCGTGGAACTGCCTTCGCAGGTGATGGAAAACTGGTGCTGGGAACCTGAAGTAATGAAAACGTACGCGCTTCATTATAAAACCGGCGAAGTAATGCCCAAAGAACTGATGGATAAAATCCAGAAAGCAGGAACCTTCAACCAGGGATTTGTGAATACCGAACTGTTGTCGGCATCGATTCTGGATATGGACTACCACATGAAGAAAGATACAGCCGAAATCGATGTCACGGCATTCGAAAAAGCAAGTATGGCAAAAATGGGTATGATTCCTGAAATCATTGTGCGGTACAAAAGCCCGATTTTCAAGCATATTTTTGAAAGCGGTTATTCTGCCGGATATTACAGCTATACCTGGGCAGCCGTGCTCGACGCTGATGCTTACCAGGCATTCAAGGAAACAGGCGATATCTACAACAAAGCTGTGGCTACAGCTTTCCGTAAAAATATCCTTGAAAAAGGCGACAGCGATGAACCCATGAAACTTTACCGCACATTCCGCGGAGCCGATCCGAATCCGGATGCCCTGCTGAATAAACGGGGACTGAAATAACTGAGCGGTTTCCGCCCGTACCGAAACTCCGGAAGAGACGTTGCCTGCAGCGTCTCTTTTGTTTTGTGTCATTTTGTTTCCGGTGATTGAGTGTACTTCACGCAAAAATGTGTAATTTTGCTCACTCAACTGATATGCATAAATTTCTCATTTGATGAAAACGTATCTCCAGAAATTCATATCCCCATCGCTGCCTGTCTCTGTGGTTAACTACATAGTTTGTTTCGGGGCCTGGATGATGTTTTACTTTATTTACAAATATCCATACCCGATGCCGGGCGAAATCGGAAGTATTGCCGAATCCATTCTGCCATCGCGTTCACTGTTTGCTCACTTGCTGAGTTTTGCTGTTATTGTGTTCAATTCCATGGTTATAGCCCAGATGAACAATAAATTTTCGTTCATTCGCACACGTACCTTCCTGCCTACATTCATTTACCTGCTTGTTTCGACCTGCTGGTTGCCTCTCCATGGTAATTACGTGGCAAATCTGGCTTCTTTATTCGTGTTGCTGGCTGTTTTCCTGAGTCTTGTGATGTATAAAATGCCCCAGGGAGTCGAACAGGCTTTCCTGTCGTTCTTCCTGCTCGCGCTCAGCACACTGCTTGTGCCCGACTACACCTACCTGCTTCTGCTTTTCTGGATAGGTTATTTCTTCCTGAAATGTTTTTCGTTCCGGGTGCTTTTCGCGTCGGTATTTGGGTTTCTCACACCCTGGATTTTATATTTCGCCGTCAATTTTTTCATATTCAACGAAAAGGGATTCGTATCCGGTATTCCGGCGTTTTTTTACCGGTATTCCATTTTTCATTATGAGAATATCCCGGTCATTGTGTATGTTGCACTGGTGATTCTTGTTTTTGTCTTGTCCATTGTTCAGATGACAGCCAGATCGCGTCAGGATAGTATTCAGGCACGAAATCAACTCGATTTTCTGAAGCTTCTTTTTTTTGGTGTAGCCTTGCTGTTTGCTTTTCGATATTCCAATTATGTATCTTATCTGCCGCTGGTAGCCATCCTTTTTTCAGTTCTTACAGCCTATACGTTCACCCTTATCCGGAATCTGTTCAATTACATCGTTTTTATTTCGTTCATTGTGCTGAGTTTTTTATTTGCCTTTTACCTTGTCTTAATCTGAAACACGTATGTTAAATTTTACCGATTGGGGATATGCCGGACTTTTTATTGCTTCTTTTCTGGCAGCAACCGTAGTTCCGTTCAGCTCCGAAGTGGTGTTTTCGGCTATGGTGTTCGGGGGGCTTCATCCCTGGACTTGTGTGCTCGTAGCTACAGCAGGCAACTGGCTTGGTGGAATGACGAGTTATTACATCGGAAGGCTGGGGAAGATTGAATGGGCCGAAAAATTTCTGCATATAAGCAAAGATAAGATTGAAAGGTTTGTTGGTAAATTCAGCCGGTATGGCGACTGGTTCGTCTTTTTCTCCTTTGTGCCATTCATCGGCGATGTGATAGCCGTGGCAGCCGGATTCTTCCGCGGACGCTGGTGGGTGGTAGCCATAGCCATGTTGCTGGGCAAATTTGTCCGTTATGTTATCTGGATGTATGCCAATGGCTTGATTATGTAATCTTTCGTAACAGGATATTCATTCTTTTGTATAAAATTCGTCACTATTTTGTAATACTGCCGGTTTAATTTTGCGGTGTAAAAAGAATTAAAATTATACCTAAAAATGAAGAAACCAGTATTCGTTGCTTTTTTCCTGCTAATCGTTTTCAGTTTAAGCGCAGAAAGCAAAATTAAATCTGAAACTGAAAGAAACGCAGGCACAGAAGCAAGTGTTCAGCAAAATTATGTTATCAGCGGATTAGTGGCTGATTTCTCTACAAACGAAACGTTAGCCGGCGCGGTAATTACAGTAGACAATCAGAAATTATACTCTGACCTGGACGGAAATTTTGTGATTAAAAATTCAAAAGGTGGAAAAATTAAAGTAACGGTTAGCATGATATCGTACGTCGATCAGGTGGTCGAAATTAAACCGGGCGAAGTAAATACATTGAAAGTGAAGCTGAAGCACATGTAAAATCAAAAATACATCATTTTTTAGTTGCCGGTGAAATATCCGGCAATTTTTATTTTAAAGAATAAATTTTACTTTTAATTATCTTTTTAAATCCAAATGAATTGGCTATTTTTGTAAATCACCAAAAGAAAATGCTAACTAAAATCAATAATCTATGATGAAAAAATCTTTTGCACTGACAGCTCTCGCTTTCCTGATTGTATTCAGTGTATCAGCACAAAAACGTACCGAATATCTGCTCGAAAAGAACTGGAAGTTTGTCCGTACCGACCTGCCCGGGCAGAAAGAACCCGGTTATGACGACAGCAAATGGCAAACAGTGACAGTGCCTCATGATTGGGCAATCTACGGACCCTTCAGCATTCACAACGATCAGCAAAACATTGCCATCACGCAGGATGGACAGAAGGAAGCCATGGAACATGCCGGACGAACCGGCGGACTGCCTTTTGTAGGTGCCGGATGGTATCGCAACACCGGAAACCTTCCGGCTTACGAAACCGGTAAACGGGTGACGGTGCTATTTGATGGAGCTATGGCCAATTCGCAGGTTTTCGTCAATGGCCGGAAAGTGGGAGAGTGGCCTTACGGTTACAATTCTTTTTATTTTGATGTTACTGATTATCTGAATAAGGACAACACGCCGAACGTGCTTGCCGTGCGGCTCGAAAATCGTCCGGAACAATCGCGCTGGTATCCCGGAGCAGGACTTTACCGCAATGTGCACGTGATAATTACCGATGATGTACATATCCCTGTATGGGGAACTTATGTTACCACTCCCGTGGTACGCAGCGATTTTGCGAAAGTGACCGTGCGCACCCGAATTGAAGGAGCCGGTGAGGGAGTTACATATAAACTGGTTTCGGAGATACTGGACAAATCCGGCCAACCGACAGGTAAAACTGAAACTACGCTCTCAAAATACGATGAAGGTGAATTTAATCAGGAGTTGATTGTAAGTAATCCCGAACTCTGGAACGTGGATTCGCCGGTTTTATATACTTTAAAATCAAAACTTTACGCAGGAAACAACTTAGTGGATGAATACACCACACCCTTTGGAATTCGTACTGTCTGTGTGAAACCCAACGACGGTTTTTATCTGAACGGACAGAAAACAGTGTTCCGGGGCGTGTGCAATCATCACGATTTGGGACCGCTCGGATCAGCCGTAAATGATGCTGCAATTCGCCGTCAGGTTCGTATCATGAAAGATATGGGTGTGAATGCCATTCGTACATCACACAATATGCCTGCACCTGAACTGGTACGCGCCTGCGATGAAATGGGAATGATGCTGATGGTGGAAACTTTTGACGAATGGAAAATACCTAAAGTCGGTAATGGTTACAACCTTTTCTGGGATAAATGGGCCGAAAAGGACATGGTAAACGCGTTGCATCATTACCGGAACAACCCCTCGGTAGTGATGTGGTGCATAGGTAACGAAGTACCCGAACAGGGTAACGGTGACCTGGGACCGAAACGGAATAAATTTCTTCAGGATATCTGCCATCGCGAAGATCCGACCCGGCCCGTAACTAACGGGATGGACAATCCAGTGGCTGTTACATCCAACAACTTTGCATCCATTCTCGATGTGGCCGGGTTTAATTATCGTCCTCACCTGTATCATGAGAATTACAAAAAACTTCCTCAGCAACTTGTTTTGGGAAGTGAAACCGCCTCCACGGTGAGTTCGCGTGGTGTGTACAAATTCCCCGTCGAACGTAAATCCATGGCACAGTACGATGACCATCAGTCCTCCTCTTACGATGTGGAACATTGCAGCTGGTCCAACCTGCCCGAAGATGATTTCATCCAGCACGAGGATTTGCCCTATACAATTGGCGAATTCGTGTGGACAGGATTCGACTACCTCGGCGAACCAACACCATATTACACCAACTGGCCAAGCCATAGCTCTTTGTTTGGAATTGTCGACCTGGCAGGTATTCCAAAGGATCGTTACTACCTCTACCGCAGCCACTGGAACAAAAATGAGGAAACGCTCCATATTCTCCCCCACTGGAACTGGAAAGGACGCGAAGGCCAGGTCACCCCAATATTTGTTTATACCAACTATCCGTCGGCTGAGATCTTCATCAACGGGGTAAGTCAGGGAAAACGTACCAAAGACCTGAGCATCAAACGTGACGGCAGTGATACAGATATGGCTAAAAAGAACTTCGACCGCCAGAAACGATACCGCCTGATGTGGATGGATACCAAATACGAACCCGGAACGGTGAAAGTGGTGGCTTACGACGAAAGTGGCAAAGCTGTGGCCGAAAAAGAGATGAAAACAGCCGGGAGTCCATATAAAATTGTGCTGGAAGCCGACAGGAATACCATCGCAGCCGACGGAAAAGACATTTCCTTTGTAAATGTGAAAATTGTGGATAAGGAAGGAAATTTCTGCCCGACCGATGAACGCGAAATCAGCTTCAAAGTGACCGGTGCAGGCAAGTTCAAGGCTGCAGCTAACGGCAATCCGTCCAGTCTGGAAAGTTTTCAGACTCCGAAAATGAAACTTTTCAGCGGACAACTGACTGCTCTGGTGCAAAGTCTCGAAAAAGGAGGCTCCATTACCCTCGAAGCAACAGCCAAAGGGGTGAAAACGGGTAAAATTATTCTCGAAGCGAAATAAAATTATTCTGAAAAGAAATTTCTCTCAGCTAAGATGCCCTGTGTGGTGTCTGCTGAGAGATTTTTTTTTGAATTAATCGAGGAATTCAAGCCGTTCTGCTGATTTTGTCATATATTTGTAATACTTATTACACGCAATCGAAACATAAAAACGGTTACTTTGCAGTGAAATTTTAGTGAATAATCCTGCTTTGATTTTATTTCAAAAACAAACTTATTTATTTATTCAATGAATCCGTACAGAATTTTGGTTGTCGACGATGAAGAAGATCTCTGTGAAATACTTCAGTTCAATCTGGAAACAGAAGGTTATCAGGTGGATGTGGCTTATTCAGCCGAGGAAGCCCTGAAAAAAGACCTGACCATTTATCACCTTTTGCTCCTGGATGTGATGATGGGCGAAATCTCGGGTTTCCGCATGGCCCGTATGCTGAACGAAAATCCCGCAACTGCATCCATCCCGGTCATATTTCTTACGGCCAAAGATACCGAGAACGACCGTCTGACCGGCTTCAATATCGGTGCTGACGACTATATTTCCAAACCATTCTCCATCCGCGAAGTGATAGCCAGGGTGAAAGCCGTATTGAGACGCGTTGATGTCAGTAACGAGCGGTCTGATGTGAAAGAAATCCGGTATGAAAGCCTGGTAATGTATCTCAATAATAAAAAAGTGACACTTGACGAAGAGGATATTTCATTAACCAAGAAAGAATTTGAAATTCTGAAACTTCTGCTTGAAAACCAAAACAGGGTATTTACCCGCGAAGAGATTCTCTCGAGAGTATGGTCTGATGAAGTTATTGTACTCGACCGCACCATTGATGTGAATATTACGCGTCTTCGAAAAAAAATCGGTATCTATGGTAAGCAAATCATTACGCGGCTTGGATACGGTTATTGTTTTGAAGATTAAATATTTCCTGCCGGTGTTTATAACCGGTTGGAATTTATTGAGTTAGCTGTCTTTTTTTCGGAATCCGGGTAATCCATTATCATCCTGAAGCAATGCGTCTGTACCAGAAACTATTTTTGTATTTTTTTACGATGATTTTCATCCTGCTTGCCACGATTACTTTTGTACAGTATCAGCGAGAGCGGAGTGCACATGCGCGGGAACTTGATCACGAGCTGAATACATACAATCTGATAATCAATAACTTCATCGAAAAGCAGAATTATAACTGGGATTCATTGAACCAGGTTGTCAATTTTTTTCCAGATAGTGCGCTCCGTGTAACTGTCATCGACACGCTGGGAAACGTTCTTTTTGATTCGTCGGTAAAAGAAAGCAATAAACTCGGGAATCATATGAACCGTCCCGAATTTATCATGGCCGCCAGGCAGGGAAAAGGTAAAACACTCAGGCATTCGGCAACCACAGGCAAGAATTACTATTACTACGCGGACCGATTTTCTCATTATTATGTGCGAAGCGCCCTGCCTTACAATCTTCAGCTCGAGTCGCTGCTCAAAACGAATATGTTCTTTTTCTATTTTATGTTCGTTATTTTGTTGCTGGCGATGGTGGCGCTTTATTTTATAACCAAAAACTTCACAAAATCCATTGATAGAATGCGGGCATTCACCGAAAGAGCCAAAAACGGCATAGAGATGGATGCGGACATGGAATTTCCGGGCGATGAACTGGGCGAGATAAGCAGCAATATGGTGATGCTGTACAGGCAGCTGGCCAAAACGAAAGATGCCGTCAACAACGAACGTGAAAAACTGATAAACCACCTGTACATTTCGCAGGAAGGACTTGGTATCTTTTCTTCGGAAAAAAAGGAAATTCTGACCAATACCACTTTTATTCAGTACACCGGATTTCTTTCTGACAAGAACGAAGCCACTTCCGATGAAATTTTTAATTTGGCCGAATTTGCCGAAATCAACCAGTTTATCGACGAAAACCTGTACCGCGCACAGATGAGCCGCAAACGAATGACGATAGAAAAGGGAAGCCGTTTTTTCTTTGTGCAATGTATCGTTTTTCAGGATCAGACATTCGAAATATCCATCAACGACATAACTGCCCAGGAGCATGAAAACGAACTGAAACGGCATCTCACCCAGAATATTTCACACGAGCTCAAAACACCCGTGAGTACCATTATGGGTTATATGGAAAGCATTCTTGAAAATCCGGATCTGGAGCCCGAACGACAGAGATTCTTTATCGAACGCTCGTTCCAGCAGTCGCAGCGTCTCACTGCCTTGCTGCAGGATATTTCAACACTCAATATGCTCGACGAAAAACGGAAAATCTACGAAAAGGAAGAGTGTAACATCTGCTATGTGATAGAGGAGGTGCTGAACGATTTACGGCTCGAAATTGAAGATAAACGGTTCGCCGTGGAAAGTAATATCGAAAGGGATGTAGTCATTTCGGGTAATTCTTCGCTTGTTTATTCCATTTTCCGGAATCTGATGGACAACGCGCTTTCGTACGCGGGCGAAAATGTGAAGGTTGAAATTAATTGCTACCGCGAAGACGAACACTTTTACTACCTGACTTTTTCCGACAATGGTACCGGAGTTTCTGAAGAGCATCTGAACCGCTTATTCGAACGGTTTTATCGGGTTGACAAAGGAAGAAGCCGCAAAATGGGTGGCACAGGTCTGGGACTGGCCATCGTTAAAAATGCCGTGATATATCACAAAGGCACCATTAAGGCCAAAAAAACTCCGGGAGGCGGATTAACTTTCGTCTTTTCGCTCAAAAAACACTGATCCCTGCTTTTTTTAAGAAAGTGAAAGGCTCGAATCACACGATTCGAGCCTTTCGTTATTGTATTCTGAAGTTGTCTGTCACATGACAATAATACTTTTGTTGATTAAAGTAATCAATTCGAAAATGTATTTTTTGAATTAAATAATTTGATTAATAAAGTGATTTAATAATAAAATTAATTAAACAAAGACTTAGACACTACTTCAGTCAATATTCTTTTGACGGAACTAATTCACGGGTGAATTAATTCGGGATTTGATGTAATCCTGTGACAAAAATAGAAGGTTTTTTCCTTAAATCAAAATAATTTTGGAAGAAAAATTAGTTAAAAAAATAATTTTTATGGTTGAACTGCGAAGTGCTTTTCCTTAAAAGATTTGGATACCTTTTATGATTGAAAAAAAACTTCCCGGCTGAATTTTCATCTGCCGGGAAGTTGCAAATATTATCAATCCGAAGATTAATAAGATCTTCTGCCATAGCCGCCACCGTTTCCGCCGCGGTTTCTGAATCCTCCGCCGTTGCTTCTTTCTGTCTTCGGGCGGGCAACGTTTACGTTGATTGTCTTTCCTTCGAAACTGGCTTCGTTCAGTTCGTCGATGGCTTTCTGTCCTTCTGAATCGTTGGGCATTTCTACAAAACCAAAACCTCTTGAGCGACCAGTGTCTCTGTCTTTGATGACGTTTGCAGAGGTTATTTCACCATAAGCTGCGAATAATTCCTGTAAGCTCTCACTTGTTGTGTTCCAGCTTAAATTTGATACATAAATGTTCATTTTTTTTTTATTTGATTATTATTCCGATAAGCCTGAGCTATCGTTTTTTCTTATATTATTGTTATGTTTACGGCATTCATGCCTCTGTCGCCCCGCACTAATTCAAATGTGACCTTGTTGCCTTCGGTAATTTCGGCGGGTGCGTTATTGATATGAAAAAAGTATTTTTCCGCCGAATGACTATCTTTAATGAATCCGAATCCCTTGTCTGAGTTGTAAAATTCAACTCTCCCGGTAAGAGGTTCATTTTCAATGTCTTCCTTTTTTGGTGTGGAAATCAGAATACTTTCCAGTTCGATACTTTCAGTTCTTACTGACGGGGGAGGTGTATCCGTTATATTCCCGAATTCATCAACGTAGGCAATCATATCGTAAAACGATTTGCCTTCATTTTCCGATTTGCGGATTTCCTTTCGTTTCTGCTTTTCTTGTTTACGTTCTTTTTTCTTTTTATCAGATTCCTTTTTAATCATTACGGTGAATTTGTGATTTTTTACTTTACACTTAATTACTGAAAGCTTTCCGTATTTAACAACCTGTCATTTCCCGGCAGGTGCAATAATTCATTTGTACATGTTCATACTCGTGTGCTGTACAAATCCAAGCAAACAGATTTCAAACAAATAAGCTGATTTTGAGGTCGATTTTGACGATGAGTGGAATTGCCGTTGAAAGGCAAAGCTATGCATTGCTGTGAAAGATATCAATATGAACTTGATTGTTGACCCGGCAAAGATACTGCTTTTTAATTGATTTACAATTATTTTCAAACAATTAGTGAGTTATCAATCGTTTTGAAATGTGAACAGAAAAATGAAAGGACGTAATTTTTCAGGCACTTTCATATTTTGTCTGATTATTGCATTACAAAAAATGCAATAATCAGCTCATGTGAAACCCAAAAAAAACGTGTTATTCAACATTCCGGTTACTAAAACTTTGCAATAATGCTGTGTGTATTTGCACTCCCTGATGATTTATATCGAGTTCTGAAGCTTTTGAGAACATTTCCGAAGCTTTCTGAAAATCCTGTTTGCCAAGAAATCCGAGTCCCTGCAGGTAGAGGCAGTGAATTTTATTGCGGAGTGTCAGATTATCTTCCCAAATCAATAAATCGGGGAGCGAAACAGCAAAATAGTCCGTTTTAACCACATCATTCAAATGTTCTGTGCCATAGGTAATCAATCGGTCGAAACGTGTTTCAGCTTCTTCCTTCCGGTTCAGTTTCAGTAAAGCCATTCCCTGATAAAAAATTTTATCGGGTTTCTGGTCGTTATAAAATATCGCTGCAGCAGGCTCTTTATTTCCGTCTTTGGCGAGTTCCCAAAAATGAATTGCTTCACTCGTTTGCCCTCTTCCTTCGTAAGCGCAACCTAACCAGTAGTTGAAGTCATTTTCCTGTACTCCTGCAAGTTTTCCTTCGCCCAGATTATGCGGATACTGAAAGCACTGAAGCAATAATTCTATTGCTGCTCCGTAGTCAGCATCATTCAAAGCCTGTTTGGCAAGTTCCACCCGTGCCAGCTGATATTGAGCCGTAACCTTGCCTTCGCCCCCTTCCCAGGGGTGAAATTTCCTTTTGTCAATCAGTCTGGCAGCTTTATCATATTTCCCCAGCTGATTGCAAAGGGTGATGTATTCAAGGTAAATATCGTCGCGCAGTTCCACCAGGTTGAAGTATTTCTCCAGAAATGCAAACCTTTCGGCATGCGGACGGCAAATTCGTTTGTACAACTGATCCAGTTCCATTAATATGCGGGCATCGGTGGTATCAAGTTCGAAAGCTTTTTCAAGAGACGTAACAGCTTTCGTTTCGTCATTCAATTTATTGAAATATGCCAGTGAAAGATTTCGGAATACGGTTGGAAATGTGGCATCCTGTTCTGCCGATTTTTCCCAGCATGCAATGGCTTCAGGGTATTGCCGTTTGTCATACCAGAGATTTCCCAGGTAATACGGTGCTTTCGCATCAGCGGGATTTACTTTTTGAGCACAATTAAGGGCTGATATTGCTTCTAACCGGTTCGGGAAACAATAGTCCGGTGCATGATGAGCTGCCTTTTCAAAAACTGATTTTGCATCTTTATTTGCCAGTGAAATCGCCCAACCCATATAGTAATAAGTCATGGGCGTTGTATTACATACTTTTACTCCTTCCTCAAGCAACTGTACAGCTTCTTCAAACATTCCGACAGCAATATAATCAAGAGCAGCTATTTCGTAATTGTGAATTTCGTTTCGCATCCGCTGATGCATTTCACTGAGATGATTTTCATCTCCGGAAATCAGAAATCTTTCAAAGAGACAACCGAAATTGAATGGATCGATTTTGAGCGATTCCTCTATCCGGTTTATTGCTTCCTCTTTTCTGTTCATTTTTCTTAAAATTGCTGCTTTCAGAGCACGTCCTTTGTGGTTGTGCCAGTTTCGAATCAGCGATTTTTCAATTTCATATAATGCATCGTTCAGCTGATTATTCATACATGAGATTTGTGCGCAACCCATAAATCCCGCATCCTGCATGGCGGCATTCCAGCACGATTTGTAATATGCACCATAGGCTTCCCTGTATTTTCCCCGATAGTGAAGGCATAATCCGAGATTGTAATGAGGTTCACCATCGTACGGATTCGGGTTGCGTTGCAGTTGCGTTGCAATTGCATTGCGGAAATAATTCTCAGCTTTTTCAAATTGTCCGTGTCGCATCAGCCACAATCCCATCGCGTTATTGTTACGTATATCCATCGGATCACGACGAAGAGCTTCAAGATAATAATCGGTGGGATTATAAGTTGCGTGACGGTATTGCTCCAGATGCAATCCGGTCAGATAAAGTTGCTCACATGTTGGCGTATCTTCCGGTGATAATGCTGCTTTGGCAGGTTCAGGTAAAGTGCTTTTAGCTTTCTCAGTACGGATTGCGAGCAGTTCATTATGGTATGAATCCTGAATTATTAATTCAGGTACATTAAAATCAAAGTTGACGTTGATTATTTCTTTTACATAAACTTTTTCGGGAGAAAGCGTAGTGGTTTCTGAGAAAATAACCTCACCTTCATTTTTTTTCAAGATTATCCGAATATCTTTCATTTCAGATGTTGTAAAAACCTTAATCACAATAACATCACCCACTTTTTCCATATTCATCAATACATCCTTCGAAGCATTCTTTACCACTCCCAATTCCCGGTATGGCAGGAAATATTGTGTAAATGTTTTTTCCTCGTAGGGTTGTAACCATGAAAAGTCAGGCTGATTATCGGTGAAAACACCGGCCATCAGTTCAATGTACGGACCATCTTCGTCGGTAAGGTTTCTGTCCCACGCTTTGCCAAAATCACCGTTTCCCCACGTCCATTGTTTTTTCCCCGGCGAAATATGATGATTTGCAACATGAAGAACACCTGCCTGTGTGTCGTTTTCGTAACCTCCCACAAAATCAAATCCGGAATTGATTGCCATATACGATGTTGGTACCGGTATATTTTTGTAATTGGATATATCTACTCCTGCCGAATAATCAACCTTGTAATATGTACCGGTTGCAACAGGAAAAGTGGAAACATCGCGTTTGCCGTGATCGAAAACCGCGTGAACATCGGGCGGAAAAACCGACTGATAATGCTCATTTACTGCCACAGCAGGATTTGCCCACCAGAGAAAAGTTTGCGGAACAGGTGTGGGATTATACAGTTTTCCTTTTATTTCAAGATATGCTTTTCCGGGATACAGCGTAAAACCCGCCATTCCTTTCTGATGGAACATCCGTTCGTTTTCACTCACCCAAACCGTTACGCTTTCATCCGGATTTTCTTCCATGTAATAATCAACAGGCAAAAAAGTGCTCGGACGATGATGCTGTGGCCAGTTAAACTCAATTCCTCCTGAAATCCATGGTCCGGTTAAACCTACCAGTGCAGGTTTAATTACCTGATTGTAATAGATGAAATGACGTTGCTTTATTTTATCAAAAGCCATTTGCACACGACCGCCTAATTCAGGCAGAATCATCACTTTGATATACTGGTTTTCAAGAAAAACGGCTTTGTATGTTTTGTCGTGTTTTTCATCTTCAATTTTTTCAATCACCGGGTAAGGATAAACCACTCCGCTGCTACCCTGATAAACACGTTTTTCGAGAAAAACCGGATTCTTTTCAGGCTTACCAATTCCGTAGGTTGGAATTATGACTTCTTCTACCCAACAGGAAACCCCAAAAAACTCACCCCCGGCCCCTGAAGGGGAGTAAGTAACACCTAACCCCTGAATGGGTACTGAGTTAGTCTTTTCTTCATTTTTTATATTATTATTCATATAAATGCAATAATTATTGGCTGAATTATTTCTTATTTCCCTTTAGGGATTAGGGCTTATTTTGGGTCAATTCCCTTTCAATTTCTTCCAGTGTTTTTCCTTTGGTTTCCGGAAGTTTTATCGTGATAAACACGAATCCCAGCAAACAAATTGCTGCATACACCCAAAATGTGCCGAAAGCGCCCAAAGCTGCATTTAACAATGGAAATGTATAGGTGAGCACAAAACAGGCAGACCACAGCCCGAAAGTTGCCAGTGCCATGGCTGCCCCGCGGATCCGGTTTGGAAAAATTTCTGACAAAATTACCCATGTGACAGGTGCAAGAGACATGGCATAAATGGCAATGGCTATTACAACGAGCGATAATACCGCAACTCCTTTAATTTGAAAATAAAAAGCACTTCCAAGTAAAAGATACGTGACAGCAAGGCCTGCCGTGCCCAGTAACATCAGTCTTTTACGTCCCCATTTATCCACCGTGAACATGGCTACCAGAGTAAATATCAGGTTAACGCTTCCGGTAATGACGATATTGAACAAGGTATCGCTCACGCCATATCCTGCTGCCGAAAATATCTCTTCGGCATAATTAAACACGGTATTTATACCGCACCATTGCTGGAAAACGGCCAGCATTATCCCAATGATGAGCACTGTTCTGAATTTTGGCTTAAACAGTTCTTTAAAGTCAGCTCTTTCGGCAGAATCGTTGAATGTTGCTTTGATGGCAGCCATTTCTTCGCGGGCATATTCCTCTCCTCCGATTTTTTTGAGTGTAGGCAACGCCTTGTCTGCTTTGCCGGCTTTTATCAGCCAGCGGGGACTTTCAGGGAGAAAAAGGGTAAGAATGAAAAATGCAGCTGCAGGAATACCACAGGCGAAAAACATCCAGCGCCAGCCGGTTTGTCCGTTCCACGAAGCACGGATAAATTCGTCGGTAGCTCCTTCGGGCACTGCTTCTGCTATAAGTAAATTGATGAGTTGGGCACTCAGAATACCTATCACAATGGTAAACTGATTGAGAGAAACAAACCTTCCACGAACATGCGAAGGTGCAACCTCGGCAATGTACATGGGTGAAAGTGCCGATGCCAGACCAATACCTACACCGCCGATAATGCGGAACCACACAAATGTTTCGAAACTTTGAGCCAGACCGGTGCCAAGCGATGCAACTGTAAACAGAAAAGCAGAAATCAGCAAAGGCCATTTACGCCCGAATTTATCACTGATATAACCTGAAGCTACTGCACCGGCAACACAACCCACAAGAGCCGAACTCATTGCCCAGGCCTGCAGAGCGGGAGAGTTTACAATGTCGAAGAATCTTTCGTAGAATGGTTTCGCACCTCCGATTACCACCCAGTCGTATCCAAAAAGCAATCCGCCCATGGCCGAAACCATCGAAATTCCGAAAATATACGATTTGTTGAATTTTTCCATGTGAAATTTTGAATATTATGTTAGTGATACAAAATAACAATAGTTTTCAGAATTTAAAGATAGAATAAATTATGATTTATATGGATTATTTTATTATTTTCACACGAAATTTGCAACGAGTATGACCAAAATAAAAAGCGGTTTTCCGGGCGAAAGAGCCATCGTTATTCCTTCGCTGATTGTGCAGGAGTTTTGTAATAATGAATTAGGCAAACTATTGTACATCACCGATATAGGTTTCTATCCCAAAGCAGGGTTTCATTACCGTAAAAGGACGGTGAACGAAGCTCTGCAGTATATTCTGATGTACTGCATCGACGGTGAGGGATGGATAAAAATAAATGGAAATAAGGAAAAATTGTCGGGTGGCGAGGTCGTTATTCTTCCGAAAAATAATGCTCACAGCTACGGCAGTTCATCCGATAATCCATGGACGATTTACTGGATTCATTTTGATGGCAGCATGGCAGAGTACTTTAGCCGCTATATGGATAAACCTTTACAAATCAGAACAGAGAAAACGTCCAGGATAAGCGACAGACTTGAATTGTTCGAAGATATTTTTTCGATATTAAAAAAAGGTTATAGCCGTCACAATTTAGAATACAGCGTTACTGTATTATTCCATTTCCTGGGAACGCTGAAATATATCAGCGCATTTCGTCAAAGTCTGACCGACCGCCAGTCTGACCCTGGCATGATAGATGAGGCCATACATTTTATGCACGAAAACATTCAAAGACAGATTAAATTATCTGAAATAGCTGTTTATACCGGCTTCTCCGTATCGCATTTCAGTTTGTTGTTCAAACAAAAAACAGGATTTTCTCCTCTGAATTATTTCAATCAGCTTCGAATTCAAACAGCCTGCCATCATCTGGATTTTACCGGTTTACAAATAAACCAGATTGCCAAGATGGTCGGCTTTAACGATCCGCTTTATTTCAGTCGTATTTTCACGAAAACCATGGGCTGTTCTCCGGGTGAGTATAGAAAAAGGAAAAAGGGTTAATAACTCAAAAAGACATCACTAACTGTATTTTCTTTGGATTTTTGAAGTTGGATAGTAAGCTTTTTTTGTGGTTTGTGCTGCCCTTTTCCCCCGCTGGCGAGAGATTATACCTGAAATGCACTTACGGATTTTAGGTATAATCCCGCGGCAGCAACGCTTTTGAAATATTAATAATCGATTGATATGTAGATATTCATTCCTGTTTTTTAGAATATCATATATATCAGCGAAAAATTGAAAAATAAAGTTGAGTTATTTTCACCGTAGAAGAAATCATTCACTTTATTCATTCGTGTATTGAAACCGGCATATCCGGACATACGTACGTTTTGTGAAATGTAGTAATTAACACCAGTACTAAGAAAGAATAACTGGCTGAAATTTTTAGTGGTTTCATCCTTTGACTGTTGATAATTAAGTTTATATCCAGTTTCTGCATAAAGGTTTGTTCTCGTTGTGGGATAGTAATTTAGTTTGTATGATATTTCACTACCCGGAAGATAGTATAATTTCATGTCATTTTCACCCTGTGTAAAATTGTAAATACCAAAATGGGTGTTTACCGAAATATCATGCTGCCAGTTTAATTTTGCAGGTTTACTGTAATTTAATGATACCGAGCTATTCACCCCGTATGCTTTCGTCAGAGTATCAAAATTTGTTTCATTGTATTCTTTACTATAATAATTAGGTGAAACCTTTAAGGCTATTTCCCAGCCAGAAGACCTGTTGTACAGTGCCCCGTAATCCCACATATCATATAGTGATGTAAAATAAAGTGCATCCTCATTGCTTAGTATACCATTACTTTTCAGGTAATTATCCAGTGTAGTAATTTCATCAATTCTGTGCAGGCGGCTATCCAAAAATCGTTTGTTTTTTACTTTTGAAATAAGTTGTGCGAATTCAAATATTTCCTCTTTATTCATTTCGCGTTTCAGAACATTGTTTTTCTTAAATTCCTCTAATATATAAAAAGCTTGCCGGGCGTCTTCCACACGTTCAATTCTGCCAATACCTAAACCAACTTCCGGAGAGAAGTTGAATTCAGATGACTTGTAAGTAGAAATATCAGGAATTTGAGTTTTGGTTATCTTTGAGTAGTTTCCACTGTAATTTGCTATGGCATTATAAATGAGAAAGTGCTTCCCTGAGTAATATAATTGGTTAAGCCATCGGACATAGTCATAATTTCTAAAAGCAAAATTTTTATCGGTGAATTTCGAATATCCAAACCCAATATTAATTTCGGTTTGAAAGCTGCTTATTTTTTTTCTTGTATTTAACTGGTTTGAAAAACTTAATTGTGTGTTCTGTAAATTGATAGAAGCGGCTGATATCGTGTCTCTATGATTTGTCGCACTTCCATTCATGTTAAATTTGAATTCAAGTGAGTTTCGTTTTATATCCGGAGTGTAATATTTGCTTAAATCAAAACCGTTGTAATCATTTTGAGCTGATAAATGTGAAATTGGAAAAATTAAAATTGAGAAATACAGAAAAAACGTTTCATGCTGATTGAGCTTATGAGGTTAATGAATAAGAATTAATGGCAAAAGTGCACTACAAATATACTCATTAATTCTTAATTGATCCAACCAATTGAATAAGTTCTACAGTCTTTCCGGTTATGTCCTTTAATGGTTTACAGTCCTGCATTGTACGCCATGCTTACGCTGATTTACAATCTGTGCCAACAACATGCTATCTGTCAATGCTTTTGCGCTTATCATTTTTCAATTGTTAAGATATCCGGCATTCCGTTTTCTCCGGCATAATCACACCTCCGCTTTCTCACGAATGTAACCCCCGCTGCCGCGCGTCTGTACCTAGAATCCGCAAGTGTATAGTAATAATATCTGTAAAACTTTATAAGTAAGCACATTGCAGGATGCGTAAAAGTACTTAAATTAGTGCAAATAAAAATGCGCAGATGAAAGTAGTAAAAAGTTCCGGTATATCTCCATTTGGAGGACTAAATTTTGTGTTGAATGAATTTGAAAGGCTTCAAATAAGAGATCTTGTCAATAAGGAGTTACCGCAATTACCTAAACAAAGCCGGTACAGTTAGTATGATTTGTTGGCTTCTTACTGGTCCGTGTTTTTTTGCGGAGGTGATTGTGCCGAAGATTTAGCAATCAATCTGAGAGACGGATTAAAGGGCAATCCCTTTATAAACATATCAA
>CAZWLJ010000045.1:0-23436 GCA_964634605.1 uncultured Paludibacter sp.
ATGTTGAATCATTAAAAAAATGCCCGACTGTCAGATGAAGTCTTAGCTAATACAATTCAATCATTCATATACTCTCAAAAATAATCAGCTCATCAAAAAACAACCAATAATCTTCAAATTGCCAAATCTTCAAATCTTCAAATTGTCAAATTTTCAAATTATAGAATCATGAGCAAATCTTCAAAGCTGTCATTCCTCGACCGTTATCTCACTCTCTGGATATTTTTGGCCATGTTTATCGGCGTGTTTTCAGGATGGTTGTTTCCCGCCGTCGCTCAGTTTTGGAACAGTATGTCGTCGGGTACAACCAATATCCCGATTGCCATCGGACTGATCGTGATGATGTATCCGCCCCTGGCAAAAGTGAAATACGAAGAACTGGGAGAGGTATTTAAAAACACAAAAGTACTCGGATTGTCGCTGGTTCAAAACTGGATTATCGGACCGGTACTGATGTTTACGCTGGCTGTTTTGCTTTTCAAAATCTTTCCGGGAGAAAACAATGCAAACCTGCCGTATGTGTATGGCATTATCATGATAGGACTGGCGCGTTGCATTGCAATGGTCATTGTCTGGAACGATCTTGCCAAAGGCGATACGCAGTACGCAGCCGGGCTGGTGGCTTTCAACAGCATTTTTCAGGTACTTTTCTTCTCGGTCTATGCTTACTTTTTTATCGCTGTTGCTCCGGGCTGGTTTGGCATCCCTACCAGCGACGCGGTTGAAGCCATAACTATCGGACAGATTGCCGAAAGCGTTTTCATCTACCTCGGAATCCCCTTTATTGCCGGCTTCCTGACACGCTTTATCCTAATCCGGGTGAAAAACAAAGAATGGTATCACACCCGGTTTATTCCTAAAATCAGTCCGCTGACACTCATCGCGCTGCTTTTCACCATCATCGTGATGTTTTCACTGAAAGGTGAATACATTGTGAAAATACCGGGCGATGTGGTGCTGATAGCGGTTCCGCTGCTTATTTACTTTGTCGTCATGTTTGTAAGTTCATTCTGGATGAGCAAAAAGGCGGGAGCCACTTATGAGCAATCGACCACCCTGTCGTTTACCGCTGCCAGTAATAATTTTGAGCTGGCTATTGCCGTTGCCATTGCCGTATTCGGGATAAACTCCGGCGAAGCATTTGCTGCTGTTATCGGACCGCTGGTGGAAGTACCGGTAATGATTGGTTTGGTCAATGTGGCTTTCCGGTATAAAAAGAAATGGTTTTAATTAACATCGTAACCGTAAAAATCCTTGCAAATATACTATTAAAAGATATATTTCATACTGGTAACCGAAATTTTAGCTAAACCCGGCACTGGCCTCAGATAATCTATTATCATTTTCAACTTCACTTCAGAGACGAAATATCTGAAGAGTTAAGCGCTTGATTATCATCATATTTCATATTTTTATTATCATTATTTTCATCCGTAGTTTGTATTTCATTTTTTAAATAATCGGCTCTGTTTACGTAAACGTATCTTTATTCGTCGGTTTTTAAGTTAATTATAGTTAAATTCCATAAGAAATTTCTTTAAAACATGTTTTATAACATAAAAACGCTGTATCTTTGCATCGTGTTTTTCATGGTATTAGATTTAAGGTTAATTGAAGATTGGGTTGTCGTGAGACAACCTTTCTTTTTTTAAAAAACTCCCCGCAAACCTCTCCCTGCAGAAAATCCCATAAAACTTGTTGGCATCATCAGCCATGCTGAACCTTGTAGTGTTGTGTGGACTGATTTTATTCCAAAGAAGTTCCGTAAAGAAAAGTTCCGTTTGCTTATTTATCGGTTTATTGCTACTTTTGCTACATCTAATCATACAACAAATTACACTATGAAAAAACGATCCATCCTGCTGCCCCTGCTGCTCGTGTTCTGTATTTTATCCTTTTCACAGCTTCAGGAAAACCGCTACCACGAAATCACCAACCCGAAACTGATTCAGATCAACAAGCTGGATCCCCGAAGCAGTTTCTTTTCATTTACCAGTTCTGCCGAAGCTCTGAAAGCGGGTACCGAATCCAAAGGAACCAACTTCATGTTGCTCAACGGTGTCTGGAAATTTCATTATACCGAAAATTTCAATGATCGACCGAAAGATCAGTTCTCCAATCTGAATTTTGATGCTTCCGGCTGGAAAGATATTCAGGTGCCCGGCAACTGGGAAGTGCAGGGTTTCGGATACCCCATTTATGTCAACGCCACTTATGAATTTACTTCACCGGGGCATACGCCATTCTGGGACAGACCCAGACCTCCGCTGGTACCCGAGGCTTTCAATCCTACCGGAACCTACCGAAAAGAATTTGAGATACCTCAAACCTGGTCGGGACAGGAAATAATCATCAGCTTCGACGGTGTGAAAGGCGCATCGTATTTTTATCTCAACGGCGAATTTCTGGGAATGAGCAAAGACAGCAAACTTCCGGTCCGATTTGATATTTCAGGCAAAGCCAGAGCAGGCAAAAACGTGATTGCCGTGCAAACTCACCGCTGGAGCGATGCTACGTACCTGGAATGCCAGGACTTCTGGCGTCTGAGTGGATTTGAACGGGATGTTTACATCTATACACATCCCAAAGTGCATATTGCCGACATCTTTGCCCTACCATCGCTTGACGAGAACTATAAAAACGGCGTTTTCAGCCTCAATGTAAAAGTCAGCAACAACAGCAATACATCCGGTTGCACGGTAAATTACAGGATACTCGACAAAGCCGGGAATCTGATTGCACAAGACTCGAAAAAACTGCAGTCAAACGATATATTCTCTGAAATTAATTTCGATAAAAACATTCCGGAAGTTAAAAAATGGTCGGCCGAGGAACCCAATCTGTACACGCTGAATATCGAGCTGAAAGATGCCAACGGAAATGTGACTGAAGCAACAGCTATAAAAATCGGTTTCCGCACTGCCGAAATCAAGAACAAACAGTTCCTTGTCAACGGGCAACCAGTATTGGTAAAAGGGGTAAATATCCATGAGCACAACGAGCACACCGGACA
Organism: uncultured Paludibacter sp.; assembly: GCA_964634605.1. Taxonomy (GTDB): domain Bacteria; phylum Bacteroidota; class Bacteroidia; order Bacteroidales; family Paludibacteraceae; genus UPXZ01. The sequence continues at coordinate 3,014 of CAZWLJ010000045.1, forward strand.
TTACGTGCCCGAAGAACTGATGCGCAGGGACTTCGAACTTTTCAAAAAATACAACGTAAACACCGCACGTACCTGCCACTATCCTCAATCGGAACTTTTTTACAAACTCGCTGATGAATATGGAATCTACGTGATTGACGAAGCCAATATCGAAGCGCACGGAATGGGCTACAACCTGAGAACGGGCGGCACGCTGGCAAACAATCCATTGTTTCTCGAAGACCATCTGAACCGCACAATCGGAATGGTGGAGCGCGATAAGAATCATCCCTGTGTAGTCACCTGGTCGCTTGGCAACGAAAGCGGAAATGGTTTGAACATGTATGAAACCTACAAGTGGATTAAGAGCCGCGATACATCACGCCCCGTACAGTACGAACGTGCCGGACTTGAATGGAATACCGATATCTTCTGCCCCATGTACCACGACCCGGCTGAAATTGAAAGATATGCACAAAATCCCGAATCAGATCGTCCGCTGATTCAATGTGAATATGCTCACGCCATGGGAAACAGCCTTGGAAACTTTACCGAATACTGGGATATAATCCGTAAATACCCCCTGCTGCAGGGTGGCTGCATCTGGGACTGGGTGGATCAGGGACTGGCGCAGACCGATAAGGAAGGAGTAAAATTCTGGGCATTCGGCGGTGATTTCGGACCAAAAGGCACACCCTCGGCAGGCGATTTCTGCTGCAACGGCGTCATTCTCCCCGACCGCACCATCAAACCGCACACCACCGAAATGGGTAAAGTGTATCAGAGCGTTTGGTTCCGAAACTTCGATCCGAAAAACGAAAGCGTGGATATTTTCAATGAAAATTTCTTTATCGACTTAAGTCAGTACATCATTACGTACGACATTAAATCGAACGGAAAACTGCTGAAAACGGGCATGATAAATACCAATGTTCAGCCACAGGAAACCAAAAAGGTACAACTTCCGGGCATTGCCGGACTCTTTAAAACCGGTCAGCAGACTACCATTCAGTTCTATGTAAAACAAAAAACCGGAAAAACAGGACTTCCCGCAGGTTGGGTTGTGGCTAAAGATCAGTTTGTAGTAAATGAATATCCGGAGTTAAAAGCCGGACAAACTGGTAAACCGGCAAAACTGGTCGACAAGGGATCAACAATTCACGCGAGCGGAAAGAATTTCGAGGCCATATTCGACAAAACTTCCGGAATCCTGGTTTCCTACAAATTCAGGGGCACAGAATACATAAGCAGTGGTTTCGGTCCCCGTCCGTTCTTCTGGCGCGCTCCCCTGGATAATGATTACGGAGCCGGAATGCCCAAAAAACTCAGGGAGTGGAAAGAAGCAAGCTTTGCAGAACTGAAAGCCGTCAACCTGGTGCAGGATGCCTCTTCAGGCAAATCGACTTCCATTAGCCTCACTTACGATTATCCGAATGTGAAATCTGCCTGGAATGTGAAATACACCATCGCCGAAAGCGGCCGGATTACTGTTGACAATCAGTTCAATGCCACCCGCAACGAACTGCCGCTGATATTCCGCGTCGGAATGAGGATGCAGCTACCCGGAGATATAGTGAATGCTGAATATTACGGTCGCGGACCGCTTGAAAACTATGAAGACCGCAAAACTGCCATGTTTGTTGACCGCTACAAATCACCGGTTATCGATATGGTGGGGAAATATGTATTCACACAGGAAAACGGCCATCATGTGGATACCCGCTGGCTGGCACTCACGCAAAAATCCGGTACCGGATTGCTTTTCGCCTCCAACAGCAATTTCCAGTTTAACGTATCGAACTACCTGATAGAAACCATTGCAAACGGTGAAGACTGGAACAACGATGCACCTGCAGGCACTGCACCTGTCAACAAACACATCAACGCCTATAAAGCTTCCGATAAAGTCGATTTGTTTATCGACTACCGTATGCAGGGCGTGGGTGGCAACAACAGCTGGGGTAAATGGCCGCTGGAACAATACCGCATCGTTCCTAAAAACACCGACATTTCATACAGTTTCACCATCATACCCATTAACAGTACGAAGGAAATCGACAAAATGTTTGAATGAAATCAGATGAAACAACCAACAGAAAAAGGATGCCCTGAAAGCATCCTTTTTCTGTCAGACTGAATTTGAACAGGTTATTTCGGTAGTCAGGGGTAATAACGATTATTTAGCAGGTTGCCACACTTCATTCCAGCTCAAAACCACATCCTGAAGATTATATACTCTGGGCAGAACGCTTTTTTTCTCAGGATTTGTTTCAATGTATTTCATATCAGGTCCTGAAAAGTACATGTATTTCAAGGCTTTATTCGACTGAAAAGTGATTGTAAAATGAGTGTCATCGGTTTTTTTCATTTCATGGAGCTTCATCCAGCCATCCCAGCCTCCTCCGATATAGCACTTTTGTGTTCCGGCAGGTACAGCTACCGAATAAGTAAGCATGCTATCGGGCACCGATTTGTCATAAACAGCCTGAAAACTATTTACAACATCTTCGGGAGAATAGTTTCTTTCTTCGCGCATTTTATATTCTTCTTTCATCTCCACATAACCATTTCCCGGACCGCCAAAGTAAAGATATTTCATATTTTTGTCAGTCAGTAATTTAATCATGAAGTGAGTGTCATCGACCTTTTTCATTTCCCGGAATGTTGACCATCCATCCCAGCCTCCTTTTATGTAACAGCAATTGGTTCCCGGGGGTACTGTAACATTGAAAACGAGTTTCTCATTTCGTTGATTTCTATCGTACACAGCAGCCCAGGATTCTACCACATCCGACGGGCTATATTTCCTGTTGTCAATTTCTTCACCTTTTGCGTTTTTTTCCACATATCCCCAGCCGGGTCCCGAACAATATTTATATTTTTGAGTGGTCGTGGCATCAGGAAAATCAATCGTGTAGTGCGTCTCGTCAATCTTATTCATTGATTGATGATTCCAGTGGTTCATGTCACCTGCAATGTAACATTCATGGGTACCTGCCGGTACTTTGACTGAATAAGTCAGTGCCTGGATTGATGAAATCATAAATGCTCCAAGCAGCAATATCAATATCTTTTTCATGTAATATCAATTTAGTAATAAAATGATTAAGTATTAAATCAGAATGATACTGTAAATTCCTGATACCGTTACAATTCCTTTTCAGGAGTATTTACAGATTAGATGTAACAGTATGCAATCCGAATGATAAGGATGATTTCGTTGTTTTTGGTTTGATTATCATTAAACAGGTTTCCGGACTATTCTGCCCGGATGTATTTTTCAATTCGGTAATTGCTCTTATCAATCTGACCATCTTCATTTACAGGCCAGGTCTGAATTAACGTGTCATTTTTAACTTCCAGTAACATTTTAACCTTTTCACCTACTGATTTTTTATTGGCATGATAGAGAATGTTTTCTTCATACCGGTTTCCATCAAGTGTATAAGTCCCTCCGCCATAGCTGTCGATTTTGGTAGTGTCCATATCAAACAGGCCGACAAAAATAAAATGATTTTTTGTCCATACTTTCAGGTCACTTCCGGTCAAATTACCCGGAAACTCAAAGACCACAGTGTCTGCTGAAACAGATTTAGCATAAAAGAATTTCCAGGCACCTTCATGAGGTAATCCCGTTGTTTTATTACAGCTTACAAAAAATAACGGAATCAATAATAAAAGAAAAAAAGTTGTTTTCATCTGTTTATTTTTTATTTTTTAAATTATTGTCAGATGGAACACGCCATGAATCATTCACTTATGTTTGAGAATTTTCTCAAATGGCTGTTTCATGGTGTTTGATTTTTTAATGAATGTATAATTTTATTTTTTGTCCACTGAATTCAGGAAATCGCGGACCACTTTCACATTTTCGTCGCGCGCATCCCACGAGGTGACATGAGCGGCTCCCCTGAACAGATAAAACTGGCTGCCGGGTACGCTACCGGCAAAACCTTTGACCGATTCAACTCCTGATGTGTCAAATTCGCCTACTGTAAACAGGGTTGGAACTTTGACAGATGGCAAGTCGCTTGTGGAGTCGTAATTTTTTAACGTACCTGTAATTTTAAATTCGCTTGGACCCTGCATATACATGTACATATCAAAATTATAGGTGCTCATCATGCTGTCAAGGTCCTCAGGTACAGGTTTACGAAATCCGTAGAGACGGTTATATTCGTTGTTTGCCGCCTCGAAGAGGGGATCAGCAAAATTGCCGGTTTCACCCGCCCTTTTCACGGCCAGTTGCAAACTGTCGGGAAAAGTTTTCAGCAATTTGTTTGCGTTTTGTTCCCATGTTTTTACATTAAGTGCCGGGCTACTGAAAATGATGGATTTTACACTCGCAGGATATTTTTTGTAGTATTCCATAGCAACAATGGTCCCCCACGATTGCCCCAACAGATGCCACTTCCTGATTTTTAAGTGCTTACGTAACATTTCCAGTTCATCCACAAACCTACCTATTTTAAATAGTGTTGTGTCTGTAACTCTGTCGGATTTACCGCTTCCAAGCTGATCATAACGAATCACCTGGCGGTCGTTGCCCAGTTCTTCAAAGGGTTTCAGATAAAAGCTCGACATTCCCGGGCCTCCATGGATCAAAACGAGAGGAATCCCGTTTCCTTCACCTGAAATTTTGTACCAGATGTTTCCACCTGTCACGGCAAGTTTGTTTTCGCCTGTTGGCAATTTTTCCTTGCTGCACGAGAACTGCATCAGAGTTATTGATGCAAAAATTACCAATACAAAAAATCTTCCGATTGTTTTCATTACATTAAAAAGTCTGTAAATTGTTTACTGATAAATTTCACTTTTAGAAAAAATGAGTGTTTGACTTACATGTCCCTGTTATAGATGCACAGGTAAGCTTTCCATTTACCGTCCACCTTTTTAAAGATTTCGAGACCTTTTGCTTTTACATCAATTACTCCCTCAGGGGTTTTCTTTTTAATAGTTGATGAGCCCCGTACAATAATCAGATCTCCGGACTTTGCCACGTCAATATTTTCATTTTTCCACGAATGGGTATTCCAGAGCTTGGTTGTGTCTGCAAATTCAGATGTGATGTCTTTTCTTATGGCTTCGAGGTCATTCAGAATAGGTATACCCTGACCCATTACAATGGCATCAGGTGCATAGTAACTCATGCATTTTTCAACGTCCATGGCTTGATAAGCAGCAGTAAACTGGTTTTCAATGTTTGTAATTTCCTCAGTAATAGCTTTGGTGTCTGCTGGTTTGGGTTGGCAGGCATACATCAGGCAGGCAGCCGTCAATAAAAGAAAAAAGATTTTCTTCATTTAATGATAATTTTAAAAAATAAAAATGTTGAATAAACTGTAGGGTGAGAAGAATTGCAGGATCAATAACATGCAAAACTGCATGCTCAGACTTATTACTTGTTTTTTAGTACAACAAGCCGGATCAGTTCAGGAGAAATATAACTTGTAGTTATTCAAAGTATTAAACAATTTTTTAATAAAAAATGTTTTGTTTGGAATAATTAATTTAATAATTAGCAGGCTGGAAACTAAATCTTTACACCCTGACGTGAGATCTGTCTATGAGCCGAACGCACTCCCTTTTCAACTCTTTTCTCCGGGTTCGGTGTCTTTGAACACCGAATTGTTCACATGATTATTTATCTTGCCAATCGATGTTTTCCACAAGAACCACACGAAACCGAATACAAGAATGGTACTCAGCACTCCGGCAAAAGGCAATACATCCACGTAGGGTTCGAGGAAAAAGAGAATAAAGTCGTAAACTCCATGAGCCAGTACAGCAAAGAAAACAGCTTTCAGCAGGTTGGATGCTTTGCGGACAGAAAAACGGGCAAGCGAAAAATAATAACCCATAATCACTCCGCACAGTGCGTGAAGCGGCACTGCCAGCAAAGCCCTCGATATGGCAACGGACATTCCGTGTTCCATCACATACAGGACATTCTCAAGGCAGGCAAAACCCAGCGAAACAAATACGGCGTACAATATGCCATCGTAGTACTCATTAAAATTCCTGTCGCGCCAGATGAAAAGATAAAGCAGCGCGAACTTGCTGATTTCCTCCGGTATAGCCGCTTCCCAAAACGAATGAATAAACGCGGAGTAAACTCCCGGCGCTCCTTCAGGTAAAGGGAACGATATGCTTACAGCCAGCAAAATAGCTGCAAAAGCGGAAAGAATGCCTCCGAAAAATGCTTTCGCCAGCGATTTCAACGGCTCTTTCTCGAATTTATCCTTTGAATAAAAATAAATCATCAGGATGATGACCGGAAGAATGGATGCAATCAGCAGATTCATAAACTTAAATTTTTAGTAAAAATACAGTAAAAAATGATTTATCCGATACCTGCTGCCCATGTTTTTAGAAAAATAAATGAGCAACTTACCGGCAGTTGCCGAGGGGTTGCTCATTTTTTTGTTCATTTTACCTTTCTGAATGGAGATTTCAGAAAAAAACCTTGCTTACTGCAGGAGCAGTTTTTTGGTGTACGTATTATTTCCTGTATGGATCCGGATCAGGTATAAGCCATCCGTAAAACCGGATATATTGATGGATTTTGAACGGACCATTTCAGGTAAAGCTACCATTTTGACGATTGCTCCCTGTGTGTTAACAATTTCCACGGCAGTCATGTCCTCATCTGATGTGATTGTAAATTTCTCTTTAGCCGGGTTGGGATATATTTTCAGATGAATATCATTCTGCTCATCCAGCCCGTCCGGCACGGAATGATAGTAGAAGCGGATGCTGTCGCCCGTAGTAACCGCCTGACTATCCAAATCAAATGTTTTGTCCGAAATTTCTGTTTCAGAGTTATTTGAATTGTATTTATGAGTATTAAGGTTAAAAAGATTCCATTTCATGTTCTGCCAGATTTCGTCACTCATTCGTACCTCATTGAAATTACTGTCATATTCGTAGGAATATCTACCGGTGCTAACCCAGGCATTGTCCGTCCAGTTTTGATACCATTCAGACAGCGTGTCGTCATTTGAATTAAATGAACGTGTAACTCTTGATTTATCGAGCCAGGCTCCTGAAGTCCATTCCTGATAAATTTCCATTAGTTGATTTCCATGCGAATCATACGTAAAAGTACTCTGACTTCCATTTTCCCAGGCTGAACCGGACCATTTTTGTATCAGGTAATTCGTATTGTTGTCGTTTGAATCATAAGTGTAAGATTCTTTCTGCGTGTTGAGCCAGGCTCCTGAATTCCATACCTGATATATGTAGGTAGACAGATATTTGTTTGAATGGTAGGTATATTGTTCGTAGGTGCCATTTTTCCACACACCTGCTTCCCAGTATTTTTTCAGACAAGTAGTCAGATGACTGTTGCTGTCGTATGTATTCTCGGTGTAAAGCTGATTTATCCAGCTTCCGGTTTCCCAGTTCTGTTCGGTAAGCGTAAGCACATCACCGGCAGTATTGTAAGTGAACATATCCCGAGACACGTTTACTGGAGGGACGAAATTTCCCCAGGCGTCAAAACCAATCTGATCTGTTATTGTCAGTACCCGGTTATTTCCATCATAAGTATATGCTGTTTGCATAAAAACAACCCACGCTGATTCATACCAAACTTCAGTTATAAAGGCAGTCATGTTTTTATTGCTGTCGTAAGTGGTACGTAATCGCATCGAATTTTCCCAGCCACTCTCACCCCAGTCTTCCATGAGCATTTCGGTTGTTTGGTCGCTGGTGTTGTATGTGTAAGTAGTCCTTCCTTCGTTCACCCATTCCTCGATGTCTGTATCCCACTGCTGATTGATGGAGCTTATCAGCCGGTTCCGGGCATCGTAGGTTATTTTAATGGTTTTTTCGGAGTTAACCCATTTCTGCAGATCCGCATCCCAGTTCCAGTATCGTACACTATCCTGCAAATCTGTCTGAGCAGCTATTTGCAGTTTTGCTTTATAGAAATCAAGGATCTTTTCGGAAGTCAGCACACCGGGAATTTTCCAGGTCGGCTTTTTCGGAAATGATTTTATCACTTCCATCGGGGTTTTCACCGGTTGCTTAGCGGTTCGGAACATTTGCGGGAGCTGAGCAACAGCATTAACAGAGAATGCGATTAGTAACAAAAGTAGAATTCTTTTCATAATGATTGTTTTTTAATGTATAAATTCCGTTGAATGAAATTATTGAATAAAATGCGATATTCTCACTGATCGGATTATTAATTATCCTGGGTCATTGTTTGTCGGGAATTCGGTATGATTGTGCTTATCGGTGATTCGGTATGATTGACCGGTGTAAAAGTAGTGTTTTTGTTTTAAATGTATACCCCCAAAAAGGGGTATTTTCCAAAAATAATCAAGATGGTTCAATTGGAACAACCTGTTTCCGGTAAAAAAAACGGTTTCTTGAAAAAAATCTGCCTCACTTACTTTTTTTAATTCACATTCTGCGATAAGTAGCAGGGAAATACTATTTTTGCACTCAGTTCTCACCAATCCTCCTGAATTATGGACTTTACAAACAATCAAACCGATCTGGAACAGCTTCCGGCTACAGAAGACATTCTCTACGTTTCGGTAGAAGAAAAATACAAAAAAGTGCTTTACGGCGGGTATTTGCTGCTGTGGGGAATTCCTGTGCTGGCAAGTGCAGGATCGGCCATCTTTTTTCCTGAGAAAAGGATATTCATGCTGGTTCTTTCGGCGTTTCTTCTCGTGCTAATGTTGTTTATGTTGCTGTCTGTCAACAGAATTTACGGATTTCTGGGATATGCGCTGCGCGAAAACGACGCATGCCTTCGTTACGGCTTGTTTTTCAGAAAATATTTGTTTGTGCCCTTCAACCGTATTCAGCATATAAGTGTTGAGGAAGGAATCCTGGCACGGGCTTTCGGTCTGGCTTCACTGAAAATTTACACGGCAGCCGGAGATAACAATCATTTTGCACTGAAAGGTATCACCAAAGTGCGGGCTGAAGAAATGAAACAGTTTATTCTTCAAAAAATAAAAACAGATGACTCCAACTGATTTTACCGTTGAAAATAAACTGCCTTTATCTGCCGTCATTTACCTGATAATTGTCAGTATCAAAAAAGCGATAAAAGAGCTTTGGGGTCTGATGGGGATTGCGCTGATTACCAATAACAGCAGCACGATTAGTCTGTTTTGGAAAATCATTCTTATCATCCTGGGTATTGTCCTGTTTGCGGTCATCAGAGGTATTTTGATGTACCGAAATTTTAGTTATGCCGTAAAAAACGAGGAGTTAATTGTCAGAAAAGGGGCATTCAGGAAAACGGTTTTAAGTATTCCGCTGCATAAAATACAGAATATCAGCACCACGCAGAGTTTTTGGCAGCAAATGCTGGATATTATCACATTAAGCGTTGATACGGCAGGTTCCACTAAAAATGAACTGGAAATATTCTTAGACATCGAAACATCCGACGGATTAAAAGCGTATCTGCTTCAATCACGTACAGATACGGTTTCCGAAACATCAGACGAAGAGCGTATTTCTCCGGCCGGAACAGCTGATACTCAGCCGCCGCTGCACATTTATCAGTATGACATCAGGCAGCTGCTGATTTCTGCTCTCAGCCGAAACCACCTGAAAAGCATCACCATTTTATTCGCCGTTTTCTTTACTTTTTTCAATCAGATAGGAGAACGTTATCAGAAAGATATAATTAACTCGGCAGCAAGCTATTTACCTCATGATATGCCAGTTACGTACTGGATTGTTGTAGTACTTGTTATTTTCAGCATCAGCGTCGTTGTTAATATTATCATTACCTGCCTGAGATATTACAATCTAACGGTAAAACTATCTTCAGACAAAATTGCTTACCACGCCGGATTAATCAGGCAAATGGATCAGGTTATCAGTCTGGATAAGATTCAGGTAATAGAAGAAACCACCGTGCTGCTTGAAAAAGCACTGAAGGTTTCAAGTCTGAGAGTACATCAGTTCGTGGTTTTTGGCGAAAAATCCAGAAATGAAGTTCAGTTTTTCATGCCCGGCTTTAAGTATGCCAGCGAGCTGACGGGCAGGATTTATCCGGCATCTGACACAGAACAGTTCTCAGAAGTTCATTCCCTGAGAAGTTTTCTTTTCAGAAATTTTTATTTCTACGCAGCTATTCCGGCGTTCGTTTTTACTGCTTTGTCGTTTTATGATATCCGTTCGCTGATTTTGCTTGCCTTATCATTGATTATAGCAGGTTACGGAGCGTATCTGCGTTATCAGAAAAGCAAAGCTGAAATCGGAAATGATTTCATACGCATATACTCAGGCACATTCGGTAAGAAACTCAGCACTGTTAAAATCAGGAATATTCAGAACATTATACTTCGTCAGTCCGTTTTTCAGCAACGGAGCAAAACGGCTTCACTCATTATTTCCACACGCTGGCGGAGTCTCACCATCCCGTTTATCAACGAAAGCGAAGCTAAGCGCGTACTCGATTTTTTACTTTATAAAACTGAGTGCTGATTGTGTAATAACGAACGCTGATGACACGGATTTTTCACGGAATTTATCCGGAAACTAAATCTGTATCATCAGCGTATATGTTTAATCGATCTTTCTTCAGCAGGGTTTTATCCCTTTTCACCGATTCAGCGCGAATTATAATTCCTGCCAGACATGAAGCTCAGTTTGCGCTTGAAATGAAGCCACCAGAAGGCTCTTATCAGCAGCAGCAATATGAGAGGAATGAAGGCTGTATTGATTGTCTGTATACCCATAGCGCCCACGAAAAGCACGATGAGAAAGAAAACAATATTCACAATCTGCCACACGTTCACAATTTTCAACGCTTTTCTGAACCAGATAAGAATACCTAACAGGATACTCAGCGGATTGCACCAGAGCAAATTTATATTTGATTTCACCAGCGGATGAATGGAGAAGAACATGAGGTAAAACAGAATGATTCCGGCAAATCCGGCAATGATGTAAAGCAACGAATCAACCAGTGTGAAATATTTTTTCATACGGTACTCGAACAGTGTGAGCAGCAGACCTGCAAGCAACACTAACGAGGTGGCCAAAAGGGGCATTTTCAGGTAATTAACCGTCTCAACCTCCTCTTTTCGGGAAATAATGATGCGTTCATCCTTTATCAGGTTACGGGCGAGCGTGTCATTATCAACAATCACCACTTCGCTCATCTCCTTGCTCAGCACTTCGGGCAGAAACATCGTTTCCCACTTGGAGGCTATTCTGTCGGCATCTGCTCCGAAAACAAGATCAATCCCGAACATCAGCCAGCTTTTTTCGCCGGTATATGAGGCCACCCATTCGCGGAACGTGCGGTTGTCTTTCGATAGGTTGTAATGAATGTACTTTCCCCTGAACAACTCCAGCACCTTATCGCGCGGACGTGTGGCGCAGTTGTCGAACACAAAATTATACAGGTAATTGCGGTTTTGGGGCAGGTAATTTACAAACAGGGCATCGAGCAACTGCTGCTTTTCCTCTCTCGAAAGGTTGAGCACCTGCTCTGTGACCTGCGAATTGCGCTCGGCATACTGGGGGAGGAAATTACTCGTTTTGTACACTCCCAGCATGTAGTAGGTTTCACCCCTGATGAAATTGGTATAAAAATCGGGCTGATCGAAGTCGAATATCCCGTAGTTGAATACCAGATCAACTCCGGTGGAGGGATCGTAATAACGAAGAGCGGTATGACCGAATTTTTCGTACGCGGCCGGACCCGGCGAACAGGTTATCAGACTTATTTCAGCCGTATCAGTTACAATTATCGACTGCGCTTTGACAGAAATAAAAACACCAAAAATACATATCCAGGTGATAAGAATCCGTTTCATAACTCCATTTTTTTTGTAACAAGTACAAATGTAGTATATTTCTTTCAAACAATGCACGAAACTTTTCACCGATTTTCGCCGGAAGAAAAAAGATTGAATCAGAGAAAACAAAACGGCAGATGAAGAAAATGTTAATTTCCGGAAAATCAGAAACATATTTTAGTACTTTTTGGCTGCATTTGAATACAATCTGAATTTTTTATAGTAAATTTGTGCTGTAAAACATTGTTTTCAAACATAAAAAGCACACCATGGCAAAAAGACATAGTACATTGCTGAAACCGATTGAAGATATATTTACTTTTTGGGATGTGATGACACCCGATGAGCGGAATTTTGTAAAAAACACGTATACCGTTCAGCATTACAAAAAAAACGAAATCATTCAGATAGAAGGTGACGCTCCCACGCACCTGATGGTACTGGCGAGCGGAAAGGTAAAAGTGTACAAAACGGGCTTTGGTAATCATCCGCAGATAGTACGCATGCTGAAACCGGGTGAAAATTTCGGTTACCGCGCCATCATCGCCAACGAACCCAACAGCACCACCGTAACGGCTTTCGAGGCCTCGTCGGTTTACATGATCAGCGGTGAGATTTTTCTTTCCATCCTGCGCCACAACAACGCTTTTTGCTACCGCTTTCTGGAAGAAATGTCATTCGATCTGGCCGAATCAGATGCACGTACTGTCAATTTGACACAAAAACACATACGCGGAAGATTGGCAGAATCTTTGCTGTTTTTAAAGGAAAACTATGGAGTGGAAGAAGACGGAGCAACAATCAGCATCTATCTTTCCAGAGAAGACCTGGCTAACCTTTCGAACATGACCACCTCCAACGCCATCCGCACGCTGGCAAGTTTTGTGAACGATGAAATGATAGCCATGGACGGGCGGAAACTTAAAATCATCGATGAAGAAAGACTCCGGAAAACAAGCAAATTAGGATAATGCATTTCTTTTGTTTTTCACCCGGTTTCTCATCCGAAAAAAAAACGAAAACAAAAGATGACACCGAAAGAAATTCACGGCACGTACAAAAAAATACTCGCCAGCCTCACTGAAGGAAAACTTAAAAACGCGTTCGGGAAAGCAGCCGAGCTTAACGCTGAGCTCCAGTCGCCGGTTCACGCACAAAACCTCGAAAACCTGCTCACCAGCTATCAGTACCTGCTACAGTACTTCCTGGACGGTGTGGACGATCCCGAACGAAAAAAAATACACAATAAACTGATAGCCAGGACTTTCATCCTGGCTGCCGACATGCGCGACGAACTGCTCACCCGCGACTCCAACAATTTTGAATTCACACAGAAAAGGTACTTCCCCTTCAGGGAGCAAATCAGACCGGCCGATATAAGCAACCGGATTAACAGGAAAGAAAGAAAAGCCGAACTTTCCGAAATGCAAACCACCGAAATTCACGGGGAAAATCAGATTGAAACCGACTTTGAAAACACGGTGAGCTACCTCTTCAGCTATTTTTGGCTAAAACCTGTCTATGACTCTGCCGGAATAATGGAAATTTACAACCGGATTATGGATGATGAATACGACGATCCGGTGGTAAAATCCATGATTGTTTCGGCCATTACGCTCAATCTGTGGCGAACCTTCAGCGAAAGCAAACTGCTGATGCTGATCGATGCCTGCAACTCCGCCGATATACACACGCAGCAAAGGGCGCTCGTCGGGTTGTGCTTCATATTAGCCCGGTACAACCGTTTCCTCCCCTATTTCCCGTCCATACGCAACCGGCTGGTGCTGTTGACCGACAGCAACATGCTCATAGAAATGCTGCAAAACATCATCATACAGATAATCGGGACAACCGAAACAGAACAGATCTCGAAAAAACTGCAGGAAGAGATTTTCCCCGAACTGATGAAACTGCGTCCCATGATGGAACAGGGGCTTACAGGCGAAAATCCGCTGAATACGGATGAATGGGGCGAAGTAAACCCGGACTGGCAGGAAATGATCGAAAACAGCGGTGTAACCGATAAAATTCAGGAATTTGCCGAAATGGAAATGAACGGAGCCGACGTGTATATGAGTACATTCTCGATGCTGAAATCATACCCGTTCTTTTCTGAATTCTCCAACTGGTTTTTGCCTTTCGATATCGATCATTCAGCCGTAAAACCACTTTTTGCAGGCGCCGAAAAAACACTCATCTCTACTTTCGTTCAATCGAATGTGATGTGCAATTCCGACCGGTATTCGTTTTGCCTGAGCGTACTGCAAATGCCTGATATGCAGCGGAATTTCATGAAACAGTCGTTCAGCCAGGCTGCCGAGCAGATGGAAGAAATCAACAGGGACGAAGCCCTCATTACACCCAACGTGCGGGCAAAAACAATCTCAAAGCACTATATCCAGGATTTGTTCCGGTTTTTCAAACTGAGCACACACCGCAACGACTTTTCGAACATGTTTAAGACCGCGCTTATCATGCACAAGACCTATTTGTTTGATATGCTTTCGGCCGACGACGGTATCAGGAAAAACATTGCCGAATACTATTTTTCCAAGAAACTGTACGTTCAGGCGCTCGAACTTTTTGGTGAAATTGAAAAGGAAGGCGATGCTACAGCTGAACTTTACCAGAAAACGGGATATGCCTTTCAGCAAAATTCACAGCTTACGCCTGCACTGAATGCCTACAAAAAAGCCGACATTATTCAGCCGGACGACTTCTGGACCAACCGGAAAATTGCCCTGTGTTACAAGCTCATGGGCGATAACGAGAATGCGCTGAAAACTTATAAGCATGCTGATTTTATACGGCCCGGCAATCTTTCGGTGCAGTTGCAGATAGTTAACTGCCTGAAAGAGCTGAAAAGATACGATGAAGCCCTGAAAAATCTTTCGGCACTCTACAACGATTTCCCCGACAACCAGAAAGTGCTGCGAGCCACCATGTGGAATGCTTTCGCTACCAGCAACATGGCTCAGGCAGGCTACTTTGCATCGCTGCTGCTCGATACGGGCGAAGCAAATGCTTATGACTATATCATTGCCGGACATATTGACTGGTGCATGAATAAATGCAGCAATGCCACCCTGAAATACATGAAGGCGCTTTCAATGAACGAAAACAACTGGGATTCATTTGTTGATTTGTTCAGCCGGAACATCGAACTGCTCACCACCAACGGAGTAGACAAAGAGGAAACAGAACTGATACTTGATGCCTTAGCATACAAACTATAAGCAAAATACCGCTTTTATAATTTCTGTTTAAGATGCTTTTTTAGTATCCCGGCTTTGCCTGCATTCGGTATTAATTTGTTATCTTTGGAAAAAATTTTTGACTTACATCAAATGATTTCTATTTTCAAAAAAGAATTGCGGTCGTTTTTCAGTAATGCAACCGGTTACATCGTAATCGGAATTTTTTTATTGCTCACGGGGCTTTTTCTCTGGGTCATACCGGGCTCCTTCAACATTCCGGATAGCGGATATGCTAATGTCGACGGGTTGTTTTACCTGGCTCCGTGGCTGTTTCTTTTTCTGGTACCGGCTATTTGCATGCGGTTTTTTGCCGAGGAACGTCAAAGCGGAACCTGGGAACTGCTTATCACCAAACCGCTGACGAGCTGGCAGATAGTTCTCGGAAAGTATTTTGCAGGATTGACACTGGTGATCACTGCCCTTGTTCCGACGCTTATTTACTACGCTACAGTTTCGTACCTGGCTCAACCGCGGGGTAACGTGGATTCGGGGCAATTCTGGGGTTCGTTCATCGGTTTGATATTCCTGGCTGCCGTGTATGTTGCCATTGGTGTATTCTCCTCATCGCTTTCCCAAAATCAGGTTGTTGCATTCATAACCTCACTAGTACTGAGTTTCTTCTTTTTCTACGGATTCGACTTGCTGACCGGCTTCTTCAGCAGCGCAGCTCAAATACAGTTCGTTGAGAATCTGGGGATTCATGCACATTACAAATCAATAAGCCGGGGAGTAATTGACTCGCGCGATGCAGCCTATTTCCTGCTCCTCAGCACCATTTTCACAACACTGACCGTATGGAAAATAAAACGATTAAACTGAGTTTTACAGGTTTCCAGGTTCCAGGTTTTTCAGGTTCCCTAATCCCGAAACCCGAACTTGAAACCTGAAACAAAAAAACAGCATAATAAGTAAATAAACCATGAAAAAAACGATCATCAAAAAGTTATTCCTTCTCGTATTTTTAGCAGTTTGTATTCTGCCGGTGAATGCTCAGGCATTTCCGGAAGCATCAACCGAAAAAGTGACGATACAGGGAGCTTCAGGAAAACTGTCGGCAGTAGTACAGAAACCCCGCCTGGGAAAAAACGAAAAGTGTCCGGTAGTAATTCTTGCTCACGGTTTCGGTGGAAACAAGGAAACGGGTCTGCTTAAAATAATAGCCGACACGCTGCAGGTGCACGGAATAGCTTCTGTACGTTTTGATTTCAACGGTCACGGCGAGAGTGAAGGCGAATTTCAGAATATGACCGTACCGAATGAGATTGAGGATATCAAATGCGTATACCGCTATGTGACTAATCTTCCATACTCGAACGGTGCTGTGGGCATGGCCGGACATTCGCAGGGAGGTGTTGTGGTAAGTATGGCAGCCGGAGACCTTGGCAGCAGGATAGCAGCTGTAGTGCTGCTGGCTCCCGCAGCGGTTTTGCGCGACGATGCCATTCGCGGCAGTACTTTCGGCGTGCAATACAATCCGCTTGACCCGCCTGAATATGTCGTTCTTCCCGGAAACAGAAAACTGGGCAGGGAATATATAAAAACCGCTTTCCGTCTGCCCGTCTATGAAACTGCGGCAAAATATCACGGACCTGCCTGCATCATTCACGGCACAGGCGACCGCGTTGTTCCCTACACCTATGGCGAGCGTTATCACGACATCTGGCCCGGCAGCGAACTGCATCTTCCCGAAGGTCTTGATCACGGTTTCTTTACCGATGGAGTCCGGATTTCGGGAATGTCTGCTCAGTATCTGATCCGGTTCCTGAAAACTCCTCTTTAAGTGATGGTTTCACCTCCGGGTGAGGCTGTCATTTTTTGTGTTCAAAAATAAACAGCAGCGTACCCTGATTTCAAAACTATTTATTACTTTTGCGGCACCAAATGTAACGGAGTCGTGTTGATTTTTGACAACATACTGTTTTCCACGTTTATTCCCCAGATACTCATGTTTCTGGGATTTATGTCGTGTGTTTCCATGTCGGTTTTTACACCGGGCAGGGATGCGGTAACCGAAAGCCCGGCCGAAGCCGGATACGCTCAGTTTATTCCCGGTGAATATCCCGAAAACACGGTTTCCTTTTATGCTGATTTTCAGTCTGATGCATACGATATCACGGGTCTGGCTGATCTCAGCAACCGCATATTTGCTCCTCCGGTGGTTACGGTTTTTCCCCTGGCGAGTTTCCCGTATGCTTCCCCCGGGAATGATTTCACATGCTTCACGCGCCCGCCTCCTTCATTTTACAAAATGTCATAAACGTACATTCAGGCCATTGTTTCCTGAATGGTTTTTCATCACCATCCCCGCGAAGTTTGCTTTGCAGGGAGTATGTTCTGTTATATTCATTTGTAAAAAAAAATAGTCAGTAATGAGAAACGTATTTTTCAGTATTTCAATATTATTAGTTTTAAGCGCACCGCTGTATTCGTCTGAAAACGACACGCTGCGCACAATCAGGCTGGGTCAGGTGGACGTGTACAGTCCCAAGGAAACCAACCAGCAAAACGCACCGGTTTCGTCGGCCCTGCTCAGCGCCGGTAAAATCATTCAGTCGCAGATTTCTTCCATCAAGGACATCAGCGGTATAGTCCCCAATTTTTACATCCCCGATTACGGTTCCTCCATGTCGAGCAGCCCGTATGTGCGCGGCGTGGGCTCGCGCAACAGCGGACAATCCGTTACCATGTACGTGGATAATGTGCCGTATCCCGAGAAATCGGCATTCGACTTCGAACTGTACGACCTGGCTCAGATTGAGGTGCTTCGTGGTCCGCAGGGAACCCTCTACGGTCGCAACAGCATGGGAGGTGTTATCAATATGTACACCCTGTCGCCGCTCAACTATCAGGGTACGCGGGTATTGCTCACGGCCGGTAACTACGGAATGATGCAAGCTAAGGCTTCGCATTACACCAAACTCGGCGAAAAAGCGGGACTTGCTGCCGGTGCTTACTACGGACAGCACGACGGCTTCTACACGAACGATTTCACATCCGAAAGCGTGGATGCCGAAAAAACAGCCGGTGCACGCGTGAAATTTGCCTGGACACCCGTGCAGGCTTTGAAACTGGAATATGCCACCAGCTTCGATTATGTGGATCAGGGAGCGTTTCCTTACGGACTGTACAATGCCGAAACTCAGACCGTGGCCAATCCGAACTTCAACGATGCGAGCAGTTACCTGCGTAAAACATGGAATAACAGCCTGTCATCCAAATATCTTTTCGATAAGATGATATTGACGGTTTCGCTTGCGCATCAGTATTTCGACGACCGGATGAACCTCGATCAGGATTTCTCACCGTTATCCCTGTTTACCCTGCAGCAAAATCAAAAACAGCAGATGCTGAACGGCGAAGCGGTGCTGAAATCGGCTCTGAAAGGGAATTACAGGTGGCTTTTCGGGCTGAACGGATTCGGACAACGGCTTGATATCGATGCCCCTGTGAGCTTTAAGGAAGATGGAGTGCGTTACATCCTTCAGCCGGTATTTACAAAAATCGGACAGGCTTCCGGGATGACCATGACCGTGAAAAATCCAACCCTGGAAATTCCCGGAACTTACAAAACCAATCGTGGCGGTGGCGCCCTGTTTCATCAGTCAACCGTGGATAATCTGTTGATAGAAGGACTTTCACTCACTCTTGGAGCACGTCTGGACATCGAAAAGGTGGCGCTCGATTACAATTCGAGTTCGTATCTGGATGTTGAAGCCAAAAGAGGTCCTGTAGTATTAGGTGTACAGCGTGCAACAGCTGAATTGATCGGAACAGCCGATACCACTTTCGTGGAATTTCTACCCAAAGTGGCGTTGAAATACGAGTGGGACAGAACGAACTTTGTTTACGCCAGTGTGTCGCGCGGATACAAAAGCGGCGGATTTAACGTGCAGATGATATCCGACCTGATAACCGAGAAACTACAAAACAACCGCCCGGGAGCTCCGGCACAGGAAACAAACGTGAAGCAGGCAGTGATGTACCAGCCCGAGCATAGCTGGAACTACGAAGCGGGAATTCAAAGCCTCTTTTTCGACAGAAAACTGCGCACATCGCTCACGCTGTTTTACATGGATATCAAAGGACTTCAGCTCACCGAATTCGTGGCCAGCGGGGCAGGAAGAATGCTTACCAATGCCGGAAGTTCAGTCAGCAAGGGAGTTGAATTTTCGGCCGACATGCAGTTTGGCGGCGGATTTAGTGGCGGTGTAAACTACGGGTTCGCACATGCCACCTTCAGGCATTTCACGCAGATAGAAACACAAAACAGAAAGCCTGCAGAGGTGGATTATTCCGGAAAATTTGTTCCTTATGCACCTCAGCACACAGCCAACGTCTATCTGAATTATGTGAAAACATTCGAAAATTCATTCATTTCAGAGTTTTACACCCATGTTTCGTACAATGGCATCGGTAAAATCTACTGGCAGGAATCCAATGAGACTGCCGAAAACTTCTACAGCCTGGTGGATGCAAAACTGGGAGTGAAAAAGAATGCTTTAGGTCTCGAATTATGGGGCAAAAACCTGTTGAACACAGCGTACAATGCATTTTATTTCGAATCGTTCGGAAATAAGTTCTTCCAGCAGGGCAAACCCCTGCAGGCGGGAGTGAGGCTGACGCTTGAACTCTGAGCATAAACCAACTGCTGAAATACAATAACCGGCAATACGTGGAATGCGCGTATTGCCGGTTGGATAAAGTGAAGAGAGGGGAATTTCAAAGCCGGATGCCCTTTTTGACCGGCAATTTTCGATTAAAAAATGGGCTATTTTAATTAAATGGTACAAGCAGAGTCTAAAATCCCTGTCATTATCTCTGTCACTGATGGAGAAAACTGATTTGACCTTCCTGAAAAACAAATGATATGTCTGAAAAATATTTCATAGCTGAAATGTTAAAAAGATTTCGCTTATAAGATTGCTTATCAGTTATTTGTATCTTTTATACACCATTTATGTATATATGGATAGCAAAAAATATAGTTTAAAAGAAAATCGCTGTAAACAATTTAGAATTATCATTTGTTTTGCGATTAATTGAACATATTGACGAATATTTCAATTTACACATGAGCTTTGTTAAAAGCTCTTTAATCTTGTTGCAGAAAAAGCAACCAATTTGAGGCTGTAAAGCGTCTTGTGAACGTATTTGAGTTAATTATCAATGGATATCAATTAACTAATAAATAATAAGATGAGAAAAAAACTTGCATTACTCTTGTTGGTAGTTTCTGCACAAATATTCGCACAGGAATACCCCGTAACCGGCATCAGCATTAACCTGCCTCCTTCGCCCGATGCCAATACTGCTGTCTGGGCAACCAGTGCGCCTGTACTGTCTGTGACAGTAAACTCTACCCCCGATTTTATCAAACGATTAAAGGAATGCCGCATTG
>CAZWLJ010000046.1:0-21521 GCA_964634605.1 uncultured Paludibacter sp.
CCAGGACCCCATCCTTAAAAGGGATGTGCTCTACCTGCTGAGCTACTGAATCTCCGTGATGTATTTGCTTTTTATTTAAGTGATTCAGCTGGGGCTCGAACCCAGGACCCCATCCTTAAAAGGGATGTGCTCTACCTGCTGAGCTACTGAATCCTATTTCAAAAGCGGATGCAAAGATACTTCTTTTTTTTGGATGAGCAAATCAAACTTCTCTTTTTTTATGAAAAAATACGATTCTGCATTTTATAAGTATCTCAAATCAAGTTACTTTTCATGATGTGAAAAAGCTGAGCCGCGAAAAAAGACATCAGCCTGCTTGCTGTTTTGATGTTCCGGACATCATTTTTTCATTTCAGAATAAACTTTGTTGTCAGTGTGTTTCCGTTTTCGTCAACTACTATTAAGGCGTGTTCTCCTGTGGCAGGCTGCATTTCCAGTTTATGAATATCAGACGTTTCTCCTATGTATTTCTCATCCAGATGCCAGAAAACTTTGGCGGAAGGATTCCGGTGTGCAAGTTCAAAAACCACTTTTCCGGGTGAACCATCCAGCTGTTTCGGTAAACTGATGACGGCATTTGGATAGGGATAGATGAATTGCATTGTCTGGTCGTAAGTCCCCTGCATGCATTCGGGTGAAAACGGCGGGATGGTGCGGTAATTTGGATGCTGCTGTTTATAATACCATTCCCAGGAAGGCGGAAGCACAAACATTGAAACAGCCTTAATACCGCGATTACCGGCACACTGCTCGAAAACCTGATACTGTTCGTCGTCGGTAACGTGGATTATTTTGTGATATAAACATGCTTTTCCCTGTAAACTTTTGCGAGGCACTAAAATAGTATCAAGCGAAGCTTCGGGACAATTCAAACCTTTCAGCAGCCCGCTCTCGCTGCATACGGTTGCTTCGCGCAGTTCGTTGTAGGGTGCCTGAAACCACGAGGTGGCGGGAAGTAAATTAAATAAATCAAACATGACCCGGGCAGAAGTACGGGCTCCGGTCAGTCCCGGACGACCTTCACCGCTGGCATTGCCTGTCCATACGGCAATAAGATATTCGGGGGTAACACCAACAGCCCAGCCGTCTCTGAACCCGAAACTCGTACCTGTTTTCCAGGCTACTTTCCGGACCGACGGGATAAATTGCCAGTCAATCTCTTCCGGGCGGTTCACGTTGGTCATGGCTTCTAAGGTTATCCAGGCGGCACCTGCATTGAATATTGGTGCCGAAGTCTTTTTATGCACTTGTTTTTTCTTCTCGAACTGAACCGTAAAGTCTTCTTTTTCAAAATAATCCTTAGTGCGGTTGAAGTCGTTAACCGTTCGGGCGAGATGCGAAAATCCATTTGCAATTTCCCATAATGTGCCTTCAGCTCCACCTAAAATTAACGAAAGACCATAGTATTCAGCAGTTTTGGTAAGTGTACTCAGGCCTGTTTTCCGGAGGAAATCATAAAAATTGGGTACTCCGTATTTACGAAGTGCAATTACCCAGGGAACATTGAGCGAACGGGCAAGTGCTTCGTCGGCCGGAACGGCTCCGTCATACTGTAAACTGAAATTTTTCGGAGCAAAACCGTTGATATTTATCGGAAAATCGGGCAGGAGTTCAGCAGGCAGTATTTGCCCTTCCTGAAGCATGGCACAATAAAGAAAGGGCTTCAGCAGGCTTCCGGTACTTCGGGGCGACTGAATGATATCAACCTGATTCCCGGCGGTTTTTTTCTGAAAATCCACATTTCCGCTATATGTCAGGACATTATTTTCGCGGATATCAACTATCAGGGCTGCCAGATTAAAGATTCCGTTCTGAGAAAATTCAGCATTCCATTTTTCGAGCACCTCGTCGGCCTGCAGCTGCAATTGCTTGTCGACAGTTGAGATGGAGTGAATGCCGGGACTCGTCAGAAAGAATCGGGTAACCAGATGAGGAGCTATTTGGGGTAATTCATGCGGCTGAGCCGGAAGTGGCTCTGATATGGCAAGCCGGTAATCGGTTTCATCCAGCAGATTATTGACCAGCAGACGTTTCAACAGCCTGTTTCGTTTGTCAGTGAGGGCATTTCGGTTTTTGCCGAAGTGCATCAATGATGGCGAGTTGGGCAATACAGCCAGTGTACATGCTTCGGCCCACGACAGCATGGTGCTGCTGTGCCCGAAATATCTCCAGGCTGCGGCATTGATTCCCACTACATTACCTCCCATAGGTGCGTGAGAAGCATACATGGTAAGTATTTCGTCTTTTGAAAAAGAGAGTTCGATCCGTACAGCCAGTATCATCTCGATCATTTTTTCAAAAAAAGTCCGTTTGTTTTGCCGCATCAGACGGATTGTCTGCATGCTGATGGTGCTTCCGCCGCTTACAATTCGCTTATTGCGCAGGTTCTGAATTGTGGCACGTGCTACTGCCAGCGGATTTACTCCGAAATGATACGGGAAATAACGATCTTCATATTGAATAACACAAATTTTGTAGTTTTGAGGAACAGAATCAGACGGAGGAAACCGCCACTGCCCGTCAGCAGCAATCCTGGCGCCAAGCAATTCGCCATTTCTGTCCGAAACCATTGTGCTGTAAGGCTTGCTGAAAAGAGGTTTCGGCAAGCTAAATGCAAACCATAGCAACAGAAACAGGGTAATGAGCACAACCATTTTTTTCCCGGTTTTTAACGACCGGAATTTATGGTAAACAAATTTGAGAACGTTCATTTTTTTCAGAAATTTATTCCACTTTTACCCACATCCCGGTAGTTCTGGCTTGTTCGGCAGGCGCATACATTGCCTGACAGGAGACGGGAGGGTAATAGAAAAATCCCCTGAAAGAGGCTTGCAGACGAACGTTGAAGAATTTTGACTCACCTGCGGCAAGGTTGAAGTAGGTCAGAATCCTGTCGTCGCGAATGTCCTGATAGTTGAAATTTGCCTTGTCTGAACCAGTCGCACCATTCATCACTCTTTCGTTAAATATTTCCCAGCCCGACGGAAATATCTGAACAAGTGCTAAATCTGTTAAATCCTGATTGCTGGTATTCTGTACGGCAACGACTGCTGTAATTTCCTGTCCCTGCTTCAGAATTTTGACATCCGATAGGCTACCGTTTTTGCCGGAGTATGAAACAGTGAGTCTGACAGGTGATTGAGCCGTTCCTTGCTGAGCCTGTACAGGTGCCTCTTCAAGCGGTTGAGTGCGGCAGGTGAGGCGTGCAAACACTTTGGAGTTTCCGCGGTTGGCGATACTCACCCGGAGATTTCCGGAAGGTTTCAGGTCGAGTTGATGGAAAGGCTGAGGAGTGTTAATCCTGTCCATCTTTTTACCATTGATGCTCCAGTCAACATCGATATTTCCTTTACCCATTTTTTCGGCCAGTTTTTGCATGGCTATGAGCCCAAAAGCAGCAGTTTGTGTAGAAATGATTTCACCCGACAGGGCATTGGCTACTGAAGATGCCAGGGCAAGCGCTTTTTCGGTTTGTCCGAGCAACAGATAAGTCTCCATCATCATAGCCTGGTCCCGTGCCGGAGTTCCGTATGTGTCGTTGTTGAATGTATAAGTATCGATCTGTGTGTTCTGGTTGAAAATCAATTCACTTGCAACATCTTTTTTCCCGGCCAGTGCGTATGCCGAGGCCAGCTGCCATCTTGCCTGAATGTTCAGTTCCTTCAATTCACGCAGCCGGTTCATGGCTCCTGATTCAGTTTTCCCGACCCGTGCCAGGGAATAAAGCCGGTAAGCTTGCTGCAACTGGGTCATAGACAAGCCGTAATAATGTCTGAAGGGATTAGCCGGGGTCCAGTTTCGTGCATTTTTCTGCTGAAACTGAATCCATTTTGAGATTACATTTTCCGGAACCTCATATCCTTGTTGCCTGGCTTCAGTCAGAAAATGTCCGGCATATGTGCTTACCCATTCCGAAGGGTACGGATCGCTGCTCCAGTAAACAAATCCGCCATCGGGCAACTGTCTCGACGACAGCACATGTATAATCTCATCCACTTTTTCTGTGTATTGTTTCTTTTCTTCAGGAGTAAGTTTCACAAAATCTTTCACGAAAAGCAGTGGAAATCCCTGAGATGTGATTTGTTCGGTGCAGGAGTGAGGATAATTCAGAAGAAACTGAAGGTTTTTTTGAAAACTGATTCCCGGCAAACGGGATAACTCCAGTTTTGCCCAGTCATTCGGTCCGGTATTGTCTGTACTGAGGGTTAACAAAGCATTTTTCCTCATATTGATAAGTGCTGATTTCGAAACAATAACTTGCGGATTCGGATTTCTGATTCCTATATCAATGGTTTCGGTGAAAGAGTCGCCATTGGCTGTCGATTTGATCACAATATGCTCTTTGCCTGTTCTGGCTTCGGTTTTAAATCTGAACATTACTAATTTATCACCCGGTTTTTCGAAAGTGACGTTTTTCGAAACACCATCTGCCGGTTTCAGCAGGCCTTCTGTCCGGACTGATATTTTCACGTTTCTCACGTTTTTATCTGTTACAAACACATTGACAGGCATATAGACTTCTTCTTTTGGGCCGAGCACTCGTGGCAGAGTTGTCAAAGTCATGAGCGGGCTTTTTACCTGTACTGTTTTTTCAGCGCTTCCGTAAGCACTGTTTCCACCCCCTACAACCATTACACGCACAGAACCTACGTATGCTGATGGTTTGATTCTGTGTGATTTACTTTCGCCTGGTTTGATTGTGAATGGTCCCATGAATTTCACCAGCGGTTTGAACCGGTTAACTTTGTCGCTCGATGCTTTCAGTGCCTCATCGCCTCCGATGCTCAGTAGTGGCCCGAGTATTCCCGTTTGAACGCCCAGCACGCGGTCAAACAAATCCCATGTGCGCACACCGAGTGCTTCACGCGTGTAAAATTCATTCCACGGATTCGGGGTTTTGAATGCCGTCAGATCAAGCAATCCCTCATCGACAATGGCAAGCGTATATGTCATTGGCTTTCCCGATTTTTCGGAAACGGTAACCGTGAATTCTTTTTCGGGTCGCAATTCGCCCGGCATAGTTATTTGCGGATTTAGTTTGGTGTCTTTATTATCAATATTTACGCTTAAAACTCCGTACATCCGGATGGGCAGGTCGTTGTTTTTTTGTGAGTGAGGTTGCAGCAGGGTGGCAAAAACGTAAATGTTCGGATTCATGTCTTCGGTTATCCTGAAAGAATATTGTGTGTCTTTGTCCGCCGAAGTTTTCAACCATTGACGCTGAATAATGGCCGAACCGTTTTCGATACTTATCAAAACATGACCGTCGGAGCTTTTCGGAATAGTTACGGTTGCTTTTTCGCCGACAGAATAATTCTCCTTGTCTGTAGAGAAAGAAAGCATGGTGATTCCGTTAGGATCTGTTTTCACAGAGCGACCCCGTGAGGCAGGCCAGTCCACATAGAATACCATTCCGGTGGTATGACCACTTTCGGAGTCTTTTGCAACGACCAGATAGCGTCCCCACTCAGGATAATTGACCTGAAAACTGATTTTAGCATTTCCAGCCCTGGTTTGGATATTTCCTTTAGCAACAGGCCTAACTGCCGTGTTGTTGATATAGGAATCCAGGTTTTCATCGGTGCTGTTCCACCACCAGCTCCACTCGAGTTTGTAAATTTTGTAATCCACAGTCCGGTTCACTTTTTCCCCCTGAGGACTCACTGTGATAACATCAAAGACGAGTTTTTTATCTGTTTCAAGAAATTCATTTTTATGGTTTGCCGGTGATTTAATGCCCACATAAGCACTGAAAGGCGAGTAGTATACGGTTTGAGAGTAAAAAGACATATCACCGCCGGTTTCAAAAACCCTCGATAAAATATTACCGCGCAGCATGCCGGGAGCAGTTTCGGCTGCCGGAATTTTTTCATTCACAGTAGCTGAACCTGTCTGGTTGAGCACTCCTTCAAAAACAGTATATTTTCCAGATTCGAATGTTACCAACGGATTATTGAATGTGTACCGGGTATAATCCTTAAAAGGAAATTCGGTTTTTGACAGTGAGAGCTCTACGTCGGCTTTCAGATTGGATGCCGGGGAGCCGTGTAACCATCGGGAGGTGAGTACTCCGGAAATAATTCCTTTTTTTGCATCGATGATGGTATCGGTTTCGAATCGAACCTTAAGCCGGTTAGGTTTGATGGTCTCAACTCTGAGGCTTTTGTAGAAATGAGTTCCGCCCACTTTTACGTAGGCTTGCCAGCTTCCGGTTTGAGCTGCCGGAGAAACAGGAATATCAAACGTGTAGAAGCCATTCATGCCCTCTGTTTTCACCTGCCGCATATAAAACTGGCGCGAGGGTGTGTAAACTTCAAGTGATACGGGATGTCCTTTGGGGAGTTTATGAGTTTTATCCTCAAGAATAAAAGTAAGCCGGATGGTATCTCCCGGACGCCACACTCCGCGTTCACCGTAAAGATATCCCTTCAGTCCTTTCTGAATTTCCTTGCCGCTCACATCAAAATTACTAAGCGACAACGAAACCTCTTCTTTAACTTCCAGATAACCGGTATCTTTTCCTTTTGTAACCGTCACAACGAATGGTTTTGAATTTCCCAAATCAATTTCCGCAAATCCGTCGCCGTCCGTTTTAGCTGTACCGGTCTGTTGCAGCTGGTAATTATAAACTTTTACTGTTGCACCCTGAAGCGGTTTGGTAGTCAGAATATCAGTAACTGCTACCAATATTCTGCCGTTGTTTCCTCTTTTGGCAATAATACCGATATTTGAAGCCATTACCATCGTTTCGGCATTCCGGCTGCTGCTCATGTAGTATGAAGCCTTGCACGGATCTTCCCGTTCGTCCCAGTTGTAATTATCCCAGTCGATATCCTCGTAATAATCAGGGTATGGCTCATCCCACTTGTCCGACTCTTCGGGTGTGAGCAGATTATCGTCAAAACGCGTCATTGAATAATGTTTCGGTTGTATGGGTTTGTTCTCGTTGCACCGGTAAAGTGAGTAATCCTGCTTCATTGACAGCTGGATCATGTAGATAGCTCCCGGGTCTTCTTTAATCATGGGTGCCAGGTTGATCGAGAAGTTGTTCCATTTGCTCAGATCCACCGTTTTGTCTTCATCGAGGCGAATCCGGATTTTTTTTATCAACCGGCCGAAACGGCGTATCTCATTCGGATTGCTGTCGCCTAAAGTGTTGGATTGCAGATAGTAAAGAATGTTGTTCTGGTAAATTTTAATGACTTTGACATCTACTGCCCACAGGTTTACTGCTTTGAATGGCAATATCAACTGGTCTGAATTCGGCAGGATATTGCCGCTTTTTTCAAACGAGATTTCGGGTTTTGTACTCTCCACGTTCAGTTTGTAAATATAGCTTTTGTCAAGGTTAAGTCCCGTGTTGTTTTGAATACCCTGGTTTATCTGCAGCGTTAAGTTTTTTTCGGGCATTGTTTCCGGGTAAATAATTATCACATTTTTTTCGCGCTGAAACGTGAAGTTGTTAACTTCGGGTATCGAAATCAGCCCTGTGATATCCTGTATCTGCGAAACCGGGTCGGAAAAGGTTAACCGGATTTGCGGAGTTGTTTTTTGGTTCATACGCACATCGCAGACCTGAAAAAAGGTAGTGGAAAGTGGCGGAATCAGGATGCTGTGTTTTGTGGTTTTTCTCACACCTATTGGCGTACCTTTTATTTCCAGGTCGTATTTCTGCTCTTTATCAGTTCGCCGGAGGCTGTCGATTGTTAACCGGAACAGAGTGGAATTTACCTGAGTAACCCTGATTGCAGTCTCTTTACCGGCATTTTTGAGGTGAATCATTTCTTTTACCGATTCGGGTGGTGCCGGATTGGCAAGTTGAATCTCCAGGTCAACAGCGTTCCATTCAGGTGCCGAAGAATTGACCGGGTAGTAAGGCAGTGCATCTACCGCATATTTTTGTTCATTTACCCGGATATTAAAAAGAAATTTTCTGAATTTTTTATCGACCTGAAGGACTTTATACAGATGAAAATTGATTTTGTAGTTTTTTCCGGGCTTCAAGGCTCCTTCGTCGGGCACAAACCGGATGGTGTTGGAATTTATCCAGTATGTTTTACCGCTCACTGACGGTGAAAACGAAAAGAGTTTTTCGTTCATTTCTGAATTCAGCTCAACCGAAGGCATATCCTGCGCCAGCTCGACTTGAATGTACGATTCGGGCGAAATATTTCCATAAGTGAATGCATGAATATATCGTGCGAATTCGGGGTCAACAGCTGAGATATTCTTATTGCATGAATCAAGAAAAAATGCCATGACACACATAACAATGAATGTTGCTACGGACAAAAAAACATGTTTTTTCATACAGCCGGATAATTAAAGGGTTGAAAACAGGGAGAGAACTATATTTTCTGTAAAATTAGCAAGAAAATATATACGAAAGTACGAAAAGACCGATTATTATTGTCGATGAGAAAAAAACAATGAAACGGAGTGGTCGTAAAGAGCGAAATTTGTTTCCGGTGATGATTCTTTACTTTGACTGAAATTTCCGGTTCTGATTTTAAACGTAAATCATTTTCTTGGTCATACCGCCATCGATGGTGATATTTTCACCGTTGATAAAGTCGTTTTTCTCATCACACAGGAAAAGACACATGCGGGCAATATCATTAGCTTTGCCAACACGGAGTGACGGATGCTGCTGGTGATCGGCTTCGGTGAGCGTATCGAAGTGGTAATTTTCAATCCAGCCAGGCGAAATGGAATTGACAGTAATGTGATATTTACTCAGCGAAATTGCCAGAGCATGAGTAAGTGAAAAGATTCCACCTTTTGAAGCCGAATAAGCTTCGGTGCCGGGTTCGCTCATCAGGAAACGGGTTGAACACAGGTTGATGATACGTCCGTAGGGATTTTTTGGTTCCTGATGTTCCCTGTGAATAGCCAGCAGGCGCGATGTGATAAAGGCCGAGCGCAGATTGATGTTGATTACCCGTTCAAAATCTTCGACAGAAACATCTTTAATATCTCCGAAATTGCCGACACCCACATTATTGATGAGTATATCAATGTCACCCCACATGCCCAGCACTTGATTCACGGCATTTTCGAGTTCTGATTTGTCACCGGCATCGGCTTTGATAAACCTGGCTCCGGTTTCGGCTTCGAGTTGAGTACCTGAATGCTCGTCCACATCGCAAAAAGCCACCTGACAGCCTTCCAAAGCAAACGCCTCAACGATTGCTTTCCCGATTCCTTTGGCAGCGCCTGTCACAAATACCCGTTTTGTCATGCCATTCATTTTCAATGTTATACTTCCGGATTTGACAAAAAACCGGTTATGGTTTGTAAGTTACCGGTACGCCTTCCTTTGTGATGGTTTTGTAGAAATCGTTAACGCTGAGTTTCACCGGTTCAATGGTAAATTCAGGAATATTGAACGACTTGAACAGATTTCCGTAGTATTCCGGATCTTTCTGAGGCAGAATAAACGGTTTGTGAGCCACTCCGTTTTTATCGAAATAGGTGATGTACGGACGTGTGTATGAACCATCGTCGCGCCGTGTGCTGAAAATATTCCAGCGGCCATTGGACGACCAGGAGTGATAACTATCGACTTCCGGACTATTGATTTCTTTCAAATTTCGCACATTCATATTCTGCAGATCCATCAGATACAAATCGCTCGATTTATGCCAGATGTGGAAGTTGCCATAGTCGGCCAGTGTGAACAGCAGGTACCTGCCATCCGGCGAAATACGGGGCAAAGCGACGCTTTTACCAATTTTATTTGCCCTGAAAACGGTATCCGGAGTACCAAACTGACGGGTAACAGGATCGAACGGAATGCGTAGAAGGTCGTATCTGATTGATTTGTAGTTCTGAACAACATCAACAAATTTTTCCTCCGATTGCCTGATGAAGCGGGCGGATGCAAAATAGAGCATTTTACCGTCCGGGCTCCAGGAAGGCCAGGTTTCCAGGCTGTTGGGATCGCGGACCACATAACGTATTTCTCTCTTTTCGACATCGAGCAACACAATATCCGACTCAGTATCAAGTACTTCCACTTTCTCCGTATCCTTGGAATGAAATGTCTGACCGATCGTATTAACAGAGTAAGCAATTAATTTTTCTTTCGGGTGCCACGACGGGTAAACGCCAGCCGAAAGTGTACTGTCGCTCTTTGTATTAAACTTGACCGCTTTGCCATCGGTTACTATCACGGTACCTCCCTTGTACTGGCGAACATGCATTTGCATATTTCCAGTCCGGTAATTCTGGTACGAGTGGCAGTTGATGCATTGCGACTTGTCATTTTCAGAAGAAAATTTCATGTTGTTGTAAATTTCCCTTTCCTTAAAATTCGTCAGGTCGCGCTGATTGATGGTGAGCAGCTCGTAACCCATATAACCCGGTTCTATCAGCCTGTAGGAAATATATCCGTCGATTTGCTCGGGGGCGATGGTGTTTTTTATCGTTTTGTACTTATACCAGGTTTGACCTTTTTTCATGAAAATATCAACCGAATAGGATTTTCCCTGATTGTTTGCAAGAAATTTCTTCCAATCGTTCAAATTTATCATCACTTTCCGGCCCGGTACAATAAGTTCATCACCGCCGGAAGAATATATTCTGGTAATGTACTGATCAGCACTGTCTTTTATATGAAAATTTAAAGGAGCTATGTTAGAGGGAATAGTTACTCCGCGATAATCGGGATAAATAGCCGCGTCTTTATTTTCGGAGGTAAAAACGGTTGGCAGCTTTTCTGAACAGGACAGAAACGCCATTACTCCCAGAAAAACGAATAATTTTGATACCAATACTTTCATGTCACTCAATATGTTATCTTGTTAATGTAATAATTAAATACACTCAGAAACCGGGTTCAAACGTTTACTTCAATTTCGCTTTCTATTTCGACCAGTAAATTATCGCGGCAAATATCAGCCTGTACGTACAACGCGGGTATATCGCCGTAATACTTATTGCATAGATCTTTTACCATTTCGATATCTCCGGAATGTTTCACATACACCCGGTTGAACCTGTAATGTACGTTTATTACGTCAGTACCGGTTGTTTCCTTCAGATTTTCGCGCGAAACCAGTTGATCAATATTCTCTATGGTTGTGTTTGTTTGCAGCGCAATGTTGCCAATGCAGTGGGTTTCTTCACCCAGGATAGATGCCGTTCCAGAAACGAAAGTGACGGCTTCTGCTCTGTTGCCGAGGTATCTGGCACGCGCAAAAAGCGGCGTTTTCTTTTCGGGACTGGTACCGACCAGCAAATGCGCGTTATAGTCGAAAGCATTTATTTGCCTCGGATTGGATACTCCGGTACATTTTACTTCCGGGCGTGTTTTAACTGCCAGAAAATCGATGGCAACATTTCCAACACTCATACCGATGCCTGTAGCAGCCGGATACTCATTGTTTTTTTTCTCAGAGGTGTAATACTTTTGTCTGACATCGTTGAAAATCTGATAATGTTGTACCGTATTTTTATCTCTATTTTCAGTCCGCAAAATATCCGGAATGTAATTCCACTGACGAATGACATCATCCATACTGAAATCCACTGCCGAAAGTACACTTTTCATCTGTTCAAAAGCCATCGCCGACTGGTCGGCAAGTGAAATGCCCGCCTCATCCGAAGCCATTCCCAAAGCTAACAACCACTGCCCGAAGCTGTCCGTACAAAGAGTTAAGGAAAAATCACCGACAGTTTTATATTCCACCAGTTCCGCATCTTCGCCAAGCCACACTTCAGCGGCCATCTCTCCGTCTGGCGATTGAGCAATGACACCTGCGGGAACACCTTTCAGAACTGTGTCGAACAGGTTTCTGACAATCTTTTTCTTTTCAAAATATTCCTCATCGGAATCTGCACGCAGAAAAATATTTATTCCCAGCAGGTGATTTGGATTGAATTTCTCATATATTAGTTTTCCACAGTTCAGTACATCATCCGCGAAAGCACCTGTCTGATCTGCGAAAATTAGTTCACGATGTATCATTGAGATATTGATGTTGATATTTTTTTAGAAAAAGTCCGGTCTAACTGGTTTTAATTCCTTTCATGAAAAAGAAATAATACCAGTAAGTGTCACTGTATGGTGAAAAGAATTTCTTATTCGCCTCATTCGAGGTATCATAGAACTGGCTTGTCATCTGCAAAAACTCATTAAACCGATCGACAATCTTTTTATCCAGATTTAAGGCACTGATATCTACCGTCTTTTCATAGTTGGCAAAAAGTAAGGCAGCCTCCTGATAATGCCTCGGTATTCGTTTCGACATATTGAGGTACGCTGCAAAACGAGGCCAGAACAAACCGCTGTTTCGAAGAATTAAACTGTTCTGAAGTGCAATTTCGAGCATCTCCGGTGTTCCGGTGGCAGCTTCGGCAAAATCGTTAAGCAGATCCATTTCGAGCAGTTCATTGTTTCCCTCGAGGTTGTCATCAAAAGAAGTGAGCGGCCTGATTGCCTGAAATTCAGTATTTTCGAGCATTTTTCTGGGATTATCAATGTATTGCTGATATTTCAATGCCCAGGATTTGTGAAAAAGTGTCTTTTTCAAAATATCGTTGTATTTCTGAGCCAGTTTATTTTCCCCTTTTATCAGGGCGCATTTCACCAGGTATCTCAGGTTATCAACTCTCATACCGCGTTCCACCATATCTTCTACGGCCCAGTGATAGCAGAAATTTGTCCGGCCATACTGGTAGTACATCTGTTGTCCGGCCATAACCAGTAAATGACCCTGCCAGGGAGCTTTCAGGTCTTTACCTCCGTTTTTAAAACTGAACATTTCATCACCTCCCCTGTTCAGCTTCTGTAAGGCCAGATTGGTGATCATCACGATACGGCGGGTTGGTTCATCTTTCTGTTTTGCGGCCAGCTTCAGCACATCTTCCCACTTGTTTTCAAATACTGCCTGATCCATGGCCAGTTCGGTATGAAAATTTTCATCTTCGTAGGAATAATGGACAAATCCGGCCAGCGTAAGCGCAAAAAAGAATATGCCTGCATAGATGGCTGATAACCTGGTTTCTTTTTTTGAATTCCGGAATAAAAACAGACTGAAGAATAATACCGCGATGATGAATACACCATAAGGCATCAGGCAATACATTTCGGCTTTTGGCAATGCCGGTAAAGCGGCTGTGTATATTTGTCCGAAATTTATTTGCGAATAAAAATAAGCTGCCAGCAGATAAGGAACAAGAGTGATACTAACGAGCAGAATTCCAATCGGAATGAAATGATATTTACGTTTGCTCCTGACATATTCCGATAACTCATAAATGCAAAACAGGATGGAAGCGAGCAACGCGTAAAATCCAAGAAACGGATAAAATACCGGAACAAATAATCCGGAAATAACCGCGCGTACAAGGAATGAACTGATTTTACGGTAACCCCAGAAAGCCGCAACAGCCAGGATATATCCGGTAACATGTACAAAAGCATAACCCGGCAGTTTGATGGAAAAAATAACATAACCCATCTGAGTGACTGCCAGCAACAGGGCAAATGAAATGATAAATGTTAACGGGTAAAAACGGGAAGGTATTTTAAGCGCCCTGATGGTCAGATACTGAGCCAGGATAGTGAAAAGGACCAGCAACGAACCACCCAGCCACGGATAGTAAAAAAATTGGGTGAAAAAAGTTCCTGCCCAGGAAAGAAATCCTCCGGGTACTTTCATCAGGCTGGTGAAAAAAAATCCGGCAGGAACAAACAGCGAGAATTCCTGAATTTTGATTAATAAATTCTTGTTGTAAGCTGGCACATACCAGACAGCTACCAGAATAAAAATAATCAGAAGACTAACATTAACAATTCGCTGTGTTTTCGAATAATCCTGTATTACCGTCTTATTGATTTTTGCAGGCTGGCTCTTTTGCTCAGTTTTTTTTGCGTTGTTTGACGGTTTAGTTATTTTATTTTGCATTATAACTGTTTAGAAATAAGGTTAAATAATGTGCAAAAATAACAAATTATTTTCTTAAAACTATAAGTACTCTTTCAGTTTTTTTGTCCAGATTTTATATCCGTCCTCATTCAGATGCAAACCGTCTGTGGTAATTTTTTTGACGAGGATATTAGTTTTATCCTCTGTAAACAGTGAAAATAAATCAATGAAAGTGATATTTCTCCGGCTGGCAAGTTCTTTCAGCTTTGCATTGATTTCGGGTATCTGATCCGTTTTTCCGGTCAGTTTTTTGTAACGTCCAAACGACTCGTTGATTGGGAGCAAACTCTGAAGATAAAGTTTCGATTCGGGTGACCTGTTTTGAATTTCGTTAAGCAGAAGATCCATTAATGTAACAATACTATCGGTGCTCAGGTCGTGTGAAACATCGTTAGTACCAGTCAGAAGAAATATTTTCTGAGGTTTCCCGGGTAGTATCTGATCCAGTCGGTCGTAAATGCCCATGATTTCGTCGCCTACAATACCTCTGTTTCTGACATTTTCCGTATTAAGCCGTTTGCTCCAGTCGCCTCCACCCTCAGTAAGGCTGTTTCCGAGCATGACAATATCCTTAAAACTCACTGGTTCTTCAGTCTGAAACTTGCGGTACCGCTGGTAGTAGTAATCGGTATAAACCCGTTGAGGTGGATAAACAGATGCAGCGACCACATTGGCAACCAATGAACGAAGACGCACGACTTCACCCTTATCAACAGGATGAACACGGTTGGTGAGCAGGATGACCGAAACATTATTGTCCGGGTCAATGATTACTGATGTACCTGTATAACCGGTATGTCCGTAGGTATTCGGTCCGAACAGGTTGCCGTTGTTCGATGCATAAGATGAACTATTGTCCCAACCCGGTGTGCGTCCAAACTGCGACAGATTTGCAGGCACTGTTCGCATTGTTTTCACTCCCAGCGGACTTAAAATGCGTTTTCCGTTCCATGCTCCGCCATTCTGAAGCGCTGCAACCAATATCGCGATATCATTTGCGTCGGAAAACAGTCCAGCATTTCCGGATATTCCGCCATTCATAATCCTGGCCAGCGGATCATGTACTACACCTCTCAGTACGGTTCCGTCCTTTTGTTTCTCTGTGGGTGCTGTTCTGCTCAGCGTTTCGCCTTGGGGCTGATAACCGGTATGTGTCATTCCAAGCACATCGAATATGTTTTTTTGGGCGAAATCACGCAGACTTTTCCCGCTGACCGTTTCGATGATATTCTGGAGTGTTATGTAATTCAGACAACTGTACTGAAATTTTGTCTGTGGTTCAAAGTCTCTTTTGCAGGTGGAGATATAATCAATCAGACCGGCCGGATTGGGAGAACCATGTTTTTTTTCCAGTTCGCTGACCGGTGCATAAGGCGGCAGTCCGGATGTATGAGTGAGCAGATCGATTATACGGATATTCTTTTTGGTACCCAGACTATCGGCCCATCCGTTGAATTTTGGTATGTACAGACTGACCCTGTCCTCCAGACGAATTTGTCCGCGTTCAAGCAAAATCATGGCCGAAACCGCTGTTGCAAGAGGCTTAGTACACGATGCCAGATCAAAAACGGTGTTTACATCCATCGGAATGGCATCGGGATAAACCTGTTTATTGCCGTATGCTTTCAGATAAGCCATTTTCCCATCTTTCACCACAGCAAGTACTGCACCCGGGATTTCTTTGTTGCCAATCGCTTTTAAAATAACAGAGTCAGCATATACCAGTTTTTTTGAGTCCATGCCTGCCTGTTCGGGACTAACCCGTTGTAAAGACTGAGCACCCAAAGAAAAAAAACAAAACAACAGTGCGGTAAAGATATTCAGTTTTTTCATGTTTTCGTTGATTTTTTTTTCGAACAATAACGACGAATATAATGTCCGTAAAAGCTCAGTGCTCTTTTTTATACTCATCGACCGCTTTTTTTACCGATCCATGCATCAGCAGCAGGGCTTTTGCCTGTGTATAAGGCAGACCGAGTTCTTCTATAATCATTCGGGTGCCGCGGTCTACAAGTTTCTGATTACTGAGTTGCATATTAACCATTTTATTCCCCTTCACGCGACCCAATTTTATCATTACGGAGGTTGTAATCATGTTCAGAACCATTTTCTGTGCAGTACCCGATTTCATACGTGAACTACCGGTGACATATTCGGGTCCGACAATGGTTTCGATGGGAATATCGGCTTCGGCTGCCATAGGCGAATCGGGATTGCTGGTGATGCAGCCCGTCAGAATTCCGTGTGCCCGGGCTTCTCGAAGAGCTCCGATTACATAGGGCGTTGTACCCGAAGCTGCAATTCCGATGACAACATCATTCTTATTTACATTGTGTATCAGCAATTCCTGCCAGCCTTTTTTGGTATTATCTTCGGCATTTTCCACCGGATTGCGTAAAGCTGTATCACCGCCCGCAATCAGACCGATTACCAGGGTCGGAGGCATACCAAACGTCGGAGGAACTTCGGAAGCATCCAAAACGCCCAGACGCCCGCTGGTACCTGCTCCCATGTAAAAAATGCGTCCGCCCTTTTTCATCCGCGGAACTATTAGTGACACAAGTTTTTCTATTTGTGGTATTGCATTTTGCACGGCAATAGCCACTTTCTGGTCTTCAGCATTGATGTTTTCCAGAATTTCACGGACCGATTTTTTTTCCAGGTCGTTATAGAGTGATGATTGCTCTGATATTTTTATAAACATACCAATATCCAGAATTATAACGAATTACACGAATTATATTTTTTTAAAAAAGTTGAATAGTAGTTATTTTGTTACTGCAGTTGTCCCTTTTCAGAGGGATTTCCGGTTGCTGTTACAAAATTACGCTGGATACACTGTGATACTTAATCAGACCTTCCATTGGACTTTTGATAATTTTACCGGGTTTCATACCCATGCTTTCGATGGCTTCTTTGAGCACTTGTTCGTAATTATACGCAACTGAACCGACAAAATGAATAGGAAGTTTTTCGTGGTTTTTGTATTGCATTACATTACGTTTCAGAAATGATTTGAAACTGTTCATTACCAGCGTACGTATGGTCGGGTCATCGAGGTGCTCTGAAATAAACGGAGAGAATGTGGCTAAGAACCGGTTAGGGAATGGTTTCCGATAAACCCGGTCGATGATATCGCCGACAGTAAGATTAAACTGAGCCAGGAATTTTTCTTTCAGTCCGGGTGTGAGCTGGTTTTTCAGTAAATCGCTCACGAAAAGTTTTCCCAGCACTGCTCCGCTTCCTTCGTCGCCCAGTATAAAACCCAGCGGAGAAACATTATCCACAATGTTTTTTCCATCATAGTAACATGAGTTAGAACCCGTTCCCATAATACATGCTATGCCTGACATGTAACCGCAAAGTCCGCGTGCGGCAGCCAGCATATCGGTGCTCACTTCCACCTCATTTTTCACCTTGATGTTTTTCAGGATAGCCCGTTTTACAACTTCCACTTTGTCAAAAGTACAGCCTGCACCGTAAAAATACACAGCACTGAAGTCCTGTGTATCAAGCTGCAGGATTAAAGTGGTTTCAATTTCATTACTTATTTCTTCTTCCGACTGAAAGAATGGATTAATCCCTTTGGTAAGCACACGCTTCACCAGTTTTCCGTTGTTCACTACGCTCCAGTCCGTTTTTGTGGAGCCGCTGTCTGCTATTAGTATCATATTATAAGCCCCCTAACCCCCTGAAGGGGGATTGTTTTGCCGTATGAGGGAAATACGGTTTATAAATTGTT
The DNA here is from genome assembly GCA_964634605.1 of uncultured Paludibacter sp. Classification (GTDB taxonomy): domain Bacteria; phylum Bacteroidota; class Bacteroidia; order Bacteroidales; family Paludibacteraceae; genus UPXZ01. Next base: position 17,677 of record CAZWLJ010000046.1, read on the forward strand.
GTTTTTATTTTTTGATAAATCTTGTTGAATGCTCCAAAATTTCCCCTTCAGGGGGGCAGTTTTACAATTTTATATAAATCTTTTTCTTATACAGATAATATCCGAAAATCCAGTTGAAACCAACGAATAAAAGTGCAAACACCAGCGAAGCCGGATAATCTCCGAATACAGGTTGAAGTAAAACGTTATATATCCAGCCCTTCAGACTGGTTGCGGTTTCTCCCGTGCCAACAATGATATTTCCGATGATAACTGACAGTAAGGCTGCCAGCGTGTACATAAACAGCGGATTAACACCAAACGCTTCAAAGAAACGGCTCCATTTCTTCTTTCCTTTTACATCGATAATCCAGATCAGAAGGGCAAGCAATGTTGATCCCAATCCGCAGGTTGTCAGGACAAAAGTAGGTGACCAGATCTTTTTGTTTATCGGTAATCCGTATGCCAGTAAAAATCCGCTGAAGGTCAGGATAGAGCCAATCAGGAACAACCGCTCGATTTTTTGATGAATATCATTTGTCTCCATCATGATTTTGCCTACGAAAAAGCCGAGTAAAACATGCGCTATGGCCGGAATGGTACTCAGAATTCCTTCCGGTTCGATGCCGTTATCATTGTACATGTGCGCTTCACCCAGAATTTTGTAGTCAACGATTGATAAAATGTTGGTGCGGTCGTATGCGTAACCATTTCCTAACAGCAGCAAGACGCTGTATCCGATCAGTAATACAGCAATCAGCCACGGAATATATTTATGTTTCAACGTAACAATAATGAGGGAGCCAATGCCATAGCATAATGCTAATCTCGGGATTACCCCCAGAATACGAATTTTGTCGAAATTCCACATGGCATTTCCTAACCGTTCAAAAAATGGAAGAGCAGATAATTCTGCGCTGTTGAAACTCCGGCAGGTAAGTGAAAACCACGAGATGCCCAGCCCGACTAAATAAAGTAAAATGGTCCGTTTCAATATTTTCTTAATTGTCGGTGCAGCTGGTTCAAAATTTAGCTTCCGCAGGGCAATAAACATGGAAATACCCATGATAAACATAAAAAACGGGAAAACAAGGTCTGTGGGTGTCAGTCCGTTCCATTGAGCGTGACCGAGCGGAGCATAAACCTTGCCCCATGTACCCGGATTATTTACCAGAATCATTCCCGCAATAGTGATACCGCGAAGAATATCCAATGCTAAAATTCGTTGACTAGCTGTGTTTTTCATATTAATTAAAACTATAAACTATAAATTTTCTTACTTGATGAACTTGATGAACACTTCGACAAGGCTCAGTGCGACGCTTTCTAACTTGATAAACTTTCTAACTTGATAAACTTTCTAACTTGATGAACTTTATAAACTTGATGAACTATAAACTACTTGTAACCTCATCCACCAGATACACGATCGAAACATACGGAATTCCGGCATTTGTTTCCAGACCGATTTCACAGGTGCGACTGTTGGAATAACCCACTTTGGCTCTCGATTTTTCAATTTGCGGATGCAGTTTTCGCAATGCGTATTCGTTCAACTCGGGATACGTGAAACCTCTGTCGCCTGCAAAACCACAACAACCTACCTCTGAGGGAATAATAACCGTTTTGGAGCAAAGTTTTGCTAGCGAAATGATTTTATTTTCCAGTTCCATTTTCTTCATCGAACAGGTAATATGCAATGCCACAGGCTCATCCGTAGGATTGAAAGTCAGTTTATCCCGCAGAAAATCATAGATAAATTCAGCCGGTTCGTAGAGTTTCATCCGGGTGATTTTATGTCTCATCCGCTTCAAACAGGGACTTTGATCACACAATACAGCATATTTTCCCTGCTCGCTGGCTTCCCAAAGGGCGTCTTCAAGTTCCGAAGATTTCCGGTCGGCAATATCGTACATTCCCTTGCTTTCCCAGATGGTTCCGCAGCACATGTTTTCCATGTTTTTCGGAAAAACAATTTCGTAACCAGCTTTATTCAGGAGTGAAATCATTTTGTCAGTCAATGGTGTTTGATCCGGAGCATTTTTCGAGACGCCCATTGTCTGATTGATACAACTTGGGAAATAAACCACTTTTCGTTCCGATGAATACGCCGGAATTTTCTCCTGCTTCAAATGATAGGGTTTGGGCAGGGAAGATGTCCAAAGCGGAAATCCGATTTTATTCAACCCTTTGCCCAGGTTATTTACTGCTGAACTCCCGATAACGGAATGAGCAGCATTGGCAACTCCCAGCAGTGGGCGGAGTGAGCTTTTTATTCCGGATAAATGATTGGCGGCAAAATCTCCAACTTTATACGCAAAACTTCCTTTAGGAATATTAGCTTCCCGTATGTCGTGCGTCAGATCGCCCGTATCAATTCCCATCGGGCAGGAAGTGGCGCAAAGTCCGTCCACAGCGCAGGTTTGTTCGCCCAAATAAACATATTTCTTTTCCAGTGCAGCTAATCTTTGCGGGTTTTCTCCGCTTCTGCGAAGCCGGGAGATTTCCCTCTGCGAAACGATGCGCTGCCGTGCCGAAAGGGTAAAACCGGCTGAAAGACAATTGATTTCACAAAAACCACATTCAATACATTTATCGGCCTTATGACCCGTTTTGCCATTTTTCAGTTCAATCACCGGCAGTGGTTTCAGATTTTTCAAATGGCATTTCGGATCGTCGTTGAAAATTACGCCCGGGTTCATCCCGTTTTTCGGATCAAAGAGCTTTTTCACCGCTTTCATCACTTCGAACGCCTCTTTTCCCCACTCATACTCCACAAATGGCGCCATATTCCTTCCGGTTCCGTGCTCGGCTTTCAGCGAACCATCGTATTTATCTACCACGAGAGCAATAACGTCGTTCATCAGATTTTCGTAGCGCTGAATTTCCTCTTCGGTATCAAAGGATTGGTTGATTATAAAATGGAAATTTCCTTCCAGCGAATGTCCATATATGCAGGCATCGTGGTAGCCGTGTTTTTCCATTAAGTCCTGTAAACCGGCCACCGCTTCGGGCAAATCTTCGGTATGAAATGCCACATCTTCAATCAGACAAGTGGTTCCGATGGGACGGGTCCCGCCCACTGACGGAAAAATGCCGGAACGAATGGCCCAGTATTTGGAATACTCCTCTTCCTTGTCCGTAAAATATACGGGGACAGCTAAATCATAGTCAGCCAGTGATTTGGTAATTTCAGCAATATGTTCTGCCAGTTCTTCCTGCGAATTTCCCTTTACTTCGGTGAGAATGGCGGTTAATCCTTCACCGGTGGTATCGTTGACCGAAGAAAGTGATTTTTTATCGAGCAGTTCTGCTCCTTTCACAATCCTGATTCCCGATGCATCCACCATTTTGCTGAACATGACCACCGCTCTGCATGCTTCACGAATGTCTTTGAAATAGAGCATGGCGCTTGCTTTGAACGGGAAATCGTGCTCGGTTTTCACAGTCACTTCCGACAAAAACGCCAGCGTTCCTTCCGACCCGACAAGCAGGTGGGCAATAATGTCAAACGGATCATCGTAGTAAATGAAAGGCAGGATATTCAGTCCGGTTACGTTTTTTATCGAATATTTATGACGAATTCTGTCGGATAATTCCTTATTGTTGAGAATATTATCTCTGATATTCAGAATTTCCTGAATAAATTCCGGTTTCTTTTCCTCAAATGATTTTCTGCTTGCGGCATCGCCTGTATCCAAAATTGTACCATCCGTAAATACCATTCTTGCAGAAATCATTACACGGTCGCTGTTGGCATGTGTCCCGCAATTCATCCCCGATGCATTGTTCATTACAATTCCGCCCACCATGGCATATTTTACCGAAGCCGGATCGGGTGAGAATTTCACGCCGTAAGGTTTCAG
>CAZWLJ010000047.1:0-14875 GCA_964634605.1 uncultured Paludibacter sp.
AAATAATTTATTAATCATTAAAAATTAATTGACCATGAGAAAATTTACTTTATTGATGGCGTTGTCATTCGTTATCAGTTTACTGCAGGCACAGACTTCACCCGATTACATTTTCGGTGTTGCAGGAGCTGATTGGACAACCGGTGTACAAGGGACACAAGTAACTTCAGGTGTTTATCAGTGGCAATTTACTGCTGCAGCTACAGGGGATCAATTCTTTAAGCTGGGCGAAACCGCAGTAAGTGCTGATGCATCCGGTTTCTGGACAAACGGTGATGGTACTGATATGAACTACACAGGCGCTGGCGCCATGTGGGATGTTTACTACAAACCGAACATGGGCGATGGAGGTGCAGTTAAATTTGCGGCTACCACCGGATATTTCTACATTATTCAATCACGAAAAAACAGTGCCGATGCCAATGCAAAATTTGCCGTGTTCGAGAGTCCGTCTGCTATTGCTACAATCTCTTCAGTAACTCAGGCTTTTGCATCCCCCAATCTCACCGTAACAGTCAATGCAAGTGTGGCTCCAGCAACAGCTCAAAAGTTCTGGGTACGATATACCAAAGATAATTGGGCTACCTCTGCCATAGTAGAAGCAACAGTTACAGGAACTGTCGGTACTGCCGTTATTGATGCAACAGGTGCCGACAAAGTAGAATATTATGTGTTTACTACCGTGCAAGCGCCCGCCGGATTTACAGATTATGATTTCTACACAGTATCTTTAAATAACAATGCAGGGAAAAATTATGCCTATTATGCACCGATGGCAGGTAATTATTACATGCCAACTATTCCGGAGGGTCAAAAAGGATTTGCTTCTCTTTCAGCTGCAGTTACAGCTATCAACTCAGGAGGTTTAGCCGGTAACGTGAATTTCCTGATTAATGGAGATATTACCGAACCTGCTAATATTGGTTTGGGAGTAGATACAAAAGGATATAGTATTACTATTCGTCCGGATGCAGATGCTGACCGAACAATAACTTTTACAAAATTAACAGACAATACAAGTCCTACAGGACATTTAGTTATTGGTTATACTGATCTTACTTCTGCATGGTCGGATGCAAATACAATCGCTACAAATAATATAACTATCGATGGTTATGCTGTGGGTGGAACTACAAGAAGATTGACAATTACAAATACTAACGCAAGTCATACTGGTGCAAGAATGATAGTTGTTGTGGGTGCCTGTGAAAATACTGTGATAAAAAATTGTATTGTTAATAACCTTACAACAAGTACTTCTTCTCCTTTCTGTGTGGGAGCGGTAGTACGTAAGGGTACAGCCATTGAAGTGGCGCCTATAAATTTAACTATCGAAAACAATGTTTTAACTGCGCTTGGTAATAATGTAGCTATGGGAGCAAGGATTACAAATTCAGGAACTATTGCTTCGGCTAAACTTACAGGATTAGTGTTCAAAAATAATATTGTTACAGCAAAACGTAGATTGTTTGAAATTAACTATACAGATGGTGGTGAAATTAGTGGAAATACCTTTGAATCTCAAGCTACCGGAGCTGCAGGCACAATTTCTTATGGATTATGGACATCGACCGCTGTTACTGGAACATTAAATATATTCAACAATAAATTTACAAAGTCATTTACCGAAGAAACAAGCGGAAACGGACATAGGGTGGTGTCCTTATCTAGTGGTGCTTCTTATAATATCTATAACAATACTTTTTGCGGCCTTGATAAAACAAAAGCATCAACTACTGCAACTAATCTAGTATATTTGTTTTATAGCGGCGTTGCCGGAAAAATATATAACAACACCTTCTACATGCCTCAGTTAACAAACTCAACATCCACAGGTTATTATGCCGCAATACAGCTTTCAGGCAATTCGGCTGAAATAATGAACAATATTTTTATATGCGATGAGGCTACTCACTCAAATACATATTTTATCAGTGCAGTTCCAACTCCAGCAACAGATTATAATAATTTTTATTTAAGGCAACCACATACAGGTGGCAAAGTGGTCGGAACTTATGTAACTTTAGCAGATTATCAAACAGCAAATCCAACTAAAGACGCAAATTCCAAATCCAAAAATGTTTATTTTGCAAGTGCTACCGATCTAAGCATTACCGGTACTTCCATTAACGATCCTGACTTAGCGGCTCCTGCTCTGGCTGCTGTTACTACCGATATTTTCGGAACTGCCCGTCACACACCACTTGTGTACAAGGGCGCTCATGAAGCCAGCGACTTAAATCTCCCTGCTCCGACAAAAGTTTTTACAGTAACAGCTCCTGCAGGTACTGAAAAAGTGTATGTTACTGGTTCATTTACAGGTAAAAACTGGGATATAACCACTCCGCTGGAATTAACCCCAACTACCAATCCGTATGAATTTACAGGAACTTTTGCTTGTGCCGATGGTGTGGAATATAAATATCTGGATGGCGTGGCCAACTGGGATTATGTAGAAGCATCAGCTCCCGGCACCTCACTGGCAACCAACCGCACCTACAGTACAACGGATAATGTCCCTTACTGGTTCGCATCTCCCAAAGTGAAATTAAATGTACGTTTTCCTGAAGGAAGTCCCATACCTGCCAATTTATTTGTAAAAGGTTCCTGGGATAGTTGGGCTACGGGTATTGAACTTACAGCGTCATCCACTCCGCTGAATGTTTCGGGAGCCCGGTATGCTCCCGTTCAATCAGTATCTTTTACAGGTACAATCGGAAATGGTACTACCAGTGTTATTTACTCTAATACTGAATATAAATTTTATTCGAATGATCCTTCTGCGGATAACTGGGAAGTATTTACCGGTAATCGTTGGGCTATTTATCCGTTGATGAATGATGAAATTGCAAGTTTCACTACCCCTATTCCGGCTACCGGCATTAGTCAGGCAACAGAAATGAATGTACGGATTATGCGCACTCAGAGTGGTATCACTGCTGAATTCAATGGCTCAGCTTCCGTAGAACTTTACAACATCAACGGTGCTATGATTGATAAAACCGTGGCCAATGGAAGCTATTCACGCGACCTGAATCCCGGCGCATACATCATCCGCATCAATGGAAAAGCAACAAAGTTTGTAAGATAAACTCATAAACAGATAGCTTGATTCAACAACCGCCCTGAACAATACGGGGCGGTTTTTTTTTATGAATCAATCCGACCGATGTATAGTTAAATAATTATAATGGCCTATTAAATAAATATTTCTTTAATTAATTGATAATCAACTATCTAAAGTTTCAGGAAGCATATATTGATTCTGTTTAACTTCATATCGGTAAGACGGCGGTTTTTACTGCAATGTTAATTATGAATCTGCAGTCAGAACATTTCCGAACAAGGATGATAAAATCGTGTTATTAGAATTATAAAAATTGATTATAATAACTAAAATGAAGTCTTATGGAAAAAACATTAACCAAATGGATGATTATGGCTGCTTTTACAAGCCTCGCGATAATCCTGAATGCCGCACCGGCAGAATTTCCGGTAGTTGAAAATCAGAAAACCGCTGCATCTGAAGTTATTCAAAATGTGTTGTCGGTTACCACTGAATCTGACTATATAAAACCTGAAACTGTAACCGATAGTTTGTCTGACGTAAAAGCCGTAAAGTCCGACAATCCGCTCTATCAGGGAAATGGCAAAGAAGTTACCAATCCGCTGTATGAATCCCAAAAAAGTGGCTATGCAACCCGAACGCGTGTGGAAGTGCTGAAATCGAACCGTACAGGGACTCAGAAAGGCAGAAACAAGGGGTGGGACGGAACCGTGAAAGGTAATGCTGCAACAGCTGATAAAAGCATTAATAATCTCAACAACGGCATGCCCAATCGGATTTCAATGAATATCACCGTGGCAAAACAAACGCAGGGTGCCACTTTTGGCGAAAAAGTGAACTCGGGATTGCAGGCAGCCGGTATAATTACCATTAGGCTGGTGAAGGATGGCTGCGTGGTGCTTTTTCCCGATAATCAGGGTTACAGGGTATTCACTGCCGGACAATCCATACGTGAACTGACTTCTGAAGAACATAGTAAAATTAACAGCGGACTGCAGGCTGCTGGCGGTGCCCTGGCACAGGGAGCATCGCTGCTGGGTGGAGCATTACCCGGTGGCAGTATCGTGAGTGCCGCCATATCATCGGTATCAGCCATGGCAGGATCTACGGGCAGCGGAGCAGCTGCGGCATCGTATGCCAGAACCGCGGCTTCCTGGCTGGGTAAAGACGATGACTGTGATGGTACAGCCGAACTTGCCGAAGGAGATTATGTCCTGGAATTTTTAGTATCGGAGAAAGCATCATCCGGTTTGAAAGATACACTTAAAACGCAGGTAAGGATTGGTTTCAGCTATATAAACAACGTGCTGAAAACCAAACACGATACTGCAAAGAACACCATAAACAACGTCAGGTAAATGTATTGAAAGCAATGCTTATTTGATTTGTGACGATTTTTTTATGTGAGTGTCGCTTCATAAAATTTAAATAATCAGTTAGTTACGTTTTAAAAAAACACCACCCTGAATTTTCATTTCAGGGTGGTGTTATTTTTATTGAAACCGAACAGGCTGAATGAGCGAAAAATGTCCGGTTTAATTGCTAACCAGTTTCCCTGTACTGCGGAGTTGCCCGTCAGTAAGTATCTGATATATGAAAATTTTTGACGACCGGTTTTCTGATGGTATTGTCACGGGAATCTGATGTATGCCTTCGTTAAGCATTTGTTCCTGACGCAGTATTGTTCTTCCGTACACATCCTGCAGAATAATCTCCAACCGGCTGCTTTGGCTAATATTGAATTTAAAATTTACTTCATCCACGAACGGATTGGGGAATACAGCCATATCCATCAGTTGCAAGTCGTTGTTCTGATGAACGGAAGTGACTCCCTGGATAAGCTGAATCTGCCTGTCCATCCAGCTGATCCGGCTTTTAAGCCAGTTTTTCAGATAATTAATTTCATTGGCATACGTACCACCTACATAATTATTAGGCCATACATAGGTGTTCAGTACATTCCACGTTTCAAAATTCCGTACCTGTGCATCGTGTAGTTCGTTAGCACACGAATCAATAAACTGATTGAGGTAGGATTCGTTGATGTAGTTCTGTTTCCAGTAATTCCACCGGCTCTTCAGGCCTGAATTGAAAACCGGATCGAGCCGGAATTTCTGCCACCAGAATGGCATGGCATACGCATCGGCATCACCCATTCCGTCGATTATCCAGCCCGTTGTCTGCCCTGCCGAAAAGAAATTGGCATTTCCGAAACAGATATTGTAATCCCAAAACGGACCCATGGTGATTTTGCCACCCTTGCTGTCCTTATCCTTATGCAGGTAGGTGCTTATCCGGTATCCGTCGAGATTGCGCGAAAGCTCGTTGATGATGTAGTAGTCTATGAAAGATTGCAGATCGACATAGGAATAGTAACCATTCACCCGATCCTGATATTTATCGCTGTAAAGTGCATTTTCGAATGCCGTAACGTAATTTTTGATGTAGTTACGTTGCGGATTATTAATTTCATCGGCTTTCGGATCTATAAAAAGGAAATGCACTTTTTGCTGTTTGGCAGTGGGTGCCCGGTAGGGAGATACCCAGTAATCGGTGCCTTCCACATCATCTGCTTCCGGACGGTCTATCTGTAGCAAATATCCACCTGTAAGCTCATCGCCGATAATATCAGTTGTTTTCAGTGTGGCCAGATTGCATCTGTTTTTGTCAATTTTAATCTTCTCTGTCAGTACATACACTCCGTTGTACACCCCGTTGAGAAACATTTCGAAGTACTTTGTACGGGGCGACCATTTACCCGTCAGATTTCCCAGATGATAAGCCAGCACATTGCGCATCAGCGATTTATCAGAGTAGGGCCCGTGAAATACCCAGTCATTTTCGACTGGCATATTGAGAAGTTCTACGTTCATGTTAGTGCCCTGTTCGGTGCGGGTTTCCACGGTGTAATTCTTTTTCGGATAGTTGGCTGATGTGAATCCTCTGATTTCAATGCCTATTTTTCCGTCGAATTCATAGTCCGTATCACTCAGGTAGTTGATTCCTGAGGTGTCGTTGAGCACTTTCATGTCGGCTGTTATCTTCTCGTTCTGGATGATGGTCTGACCATTGGTTTGGATGAAAACAAAAGGAAGTTTGCTGCTTTTGAATGGTTCGGCAAACCACGACGGAGGGTTATTGTAAAGAAGCCCCGAATGCCGGATAAAAGCATGTACAAAAACACGTGCAGATAAATCCGATGAACTTAATCCCTGGTTGAGAATATGAACAGCAAAAGTATTTTCGCCTGTTTTGAGTGATGATGTTTTAAGAACGAAGCGTTCTGGTTTCCCGCCACTGTACATTTTTGCCTCATGATCTGTAGTGAGTACCGAATTAAATGGTGGAAAAGCACCTGTGACATTCTCCGACCGGGCACATTCCACCCCGTTGATATACAGCACGAAAGCATCGTCGTAATCAATATCGAGTATCAGATCCTCTATCACGCTTAAATCGTTAATCTGCACCACCTTACGCAGATACAGCGAATTACAGTTTGTAATCACGGTTCTGTCATCGTTATCGCCAAAACCGATACCACCCTGAGCTGTACTCCAGTAGGTGTCGGCAAATCCGGACTGATACCACGTGGCTGGTGGTTCGCTTTGCGCGGGCAGGTATTTCCAGGTGTCCGATTCAAGGATTAACGATTCCCAGTGAACCTGCGCTTTCAACCCGGAAAAAGAAAGAAAAACCGCTAAAAACAGAGAAATTATTCTGATGTTACCGAACTGCATGAAAAAATGATTTGAAAAATACATGGTTTGAAATACAACTGCAATTTACAGCCTTTGAAAAATGATTTGTAATACTTTCGTTGTTGCAAAGGTATTAAAATATATTCTATTATCCCTGATTTTTTGGCTGATAAGCGAATTTTCAGGGAGAATTAGTGCCTTTGCTTTATCGGTTTTATTTTAATATCTTTGTTGTGCTGCATTATTTTTTTTAACCTCATGATAATTCTGATTTGTATGAAAAAGACAATATGGAGCACTGTATTACTGATAATTATGTTTTCGCAGACTACATTTGCCCGGTCTGAATCTGCTGTGCGGAAATATAAACTCATTGCTTACTATTCTGCCGACAGCTTATCACTTTTTGGGCATGATTACAGCCGGATTACCCACGTAATTTACAGTTTCGGACATGTGAACAGCGAAGGTTTTTTCGGTGTTTCGCATCAGAAAGACATAGCCACGCTGAAAGGACTCACTGTGCTGAAGCAAAAATATCCTCATCTCCGCCTGATGGTGGCGCTTGGAGGGTGGGGCGGTTGTGAGTTGTGTTCTGCCGTGTTCGACGATCCGGTAAAAACAAAACGGTTTGTTGTGTCTGTAAGTGATTTTCTGAAGACCTACAGGCTGGACGGATTCGATTTTGACTGGGAATATCCTGTTGTGGAAGGATTTCCCGGACATCAGTATCTGCCTGAGGATAAGGATAATTTTACCAATGCGGTAAAGTTGCTCCGCAAATCGCTGCCAAAGGGTAAAATCATTAGTTTTGCCGCGGGAGGTTATATGGATTATCTGAAGCGGGCTATCGACTGGAAAGAGGTGGAGCCTTACATCGATTTTGTCAACCTGATGTCGTACGATTTGGTGGGCGGTAATGCCACCGTTACCGGACATCAGACACCGCTTTACAGCCCTTCTGAAAAGGAGCAATCGGCCGACAGGGCTATACGTTACCTCAGTGAAATAAACTTCCCGTTGCATAAAGTGATTATCGGCGGTACGTTTTATACCCGTTCCTGGATAAATGTAGCCGATACAAACAACGGACTCTATCAGACCGGAACATTTTATCAGTTTACCGACCACAGGAAAAATGTTGGCATTCTGACCGAAGCGAACGGATACACCCGTCACTGGGACGAAAAAGCGAAGGCCGCCCATTGGTACAACCGCGGGAAAGGCATATTTGTTACCGGTGACGACAAACAATCGCTCAAAGCCAAAAGCGATTATGTGAAAATAAAAGGACTGGGTGGGTTAATGTTTTGGGAATTGCCGCTGGATACTTCTGATAATGATTTGCTTAACGCCATCGACATCAACCGGTAACCGGAATTTTTTTGCCTGATACAATTCGTTGTTTCCTTCAAGAGTTTATTTATCAACAACCAACACCCGGCATAGGGAATGCATAAAAAGAAGCCACCTTCGGGTGGCTTCTCTGCTGTAAACAAACAGATATCTTTGCCGAAACAAAGATGCTGAATAACTTAAAAAGGCAGGCTATGACGGTTTTACTTCATCATCTTCGTAAAAAGATTCTCTTGTATCCTCCTTATTGCGGATTTTCTTACTGTAATTTTCACGTGAATACTTTTCTTTTGCAAACATGGAATACATATTATCCTCATCCCTGGTGAATTTCATGGTGTTACGGATAGAAATTGAAATGGCAAATTTTTCCACATCGTGATCGGTGCCGATATAGGTGAAAGTCCAGTTTTGCTCTGTAAGTTCTTCCACCAGCTTTTTTATGGCGGTGCCCGAAAATTCTTTGGATGCATTCTCTTCGCCGTCGGTGAGGATGGTTACCAGCACATTGTAGTCTGTTTTATCAACAAGTTCTTTTCTGAGTTTGCCGATGCTGAATCCCATGGCGTCGTAGAGTGGAGTCGAAGCATCGGGCTGATAGCTTTCAGCGTTGATTTTATTCAGTTTTTCTACCGGCTCGCAAAAGTGCAGTGTCCTGATGCCCAGGCCGTTGAAGGTTACGAAAGAGATAAAATGCTCCTGCTCAGGGTATTGAGTGGCAATTCCTTTCGTGGTTTGTACTATTTCATTGAATCCCTGTATAATTGTGTTTTTAATCGATGTCATCGAACCGCTTTCGTCCAGGATAACCAGGTTGTGAACTTTGTGTCTGTTTTCCATAATATTTAGTTTTTATTGGTTTGGGATTCTGATTTACAGAAAAATAAATTATTGAAACAAGTGAAATCCGGACTCTTAACGGATTTTCGCTACAAAGAAACAACGAAAGTTTGACAACTTATGACACAAAAAATTTATTTTTCATTTTAACTAAAATTTTTTCAATGTATTCCATCAGGCCGGGCGAATCGATAATTTCAATGTCGTCAGCCAGCCCCATGATGAATCGCCCGACTCCCTCGAAGGAGCAAACATCGGTTTCGAGTATCCAGTGGTTGTCGGTAAGTTTCCGGAGATATTTTGCCGACAGCGGATATTCTTCGGTAAGCAGATTGGTGGCGCGTAGTCCGAGTTTTAGTTTTACCGGTATTTTTTCATTGCTGTTCATCCTGAAAATATCGATGAATCCGGGTTTGTGTTTCGGGCTATGCTGCCACTTCTCAGGCAGAATATCCACCGAACCGATGCGGGCAACTTTGAAAAGTTTGTTCATTTTTTCTTCCGGGCAGTAACACCATACCTGCACGTAGTTGGTGGTAAACTCGTAAGCTTCCACATAGCGGTCGCGTATATCGTTGCTGTGCGATGACGCGTAGTTGCGCAGAATAACTGTTTGTTTGCTTTCAATAGCTTTAACGAGCCGCTGCACATTCTTCCCGTTTTTTCCGCTCACGATGGTTTCTGCCAGTATATTGTAGTCGTAGACAGTATAAAGTTTCTTTTTCAGGTTTTGTTTTATCAGGTTATTCTCGTCGATGCTTTCTATTGCCGATTTCAGAATATAGGCTTCTTCGTTGCTGAAGTGCAGCAGGTCAGTGATATCCCTGAAATACGGCGATGATTTGTCAAGTTTGATGTAGCTGTCTCTTTTCTTGATTACAAATCCGGCTTCCCGGAAAGTATCTATATAACGGTATACCGAACGTGATGTGATACCCAGGTTAAGGGCAATCTCATCAACGGTTAATGAATTGTTGGCTGTGAGCATTTTCATCAGCCGGAGCAATCGTTCTAATTTTGGTTGATCCATGGTGTTCTCGGGTTTTTGGAGCCGGTTGGTTGGAAAAGTGAAATTTATTTCTAAAATAAAGGTTAACTGGAAAATTGCATGAACAATCAGTACAAATATAGCCATTTTTCACAATTTAAGGTATTTATAATCAACTTTTAGTTCCAGATATTGTCACGTTTTGCATGAATAGGTTTTTTAGAATTGTATTTATTACATTTAAATGTTTGAAATTCAGGGATTTTTGCCTTTGTTGGTTTACCGGAATTTGTCATTTTCACGGTTTCAATAATCGTGAATTAAGATAAATTCAGATATATTAAGACGGGTTTGATTATTTATGTAATCTTAATAGAAAAACTATTTAATATTATATTTATTTAACTCAAAATAATTGTAAAATTAAATTATTTGTATACAAAAAGACTGGTTTGTGCTTATATTTGTAAAATCAAAATGTAGTTATTTTACTTTTAAAAAAATTTCATGCATTATGAAAACTTTGAAATCTGTTCTGGATGAAGACTTTAGTAAAAAAACTAAAGGTGAGTTAATTGAAGTGTTGTCCGCACTGGAGAGTGCTCTTACTACCGGTGTGTATGAGAAAATCAGCGGCATATCGCCGTCGGAACTGAAAGATGTGAACAAGAAAGAGATTTTGGAAATCATTGAGAATTTCAAAACTGCTTATGAGCCTTCCTGGGAAAGTGCAGTAGCAAAACTTTCGTCGGATGTGATGAAATTAATTTTCGGCCAGATGGCCGAAGATGACAAACCATTTGTTATTGCCGGTGCTTCAGATGCCGATTTTGCAGCCGAACTGGGCAGTATTGATTTTGCAACCATTATCGGAGGCCCGCTGGACGCTTGCGTGAAAGCACAGTCCAATGCCTCAATAAGCACCGTGAGTTTCATAAACGAAGTAGGATTCGAAACAGATACAACTACCGGAACCAAAAAACTGAGGATGGCCGAATTCATGTACAAGAAAAATGTACCGAATCCCGATTTTGACAGTTCACAACCGGTTAGCACCTCAAATCCGAAAACGATTGAACAGGACGCCGAAATAAAAGTGCCTTTCATAGCACTTCTTAACGTACCGAGTTTCAGAATTGAATCTTGTGAAGTGGATTTCAATGTAAAACTCAACTCTACCTATACCAAAAACGTGAGCAGCGAATTTGGTATCTCTGCTGGAGCTTCGGGCGGCATAGGACCTGTAAAATTCAAAGTGGACGTTTCGTACAAACGGTCGTCGAGCACAGGTATTAAAGTGGAAAAGGAATACTCACTGGCAGTAAAAGTGAGGGCTACCAACGACGAAATGCCTGCAGGACTCGAAAAAGTATTAGGCATGCTCGGCTCAACTAACTGACAACATGATCAAGCTTTCTGATTATCTGGATTATCTCTACAATGAGATAATCCAGGCTCGGAAAAAAGCCGACGAGAAAACAGTGCTTGTAGCCAGGGAATATGCCGGGCACGAGTATCTGAAGTTTTTCAAAGCGCCCAGATACACATTTCCGAGCGTTAAAATGGATATACCACTGAAAATTACCGATATAAATTCACTTTCGAAATTCAATTTCGACCTGAATAAGGATAAATTTCAGAAAGAAGTAAACGAAAAAATCGAAACCGTCAACCGGCAAAAACATCTGAACATATCACCGCTCAGCAAAGACGAACTGCAAAACGAATCTTTCTCACAACTGTTTGAAACACTCGAAAGCAAAGACCGGAAACTCGTGAAAAACCTGGGAGATGAGTTGGTAAAAATAGATGTGATGCCTCAAATCGAATCGCTCAGGCGCGGAACAGTCAAATCAAAAGACTCACGCGCCGAAACAGAAACGATGGAAATGAAGAAAATTTTTTCGGAAGTGATTTCCAACAGTTATTCGCTGGTATCAACCAAACTGAACGATATTTTTATAGATCCGAATACTGCAGGAGCAGCAGACAAAGACAAGTTGTTCATCAATCTCCACATCGAAATGGAAGAAGAAGGAATCCGGCTTGTCTCCTTCACCGATAAAGATGGAAAGACCGTGGAAGAAATAATATTCGAATAAATGCAGGAATTAATCCACAATCAGGTAAAAGTCATCAATCAACTTATTACTGATTTCAATCAGGTTCAGAGATTGTATGCCGAAAAGTCGTTCGAACTGGAAAACCGGATTTTTGCATTCCTCAATCAATTGAACGATTATTTCAAAAGCAAGGGCGATCAGGCTAAAGAATCCGAAGTGCTGCGCATCACCAATATGCTCCACACGGTGAAGCGTGGTTTCAATCCGGCAAGCCTGGAAAAGATAAACACATCCAAAAGGGAACTTTTCTGGGGATTTGCATTCAACGGGATTGAAAACATCCACACGCTGTTGCAGGAAATCTACAAAAAAGAAACAATCAAACTCGAGGAAGGCGAAGAGATCCTTACTAATCTGATACTTAATCTGGTACAGCAGGGATTCCTCACCGACCAGAAACTGCAGGAACTCGATTCGATATCCAAAATTGAAGCATACTGGAACTTCCTTCTCACACAAAACGGATCTATAACTCTTATTCAAAAGAAACTTCTGATGAAATTAATTTCGGAAGATATTTACTTATTACTCGAAAAAATTATTTCGAGAATCACACCACAATAAATATACAATCATGGCAGGTAGCAGATACATTGTTCTGCTCAAAGATCAGGACACAGATTCCATACTGAATGTGGAAAAAGAATTTTCTGTCAGTGTCACATCGTCTGAATTGCTGTCGAAAGAAAAAAAATCTTACAACATCATTGACGCACACAACGCCGTGCTCTACAAAAACCTCGGTGTGGTAGTGGCCGACGATCTGGACGAAGCACAACTGACCGTATCAGTGGCCGACAAATCAAGCCCGGTAATCTATTTCGAAAAAGAGCGGGAGTTTTTTGCTGTAAGCGAAAACTCACTTATTCAGGAATTAAAAACCGGCATCGACCAGTTGAAAAGCAAAGTGCTCGAACTCGAAAGTTACATTCAGAACAAGCCCATTCCACAGCATCCCGTGGCAGAAATGGAGTGGGGACTGAAGGCTATCGGGATGGAACACACCCAATACACCGGCAAAGGTGTTGATATATGCATTCTCGATACAGGGCTGGATATGACTCATGCAGACTTTAGCGGTCGAAACGTTGAAGGAAAATCATTCATTCAGGGTGAAGACTGGGATAAAGACCCGAACGGACATGGAACTCACTGTGCGGGAGTAGCATGCGGCAATGTAAGAAACGATACCGGAGTACGTTACGGCATTGCGGCCGAAGGTAACCTGAAAATCGGAAAAGTGCTTTCCGACGGTGGAAAAGGAACTACCAGCAGCATCATTGATGCCATCGACTGGGCTATTACCAAAAAATTCAGAATTATTTCCATGTCGCTGGCATCACCGGTGAAAATTAACGAACCTCCCTCCGTATTATTCGAAACAGTGGGAAAAAGGGCACTGGAAAATAATGTTCTGATCATTGCAGCAGCCGGAAACGACAGCAACAGACCTTCGCTGCCCGCTCCGGTTTCAGCTCCCGCCAATTCCGTGTCAATTATGGCGGTTGCTGCTATCGACAGTCAGATGCGTATAGCCCGCTTCTCCAATGCCGGAATCAATGCAGCCACCGGTGGCAACATCAACGTTTGCGCACCGGGAGTAGATATTGCGAGTACCTATCCGCGAAAAAACGGAATTCCGAAAGATTATAAGGTTCTGAGCGGAACAAGCATGGCAACTCCTCACGTGTCAGGTCTGGCAGCATTGTACATGGAGCAATTCCCCGGTAAAAATGCCGGAGAGATATGGAAGTTACTGGAGGACAATGCAAAACCGATTGAAAATCTGAAGTACAGAGATATTGGAAAGGGATTGATTCAGACAATACACTAACAACACAAAAAGTTATGAATACTTATTTTGGTGTTTTGAAAGATGGAATTTACTTTAATAAGGTCAAGAAAAAACTATCTGACGCCGGTGTAAAAGTACTCAACTATTATCCAAAATTCAGAATAGTGAAATTTCAGAGCGAAAAAGAGTTTACTGTTTCTGATTTCGATATTTTTTTGTCCATTGAACAGGAAAAGGAAGATTTTTTCGCTGATATGTAACACATATCTTTTTTTATCTGTAGGTATTTCTGTATCAGGTGCTTATACAGGGTGCTTTATTTAATTCATTTCAGTCCTGGTTTTAATCATTGAATAGTCATCATACAGGAACCTGACAGATAATTTGCTACAATCTGTTAATCAAATAAGAAATGTTGAGAAACCGGTTTTGACCTCTGAAACGAGTATAAATACAAAGATTCAACATCGTTGATGAAAATCAGATATGCGAGTTTCATCAGAGATATCCGGATAAACCTGAAAAAAGTCAACCGGAATTCAATCGCTGAAAAATAATAAACAATTCATAACTGAATCATTAATCATCATTCGTATTAACCTAAAAAATAAACACCATGAAAAAATTAATTACTGTTTTACTTGTGTTAGTCATTAACACGGTAATTTTTGCAATTACTCCGCCGGTGCCTCAGAAAATAAGTTACCAGGCTGTAATCCGCAACAGCAGCAATGCCCTGGTTACCAATCAGCCGGTGGGAATGAAAATAAGTATTATATATGGCACATCTGCCGGTTCGGTAGTGTATGCCGAAACTCAAACGCCCACTACCAATGCCAACGGACTGATAAACATAGCCATAGGAACCGGAACGGTTGTGAGCGGTACTTTTTCTGCCATTGAATGGGGTCATGGACCTCACTTTATTAAAACAGAAACAGACCCTGCCGGAGGAACGGCTTACACCATTACTGCTACCAGCGAACTGCTGAGTGTGCCGTATGC
>CAZWLJ010000047.1:14975-21366 GCA_964634605.1 uncultured Paludibacter sp.
CCAAAACCTGGGTACCGGACCTGCCGCCGAATTTCGGAACAAAATCCGCCTTGCCGATGGAACTGAGGGGGCAGGGAAGGTGCTCACGTCCGATGCAAACGGTTACACCTCGTGGAATCCGGTAACAATCAACTCTGATCCGGCTAATTTTACGGGTGACGGAAGTGCCGATTGGCCTCTGAAACTGCACGCAATGGGAGCATCCGTGGGGCAGGTACTAAAATGGGACGGCTCCAAATGGGATAATGCCAATGATGATCCGGGACCATGGAGCTCCAATGATAATTATGTGTACAACTCTACAGGGAAGAAGTTTGGGATGGGGATCAACACTCCAAGCCGAAAACTTACCATCGCTGACGCGGCAACAAGCGCTTATATGAACATTGTCAATACTTCCACAGGATATTCTGCAACTGATGGAATACTGCTTGGCATAGAAGGGTTGAACGGATGGCTGACCACTTATGAATCGGGAAATCTGTACCTTGGGACCAATGGCCAGGCCAGAATAACAGTCGCATCAGACGGAGATGTCGGAATCGGAACATCTACTCCGCTTCAGAAACTGGATGTTAACGGGGCTGTCAACATCAGGGGGAATACCGGTGACCAGGCACTGTTTTGCAGCAGTGCCGAGGCTGTATGGTACAATGGCACCTATTTCAGCTGGGGCTATGGCGGACAATACAACTTTTTTGGTGATAAGGTGACAATCGGTACCTCGGCTGTTCCGGGTTATGATCTGGTAGTTAACGGAACTGCTGCCAAATCCGGAGGAGGAAGCTGGTCAACACTTTCTGATGTGCGAATGAAGGACCTGACGGGAGAATATCAGAAAGGTCTCGATGAAATCATACAGCTTAAACCCGTAACGTTCACTTATAAAGCGGGAAATCCGAGGGAACTCAATTCAAACGAACCTCAGATTGGTTTTGTAGCACAGGATGTTCAGAAAATATTCCCCGAAGCAGTATCAGAATGTAAGGACGGATACCTGGATTTTAATATCCATGCTGTGAATGTGGCTCTCGTGAATGCCGTGAAAGAATTGAAAGCTGAAAATGACCGCCTGAAACAGGAAAACTCCGATATAAATGCACGATTGGAAAATCTTGAAAAAGCGATTTTAAAAAAGTAAACAGAATCCCGGATGTTGCGACATTGCATCGGTAGGAAAGAAAAAGCAATCAAATTATTTATATAAAATATCAAACACCAATATCAAATCACAATGAAAACAAAAATTTATTTTCTGACAATTTTATTTTCTGTCTGCAGTCTGGTTTCATTATCAGCTCAAACTATACATGCTTCAGTAAATGCAGCAGGAGGAAATGCCACGGGCGCCGGAGGATCAGCAAGTTATTCGGTCGGACAGCTGTTTTACACCACAACTTTCTCAACTACCACTTCAGTAGCCGAGGGAGTACAGCAACCGTTCGAAATCTCAATTTTCACCGGTGTGAAGGATATCAAAGCCGTAGATCTGTACTATGCAGTCTATCCCAATCCCACCGTTGGAAAACTGACACTGAAAATTGACAACTTCGTGCCAAATTCGTTTACGTATCAACTATGTGATGTAAACGGTAAAACACTCCGAAACGAAAAACTGACAGATAAAGAAACACTCATCGATATGTCAGAATTCAAATCGGCTGCCTATTTTCTGAAAGTAACAAACACGAAGAAAGAGGTCAAAACATTCAAAATCATTAAAAAATAATCATTATGAAGAAATTACTGCTTTTTATTTCTTTTATTTCGTTACCAGTGCTGGCACAGGCTCAATGGCAATGGCTCAATCCGTTGCCGCAGGGAGATGGAATTACCGATCTGTTTTTCATCAGCAATACCACCGGATTTGCCACCACTAACGGCGGTACAATACTTAAAAGCAGCAACGCAGGCACATCGTGGGAAATTCAGGCTAAGCCTGCCGACAGATCCCTGAATGCTCTGTTTTTTGCAAATTCACTCGTCGGGTATGCCTGTGGCGATGCCGGGGCACTTGTAAAAACCACCGACGGGGGAAATACCTGGACGGAGAAGCCGCTAACCATTTTGGTTGAAGATTTCAACGATGTCTTCTTTTTAAGTCCCGATACCGGTTTCATTTGTGCTGACTATGGCTATTTAATTGGCACAACCGATGGCGGAAATACCTGGACTAGGTTAGCCGCAAAAACAACGGAAGACTTAAAATCCATTGACTTCTCCACTGCCAGAGACGGATACATTGCCACTGAAAGCGAATACATTATCATGACCGTGGATGGCGGTAAAACCTGGGAGGAAGTAAGCTCCGGAAAAAATGAAACGTTCCGTTTTATTGATTTTATAGATATTAATACAGGCTGGATTGCCGGTGATTATGGCGCTATCTACAAAACTACCGATGGCGGAGCTACCTGGACAGACCAAAGCATCACTAGCCCGCACCCTTATTTTGAAGATGGATTTTTTCTGAACAGTACCACCGGTTTCTTGTCAGCCGGCAACGGACAAATCTGGAAAACTTCGGATGGAGGCAATGAATGGACTATTTTCCATACGATGGGAACAAATTATATGTATGGTATCTGGGCTTTCGACCCGAATAGTATCGTTGCAGGCAGTAGTAGCGGGAGATTGTATCAAACGATTGAAAATGGCGATGAATTTGTTGACAGAACAACCGATGAAATTCTACCCGGTATTACATTTTACGGTTCAGCCTGTTTTGATGAAAATTCATTGTTATTAGCCGGATCAAACGAGGGAAGCATCTTCCGAAGTGCCGATGGAGGAAATAATTGGAGCAGCGTAACAAAAGTCATCTACAGAACCATACGGGATATACAGTTGCTCAACGCTACCACAGCCCTTGCCTGTGCCGATGCGGGACAAATAATAAAAACAATCGATAAAGGGGCCTCATGGACAAAAAAAACAACCGGAACATCTAAATACCTGAATGCGTTGTCGTCGCCCGATGGTAACACCGTATACGCCTGCGGTCAAGACGGAATTATACTGAAAAGCACCGATGCCGGCGAAAGCTGGATACCGCAAACATCCGGAACGACGAACTATCTCTACGGAATTGATTTTGCGGATGCCACTCACGGTATAGCAGCAGGCAGGTCGGGAAAAATAATCCGCACTACTGATGGGGGCGCTACCTGGCAAAGTATAAATTCAGGCACTGACAGGCAGTTAAATAGTGTAAAATTCCTGAGTGCTGACACAGTAATTGCATCCGGATACTACACCATCCTTTTCTCTTCCAACGGGGGAGCCAGCTGGACCGATAAAAAAATGACCGGCGGTATCGGCATAATGTGGAACATACTCGAAACGGCATCCGATACGATACTTACCTTTGGCGCAGCAGACAGAATAAATTACTCTGCCGACAGAGGGGTAACCTGGAAAAAAGGAGAACATGTAACAGGCAATGAAATAACCACCATGATGCAAACTCCGTCGGGATTGCTTTTTGCATCGGGCACCAACAGTATGTTGATCCGTAAGGGGAAAAAGTCAGAAACGTCTGTTGAGGAACTAATCCATGCGGATACCGAAAATACGCTGCAACTCTATCCCAATCCGGCGAAAGATAAAATATACATACAAGCTGCAGATAAAGAGTTGTTTGTGATATATACTGCTACAGGCAAAACCTTCATGTCAGGACGGTATAATCCTTCCGGTATCGACATTACAGCTCTGCCGGCAGGTATATATTTTTTACAGTTGCCTGAAATAAATAAAGCATCAGAATTTATAGTAAAACGCTGATATACCGGCGTATTACTTTCTCTCGATTTCTTTCGATTTTTCTTATTTCGTGAATGACAATGAATTATTATAACATTTAAAAATTAATCACCATGAAAAAATTATTTACAGTATTAGCCGTGTTATTAATTAACACCTTTCTTTTTGCAGCACCTCCGCCTGTACCTCAGAAGTTGAGCTACCAGGCAGTTGTGCGCAACAGCAGCAACGAACTTCTTGCCAACAAAACGGTAGGAATGAAGATCAGCATCCTCTACAACACCCCGACAGGCACTACAATATATGCCGAAACGCAAACACCCACCACCAACGACAACGGACTGATTGCTATCGCAATAGGAACCGGGACGGTTGTGAGCGGAACGTTTACAGCTATCGAATGGACACAGGGTCCGCACTTTATTAAAACGGAAATTGACCCCGCCGGCGGTACGGCTTATACCATTACTGCTACCAGTGAACTGCTGAGTGTGCCGTATGCTATCACGTCCATGTTTGCCTTAAAGGCGGAATCAATTCCCGACAATTCGGTTAGTTCGCAGAAAATTCAGAACGGTTCCGTATTAGAATCTGATCTCGCTGACAACAGCATCGGCTCCTCAAAAATCATGGATGGTACCGTAATAACAGAAGATCTGGGAGGAAATTCGGTAACCTCACAGAAAATTGCCGATGGAACCATTGTTACTGCCGACCTGGCTGATCAGACTGTTTCCACTGCGAAGTTGGGTGACCTGGCTGTAAGCGCCGCAAAAATTCAGAATGGTACAGTAACCGAAATCAAAATAGCTAACGGAGCAGTTACAGCACCCAAACTGGCTACTATGGGAGCAGCTTCAGGTCAGGTACTCGGCTATAACGGCACTGCCTGGGCACCCCTTACATTACCCGCCAACCCATGGCAGTTATCTGCGTCCACACTCTATTACAACTCAGGTAAAGTGGGTATTGGTACTGCTTCACCAGCAGGTGTCCTGCATGTAAAGGCAACTGGAGCTGAAATAGCAAGTTTCGAATCGGATGATGACAGCAAGTGGATAGCTCTCTACAAGAGTAATGTACGTAAAGGTATTCTCTGGAGTTCATATGATTATATAAAACTCAGGAGCGATGCCGGAAACATTGCATTTCAGACCGGAGGAGTGAATACCGACCGTGTTACTATCACAGCTGATGGTAAAACCGGAATTGGTGACACCTCACCTGATGCTACACTCGATGTGGAAGGTACCGTGGTATTTGGTGCAGGTGGTAAAGTCTTCTCCGAAATAAGGGAAATAACCGGAACATCGGGAGCAAGCGGAAATTATACCGCACTGAATTACCCGACAGGATATACCCAGGAAAATACTCGCATATTGTCAGCCGAAATTAACTACAATAATACGAACTGGAATACACAGGGTATGTTCCATGCTACAGCTGATGGTTCAGTTGGCTGCTCGCTTTCATCTGCGGCAATATATATAAGCTATCCCGATGTTAGTACTTATCACAGCAAAGCAATCCGGATTCTGCTGATGAAAGTGCAGTAGTCTTTGACATCAAACCAATTATCTTATCAACCGACTGGTCAGATAATTAATGAAAAAACAGGGAAAATAAATAGTCAAATCATTGAACCATAGAATTAACAATTATGACAAAAATAATCTTCGTGCTCACTTTCCTGTTTTCTGTGCTGACATTGTCAGCACAGACGGCCGGAGAAATCGTTTTTTCCAATGCTCCTATTTCTCCTGATGCACCCTCCGGCCTGAAATCAGAATTTGTGGCAGGTGAACATATTTATGCCGTGGCATATCTCACCGATGCGGTTAAAAATCTTTACCAGAATCAGACACCAAATTCGACGCTGCAGGTGGAGGTTTTTATTTACGAAAACAAACCACCGCTCTACAGCTATCAGCAACCCCGCGAGGAGCAACTCACCTTTAATAACATGTGGATATCGGGTACGGTAAAGGACAATAAATACCTGGTAGTGGATATTGCACCCGAACCTGCAAAAACCACTGCATACGGCGGAAAGGAAATCATCTACAAAAAATTCGGGAATAAATACGAAGGTCCGGTCAATTTTGCCGAAAACCTCGGGAAACTCGCTCCCGGAGAGCATAAACTGAAAGTGGTGGTGAATTGTTACTACGCTCCCGTAGCAAGCGGCGAATTGACAATTACAGGCGACGACTTCAGCTTCTACACCACGCTTGCCAATCAGCTCAACGATGCCGCAGCCTCTGCAGGGGCTGCAAGCACCGAATTTCCCAAAGCTGTGGTATCAGACCCTGCCCGCGTAAACCGGATGATTACTGCACTCAAAAATTCGAACGACTGGAAAAACGGGCGTTTCGATGCCACCGAAATTCTGAAGACAGCCATTACCTACGACTGGGAAATTCGCCGTCACGAGATTTCAGGTGCTATTCTGCACCGCTATTGCATTGCCGCTATGGCTGTAATGACCAAATCGGGCGAATGTGCTTACTACAAGGTAACTTTTCAGGAGGATTATGCAGGAAGCAAATTCCAGCCATTGAGATACGATGGTGCGGGGGATAAGATCGTATTGAAATGCGAAAATTTGAAATAAAATAAATCAAAC
>CAZWLJ010000048.1:0-21233 GCA_964634605.1 uncultured Paludibacter sp.
TTTACGGAATAACTCTTTGGAGTTAACCAGGCCTAATTCTTTGTAACTTACCATAATAATATTTATTTAAAATGTTGTTTTTTAACTTTTTCTAAAACGGTGCAAAAATACTATTTTTTTGCCACGTGAACAAGGATTTTGATGATTGATTGCAAACTGTCAGGCTGCTTTTGTTACCTTTTTTTTTGGTGAACCACTCCTGACAGTATTAACCGTTATACATGGCATCGATTTCCTTTTTATATTTTTGAGTGATGACAGAACGTCTGATTTTCAGCGTGTTGGTGAGCTCGCCAGCTTCAATGGTGAATGGTATTTTGATCAATGTGATTTTCTTCACCATTTCGTAGCTTGCCATACCATGCTGATGTTCGGCTATTCTGGTCTCTATCAGTTTTATTATTTCGGGTAGCTGTAGCAATTCGTCCACATCTTTGTAATCAATTTTATGATTTTTGGCATACGTTTCGAGTGCCGGTATGGATGGTGCGATGATGGCAGTTACGTAATTTCTTTCGTCGCCAATGACAGCCACCTGCTCAATAAACTTGTCGTTACTGATGCGTGTTTCTATTTCCTGCGGGGCAATGTATTTTCCGTTGGATGTCTTGAATAGGTCTTTCAGACGATCGGTGAGGATGATTTTGTTGTCTCTGATTTCACCGGCATCGCCTGTTCGGAACCAGCCGTCTTCGGTAAATGCATTTTTGTTGGCTTCATCATTTTTGTAATAGCCCGGAGTAATAGTCTTTCCTTTCAACAGAATTTCATTTTCCTTACCGGTTTTAACCTGAACATCAGGCATGATGGAGCCTACGGTTCCGATTTCATACTCATCCTCGAAGCAGCTGACCGTTGCCATTGATTCTGTCAAACCATATCCGTAAACAATCGGCACACCGATGCTGCGGAAAAACAGCGTGATTTCGTCGGATAATTTGGCGCCTGCAACGGGAAGTGTTTCGGCATTTTCGAGTCCCAGGGTAGTTTTAAGTTTCGAGAATACCATTTTTTCGGCCAGTTTGTAGTTGAATTTGAGTATAAAATCCGGTTTTTTCCCTTTTCTGAGATAGTCGATGTTGTGCTTTTTCCCTACGGCAATAGCCCAGGTTACAATAGCGAGTTTGAGAGGAGAGTATCCACCCAGAACTTCCTTTACCCCGATGTAAACTTTCTCCCAGAATCGCGGAACGGCACACATGAGCGAAGGGCGAACATCTTTGAGTGTGGTCTGGATGTCGGTCGGTAGGTAGTTGATGTAAATGACAGATCCTACCTGAAGGAGGAAATAGCACCACATACGTTCGAAAACGTGAGTGAGTGGAAGAAATGCAAGTGAAATATCGTTATCGTCGACCTTTGCCAGTCTTATCAGGTGTATGCGAACAGCTTCGTTGAGCATGATGTGATTCAGGATTACTCCCTTCGGATTGCCGGTTGTACCCGATGTGTAGAGCAGGCAGGCCATGTCATCTTCTTTGCTTTCGGCTCTTCTTCTTTCTGTTTCCTCATCTCTGACCGATTTCATCCCGATTTCCATCAATTCGTCGAAATACATGCTGTGAACTGTATCGGCTAATTTCACCTCTTTCTCGAGCACGATGATTTTTTTCAGATGGGCTGACTCTCTCAGTACCTCAAAAGCTACATCGTATTGTTTCTGTCCATCGACAAATAGAATTTCGATTGCAGCATCTTTTGTGATGAAGTCCAACTGTACTTGTGTTGAAGTAGGATAAACCGGAACCACAATCCCCCGGATACTGAAAGCAGCAAAGTCAATAATCAGATTTTCAGCTTTGTTTTGCGAGAACTGCCCGATCCGGTCCTGTGGTTTTACACCCAGCTCCAGCAACGCTTTGGCAAGCTGGTTTACCATAATGTTCATCCTGTTCCAGCTGATGGCAGTCCAGGAATCGGACACACTCCTGCGATCATAAAAAACTGTTTTTTCTCCGTATTTCTCAGCCTGTATTTGAATTAGTCTCTGAAAGGGTTTTGAAGTTTCCATTTTTTTAATAATTAGTTATTATGTTTATGAAACAGATAATAGTTTCATAAAGTTTAAAAAATCAGGATTTGAACGGGTATTAAATCTGTTGATTGAGCCAGTTTTGGTCATGAATAGCTGCCAAAGGGCAAATATTCGTATTGACCGGAATTTCCCTCAGGCAGATAATTCAATCAGCTGTGATTAAAGAACGGATGAGCCGGTCGTCTTTCCGGATCATTTCCAGCGCCCTGAATGATGCCTGCTGATGCGAATCCTTTTTGCTTGATCCGCTCCCGGTGCAGATGGATTGACCGCTGATAAGTACCTGCGAAATAAATGTGTGCTGGTTATTTTTTTTGTCCACGGTTTCTTCCACGAGCCGGAAATCAAGAGTCAGATAGCGTTGCTGACACCATTCGAGCAGTTCCGATTTGTAGTTCCTGTTATCTTCAGCTATTGACTGTAGTATTTCGGGCGAAACGAGCAGACGTTTCCTTACAAACTGAGCACATTTTTCATATCCTTTATCCAGATATACTGCACCGATAAATGCTTCAAGGGCGTTTCCGTAAATATTGGTTTTATCCTTCCTGTTCAGATTTTTGTCAGCAATCACTAATTTGTCTAATCCAATCTGCAGGCACATTTTATTCAGCGATTCCCTTTTGACGATATTGGACCGGGCATTGGTCAGAAATCCTTCCTGCTCATTCCGGTAGCGTTGATACAGAATGTCCGAAACAATGGAGTTCAGCACTGCATCGCCCAGAAACTCAAGCCGTTCGTTGTTTACCGGTTCACCCTCCGCATTTATAGAGGCAGCCGAACTATGCCTGAGCGCCATCTCGTAGAGTTCGATATTGTGAGGATTGAATCCGATTATATTTTTTAACGACAAAAAAGGCTCCTGCCGTTTTTTCTGCAAGAGCCTTTTTATATGTAGAATGTTGATTTTCAAGAAATATAATCTGAATTTTGATTAAAAATCTTCAAATAAGTTTCTTTATTTCCCGGCGGGATGGTCAGTTTTTTTGAATACCACGCAAGCATTGTGACCTCCGAATCCGAATGTATTTGAAAGCACTACATCTACTTTGCGTTCCTGCGCCTGGTTGAATGTAAAATTCAGGTTGTAATCAATTTCAGGATCCTCATCGTCTTCGTGGAAGTTGATGGTAGGAGGCACTACGTTGTTTACAATCGAATTGATAGCAATAATGCCTTCTACAGCCCCGGCAGCGCCCAGCAGGTGTCCGGTCATGGACTTGGTGGCGCTGATATTCAGCTTGTAAGCATGTTCACCAAATACCTGAACGATGGCTTTCGCTTCGCCGATATCTCCTACGGGTGTGGAGGTTCCGTGTACGTTGATGTAGTCCACGTCTTCCGGATTGAGTCCGGCATCAAGCAGCGCCCGTTTCATCACCAGTACGGCACCGAGTCCTTCGGGATGAGTGGCTGTAAGGTGATACGCATCGGCCGACATGCCTCCTCCGGCTATTTCACAAAGGATGTTGGCGCCCCGTGCCACGGCATGTTCGTATTCTTCCAGAATGATGCATCCGGCACCTTCGCCCATCACGAAACCATCGCGGCTTTTGCTGAAGGGGCGTGAAGCTCCTGCAGCGTCATCGTTGCGGGTCGAAAGGGCTGTAAGGGCATTGAATCCCCCCAGTCCGGCAGGAGTAATGGCAGCTTCGGCGCCTCCGGTAAACATCACTTTAGCCTGGCCAAGACGAATATGGTTGAAAGCACTTATAAGCGCGTGATTGGACGATGCACAGGCAGAAGTAGTGGAGTAATTGGGTCCGTGTAATCCGTACTGGATGGAAATCTGTCCGGTAGCAATGTCCGAAATCATTTTAGGGATAAAAAACGGGTTGAACCGCGGTCCCTGTTCCTGATTCAGATAATAGTTGGACACTTCCTGTTCGAAAGTGGTTATTCCACCAATACCCGATGCAAAAATAACTCCCACTTCGTCTTTATCCGTTTTCTCCAGATCCAGACCACTGTGTTCAAGTGCTTCTTTGGCTGCAACAAGTGCATACTGAGCGTAAAGATCCATTTTACGGGCCTCTTTACGGTCGAAATATTGTAAGGGATCAAAACCTTTCACCTCGCAGGCAAATTTGGTTTTGAATAAAGATGTGTCGAAATAAGATATAGGCGCAGCACCGCTAACTCCTTTTAGAACGTTCTGCCACGTTTCCGTGGCAGTAAGTCCTAAAGGAGTAACAGCACCATAGCCGGTTACCACTACTCTTTTTAATTCCATAAAAAATTAGGGAAATTTATTTTTTCAAAGCTTCAACGTGAGCAATAGCGTCACCTACAGTTGAGATTTTTTGTGCTTCTTCATCAGGAATCGATACACCGAATTCTTTTTCAAATTCCATGATCAGTTCTACTGTATCCAAAGAGTCTGCACCAAGATCGTTAGTGAAACTGGCAGTTTCTACTACATCTGCTTCGTCAACGCCTAATTTATCTACGATAATAGCTTTTACTTTTTCTGCAACTTCTGACATAATTTTTCTTTTTAAGTGAGTAAATAAAAATTGTTTTATAAATTTGCGCTGCAAAGGTAATTAATTTTTCAGGAAATCAAATCACATCTGTACTAAAAATGTGTAAAAATGTGCACAATTATACCGGATTTGAGCAATAAATAAGTCAGAATATGTATAAGAATATAGCCATTTTTGCGTCGGGATCGGGCAGCAATGCCGAGAATATCATCCGATATTTCATTAATTCACAGTTATTTAAGTTCCCGCTCATCATTTCGAACCGTGCCGATGCCTATGTTCACCGCCGGGCAGAAAATTTAAATGTCAGGTCTGTCACATTTACCCGAAAAGATTTCGAAACCGGCGAGTCTGTACTGCATTTACTCCGCCAGTATCAGATTGATGCCATCGTGCTGGCAGGTTTTCTGCTCAAAATCCCCGGGCTTATTATCGATGCTTTTCCGGACAAAATGATCAACATACATCCGGCACTACTGCCCAGGCATGGCGGAAAAGGCATGTACGGCGACCATGTGCATCAGGCTGTACGTGCTTCGGGTGATAAAGAAACCGGTATAACCATTCATTTTGTGAATAAACATTACGACGATGGGGCAATCATCTTTCAGGCAGCATGTGCTGTGGAACCTTCCGACAGTTACCAGGATATTGCCCGTAAAGTACACGAACTGGAATACCTGCATTTTCCCAGAGTGATAGAAATGGTATTCGGTTAAATATCGGATACGCGGTTTTTTAGTGAATTATACGAATAAACCTGAGTGAAGGTTAGCCGATTTCTGCTACGAGTTTTTTTCGTACCTTTGCAGCAATAAAATAATTTGCATTCAGGTATAAGTTATCAGATATCAGCTCTCAGCTGTCAGTTAACTTTTATCTGAAAGCAAACCATCTAAAAAAGTTAAAACAATGTCATTACAATGCGGTATAGTGGGTCTTCCCAACGTGGGTAAATCCACACTTTTCAATTGTCTTTCGAACGCCAAAGCCCAGGCAGCCAATTTTCCATTCTGCACCATCGAACCCAATGTGGGAGTCATCACCGTACCCGACGAACGGCTGAACAAACTCGCCGAACTGGTACATCCTCAAAAAATAGTACCTACCACGGTAGAGATTGTGGATATTGCAGGTCTGGTTAAGGGAGCGAGCAAAGGCGAAGGTCTTGGAAACAAATTCCTGGCCAACATCCGTGAAACAGATGCCATCCTGCACGTGCTGCGCTGCTTCGACGACGAAAACGTGACCCACGTGGACGGCTCGGTGAATCCCGTTCGCGACAAGGAAATCATTGATGCCGAACTCCAGATTAAGGACCTCGAAACCATAGAAGCACGCATCAGCAAAGTGGAAAAGCAGGCTAAAACCGGAGGTGACAAAGAGGCTCTGAGGGCATTTCATATCTTTTCACGAATTCGGGAAGCCCTGCAGCAGGGACTTTCGGCACGAACGGTAACATTCGACAATAAGGACGACGAAAAAATAGCCCGCGAACTTTATTTGCTTACATACAAACCTGTGATGTATGTATGTAATGTAGATGAAGCAAGTGCTGTGAGCGGGAACAGCTACGTGGATGCTTTGCGCGAGGCAGTGAAAGCCGAGAATGCCGAAATTCTCATAGTGGCTGCTAAAATCGAATCGGAAATTGCCGAGTTTGACACCTACGAGGAGCGTCAGATGTTTCTCGAAGAAATAGGACTGAAGGAGTCCGGAGTGGCACGCCTTATCAAGGCTGCCTATCACCTGCTCGATTTGCAGACATTTCTCACCGCCGGTCCGCAGGAAGTACGCGCCTGGACATTCCACCGCGGATGGAAAGCCCCGCAGTGTGCCGGTGTGATTCATACCGATTTCGAAAAAGGATTTATACGTGCCGAAGTGATAAAATATGCCGATTATGTAGCCCTGAAGTCGGAAGCAGCCTGCAAGGAAGCCGGAAAAATGAATGTGGAAGGAAAAGAATATGTGGTACAGGATGGCGATATCATGCATTTCAGATTTAATGTGTAGAAGTTCGAATTACGCGAATTAAAACGAATTACGCGAATTATTATAATGCGGAGTGATTTAATTATAAGGAAAGGTTGCCTGAGTTTCGGCAACTTTTTTTATTTTTGAAAAAAAATAGTACCATGCTGAAAATAAGACCTGTGCAGCCGGAGGATAACGAAATTCTGGCTAAAATAATCCGTCAGTGTTTTCGTGATTTCAACGCACCCACTGCCGGAACGGTGTACGAAGACTCAACGACCGATGATTTATATTCCCTTTTCCGGAAAGATAAATCGGTGCTCTGGGTCGCAGCATGGAATGGCGAAATAGCCGGTTGCTGCGGCATTTATCCCTCTGCCGGTCTGCCGGAGGGATGTGTTGAGCTGGTAAAACTGTACGTGTCAGCTGAAGCACGCGGAAAAGGCATCGGGAAAGCGCTGATGCAGCATTCCATGCTGTCTGCTGCAGGCTTTGGTTATACTCGTATTTACATCGAAAGTCTGCCCGAATTTGACAAAGCCGTTACACTCTACGAAAAATCGGGATTCATACATCTCACTGAGCCTTCCGGGCAATCGGCTCATCCGGGCTGCAACGTGTGGATGATGAAGAGCTTATAAAAAAAGCCGGAATTTTGTTCCGGCTTTTTGATTGGTATTTTTTATGCTGTATTAAATGCCCAGTTTTTTTCGAATGTCTTTAGGAACCGCGTCTTTATGAACCAGTATGTTGATGGTTTTTTCCATCACGAAAGGTTTACTTACGTACCAGATGCCCTTGTATTTATTGTCGGAACCCCAGGAATTTTTCACCATATAATAGGGAATCCCGTTCTGGTCTTTGGCGATACCGTAAATGAGCATACCGTGGTCGTCGGTGGTCTGATAGTTGTCAAATCCAAGCTGACGGCTTTGCTGTGTTACTGCCTGTTCTCTCACCGGTCCGTTTATCGTGTATTTTCCTGTTGGAGTCGGCGTCCCAATCCATTTAGCCTGATCGGTTCCCACCAGGTTTTCTTTCTTCGTTTCGGGCAGTACGCCTATCCCGTTTCGTGTGAATCCTTTCTCGCTTACATCTGCACCCCAGGCAACAGTAAAGCCGTTTTCAACCGCGAAGTCGAATACCCGGATAAACTCATCGAGTGGCAGGTTGTACGATTCGCTCCAGCGCCAGTTGTCGGGTATTTCGATGGCAAAACCGGAATAAAACGGGTGATGGGTAAACGAAGTGATGGACACGTAATCGTCAGGATTCAGGCCGAGTGACTGTGCGTAGCTCAGGGGAGTGAATTTTTTGCCGTTCACGGTAAATTCAGCCGGTCTTTTTCCCAGGTAGGCATCCAGTATTCCATCGAAACCCGTTTTCCAGGCGGTAGAAATGGTACGGTTCGGATTTTTGACAATGGATTTCACAAAAGAGGAAGTCACCTCGTCCAGTTCGCCATGTGTGTGGCGGTCGGTCCCGTACTGCAGACCGGTCATCTCGTGCTCGGGTACAATGCCGTAGTTTCTGAGTGTATACAGCACGTCGTAGAACGAACCTCCCGGTGCAAAGTTGATGGTGCCGTTCGTTCGGACGTATTTATCGGCTTTGTCGGTGTAGGAGTGACTTACTACGAACATTTCCGACAAATCTGTTTCGCCTTTTCCCAGGCGGATAAGTTCAGATTCGAAAAAGGCCAGCCCCGAAAACGACCAGCAGGTACTGCTGCTTGCCTGATTTTTCACCGGAGTTATTTTGTTTTCCTTCACCGTGGTAAATACGAATGTATCTTTCGGAAGTGTGGTTTGCGCAAACGCAATCTGTGCCGTAATAACGGATATTATGGCAAATACAAGTTTCTTCATATGTAAAAAGGAATGCTGACAAGTAACCGGCCTGACGGGTACTCAAAGGCTGAAGAATTAAAGTCTGTTGCGCCTGATTTCACCCGATTTTGTGGGAATTATCTTGTCGTGGTAATTTTGATATGTTTTAATTATTTGATTGTAAATGAATTATAACAGAGACGCTGCACATACCTGATGAGTTCATCGTGACGAGCAACGTCTCTTTAGTTCTGCTATTTTCTGATGATGACCGGATGCCTATTTCGCGGGTATTTCTGCCAGTGTTTTCTGCAGGTAATCCCAGAATTTCTGCACGGTTTCGATGTTTACCTTTTCATCCGGAGAGTGGGGGAAGCGGATGGTAGGCCCGAACGAAATCATATCCATTTCGGGGTAGTGCGTTCCAAGTATTCCGCATTCCAGTCCGGCATGGATTATCATGATTTTAGGTGTTTTGCCGTAGTTGGTTTCGTACACTTTAATCATCTCCTTCAGAATGGGCGATTCAAGGTTGGGTTTCCATCCCGGATAGGCACCCGAAAATTCCACCCGTGCACCTGCCAGCGTAAACACGCTTTCAATCATCGATGCCAGTTCTTCCTTGCGGCTTTCCACCGAACTGCGGATGAGACATTTGACTTCAATTTTTTCACCGTCGGATTGAACGATAGCCACGTTATTCGAAGTTTCCACCACTTCGGGCACTTCGGGGATAAAACGGTACACACCATTCGGGCAAGCCGTTACGGCATTGATTAGATCGTCCTGTACTTCTTCGGGCATGAGTCCTTTTATCCTGTCGGTACGTTCGGCTTTGAAACTGATTCCTTCTTCCACACCACGGAATTCTTCGGTGAAAAGTGCTTCAAAATCAGCCACAGTTTCGAGCAGGTCGTCTTCGTTTTCAGCCGGAACAGTTACTACGGCGAAAGCTTCGCGCGGAATCGCATTTCGCAGGTTGCCGCCTTCGATGCAGCAAAGCCTTGCTTCATGTTCGGCTACGGCGGTTTTCAGGAACCGGAAAATCAGCTTGTTGGCGTTGGCGCGCTGCAGGTTGATATCCACACCGGAGTGACCGCCCCTGAGTCCTGTGAGTGAGAGCTTGAAAGCCACATCGCCCGCGGGAACTTCCACTTCGCTGTAGCGGAATGTCACGTTCGCATCCAGTCCTCCGGCGCATCCCACATAGAGTTCGCCTTCATCTTCGGAGTCCATGTTGATCAGTATATCGCCTTTCAGAAATCCGGGTTGCAGGCCGAAAGCACCGTACATGCCGGTTTCTTCATCCACGGTGATAAACATTTCGATGGCCGGGTGGGGAATTCCCGTCGATTGCAGAACCGTCATGGCGGCTGCCACACCTATACCGTTGTCGGCTCCGAGCGTAGTGTTGTTTGCGCGCACCCATTCGCCGTCAACAAAAGCATCAATCGGATCTTTTTCAAAGTCGTGATCCACGTTGCTGTTTTTCTGAGGCACCATGTCCATGTGCGATTGCAGTACTACGGCTTTGCGGTTTTCCATGCCCGGTGTGGCCGGTTTACGTACCAGTACATTACCCGTTTCATCCTGAAGGGTTTCGAGCCCCAGCGATTTCCCGAAATCAACCAGAAAACGGCCGATTTCTTCCTTTTTTCCCGATGGACGCGGTATCTGCGTCAAACTGTAAAAGTTATTCCAGAGTGCTTTTGGCTCCAGATTACGAATGTCTTTTGAACTCATTGTATTTCTTGTTAAATGATTAATTTGTTATTTTTCAGGTTTTATGCGCTTTTTTTGTGTCAAAGCGACAACAAATATCGTAATTAAATCCCGTATAAGGATATAAAAATGATATTTTTTAAGATTTGTTTTCGCGCGGTGTTTATTCACCGGCGCGGCTGCCATATTGTATGCCCCGATAAAGCCCCTGAGGTTTATGTGAAGTCTTTTTTACTGTTATTTTCACCAAACCTGTTGCTCTTCACGGGAGTGTGAAATCGTTTTTATATTCCCGATAAAAATATTACTTTTGCATGTCAATAAATTTACTTAAAAATTGAATTACAGAACATGAGTCAATCTTTCAAATTTGTATCAGCCGAAGAGGCTGCATCCTATATCAATCATGGTGATGTGGTTGGATTCAGCGGTTTTACGGCAGCCGGTAGTCCGAAAGTTGTTCCGACCGCCCTTGCCAAACGTGCAGAAGAATTTCACAAACAGGGAAAAGAGTTCAAAATCGGAATGTTTACGGGTGCCTCCACCGGCGATTCGCTCGACGGAGCACTTGCACGTGCCAAAGCAGTGAGTTACCGTTCGCCTTACCAGTCCAACAAGGACATGCGCAACGCGCTCAACAGCGGCGAAATCGATTACTACGATTTACACCTTTCGGCTTTGGCGCTGAGCCTGCGCTACGGATTCGTTAAGCATCCGAATATCGCCATCCTGGAAGTGTGCGATGTGAAAGACAACGGCGAAGTGGTGCTCACCACAGGTGTAGGTATTTCACCTACCGTAGCCCGTATTGCTGATCACGTTATCCTGGAGCTCAACCGTTTTCATCCGAAAGAACTGACCGGCTTCCACGATATCTACGAAGCTCAGAATCCGCCTCACCGCCGCGAAATCCCGATTTATAAAACTGCCGACAGAATCGGTACGGCCACACTTAAAATTGACCCTGAAAAAATACTCTGCATCGTGGAAACCAATCATGCCGATGAAGTGGGAGGATTTACCCCGCTGGATGAAGTTACCGCACGAATTGGTGAAAATGTGGCTAATTTTCTGGCTTCGGAACTGAAACTGAAAAAGATACCAGCCGGATTTGTTCCTCTGCAGTCGGGTGTTGGAAATATTGCCAATGCGGTAATGGCTTCACTGGGCAGCAACCCCGAGATTCCGCCTTTCGAAATGTATACGGAAGTGATTCAGGATTCGGTTATCCAGCTCATGCGCGAGGGAAGGGTGAAGTTCGCGAGTGGCTGTTCGCTTACTGTTTCGTCCGAGGTGCTCAAAGAAATTTATGCCGATCTCGATTTTTTCCGTGATAAAATCGTGCTTCGTCCGCAGGAAATATCCAACAGTCCGGAAATTGCGCGCCGTCTGGGCCTGATTTCCATTAATACCGCGCTCGAAGCCGATATTTTTGGTAATGTGAACAGTACGCACGTGCTCGGAAGCAAAATGATGAACGGAATCGGTGGTTCGGGCGACTTTACCCGCAACTCGTATTTCTCCATTTTCACCACTCCTTCCACAGCCAAGGGAGGTAAAATCAGCGCCATTGTTCCGATGGTATCGCACAACGACCAGTCTGAACACTCCGTGAAGGTGCTCATCACCGAGCACGGAGTAGCCGACCTGCGCGGATACTCGCCACGTCAGCGGGCTGAAATGATTATCGAAAACTGTGTGGACCCGCAATACAAGAAAATGCTGAACGATTACCTGAAAATCTGTGGTCCGGGACATACTCCCATCAACCTGGGTGCTTGCTTCGGAATGCACCGTCAGTTTGCCAAAACCGGCAATATGCTCGATACCCGTTGGGAAGATTACAAGGATTAGTCAACAGTCATATGTTCTGACAATAAAAAATCCCGAACCGGCTGGTTCGGGATTTTTTGTTGCAGTTTTTTTTAACTACAACGGTTCCGGCACAATAAAAAACTACTTCTTCATCACTGATAAATCCGGTGAATAAATTAAAACAATGCTCACTCAAAAAACGTGATATTTATCAAGGCAAAACGAAAGCAGGAAAGTAACGGATATGAAAACAGGATTTTTCCGAAAATTATGTTGATTATTCACCCCGATGGTGAATAATTATTCAGACTTAAATGCTTTAAGTCTGTAAAAATTATATTATAGTAAATTATTTTTTTACAATTTACAACTAATATGTTGGAATTGATATGATTTTATTATTTTTGTATTGTATCACAACCACTAGTTCTAACTTTTTATATAATAGTTACCGGTATGAAAACACACATCCTGCTCAGCAGTATTTTTCTTGTAATTTCAGTTTCAGTTTTTGGCCAGATTCCCACTTCAGGACTGGTGGCGTACTATCCTTTCAACGGCAATGCCAACGATGAAAGCGGAAACAATATCAATCCGACCTACAAGGGTGAAGGGATAACCCTCACCACCGACCGGTTTGGTAATCCCGACAAGGCGTACTATTTTGATGGGAATACCGGTTCTTATATCCGTATGCCTGCTGATAATCTGCCAACTAACAGCAGGACCATTTCCCTGTGGTTTAATGTACCGGATGTGTCAAACAGACCGGGACTGTTGGGATATGGAGGAGATGGTAACTGCGGAACATCATTATTTATGGCTTTGAATTGTTCGGGAAGTGCACAGTATTGGACTCAGGGACATTGCGGATTCAATCAGGCAGGATACAGCTATGAAACTGCTCCGGTAGACAGATGGGTACATTGGGTGCTGACAATCAATGGCAGCGAACAAAAAATATATATCGACGGTCAGCTGAAAAGCACTTCTAATACTTTCAGCGGAAGCACAGCCGTTGCTGGAAAGGATCTGTCGCTGGGAGTAATAACCTATGTAAACGGTCTGGCACCCTATACGGATTTTAATGTAGGCTATCTAAAAGGGAAACTGGACGAAATACGTATATATTCATCAGCCCTTTCCGACAAGCAAGTAAAAGAATTGTACGATACAGAGTCGGGTAATCTTGTGGCCTGGTTTCCCTTCAACGGCAACGCCAGCGATGAAAGTTTTACTGCAAATCATGGAACAGTGATAGGCTCGGCATTAACTTCAGACAGATATAACGTTTTAGAAAATGCTTACATTTTCAACGGAATCAGTGACCGGATTCAAGTTCCGGATAACAATGCTTATGATTTTGGTGACGGTGATTTTAGTATTACTTCATGGATTAATCTCAACGAAATAAAAACTTGCAGGATTGTTTCGGCAGGTTATGATTCCAATGATGGTATATGGGGCTTAGGATTAGGCAGTCATCCTAAATGGGGCGAAGGATTAAGAATTAACTACTTTGTGTATTCTGGAGGTGATTACCGTGATTTTAGTTCAAATGAAATAACCGGATATTCATTGGGTAACTGGGCTTTTGTTGGAATAACCAAAAAAGAAAATACAATCATATTCTATTTCAATGGTCAACAGGCAGGTACAGCAGCTATTCCTTTTGTTTCAAATGCAAACAGTTACCTTAGTATAGGTTCAAGGCAATTAGCAAGCGGATCACATATTGAGTTTCTGAATGGTAAAATAGACGAATTGAAAATTTATAAACGGACGCTGAGTGAAGCCGAAATCCAGAATGAATACAATTCAACGCGAAACAGTTTAGTGGCTTATTATCCTTTCAACGGCAATGCAAATGATGAGAGCGGAAATGGTAATAATGGAACTGTATATGGAGCCTTGTTATCTTCTGATCGATTTGGAATTGATGGACAGGCATATTCTTTTAATGGTTCAACCGATTATATAGACATTGGCAACGATATAAGTTTAAAAATGACGGAAAAACTTAGTATTTCTGTATGGGTAAAACCAGATGTATTTCCACTTTCAAGCTATCATAATATTGTTTCAGACCACGGAGATGGAAATAATAAAACCAAGGTCTTAAGATTCTACAAGGATGCTATTGAATTCCTGCTCGGACCTGAAGGAAGTACAGAAGCAAGATATGTGTTCCCAAATTCTATTGCTAATAAATGGCAACATATTACAGCCACTTATGATGGCAGTTTTATGAGATTATTCGTTAATGGTTCAATAGTAGATTCTGTAAGCAGAACAGGTACGATAACGGCTAATCCACTACCCTTGTTGATTGCAAAATCCCATTTTAATGAATTCTTTCCGGGTAGTATTGATGAAGTGAAAATTTATGACCGGCCGCTGAGTAATACCGAAATCAAACAGGAATATGACTCAACACGCAACCCGTTGGTTGCCTACTACCCTTTTAACGGTAATGCCAACGACGAAAGCGGAAACGGACATGATGGAACTGTAATTGGCAACAGCACCCTTACTACTGACAGGTTTAATGAAAATAACAAAGCGTATTCATTCCCCTATTTGCACGACAGAATTGAACTGGCCAATACAACGAATATGTATTTATCTTCCGGATTTACACTTTCTGCCTGGGTAAAATATAAAAACATCAATGCCGGAATTATCAACCGGCACAATTGCTGGGTTGTAAACGGTTTTTCATTGGGACAAGATGCTGGTCAGATCTGGCTTCGTGTGGCTAATGAAGGAGCCTGGAATGACATAAAAACCAATCAATCCTTTGTTGTTGACCAATGGTATATGGTAACCGGTGTCTATGATGCCGTTGCCCATACCGGCAAAGTATACATTAATGGCCAGCTTGCTGCCAGCGGTCCGGCTAATTATACAAACTTCGGAACAGCACCAATAACCATCAGCGAATCTTCCGGGGGATGCCCGGATGGAAATTATCCCGGTACAATTGATGAAGTAAAAATTTACGACCGGCCGCTGAGTGAAGCCGAAATCATTCAGGAATACAATTCAACCCGAAACAGTTTAGTGGCCTACTTTCCATTTAATGGCAATGCCAACGACGAAAGCGGGAACGGTAATAACGGAACAATAACCGGAGCACTTGTTACCCCGGCTACTGATCGCTACGGTCAGGAAGGGAAGGCGTATAAATTCTGGTTTCCCGATTACGTGAGTGTGCCCGCTAATTCCTCGTTTTTTACCGATGAATTTACGGTTTCGTACTGGTATAAGGTGGAATCCTACTGGGGCGACCGGGGTGTATTGAGTTGTGTGGGAAACAAAGGTGGTTATCAGCAGGTTTTTTCGGCAGGTACTACTTTCACTTATCTGTTGGGATACAATTTTCCGTCGGGTAGTTGGTTCTGGACCAATTACACTGTTCCAAATACTCCCAACACCTGGCAGCACATCACAACAACCTATAAAAAAACCGGTGACAATGCATCGGTTTCAAAACTTTACATTGACGGTGAGTTGAAAAGCAGTGACACGTATGACAATTCAATTGCTTATCCGGGCAGTGATATTCTCTACATCGGACGAAACCACAGTGATCTGGGATTAAACGGCGAACTGGATGATGTCCGCTTTTACAACCGCGTGCTTACCGGTGAGGAGGTTATGGCGCTGCATTTAGCCGAAACGCCAACGGCAGTGAAAAATCAGTTAATTTCTAACCTGAAAATTTCACCCAATCCTTCTGATGGACCCTTTGTTGTTGATTTGGGCTCAGTTGCGCGGAAAATTCAGCTTCAAATTACCGATATGACAGGCCGGGTGATCAAAAATCTGGAATACTCAGGTCAGCAAAGGTTCACGGTCAGTCTGGATGCTCCGGCTGGTATTTATTTCCTGAATATAATGACTGACACAGGGCAGGCTGCTTACAAACTGATAAAAGAATGACCGGAAATTTCTATATGCTGTTTAATGCTGAATTATGGTCTATCATCTCAAAATCAAACTGAAGAATGTAAGCAAACCTGTTGTCTGGAGGCGGATATTAGTTCCGGCCGAAACTCCCTTTGACCTTCTGCACCAGATGATTCAGGTTTCATTCGGATGGCTCGAAGAGCACGCTTATGCTTTTTCTCCCACGGGATATGGTTCGAGTCCCCGCATCGAGGAGGAACCGGAGCCGCTTATTGACCGGGGTAAACCATTCATACCCAAGCAGAAACTCCTCACAGCTTACGACACCCGGCTGTATGAAATGATGAAAAATGAAGGAGATACATTTACTTATACCTATGATTTCGGTGACGACTGGTTGCACGAAATTACCCTCGAAAAAACCGACAGTCTGAATATTGCTCCTTCAGCCTTGCTTCTGGGCGGAAATGGCGCCTGTCCGCCCGAGAATTGCGGAGGACCTGCCGGATACAAACGGTTGAAAGAAGTGCTGTCGGACAGAAATCATCACGAATTCGAAGAAATGAAAAGGTGGCTGTACGAGAATTATTACAAAATGGGATATGATGCCTCTGACGATTCCGAAGACAATGACTACGAAGATTATGAATTAAGCGTATGGAATCCGCATGTTTACGAACTGGAATACACCAAGGAATTCTTTGATTTTTACTTCATCAATATTTACGAATTGTAGTCAGGCAAAAAGCCCTGTACTTTCTTAAATTTCAAACAGTGATCTGTCCGGCTTCCGGGAATCATCATTTCCTGACGGATGAATATGCCTGAAGATTCCATTTTCATCAGAACCGTCAAATTCGAATTTTCAAAGCCGCCGGTTTCAATTTCTTATCCGGGACTCAGTGTTGTTGCAGGGTTTAATATAATTTTATATCTTTAGCCACCCGTTTCAAAAAAACAGGGAATCTATTTACCTCATTATAAGTTGCATCATTACATCATATCATGGAAAACAAAAGAACCACCATCATCGATTTGCTGAACACGAGCGTCGATAAATACGCTAAGAATCCTTTCCTCTGGGAAAAACTCACTACTGAATTCATACCGACAAGCTACGAAGAAACCCGCAGACAAGCACAGGAAATGGCTGCCGGACTGCTCGCGCTCGGAATCGAAAACGGGGATAAAATAGCATTGCTCTCAGAAGGGCGCAATGCCTGGATTATCACCGAACTCGGCATATTATACACCGGTGCGGTGAATGTGCCGCTGTCAATAAAACTTGAAGAGAGCAACGACCTCGTTTTCAGAATTGTGCATTCCGAATCGAAGATTGTTTTTGTGTCGGGCGGGCAGTTAAAGAAAATAAGAGCCATTGCAGCTCAGCTGCCCGACGTCTGGCAGGTGATTGTACTGGATGACCAGTCTGACTACCTGGAGAAGGAAATGGCGATGAGTGAGCTGGTGAAAAAGGGTAAAGAATACCTTCAGAAGAATCCCGGTTCGGTAACCGAACGGAGCAAATCCATCCTGCCGGATGATCTGGCTACCATCAGCTACACTTCGGGTACTACGGCCGATCCGAAAGGGGTGATGCTTACCCACAGAAATTACACCGCCAACGTCGAACAGGCTTTGTCGCTGATGACCATTCCGCCTGAATTCAGAACGCTCATCATTCTTCCGCTCGACCATTGCTTTGCCCATGTAGCCGGATTCTACAGCTTCATGGCCTCCGGTGCAAGCGTAGCTACTGTTCAGACAGGAAAAACCGGCATTGAAACGCTTAAAAACATCCCGGTAAACATCCGGGAGATACAGCCCGACCTGCTGCTGAGCGTACCGGCACTGGCCAAGAATTTCAGGAAGAGTATCCTCTCGGGTATATATGCCAAAGGACCTGCGGCAACAAGTCTTTTCAATGTTGCATTGAACATGGCTTATGAATACAACAAGGAAGGATACAACAAGGGCAGGGGAAAACAGGCACTGAAAAAACCGTTGCTGATGCTTTTTGATAAAATACTCTTCTCAAAGGTGCGCGAAGGTTTTGGCGGTAAGCTGCAGTATTTCATAGGGGGAGGCGCACTGCTCGATATCGACCTGCAGCGGTTCTTCTATGCCGTGGGTATGCCCATGTTCCAGGGATACGGGCTTTCAGAAGCTACGCCCATCATTTCGTCCAACGGACAAAAAAAGCACAAGCTCGGTTCGTCGGGGTATCTGGTAAAGCCTATGGAACTGAAAATACGCGATGACGAGGGTAACGAACTCCCCAACTACCAGAAAGGCGAGATTACCATCAAAGGCGAAAACGTGATGAAAGGATACTACCGCAACGAAAAATCAACTGCCGAAACCATCAAAAACGGCTGGCTGCATACCGGTGATATGGGTTACATGGACGATGACGGATTCCTGTATGTTCTGGGACGGTTCAAAAGCCTGCTGATAGCCAGCGACGGCGAAAAGTACAGTCCCGAGGGAATAGAGGAAGCGATGGTTGAAAATTCGCGCTTCATTGATCAGGCAGTGCTCCACAATAATCAGAATCCGTACACTACAGCCCTGCTGGTTGTCAATAAGGAAGCACTGAAACGTTATG
This sequence comes from uncultured Paludibacter sp., assembly GCA_964634605.1. Classification (GTDB taxonomy): domain Bacteria; phylum Bacteroidota; class Bacteroidia; order Bacteroidales; family Paludibacteraceae; genus UPXZ01. Next base: position 18,388 of record CAZWLJ010000048.1, read on the forward strand.
TAAACCGAAAGCAACCGGAACTCAGCTGGGACAGCACCGAAGCTAAAACACTGGCATTGAACAAACTCCAGAGCGAAATCAATGAATACCGCAAGGGTGGCAAACATGAAGGGATGTTTCCGGAGCGATGGCTGCCCAGCGCAGTGGCAGTACTCGGCGAACCATTCACTGAACTTAACGGTCTGGTAAACAGCACTATGAAAGTCGTTCGCGGAAAGGTGGAGGAACGGTATGCCGACCGTTTAGCTGCCATGTACGAAAGCAACGGAAAAGATATCCTGAATCAGTCCAATATCGATGCATTAAGCTGATAGGAGGAGGTGTTAAGTGTTGTTCCGGTATTCTAAGGATAATTCAGGATTAATACATCGCCGGGCTCTACCTGAAAACGGTTTAATCCCGCTTGCAGGGAGAGTGTTTTTCCCTCTTTGGTAACTTGTTTTACTGAGTCGGAATTAAACTCAATACGTACTTCTGTTGAATCCAGAATACTCCGGTTCACGATTACCAGGTATTTTTTGCTTTCGTTTTCAAGGAAAGATACAACAGCTCCCGAATTGCCTGTTTTTATTTTTTCAAACGGTAAGGGCAACTTTTTTAGCCGGTTGGTTCCTTTGGGTATGAATGTTCCGGTGTGGTGCACCGAAATAAGCTTTGCACCTGAAAACACATCTGAAAGCGCATGTATCTCTGTATTCATCGTTTTGATCAGTTGATAAGTACTTGTGCGGTGTCCCTCGACGTCGATAGCCCCCTGATGAAAATCCCATTCAACGGGCGGGGGAGTCCAGTAGGTAAAGTACTGGATACCCTGGGCACCGTATGCCAGATTGCTGAATACCTGCAATCGCAATTCTGCCAGTCCGGGTACGGGATATTTGCCGTGGGCAGTAGTGAGCGCGAATGCGCGGAAGGGTAAATTGTACTGCCTGGAGGCTGTGGCAATAATCTCAAGATTCTGATACCAGAGCGGGCGGATTTTTTTACCCACTATCGGATAATTGTCGAAAGAAATATACCTGACCGGAACTTTTTCCAGAAATCCGGTTACGTAGTTGTTGTATTCCTTTGTGCCCAGGCTGTTGGGCGAAACAAAGTTGGGAAACAGATTTATATAGCATAAATGAGTAGTGTCTATCGCCTCTATCTTTCTTACCCATGCGCTCAGTTTCTCAAACAGGGAGACGTCCGGCTCGTCCCGTAAGTAATATCCTCCCATGGCAGGATGATTCATGAATCGTCTGACTGTATTTTCTGTATCAGTTTCCAGCTCGGGGCATGCTGCAATGATTTTCACACCCGTCTTTTCGGCCATGTCCAGTGCTTTCATTACCGCATTTGCCGAACTATAGAATGTTAAGTGTTGATTTATTCCGGTTTCAGCCAGCTCCCTGAACCGGACAGAGTCAGTGTAAATTTCGGGGATACTAAACCATGCCAGCACAGGCATCACGCGTTTTGCCGGTGTATCGGCATCGGTTGAGGCTGCATGGATAAAGATATGTGTACAATTGCTTACTATCAGCAGAAAAACAAAAACCTGTTTTTTCATTTCGTGATTATGTGTATTGGCTCAGCACCATCTGCACCCGCAGGGGCAAATTTACCCGTTTAAATGGGTGGTGCTGGTTACCCGATTGATATATAGTTATTTACCTGTTATTTTCCGCTTCCCGGCAGAAATGTTTGTTAACCGCTCAAAACTTCGCTCCGGCTTCCGGGAAACAACGATCGGTGTAGTTGATTGCAAACCCGTCTCTTTCTGATATCAGGAATTCTAATCCGGCAATAAATGCACTGTAAATATAAATAAATTTTTCAATATCTGATTGCATATTGCCACAGTTTCTGTGGCTGGATTCTGATCCCGATGTCCATTGGAAAGCCGACCGGTGTGATAGTTGCCTTTCATGCTCAACCTATCGTGAAAAAAGGGATATTTCCGGCCAACAACAGCGCAACGGGATTATTTCAATTACTCAAGGAGAATAACGAAAAGGGATTGATTTTTGAGACCGAAGGAGACACGCTTGCACTCACATTTAAAAGCGAACACGGAAATTATTCCGATGGTTTCCGCAAAGCGTTCCACCACGAAACAATTTCATACAACAGGCGTAAAGACAGGGAATTTGTTGAAATCCAAAATCCTCGTTTGTCTGCCCTTTTATCGGGTACACCCAAACAAGTTTCAGCACTCATTCCGAGTGCCGAAAACGGCTTATTCAGCCGTTTTATGTTCTACTTTATGAACCTACGACCGATATGGAAAGATGTATTTGCCGGGGATGATGAGCAACCGCTTGAGCATAAATTTGATGTTTATGGAAAAGAGTTTCTGGACTTCAATCTTTTTCTTCGACAGCAACCAGTTCGGTTTAGATTTGCTTTTTCAAGCACTCAACAAAAAGCATTCAATGCTTACTTTGAACAAACGCAGCTTCAATACCTCGAATTGTGCGGAGATGATTATGTGGGCAGTATTCGGCGGCTTGGGTTGATTGCTTTTCGTTTGGCTATGATTATCACCGCTCTGAGAATTATTGATACGGGTGAGGTTTCGTCTGTACTTGTCTGTAATGACTGTGATTTCAATACAGTGATGGAAATAGTAAAAGTGCTTGTTTTACACGCAGCATACATTTTTGAGCTGTTGCCTAAAGATACCGCAACACAGCAGCCATTAAATCACAAACGGCAGTTGTTGGATGCTTTACCTGCTGAATTTGACCGCCAGACTTATCTTGCAGTCGCTAAAAATCTGAATATCCCCGACAAAACAGCCGAAAAACAAATCAGTCGATTTGTGGACGCAGGACTGCTGAAACGCCCTTCTCACGGCAAAT
>CAZWLJ010000049.1:0-20653 GCA_964634605.1 uncultured Paludibacter sp.
GTTAAAGAAAATGCGAAATTACGCATGTTACTTTGTAGGGCAACTAATTCCTTTTCAAATTGATTGTTTTTCATCTCGTTTTTAGTTTTTTTGTGTGTGAATAAATTAGCTAAAACGTATCTTTTTGAAAAAATGTCTCTTCACAGGAAGAAACGCAGAGAATGTCAGTTGTCTATACTGAATATGTTTTTAAAAAAAGAACTCAGAAAATAGTATTTATATTTCCACCACAAATATAGCTGTTTTTTTCTTAAATTGACTATATTTGTAACAAAATTTTTAACACATGAATAAGATTTTAATTATTTTAAGCATTCTTTCGGCAAGTCTGCTTATGAGTGGAAATTTGTACAGCAATAATCAAGCCAGGCCACTGTATTTTTCCATTGATTTGAAAAAAAATGTAGGAAGTACAACGTGGATTTACATTCAAAAGGGATTTGAGGAAGCGGGAAAGGCAAATGCAAAAACTATAATAATTGAAATGAATACCTATGGTGGCGAAGTAAGATATGCAGACTCCATCCGGACAAAAATTCTGAATTCTGACATTCCTGTCATAGTCTTTATTGACAATAATGCCGCTTCGGCAGGTGCATTGATTTCAATTGCCTGCGATAAAATATACATGAGCCAGGCCGCCACCATCGGTGCTGCCTCGGTAGTGGACCAGACAGGGCAGAAACTGCCAGACAAATACCAGTCGTACATGCGTGCTACGATGCGTGCTACAGCCGAAGCACATGGCAAAGACACTTTAATTTCCGGCAACGACACGCTGGTGAAATGGAAACGGGATCCGCTTATTGCCGAAGCTATGGTTGATGAGCGTACGGTTGTACCGCTTGTGGCCGATTCAGGCAAAATTCTGACTTTCACCACACAGGAAGCGTTAAAATATGGCTTTTGCGACGACACAGCCGAGAGCATACACGAGTTAATAAGGAAAGAAACAGGCGGCAAACCTTACGAGCTTAAGAAATTCCGACCTTCAGTCTGGGACAACATTAAGGGCTTTCTGATGAGCCCCATACTTCAGGGCATCCTGATCATGCTCATTATTGGTGGCATCTACTTCGAACTTCAGTCACCCGGTATCGGATTTGCACTCGGGGTAGCCATTACAGCTGCTTTGCTTTATTTTGCACCTCTCTATATCGACGGACTGGCTGCCAACTGGGAAATCATTCTCTTTGTTATCGGACTGATACTGATAGCACTCGAGATATTCGTTATCCCGGGTTTTGGAATTTCAGGCATAACCGGCATAGTGCTTGTGATCAGCGGACTCATTCTGAGCCTTCTGAATAATGTCAACTTCAACTTCGACACAGTTCACCCGGCCGATACCGGAAAGGCAATTCTGACGGTAATCGGGGGACTCACGCTCGGATTCGGACTGGTCATATACCTGAGCAGTAAAATCGGTACCAAAGGACTTTTCAGGAAACTGGCACTGGATACCACGCTTGAAAACAAGGAAGGATTCATTGGCGTATCGCTCGAAGGTGCCCGTTTAACGGGAAAAACAGGTATTGCCTCCACCGTGCTGCGTCCTTCGGGAAAAGTGAAAGTGGACGGAAAAGTCTACGATGCTGTATCGGCGAACGGAATTTTTATCGAAAAAGACACTCACGTCATTGTTGTTCGTTACGAGACGGGGCAAGTGTACGTGGAAATCGCAGAATAACATCCCCTATTCATTCTCCGGAAAAAATCACAATTCATGAATTTGCCCGAACAGGACAAATCCATCCCTTATTTGAGACCGACATTCCACAGGTTTTCATTTTTTTACTTTTTGCATATTAATATTGTTGAAATTTTACTTTTGTATATTTTTTTAACACATTAATCGCCATTTCGATTAATAAACATTCTTTAACTTTGTTAAATCAAATACTCAATAAATAAAGCATCCCGTTTTTGGATAATTTTGTGAATCACTTTATTCATCGACAAAACAATATCATTATTCACCTTAATATTTTTCAATTAACCAAAACAAGATTTTACATGAAACGGGTATGGTAATAACTTTTAACATATAAACATATTAAAACATGCTTGTTCAGTGTAACCTTTAAAAACAAATTATTAACACATGAAAAAACGAATTAAGCTATTATGCTTGCTATTCTTTATCGGAATAGGTGTAAGCTTTGCGCAAACCCGCGTTACGGGTAGTGTAATGGACGAAAACGGAGAGCCGGTTATTGGAGCTTCTGTTTTAGCAAAAGGAACAAACATTGGTACTGCAACCGATTCGAAGGGTATTTTCACACTTGAAGTTCCTTCAAATGTAAATACACTGATCTTTTCTTATGTCGGAATGAACTCACAGGAACTTCCTGTGCGTCCGATTATGAATGTAGTGCTTAGATCTGATGAAGAGCTGCTGGATGAAGTGGTTGTTGTTGGTTATGGTACACAGCGAAAAGCAAATTTAACAGGAGCTGTTTCGACTGTAGATGTGAGTAAGACTTTGGATGCAAGGCCATATTCTGAAATATCAAAAGCCCTGCAGGGAGTTGTTCCAGGCTTAACGGTTATAAGCAACAGTGGAAAATTAGGTGCTCAACCCACCCTCACTATTCGTGGAATCGGAACATTAAGCAACAGCGGAACCAGTAAACCCTTTATCGTAGTAGACGGAGTTCCGATGGAAGACATATCCCTGCTCAACACTCAGGACATTGAAAATATTTCGGTACTTAAGGATGCCGCATCTACTTCAATTTACGGAACACGTGCAGCATTTGGAGTTATTTTGATTACAACCAAATCAGCTAAAAAGACCGACAGAACTACTGTAAATTATACGAATAATTTTGGCTGGGATACTCCTACCATTCTGCCCAACTATCCGGATGTACCAACCCAGATAAAAGCATTAATAGCAGCAAACGGACGGGCAGGATTAGCAAACGAACTCTTTGGAATGTACCTGGACGAAATGCTTCCCATGGCTGAAAAATGGAAAACAGACCACAATGGGCAAAAAACAGGTTATCGCGAAATGATTTTAGGTGAAGACTTTGTACTCGATAAAAATGGTGTGGGCAGTTATTTTGCGGACTGGGATGTGGTAAACATTATGTTTAGACAATGGAAACCGACCAGAAGTCATAATCTTTCTGTTCAGGGAACAAGCGGTAAAACATCCTATTACATGTCTCTTGGCAATAATCATGATGAGGGAGTGATGACATATTATCCTGAAAAAATGGATAAATGGACAACCATGCTGAATGTAACAACACAAGCTTTTGACTGGTTGCAGGTTGGAGGCCGCTTCAATTACAGTAACAAGGGTTTTCAGGGACCTGCTCTACAACGCAGAACCTATGAATACATGTGGAGATGGGGAAGTTTCTTTGGTCCGTACGGGACGTACAAAGGCACTGATTTCCGAAATGATATTGCATACCGCAAACAAGCAGGTGACTGGACAGACAGTGATGATTTTATCCGCCTGGGAGCATTTCTGAAAGCTGACATCACAAAGGGACTCACTTTAAATGCAGACTACACTTATAATGCTGAATTCTACAATTACAAAGCAGCATATATCCCACTTGGCGGATGGAATTCATGGGGCGGAAAAATTGATAATACGGCTCAATATGTTACAACATCACGATTAGAACAAAATTCATCCCAGAATAAATCCTTTGCCCTCAACATCTATGGCAACTACAAGTTTGACCTCCTGGATAATCATCATTTCAACTTTATGCTCGGAGGAAATGCTGAAAGTGGTAATTATTTTTCACATTATTCCCAACGGGACAACTTGTTAGACCCACAAATGCCGGAATTTTCATTGGCTATGGGAACCACCCAAATTGTAAGTGGTAGTCATTCACATTGGGCAACTGCCGGATATTTCGGACGATTAAATTATGATTATAAAAACATCTGGTTACTGGAATTAAATGGACGCTATGACGGTTCTTCAAGTTTTCCGGCTAATAGCCGCTGGGCATTTTTCCCATCAGCTTCCCTGGGTTATCGTATTAGCGAACAGGAATTCTTCAATCCATTAAAGAAATACATCAGCAATGCAAAAATTCGCGCATCATTTGGTGAAATTGGTAACCAGGCAGTAGGTGACAACCAATACCTGCCTGTATTAACCAGCAATACAGTAAACTGGCTTCTGGCTAACGGAGACCGGGCAGTTGCTTACAATATGCCAAAATTAGTTGCTTCCACACTGAAATGGGAACGAATTCAAACGCTGGATTTTGGAGGCGATTTTGGATTTTTCAATAACGACCTGAATGTATCGTTCGATTGGTATCAACGAACAACATTGGACATGTTAGCTCCCGGCAAGACAATGCCTGATGTGCTTGGCGCCTCAGCTCCCCTGATCAATGCCGGAACACTTCAAACCCGGGGCTGGGAACTTACAGCTGACTGGCGTCATCGTTTCGATAAACTGATGGTTTACGCCAATGCAAGTGTTGGTGATTTCAAAACAACAGTTGTAAAGTGGGATAATGATACAAAACTCCTTAATTCAAATTACAGCGGAAAAACTTATGGTGACATCTGGGGTTTTGAAACTGAACGATTATTCTCGGCAGATGATTTCAATACGGATGGATCCTATAAAACCGGTGTGGCATCACAGGCCGCCCTCGATCAAAAACCATTTATTTTCGGCCCCGGTGATATCAAATTCAAAGATCTGGATGGTAGTGGTGTTATTGATGGAGGTAAAGGCACTGCAGACGATCATGGTGACCTGAAGGTAATTGGTAATTTCACACCAAGATATCAGTACAGTTTCCGCCTGGGCGGAGAATGGAATGGCATTGATCTGGACATGTTCTTCCAGGGTGTGGGCAAGCGTGATGTATGGACTCAAAGCGCCTTCGTGATGCCTATGATGCGGGGAGCTGATGCTATTTATGATAATCAGACTGATTACTGGACAACTGAGAATCCGAATCCCGATGCAAAATTTCCACGAATGTATCCCGGAAATGCCGCCAGAGGAACTATTGCTGTACTTGACCTGGGTAACCATAACTTTTATCCTCAATCACGCTATCTGGTTAACATGTCTTACCTCAGATTTAAAAATATCACAGCAGGCTATACAATTCCTGTGAAATTATCAAGAAAAGTTTATCTACAGAAAGCCCGCATATATATGAGCGCCAACAACATAGCCGAACTAATCAATGAAAGCAATGCTCCCCTTGACCCTGAAATCAACACAGCAGAATCTGGAGCCAGCTTAGGAAACGGAACCTGGGGACGTATCGATCCTATGTTCAGAACTATATCATTTGGAGTACAACTTACTTTCTAAAAAAACAAACAATCTTGAAAAGAAAAAATATGAAAAGGTTTATAACATATATAAGTTTATTGGCAGCCATATCTTTTACGGCTTGCGACAATTTTTTGGATAAAGAACCCCTTGATACATTTACAAATGGTAATTTCTGGACCAGTGAAAACAATGTAACAGGATATGCTAATTCATTCTATGGTCAGTTTACCGGTTATGGGAATGCGGGAGGATCAGGTGATTTTTATTTCAGGACACTCTCTGACGACCAGGCAGGAAACTCATTTACAGACTGGACATTTACTAACGTACCTGCCAGTAGCGCACTCTGGAAAGATGGCTGGATTGAAATCCGAAGAGCCAACATTTTACTGGAAAATGCAGATAAAGTACCAATGACAGATGCCGCCAAGGCACACTGGAAAGGAGTTGCACGATTAATGCGTGCATGGCAGTATTACAAACTGATACGAAGTTATGGTGATTTGCCCTGGATTGAAAAATCACTGGACATAACCGATGAAGGGTATTTATACAAGGCTCGCGAAAGCAGAGATATGATTATGGACAAAATTCTTGAAGATTTGAATTATGCCTGCGAAAACATGTATGATAACACGTCGAAAACAATTTTGAATAAGAATATTGCCTATGCCATGAAGTCGGAAATTTGCCTTTTTGAAGGAACTTTCAGAAAATACAGAAAAGCAGAAGACGGTCAGTCTGCACCGGATTTGACAGGTGCTGCAAAATTTCTTACCGAGGCAAAAACAGCATCGGCTTATTTGATGGATGACAAAAGAGGTTTCAAGCTGAACGCATCCTATCAGGGAAATTACAATTCATTGGACCTGAGCAAGAACACTGAAATGATTATGTATAAGGTTTACAAACAAAGTGTTCTTCAGCATTCTTTGATTGCATATATCAGTTCATCTACTCAGTTAAGCGGTTTGACAAAAAATGCCTTTAATTCCTACTTGTTTACCGATGGATTACCTTTAGCTCTTACAGCAAAAGATAAAAACGATGCGGCTGAAATTGTTTACGGTAAAAAAACCGTTGCCGGAAAAACTGTACCCGACACTATTTTGTCAATTTCAAAATTACTTGCTTTGCGTGACAAACGTTTGGTTCAAACAATTGATACTGCAGTTTACTATGTGGGACGCGGATTTACGCGCTTTGGAACTGGAATATCCATGACATCATCTACCGGTTACGGAATCTCAAAATACGATAACAAAGACATTGCAGCTGCATACAGAAATCAAACAAATGCCAATTTCACACATGCTCCGTTATTCTGGCTGGCAGTAATATATTTGAATTATGCTGAAGCTGCAGCTGAACTTGGAACGATAACTCAATCGGACCTCGACCTGTCAATCAACAAACTGAAAACCCGTGCCGGTCTTCCAGCCCTGACTGTTGCCGTTGGATTTAATGATCCGGCTAACAATATGGGAGTTAGTAGTTTGATTTGGGAAATTCGTCGTGAGCGGCGTTGCGAATTAATCATGGACAACAACACCCGTTATTGGGATCTGGTAAGATGGCATCAACTTGACAAGTTAGACACTTCTGCATTTCCGGATGTGATTCTGGGTGCAAACATTGTGAATGCCCCTGCCTATGACAAAGCCGTGCCAAAAGTTGGAAATTACATTGACGGATCTAAAAAATTGTCACGTAAATACGATAAGAAATACTACTGGTATCCAATTCCATCGGATCAGATTTCATTAAATGATAAATTGACTCAAAATCCTAACTGGTAATCTGACAGCATAATTTAAAATAAGGACATCCAAAACGATGTCCTTTTTTTAATTTAATCCACAGTAAAAAATAATGTCATATTGGATATAATATGAAAGATTAATTGTCAAATTGAATAATTCCGGCAGATTTTCAAGAAAAGAGTAAACTGCCTTAAAAATACTGGAATTAACTTGTTAAATAAGCCAAAACGAGCCAATTAAATTCACTTTTCAAAATTAAAATAAGAGAAATTTTTCGTATTTTTGTTAGAATGAAAAAGGCATATCTTATAATCATTTTGCTGGCATGCACCATACAAGTTTACGCTCAGTTATCTCGCGTCATCCCCGGTGCCGAACAAACAAAAGCCTATCTTCCCATCCTGAGAAACAAAAGGGTCGCGCTGTTTTCGAACCATACCGGCATGGTGGGCAACAAACATACGCTGGATATTCTGCTTGAAAATAAAATCAATGTTGTTGCCATCTTTTCGCCTGAACATGGTTTCAGGGGAAATGCTGATGCGGGCGAACATGTTTCCAGTTCGGTGGATGAAAAAACCGGTGTGCCTGTCCTTTCATTGTACGATGGAAATCTTGGCCGCCCGAGTGAAGCAAATATACGTAAATTCGATATATTGGTGGTGGATATCCAGGATGTCGGTCTGCGTTTTTATACTTATTACGCCTCCATGGTTCGTTTAATGGATGCCTGTGCGGAATATAACCGCAAAATGCTTATCCTCGACCGGCCCAATCCCAACGGTTTTTATGTTGACGGACCCATTCTGGATATGAAATACAAATCGGGTGTGGGTTGGCTGCCCATTCCGGTCGTTCACGGGATGACTTTGGGAGAAATTGCCTTGATGACCAACGGCGAGCGGTGGCTTCCGGCTTCACGCGTGTGCGATGTGACCGTTATTCCCTGCAAGAACTACACGCATCAGACTAAGTACGTTCTGCCCATTCCGCCATCGCCCAATCTTCCGAATATGAAAGCGGTGTATCTTTATCCTTCCACCTGTTATTTCGAAGCAACACCAGTCAGTCTCGGACGAGGTACAGATAAACCTTTTCAGATTTACGGTCATCCAAATATGAAAGGATATGAATTTTCGTTTACTCCGAGAAGTATTCCGGGAGCTAAAAATCCCCCGCAGCTCGACCGGCTTTGCTACGGAGTGGATTTAAGCGGAAAGACCGATGAAGAAATCTGGGAAAAAGGGATTGATTTAAGCTATCTGATTGAAGCTTACCGAAATTTGAATCTGGACGACCATTTTTTCAGACCTTTTTTTGAAAAACTTATCGGCGTAGATTATGTTCGGGAAATGATAAAAGAAGGCAAATCAGCCGATGAAATAAAGGCCATGTGGAAAGATGATGTGGAAAAATTCAAAGAACAGAGGAAACCGTATTTGATTTATCCCTAGTCAGTTTATAGTTTATAGTCGATAGTAAAATAGTAGAAAATATGAATTATCGGGATTTCAAAGATTTAATTGCATATCAGAAAGCTTTTGAATAGGCTATGAATATTTTCAAACTTTCATTTGAATTTCCAAAAGAAGAAAGATACTCATTGAAAGACCAAATCAGACGCTCTTCACGTTCAGTGTGTAGCAACACAGCAGAGGCATACCGCAAAAGGGCCTATCCAAAGCATTTACATTCAAAAATGACTGATTGTTGGGCTGAAAATGGGGAAACAGAAGTATGGCTTGAGTTGGCTTTTTAAATGTAACTATATTTCGGAAGAAACATTCGATCAATTTATAAAACTTAATACAGAAATTGGAAAATTGATTACTTTTATACTAAATAATCCAGGAAAATTCGGAGTAGAAGACACTGATAATTAACCCGAAAGCATTATAAACTATTTTACTATAAACTAAATAAATGTCCCCAGTCGCAGTCATCATCACCATAGCAGCATATTTTTTAGTGCTTTTTGCGGTTTCGTATCTGGCAGGACGAAAAACGGATAATTCGGGATTTTTTATCGGGAACCGAAAACAAAAGTGGTACATGGTTGCTTTTGCGATGATTGGCTCCACCATTTCGGGTGTCACGTTTATGTCGGTGCCGGGCATGGTCGACCCGAAAGCTTTTTCGTACATGCAGATGGTGCTGGGCTTTTTCGTAGGGCAGCTTATAATTTCATTCGTTCTAATTCCCGTATTTTACAAAATGAAACTTTTCTCCATCTACGAATATCTGGATAATCGTTTCGGAATGAAAACGTACCGGACGGGAGCCTGGTTTTTCTTTATTTCAAAAGTTCTGGGCGCTTCGGTAAGGCTGTTTTTAGTTTGTCTTTTCCTGCAGATGATGGTATTCGGTCCACTCAATCTGCCTTTCGCGCTGAATGTAGCGGCAACAGTAGCACTGGTATGGCTCTATACCCGCCAGGGAGGTGTGAAAACGCTCATCTGGACAGATTCGCTCAAGACATTCTGTCTGATTCTTTCGGTTATCCTTACCATCTGTTTTATTTCCGGAAACATGGGATTTGATTTCAGGGGAATGATATCAGGTATTCGTGACAGTGAGCTTTCGCGCATGTTCTTTTTCGACAATCCGAAAGAAGGTACCTATTTCTGGAAACAGTTTCTGGCAGGAATTTTCACCATGATAGCCACCACAGGATTGGATCAGGATTTCATGCAACGCAACCTGAGCTGCGAAAATCCGCGCGACTCGCAGAAAAACATCATTACCAGCGGACTGGTGCAATTGGTTATCAACCTGATGTTTCTGATGCTCGGTGTCTTACTTTATCTGTTTATCGACAGCAAAGGAATTGCCCGGCCTGAGAAGAGTGACGAACTGTTTCCGATGATTGCCACTCAGGGCTATTTGCCTCTTGTGGTTGGCATTTTGTTTATCATTGGGCTGATTTCGTCGGCATACGCAGCTGCCGGATCGGCGCTTACAGCCCTCACAACCTCATTTACTGTTGATATTCTGGGCATTAAAAACAAATCAGAAGCCCAAATCCATTCCACGCGCAAAAAAGTCCACATCGTCATGGCTGTAATGATGGGTGTGGTGATTTTTGTATTCGAATTGCTGAACAATACCAGCGTGATAGACGCTGTATATGTGCTTGCAAGCTACACCTACGGACCCATTTTGGGCTTGTTCGCTTTCGGAATTTTAATGAAACAGCCCGTTAGGGACAAGTGGGTGCCCTACGTGGCAATACTGGCACCCGTTTTATGCTTTTTTATCCAGAAAATGACCGTTTCACTGTGGAATTTCCATTTCAGTTATGCGCTCATTATTGTAAATGCTGCACTCACGTTTCTGGGAATGTGGCTTATAGTTGTACCTGAATCTCCGAAAAGAATAAGTAAGGCATGAATAATTAAGCCTTTGAATGAAGTTTGGTTTAAATTTTTAAAAAACAGAACGATGAACCCGAAAAATAATTATCTGTCTCATAAAATTCTCCTCCCCGGGAGAGTGGCGGGAGTGTTTTTTGTTTTCTTGTTTTCAAATCTGCTTTCTGCCCAGACACCCGCTCCCGATTTTAAAACATCCATTGGGAACTATCTTGACACCGAAACCCGTAAGGAAATCGCCGTGGGGCGTGTGCAGATTGACAGTAGTAAAATTACCGGAAATGTGCTGCATCTTTTCGCAAACATCCATTTTTACAGTTTTCCATTCAGGAAAAATAATGTGCGTGACTTTTATTCCGGAGTAAGAAAGCTGCTTCCCGGCGAATTAACTGGCTATACGCTGAAAATTCACACCAACGGCAAATTAATCGACGAACTGATTTTGCCTGAATTTTCAGTAAAAAAAGACCGGAAACGTAAAACGTTCGGCACCAATACGATAATTCCGCTGATAACCAACACTTCTGCACCATTCACACCGTCAAACGGGCTTAAGAACCGTCACATTGCACTCTGGCAGAGCCACGGCTATTATTACGAACAAAAACTCACCCGATGGGAATGGCAGAGGGCCCGCATATTTCAAACAGTAGAAGACTTATACACACAGAGTTACGTTTTGCCCTATCTGGCACCGATGCTCGAAAATGCCGGTGCCTGCGTGCTTATACCACGCGAACGCGACACGCAAACCCGGGAAATCATCGTGGATAATGATGCCGGAATTGACACGGTATCAACATATGCCGAGATTTACGGCGTAAAATTCTGGTCAAACGGTCACACCAGCGGTTTCGCACATCTCAAAGAACAGTATATTGACTTCGAAAATCCTTTCAAAGAAGGAACCTTCAGACAAACCGAAACGATAAAAAAGGGCACCGAATCGACTGTCGAGTGGATACCTGACATCCCTGAAAAGGGAAAATATGCCGTTTACATTTCCTATCAAACTCTCCCGAAAAGCACTGAAGATGCTCATTACACAGTATATCACCTGGGCGGAAAAACCGAATTCAAAGTCAATCAGCAAATGGGAGGCGGCACCTGGATTTACCTGGGGCATTTTAGTTTCTCCAAAGGAAAATCGGGAAAGGTGATGCTCACCAATATTTCGGCTAAAGCCGGGAGGATAGTGACTGCCGATGCCGTGAAATTCGGAGGCGGATTAGGGAATATTGCCAGAAGACTTTCCGTGGATGGAGCTACTGAAAACGTTCCAAGTTCACAAAATAACAACCAGAAAGAAAAAATCCAGCTTCCGGCAGCAGACTATCCGTATGAAACCAGCGGATATCCGCGATACACCGAGGCTGCACGATACTGGCTGCAATGGGCAGGCGTACCTGACAGTATTTATTCCGAAAGCCACGGAAAAAACGATTATACCGACGATTACAAATGCCGCGGACTTTGGGTGAATTATATCTCAGGCGGTTCTCCGGTCAATCCGTACCAAAAAGGGCTGAATATCCCGATTGATATGGCATTCGCATTTCATACCGACGCCGGAACCACGATGAACGACAGCATCATCGGCACGCTGGGAATTTATTTTACCAATACCGAAACGGGAAAATATCCGAACGGTGTCAGCCGGAATATTGCCCGGGAACTTACCGATTATATTCAAACAACCATTGTTGAAGACATACGGAAACTTTACAACCCGAAATGGAGCCGGCGTGGTATGTGGGACCGTTCGTATTTCGAAGCCCGCTCGCCAAACGTGCCCACCATGCTGCTCGAATTGCTATCGCATCAGAATTTTGCCGACATGCGCTACGGACTTGATCCCCGTTTCCGGTTCACGGTAAGCCGCGCTGTTTATAAGGGAATGCTCCGTTTCATTGCCTCGCAAAACCACATACCATATACCATTCAACCCCTTCCGGTGGATAATCTGAATTTGCGGTTTGTTCAGCGGAATGAAGTGGAACTAAGCTGGAAAGCCGTTGAAGACCCGTTGGAGGCAACAGCAAATGCCGAACAATACATTGTGTATCAGCGAATTGGAAACGGTGATTTTGACAACGGCACACTGGTCAAAACCAATAATTTCATTACAACTATTCCGGACAATGTCATTTGCAGTTTCAAAGTTACAGCTGTAAACAAAGGCGGCGAAAGTTTTCCATCCGAAGTGTTATCCATCGGAAGGTCGTCGGAAGACAAAGGTACTATGCTGATTGTCAACGGATTTGACCGGTTGAGTGCTCCTGCTGATTTCACAGCACCACACGACACGCTGGCAGGCTTTCTGGATAATCTGGACCACGGGGTTTCGTATATCAATGATTACAAATACATTGGAAGCCAGAAAGAATTTCGCCGGAAAATACCGTGGATGGACGACGATGCATCCGGTTTCGGCGACAGCCAGGCTAACAGCGAAACAACTGTAATAGCAGGTAATAGCTTTGATTATCCGGCAGTTCACGGCGAAGCCATACTGAAGACGGGTTATTCATTCGCATCATGCAGCGACGAAGCCATTGAAAATCAGCTCGTTAAAATCAGTGATTATAAAATGCTGGATTTGATTCTTGGCAAAGAATACCAGTCAAAAACAGGTGCTGGCAGCTTTATTCCACTTGAGTTCAAAACCTTTACACCTCAAATGCAGAAAGCCATCACGGACTATTGCCTGCAGGGAGGAAATATTTTTGTATCGGGAGCATTCGTCGGAACCGATTTGTGGGACAACCGTTACACGATGTCGCTTGAAACTGACAAGGAATTTGCCACTCAAATTTTAAAATATAAATGGAGGGCAGGACAAGCATCTGTCACCGGAAAGGTAAAATCCGTAGTTTCACTTTATCCAATGCTATATCAGGGCAGTTTTTCGTTTTACAACGAACTGAATTCTGTCAGCTACGTGGTAGAAGCACCCGATGCTATCGAACCGGCAAATGTGGGCGCATACACGATTTTGCGTTATTCTGAAAATAATTTGAGTGCCGGAATTGCCTACAAGGGTGATTATAAGACTATTGTGCTGGGATTTCCGTTTGAAAGTCTGAAGTCCGGTTTTGACAGAATGAGAATGATGAAGATGGTGCTGGAATTTTTTGAATAGTTGCCAAATAAAAAAGATTTAGAATTCAGCATCTTCACCCGTTGAGGGCGAATAATACAGGTTTCAATAAAAAAAAGAAATAAAAAAAAAGTTTGCGAAATTTACATATAAGAAAAGTGTCAACTGATTTTCAAATAATTAAGTCCGATACTGCAATTAACGAATGATACCAATGAAACGAAAACATACATTATTGCTTATTCTTTTTTTTCAGCTGCAATTACTATTTGCCATTGAACCATTCCGATTCGCCTTGCTGACGGACCTGCATATTACACAAGAAACAACGGCTGCAGAGGATCTGGAAAATTCGGTGAAACAGATAAACAATTCTGCTGAAATTGAATTTGTGCTGGTAACGGGCGATGTAACCGAATTTGGAGATAAGGTTTCCCTGCAAAAATCAAAAGATATTCTCGACAAACTGAAAATACCTTACTATATCACTTCCGGTAATCACGAAACAAAATGGAGCGCATCGGGACACACTGATTTTGCACGGATTTTCGGAAGCGACCGTTTCTTATTTGAGCACAAAGGGGTACGGTTTTTCGGTTTCAACACCGGCCCGGTATTGCGAATGGCCGATGGACATGTCTCGCCGCAGGATATTACCTGGCTGAAAGACGAACTGAGCAAAAAAGCCAAAACTGCTCCGGTGATACTTGCCACGCACTATCCGCTGCAGTACGGCGATGTGGACAACTGGTACGAGCTGACAGATGCAGTGCGTTCATTCAACATCCGGGCTGTTCTGGGCGGACATTACCACCGCAACGCCGCTTTTTCGTACGATGGTATCCCGGGGCTGATTAACCGTTCAAACCTGCGTGGCAAAACCGGCGCAGGTGGATATTCAGTTTATTCGGTGACTGCTGACAGCCTGATTGCTTACGAACAAACTATCGGCGGAGAACCTGTACGCTGGGCAGGAATTTCAATGACTGCAAAGTATTACGGCAAAGAAGGAAGCAACAGAAAATATCCCGATTTTTCGGTCAACCAACAATTTCCGGATGTAAAAGAAAAGTGGTTTATAAGTACCGGAGCTGGCATCTACAGTTCACCTGCTGTCTGGAAAAACAATGTTTACACGGGCGATGATTTGGGAAACATGACCTGTTACAACCTGAAAAACGGCATAAAACGGTGGAATTTCAAAACCGCCAAACGAATAATGGGAACACCTGCTGTTGCTGACGGAGTACTCGTTTTTGGCTCTGCCGATAAAAATATTTACGCTCTGAATGCAAAAAACGGAAAATTGCTTTGGAAAATAACTGCAAATGAAGCCGTTTTGGGAGCGGTTACAATTGAAAACGGAATTGCATACATCGGGTCAGGTGATAATTGTTTCTGGGCTATCGACATCAAAACCGGAAAAATCCACTGGACGTTCAATGGTTTAACCGGATATGTAGAAACAAAACCGCTGATTACCGGCGACAAGGTCATTTTCGGAGCCTGGGATACATTTCTGTATGCCTTGGACAAGAAAAGCGGAAATCTTAACTGGAAATGGACAAACGGTCTAAAAAGTTCACACTACTCGCCTGCAGCTGTATGGCCGGTTTTTTCAGACAGAAAAGTCTTTATTGTTGACCCTGAGCGTGCAATGACTGCCATTGAACTGGCAACCGGCAAAACTGTATGGCGCACCAAACAATCGATGGTGCGCGAAAGTATCGGCATTTCGGCAGACGGAAACCGGATTTATGCCAAAACCATGCAGGACAGCGTAGTGTGTTATTCGGCTATTGGAAGCGAGCCGCAGAAAATCTGGTCGGTGAACGCTGGCTATGGTTACGAGCATAATCCTTCCATGCTGGTCGAAAAAGAGGGAACGGTTTTCGGAAGTACAAAAAACGGGCTTATCTTTGCACTCGATGCGCTGTCGGGAAACGTGAAATGGAAACATAAAATCGGGAATTCACTGATTAACACTGTTGTACCGGTTGACAGAAAGAATATCCTGGTTACGACAGCTGGCGGGGAAATAGGAGTATTACAAGTCCCCTGAAACCTGTAGATAGAATTTCAGGCTCGCTGAATGAGTTTTTGTAAAGTTAATGAATTTTGAAAATAATAACATCAAACAATAATATTAAATCCCATGATAATCCCGGCAAATTCCCATTCAGGGGATTGGGGGGCAGGTCATGGCAATCACATTATGAAAACAATCAATTGCTTTATTCCCTACGAAAATGCTTCACAAGTGGAGCAAACAATTAAAAATCTGAGAAAATCAGATTTAGTTACCAATATTTATTTGCTTGCAACCACCAGTCTCCCACCGGTGGAAGGATGCGAAGTGATAGAGACCAAAGGTTTGAAATCAACCGATGCTATCCGGAAAATTGCAGGAAAATCAGATTCAGGTTACACGCTTATTTACACCAAAACCACTACGCTGCAATGGGTAAATTATTCCATCGAACGAATGGTGAACATTGCTGCCGACAGTAATGCAGCCATGGTATATGCCGACCATTTCAAAGAAGCCGATGGTGTACGTACAGAAGCGCCTGTAATAGATTATCAGTTTGGTTCACTGCGCGATGATTTCGACTTCGGCTCGGTGCTCCTGTTCCGTACACCCATTTTACAGGAAGCTGTGAAAAATATGGATGCGGACTATGATTTTGCCGGATTGTATGATTTGCGACTTAAAGTCTCTCAAAAAGGTGATTTGGTGCACATCAACGAATTTCTCTATTATGAAATAGAAAATGATACGCGGAAAACCGGTGAGAAGATTTTTGATTATGTTGACCCGAAAAACCGGGCGGTTCAGATTGAAATGGAACAAGCTTGCACACAGCATCTGAAAGATATCGGCGGATATCTGGAGCCGGACTTCAGGCATATTGAATTTTCGGAAGATCATTTCGAAATCGAAGCATCGGTGATTATTCCGTGTAAAAACCGCGTGAAAACCATCGGCGATGCCATACAATCCGCTCTGAATCAAAAAACCAGCTTTCCTTACAACGTGATTGTGGTGGATGATAACTCGGAAGACGGAACAGTGGATGTTATCAAAAAATTTCTGGACAATCCCAAACTGGTTTATATTGCTCAGGACACAACCTATCACGCCATAGGAGGCAACTGGAACGCCGCTTTTCATCACCCGAAGTGCGGAAAATTTGCCCTTCAGTTAGACAGCGACGACCTTTATTCCGACGAAAATACGGTTCAAAAGTTCGTGGACGCTTTTTACGAACAAAATTGTGCCATGGTGGTGGGAACCTATAAACTGACCAATTTTGACCTGGAAATGATACCTCCCGGAGTAATCGACCATAAGGAATGGACACCCGATAACGGAAGAAACAACGCATTGCGCATCAACGGATTAGGGGCTCCCCGTGGATTTTACACCCCGATGCTTCGTCAAATAAATTTCCCGACTACCAAATACGGCGAAGATTATGCTGTAGGATTGCGTGTTAGCCGCGAATATCAGATAGGGCGCATATATGATGTAATCTATCTTTGCCGTCGCTGGGACGATAATTCGGATGCTTCGCTGGACGTGGTGAAAATGAACGGACACAACACATACAAAGACCGTATCCGCACATGGGAATTGCAGGCGCGGGTGGCGATGAATAAAAAGTAGT
The DNA here is from genome assembly GCA_964634605.1 of uncultured Paludibacter sp. Lineage (GTDB taxonomy): Bacteria > Bacteroidota > Bacteroidia > Bacteroidales > Paludibacteraceae > UPXZ01. The sequence goes on from CAZWLJ010000049.1 coordinate 17,199, forward strand.
CACCCCACCCGGCAAGGTGACTTTTTCGACATAAAATATTAAAAAAATCAGTTCAACCGCACTCAGCAGCTCTTCCCTGAGGTGAAATCAGATGGAGTTTGAAGAAATAACTGAAAATATGAACGAACCAAAAATAGCTGTTGGAATACTTTTCGCACCGAAAATTGAATTTGATTTGCAGGGTGAATTTCTTTGCAGCAGTATTCCGTTTTCAGGAATGCAAACCGTTGAATTTGAAAACAGTCAAATAAAATGGAACGGAAATTTTTACGATGAAATTCAATTTATTCCAAAAAATGAAAAAACCGATGTTTTTGAACTGAAAGATGTGGTTATCGGCATCAATTTTCACTGGGAAAGGAAAGAAAATCAGCGCTTTCGGGGTGGGCTAAAAATTATTATTGAAGATAAGAAGCTAACCGCCATCAACGAAGTTTCGATTGAGGATTACCTTGAAAGCGTTATTTCGTCGGAAATGAGCGCCACAGCTTCATTGGAACTGCTGAAAGCACACGCCGTGATTTCAAGAAGCTGGTTGTTAGCCAAAAAGTCTGAAAGCGAAAATGGGCTGTACAACCAATCTGCTTCTGTCAGTACAATTCACACAAATGAAGGAACTGACAAAGAAGAATACATTCGTTGGTGGGACAGAGAAGATCACACCAATTTTGATGTGTGCGCCGATGACCATTGCCAGCGTTATCAGGGCATTACACGGGTTTCTACCGATATGGCAAAGAAAGCCGTACGGGAAACCCGTGGCCAGGTTTTGATGTATGATGAGATAATTTGTGATGCCCGTTTTTCAAAATGTTGTGGCGGTGTATTTGAAGAATTTCAAAACTGCTGGGACGACACCGTCCATCATTACCTGAAAAAACAACGGGACAGCAAATCAACCACCTATTTTCCCGATTTAGGTGTAGAAAACGAAGCACAAAACTGGATACGCACTTCGCCCGATGCTTTCTGCAACACGAAAGACAAAAAAGTACTGGCGCAGGTGCTTAATAATTACGACCAGGAAACTACCGATTTTTACCGCTGGAAAGTGGAATATTCACAGAAAGAATTGTCCGAATTGATTTTGAAGCGTTCGGGAGTAGATTACGGTGAAATTCTGGATTTACAAGCCATCGAACGAGGCACTTCGGGAAGGTTAATCCGCCTGAAAATTGTTGGAATAAAACGAACGCGGATTATCGGCAAAGAACTTGAAATCAGACGTACTTTATCCGAAAGTCATTTATATAGCTCTGCCTTTGTGGTGGATAGAGAATTTTCAGAAGGGAGTGAAATCCCGTCAAAATTCATCCTGACCGGTTCAGGCTGGGGTCATGGCGTGGGACTTTGCCAGATAGGCGCTGCCGTGATGGGCGAAGAAGGTTATTCGTACGAAGAAATATTATTGCATTATTACATCGGAGCAAAGATTGAAAGGTGGTATTAAAAACTGATCTGCCCCCTAACCCTCCCGAAACAAGTTCGGGACAAGCTCTAAAAAAGGGGGGAGGGTAAATTTGAGCACTGTCCAACCGCTTCGAACGATTAGGAAGATAATAAAATAAGAAATACAATTCTCAAAACAACTGAAAACGATGAACAAACGCACATCATTCTCCCCCTTTAGGGGGTTGGGGGGTAGGTCTATCCTTATGCTTTTTATTTTTACCTTCTCTTTTTCTGCCTTTTCCCAGAAAATCCATATCAAAACCGGTATTGAAGTACTGAAAGAAAGCAATTTCAAAGTGCTGGAAGGAAAACGGGTTGGTTTGATAACGAATGCAACAGGTGTGGATAACAATTTGAAATCGACTATTGATATTTTGAGCGAAGCTCCAAATGTGAAGTTGGTTGCCTTGTACGCTCCTGAACATGGCGTACGCGGAGATATTTATGCTGGCGATAAAGTAGAAGACACTACCGACCCGAAAACAGGAATTCCTGTTTATTCGCTTTATGGCAAAAAACGGGAACTGTTCGGTGAAACGATGAAGGGAATTGACGTATTGGTGTATGATATTCAGGATATCGGATGCCGTTCCTACACCTTTATCAGCACCATGGGACAAGCCATGCAAACAGCAGCCGAAAACAACCTTGAATTTGTGGTACTCGACCGTCCAAATCCGCTGGGAGGAGAAAAGGTGGAAGGAAACCTCGTGGAAGAGGGCTTTTTCTCGGGTGTGAGCCGTTACAGCGTTCCCTATCTTTACGGGCTTACCTGTGGCGAACTGGCACAGATGATTAATGCTGAACGTTCACTTGGAAATACCAAACCCTGCAAACTGACCGTGGTGAAAATGAAAGGCTGGAAGCGAAAAATGACTTATGACCAAACCGGACTGCAATGGCTGCCCACTTCGCCGCAAGTGCCACAAGCACTGACTGCTCCTTTCTATGCATTGTCAGGCATCGTAGGCGAAACAGCATATATGTCAATCGGCGTGGGTTATACACTTCCATTTCAGATATTTGCTGCTCCCTGGATCAACGGACAGGATTTTTCCAAACGGATGAATTCACTCAATCTTCCGGGTGTTAAGTTTACGCCAATTTATTTGAAACCTTTTTTCGGTCCGTACAAAGAAGAGAAAATTCAGGGAGTTCAGGTTTTCCTGGCCGATTATAAAAAAGTCAATCTTACCGAAATTCAATTTCTTGTAGTGCAGGAAGCTGTGGCGATGTATCCGGAACATAAACTTTTTGTGGATGAATTTAAAAATCGTTTTGGAATGATTGACAAAGTCTGCGGTACCAGCAAAATCCGTGAAATGTTTGGAAAACAATATCGCTGGGAAGATGCCAAAGCATATTGGGACAAAGATGTGGCAAGTTTCAAACAGTTATCGAAAAAGTATTATTTTTATAAATAAAATAGCCCCCTAACCCCCTGCTGTGTCCCGATTTATCGGGGAAGGGGGAATTATCCTGTGGATGAATAGAATTTTAGAATAACATTGCTAGTCCTAAAAAAAATATGCACAATAATTCAAAACATAATAATCTTGAGTTACTCTCTGAAACTCCCCCTTCAGGGGGTAGGGGGGCTTATTTGACTTTTCTACGCGAAATCTCCACTTTCGTCAATTCCAAACGGATTTATACGGACGAACTCCGGCGACTGGCGTGGGGAACGGATGCGGGATTTTACCGGCTGATACCACAGATTGTCATTCGTTCAATAAACGAAGCGGAAGTGGCCCGATTGATGAAAGCTGCCAATAAATATAACTTGCCGGTAACTTTTCGTGCAGCTGGGACCAGTTTATCCGGGCAAGCTATCAGCAGTTCGATTTTGATTGTAGCGGGGAAACACTGGGAGAAATACAAAATTGCTGATGATCGCTCACAAATCACCCTGCAACCGGGCATCGTGGGCGAACGCGTGAACCAAATACTGAAACCTTACGGCGTGAAATTCTCACCCGATCCGGCTTCGGTAAAATATGCCA
>CAZWLJ010000050.1:0-19930 GCA_964634605.1 uncultured Paludibacter sp.
GATTATATTCTTTTGTTTTCATATGTTTTCACGGTTGCGTATCGGCTCTGGGTACCTTAAAAAGACTTAATTTGCTGATTATCAGCAGTTAAGTCTTTTCTTTTTTTAGATTTGCACAACGCTTGCACAACACCTTTTTCGTGTATGTTATCTTTCAAATGGTTTCAAAAGGTTTCAAATAAAGAGTTGCAACATATTTTTACGGAAAATAATCTATTTTTTTTATTTCAAATAAATTTCATGTTTTAGAACATCAAAACAAGATATTAAATACAAAGGAACTTTAGTTCAAGTTAGACATTTCAAGATTATGGGGTAGTTTGAATTTTTTTCGGGGTTTAAACGTTAATTTTTCTGAGACTAGGTAAGAACCAATCCATCTTTTATAAGAACCCTAAACTATATGAATTATGAAACTCAAAATAAGACGAAAAACTTTTTCACTTGAAGTTTTTTTTTCTTCTCCAAAAGTATTTTTGTAACTTTGCGGCCTTAAAATTTTTTATTGGCCAAACTACTCGGTATTAAGTCGCTGAATATCAGTGACTTTACAAATTATAATGCTGTTTTATTTTTGTAAATCAGCTATTTTTATATTTAACAAATTGAATAATATCTATATTCTATGAAAAATATCATTGCTGTAGATCTCGGCGGAACTTCTATCAAATTTGGGATTGTTAATGAAAAAGGCGAATTACTTTTCGAAGGTTTAAGGCCAACAATGGCTGAATCGTCTAAGAAAGTAATAAATAACCTTAAAGTTGCAATATCTGATTGTATTGATGAATCAAAATCAAAAAATATAGATTTAGTAGCCATAGGAATAGGTACTCCGGGAATTGTTGATCCTACTTATAGAATTGTGTTAGGTGGAGCTGATAATATCGAAGGGTGGGTGAATATTAACTTATCTGATGAACTGGAAAACGAATTTCATATCCCTGTATATATAAATAATGATGCTAATATGATGGGACTTGGTGAGCAATGGCATGGAGTAGCTAGTGACAGTTCTGATGTGGTTTTTCTAACAATCGGAACAGGTATAGGCGGTGCGATAATTATTGACGGAAAACTTTATGGTGGTTTTGCAAATAGGGGAACAGAACTAGGTCATATCCCCCTGATTATGGACGGAAGATCGTGTTCTTGCGGAAGTGTAGGATGTTTAGAAGCTTATGCTTCAACTTCTGCACTCGTAGATGAATACTCTCAACTTATCGGAAATGACTATGATAATGAAATAAATGGAAAACTGATAGTGGAAGAATACCAAAAAGGATCTAAAGTTGCTATAATTGCATTGAACCATCATTTTCAATATGTTGGAAGGGGTATAGCTGGTTTGGTGAATATATTCAGTCCGCAAAAAGTTGTAATAGGAGGAGGAATTTCTGAATCAGGAACAAACTACATTGATAATATTACTAAAGAATATCACAAATACGTTATGCCTGATTGTGCAGTTAATACAGAAATTTGTGCCGCTCAATTGGGGAATAAAGCCGGACTATTTGGAGCTGCTAAATGGGCTCTAATTCAAGAGTCTCGTATTTAGATAAAAAATAATACTTTAAGAAGATAGAAAATGTTTTTTCTGGATTATTTTGTTCATTATCTTCTCAATAATTCTACTAAGTTGTTTGTTATTTCTAGAAATACCCTTCTTTAATAAAGTAAAAAGTAATTTTTTTTTCAAGCTTTTTCCAGTAGAAAAGAGAATAGAACTTTTTTAAATAAATGTCGTAATAATATAATCAATATTCTTATATCAGTATTCTTGTTATCTAATTTATCGTTTTTGTTACAATAGCATTAAGAATATAATTCATTATTAAATCTGACTTTTAATCAGCTGATAATCAATTTTATAATTGATATTAAAACTGATAAATTATCGCTGATACCTCCCTTTTCATCTCTAATATCTCCATAAATTTTCCCTTTTATTCTTATTCTGTTAGATTTACGCAAAAAGAAGATATATATTCGCAATTGCATATTTTATAATATTAAAAAAACTCTACTTTTGCACAAAAACAATTAATTTACATTAACTTTAATTGAAAAGTATGAACAAAATTAACTTTAGAATTAACAGGACAGCAATAATAGTAGTCCTTACATTGATTCTTTCTGTAAATGCCTATTCTCAACGAATGTCTGTTTCAGGCATTGTTAATGAGCCCAATGGAAGTCCTGCTATAGGTGCCACTGTGCTTGTTAAAGGTACTACTGTTGGTGTTATGACTGATACCAACGGGAGATTTGAATTGAATGCTGATAAAAAAGATGTATTGGTTATCAGATACATCGGTTTCTCAGAACAAGAAGCGAAAGTATCTGATAAATTTATCACTATTACGTTGTCTGAAAATCCCGAACTTTTGAATGAAATTGTAGTGCTTGGTTATGGCGCTAATACCAGGAAACAGGATTTATCCGCAGCAGTTGGTGTGTTGAGTAATACTGAGAAACTGACAGCTCGACCTGTTAGTTCAACTGAGAGTATGCTTCAGGGTCAGCTTGCTGGTGTCACTGTTCAGGCAAATGGTGGTGATCCTACCTCTGTGCCTTCAGTGGTAATTCGTGGACAAGGTTCACAAAACGGAGATAATGTATTGTGGGTAGTTGACGGAGTCCCGGGTGCACCTATTGCATCAATGAACGATATCGAATCAATTGTAGTACTTAAAGATGCTGCTTCTGCAGCAATTTATGGTGCTCAATCAGGTGCAGGTGGTGTAATTTTGGTTACAACTAAAAAAGCAAAAGCAGGAAAACCATCAATAACTTATGAAGGTGTATACGGAGTTCGTCAGGCTTCAAATCTCCCTACACCACTTAATGCCGAACAGCAGGTTCAAATGAGAAAATTATCTTATGGAAACGCCGGAATGTCACTACCTGATGGCTGGGATGTAAATAAAAATCCATGGATTGGTACAACCCGTACTAACTGGATGGACGAGATTTTCCGTTCTGCTTTCTACCAAAGAAATAGTGTTGCTCTGAATGGAGGTAATGAGAGTTTTTCCAACCGGCTTTCGTTTGCATATGACAACGATCAGGGTGTTTTGATAAATACGTATAATAAAAATTTATCGATGCGCTACAACGGGACTTTTAATCTGAATAAATGGGTGAGTATAAGTGAAGATTTTGTTTGGAAAAACAATGAAAATCATTCTGTAGGAACAAACGAAGGTTATACCGGAGGTATATTATCTGCAATTTATATGCCTGCAAGTGCAACAGTATATAATCCTCTGGATGGCACATTTGGAGGTGTAACAACCGAAGATCCGGCATACATAGCAAAATACGGATCAAACTTTGCAGGTGCTCACGGAGATGCTGTAAATCCTGTTCGTATTCTTACAGCCAGTAATTTATTCAACCGCACTAGTGATACATGGACTACCACAACACTACAAATTGCAAACATAATTCAAGGATTGAAATTTGTAAGTCGCTTTACATACAATGTAAATACAGATCATTACAAAAATTTCTCACCAGTTCGCGATGAACCAGGAAAACCTGACTTGTCAAACAGTTTGGGTTTTAATACTTTAAGAGCTGATGCCTGGAAAACTGAAAATACGATTATGTATGATAACTCATTTAATAAACATACGGTTGGAGCCCTGTTGTCCACAACATCCGATTATTACAAAGCACGCGGATTGGAAACAAACGGTAAAACATTTGCAGACGAAAGCCCTTATCTACAATATTTAAAATATGCTGGATCTACTACTGCCAATGATTACATGATTGGACCTGATGCCAACGTTTCTATTGTAGGTCGTGTTGCATATTCATATGACGACCGTTATTTTGCTACTGCTTCACTCCGTAGAGATTATGCTGGAAGACTTCCAAAAGAAAATAATTATGGTGATTTCCCTGCTGCAACATTGGCTTGGAAAATTTCAAACGAAAGTTTCTTCCCTCAAAGCGAAATGATTAGTTTACTTAAACTTCGTGGATCATGGGGGCGTGTTGGAAATCTTGGCTCTATCGGTTATAACTATAAATCTATGCTGCTTGGCACAAAGTTCTGGCCTGAACAAGCTGTTTATGGAGTATCTAACTATTCTATGTATAATAACTTTGTGTTTAGCAACAAAGCTCTTAACCCGTTTCTTACATGGGAAACTTCAGAACAAACCGACCTGGGTTTGGATTTGGCAATGTTTAATGAGCGTTTGAACTTTTCAGCCGATTATTTCGATAAAAGAACATACAACCTGATTCAGTATCAAACAATGAATTGGCCTAATACAATTGGATTGGATGCTATGCTGATTAATCAGGGAGAAGTTCGCAATCGCGGTGTTGAATTCGATGCTTCGTGGAGAGAACAAGTAAATAAGGATTTTTCTTATTTCATTTCGGCTAACTTCGCTTATTTGAAAAACTGGGTATCTGATATTGGAGTAAAAGATGAAGACGGAAATCCTGGTGTCTGGACGGAAGAAAATTCGGTTTTCCGCAGTCTGCCTTATGTAAAACAAACAGCTCAGGGTCAACCTCTCGGTTCATTCTATTTGATTAAAACTGACGGAATTTTCCAGAGCGATGCAGAAGCAGCTGCTTATGTAAAAGATGGAAAACGCATTCAACCAGATGCTGTAGCCGGAGATTTGAAGTTTGTTGATTATAACGGTGATGGTACCATTGATGATGGCGACCGCCAGTATCTGGGAAGCGCTACTCCTAAAACTACCTATGCGTTTACATTAGGTGCAAGTTACAAAAACTTATCAGTAAGTACCATGCTGCAAGGCGTAGGTGGTGCTCAGGCATTCTATGTTGGAAAATATATGACTATGAGCGACGTAGAAGGCAGTTTTAACCGTGTAACTGATATATTAAATGCATGGAGTCCTTCTAATACATCATCAACTATTCCTCGTCTTTCTAAAAACGATCCAAACTCAAACTTCACTTTACCATCCGATTGGTATCTGGAAGATGCATCCTACTTGCGTATCAAAAATATTACTGTGTCCTATGATTTGACAAATACATTACGTCAGATTGCACACTTGAAAGATCGTAACAGTACAATGTCAGTTTATTTCAGTGGTGAAAACCTCTTTACATTTACCAAATATTCAGGGATGGACCCTGAAACCGGTGGATGGGATGCAATGAAATACCCTGTTTCAAGAGTATTTTCCTTAGGTCTAAGATTAACTTATTAATTAACACTTTAATTTCACATAACGATGAAAATAAAATATTTATCAATATTTGCTCTGCTGTTAGTTCTTTTCAGCTCATGCGAAAATTTTTTAGATGTAAAATCGGAAGGAGACCCTACTTCTAATACGTATTTTACTAATGATGGACAAGCTATAGATGCTATTGACGGTCTCTATGCTCCAATACCTCAGGAAGATGTATATGGTCGTGAATTGTTTTGGGAACAAGCTGCTGCAAATGATATCGTTTGGGCGCGAACCAGAAGCTACAACACATTGGCTACTTTCAATTATACTGGTAATGAAAGCCCTTTAAGAACTGTTTTTGAAACACTTTATCAAAATATGTCAAGATCAAATTTTGTAATAAAACAGTTGCTGGCCAAAGAAAAACAAAAAGGGCTTAGTGCAATAGAGCACCGCAGTCTTGGCGAAGCCTATTTTATGCGTGGAATGGCACATTTTCTGATTGCATATCGCTATGGAGTGAAAGATCAGGGTGTTCCTTTTGTCCGTTACGAAGATTTTGAAGGTGAATATGACAACTCAATCCCACCGCAGCGTGCTTCAGTAATTGATAATTATAAACTGATAATAGAAGACATGGATAAAGCCATAGAATATCTGCCCCGGTATGAAGATTACTCAGATGAAGACAAAGGCCGTGCTCATCAGGTTGCAGCTGTAGGTTACAAAGCTAAGGTTTATGCTTATTGGGCTACATGGGATGAAACTCAATGGCAAAATGTAATCAGCATGGTAAATCTGCTGGAAACAAAATACGCTAGAAATTTAGCTCCAACTTTCAATGAAAACTTCTCATCCAACATCTCTGATTTCTGGAACAGCGAATATGTTTGGTCTTTACCTTCAAATGGTGGAGTAGATGGAGGTGGTGTAGAATTTCCGGGTGTTATTCTCGAGAATAAAGGCTGGGGAAAATTCAACGGTTGGGGACAGATGAAACCTGCTTATGATATCTACGAAGAAATGTTGAAAGATGGTTCAGGTAATGTGCGTTTGGTTCGTTCAATTTTGGAATACAATCAGGAATTTGAATTTTTCGGAGAAAAGCGGAAATATTATTCAGATACAGACCTTGATGTTGGTTTCCAGATTAACAAATATATGGATCCGTTCAAATACAAAGATGCAACCTCGCTCGGTTATGTAAATCCGAATGGTAACTGGCCGACAGTTCGTTTAAATTTCCCATTGATTCGATTTGCAGAAATGCTTTTATTCCGTGCTGAAGCTTATTTGATGACATCTCAGCCTGCCAAAGCAAAAGATGATTTGAATCGCATACGCAGACGTTCAAACCTAACCGAAATTACCGGTACACCTACAATGGCAGATCTTTATCATGAGCGACGTTGTGAACTGGCTTTTGAATACACCGATCACTTATTTGATCTCAAAAGATGGCATCGTTCCACTAATGCTGAAATTAAAACATTGGCAAAGAAAGAATTGAATGCAAGTCCTCGTATCCGCAAATATACAAATCGCAGCAATCCTGCTTCTGATTTTACAGTTCAGCCTTATTCTGATTATAAAACAAAAAACACGTATCAGGATCATATGATTGTGTTCCCGTACCCATCAGAACAAGTAATCAAATCAAACGGCAAACTGGTGCAAAATCCGGGTTACAATTAGTCAAACTGAGTGATAAAATAAAAAACATTTTGTTTATTGATTTCTCTAATCTGCAAGAGTTAGTATATTTGTATATTGATTCTTGCAGATTGCTTTCTTATACTATCGATTTTATTTATTTTACCTGAATAGAATAATGACATCATGAAACATAAAATCCATTACTGTTTACTGCTTGTTTTAGCTTTATCTTTAAGTACAAATATCCTGGCCAAACGAGCTCCAGCTGACTTTGTCAATCCATTGATAGGTACCGGATTTCACGGTCACACTTATCCCGGTGCTACAGTACCCTTTGGAGCAGTTCAACTTAGTCCGGATACCCGCCGCGGCAACTGGGATGCCTGTTCAGGTTATCATTATGACGACTCAACAATGATGGGTTTTTCACACACTCATCTGAGTGGAACCGGCTGCATTGATTTAGGAGATGTATTGTTTCGACCAACAACTCAGAGAGTTGATATTCAGTCGGATTACATTTGTCTGCCTGCCATTTTCTCCCATCAGGATGAAAAGGTCTCAGCAGGTTATTATTCTGTTTTATTGAAAAACGAAAACATTAAAGCCGAACTTACATCTACCATGCACGTTGGTATGCACAGGTATACGTTTCCAAAAGATAAACCTGCGACTATTGTGATTGATTTGGCTCATCTGTTGGATAACGAAAAAATATATGAATCTTCGTTGCAAATAACAGAAAAGAACGAATTGGTAGGAATGCGAAAAACAGGTGGCTGGACTGACAATCAATATGTGTTTTTTGTTGTTCAATTTTCAAAACCTTTCCGGAAAGTTCAATTTTTGAAAGATAAAACATTGGTTTCAGCTGAAACGAAACTTACCGGTACAAAATTAAAGTCCATACTCAATTTTGATACTACTGATGGTAGACCAGTCGTTGCAAAAGTGGGAATTTCGATTGTAAGCATCGAAAATGCCCGAAAAAATTTAGAACAGGAAGTAAAAGATTTTGACTTTGATGAAGTGCATAAGAATGCTGTTAAAAACTGGAATAATGCCCTCTCAGGTTTTACTGTAAAAAGTTCTGATAAGGATGACCTGGTAAATTTCTATACTGCACTGTATCACTCAATGGTAGTCCCAAACACCATAAATGATGTGAACGGAGAATATCGCAGGCATTCGATGAAGATTGATCGTGTTCCCTCAGGAAGAACTGAATATTCCACGTTCTCGATTTGGGATACTTTTCGTGCCTGGAATCCTTTGATGACGTTGATTGATAATAAATTAGTTAACGATATGATTAATTCATACCTGAATACTTACGACGATTCGGGTGAACTGCCAATCTGGCCACTCTCTGCAGGTGAAACCGGTACCATGATTGGATATCATTCCGTTTCGGTTATTGCCGATGCCTATATGAAAGGAATCAGAGGATTTGATGCCGAAAAGGCTCTGAAAGCCATGATTGCTTCATCAGAAAAAAATAAAAAAGGAGCCGATTATTACATTAAATATGGCTTCATTCCCTCGAACATCAAGAAAGAATCAGTCTCGTGTTTATTGGAGTTTGCCTACGATGACTGGTGCATTGCCCGAATGGCCAAAGCTATGAACAAAGAGGATGTCTACAATACCTATATGAAACGTTCTCAAAATTACATAAATGTTTTTGATGGTTCTACAAAATTCTTTCGTGGAAAACGGATGGATGGAAACTGGGAACAACCTTTTGATCCGTATGTGGTAAGTCGTGATTTTACCGAAGCAACGGCATGGCAATACAGGTATTTTGTTCCTCACGATGTATATGGGATGACACAACAATTTGGAGGAAAAGATGAATTTTTGGCAGCACTTGATTCGTTATTTACTGCAAACTCCGAATTGCAGGGCGAACTTCAGGATATTACCGGAATGATGGGGCAGTACGCACATGGTAACGAACCAAGTCACCACATTGCTTATCTTTACAATTATGCAGGTCAACCTTGGAAAACGCAGGAACTGACCCGGAAAATTTTATCGGAAATGTATAATTCCACTCCACAGGGGATTATCGGCAATGAAGATTGTGGACAGATGTCAGCCTGGTACATTTTTTCATCTCTGGGATTTTACCCTGTTTGTCCTGGCAGCAACGAGTTTGTGTTTACTTCCCCTTTATTTGAAAAATCAGTTATAAAGTTGGCCTCGGGAAAAAAATTGACTATCCTTGCCAATAATCCTAAAAACAATATTTACATTGACAAAATTACATTCAATGGAAAAGAAATTAAAGAGAATTTCATTTTGTTTGAACAAATCATGGCAGGAGGTGTCTTAAAATTTACACTTACATCCAAACCGAATTTATCCAGAGGTACTGGTTCAGAATCAGCACCCTATTCATTCACTTCAGAACCTAAAGTTTCCATTCCTTATGTCAACGAGGATTTGAATTTATTCAGAGATAGTATACGGGTTTCTTTTGGAACTACGACACCAAACGCTGAAATTTACTTTACGCTTGATGGAAGTGAACCAACCAAGGATTCCAGACTTTATCACAAACCAATAATGATTGATAAAACCACAAGAATAAGGGCAAAAGGATATAAAGTCAAATTTGTTCCAAGTGAAGATTTTACAATTATTGCCTCAAAGGCAATTCTCCGGGAGACGTTAAATGTAAAACCTACTCAGCAAGGCACAAATTACAAGTACTATGAAGGAACATTCAAAAAAGTGGCTGATATTGAACAAACACCTTTGATACATGAAGGGACAATGGCAAAACCTACTATTGAAGATGCTGTTGCAAAAGATCATTTTGGATATGATTTTTTTGGATATATAAATGTACCTGAAGATGGTATTTATTTATTTCAAACACAGTCAGATGATGGCAGTGTTCTGTATGTTGACAACGAATTAGTGGTGGACAATGACGGTTCTCACGCTGCAATTCCTGCAACCGGAACTATTGCACTTAAAAAAGGATTTCATTCTTATCGGTTGTTGTATCTGGAAGATTATGAAGGAGAACATTTAAGTTGGTCATGGAAGATCCCCTCTGCTGAAACGTTACAGTCTATACCTGATTCAGTATTATATGTTGACTAGATGAAATTGCGCTGAAATGACTTTAATATTGTTTTAACAGTTACATGGGGTCTTTGGAAAAAGATGAAACGTGAAAATTAGAACATTGAACTTATACGTATTTTAAATAAACCTAATTAACTTTCAATTGATGAACAGACAAAGTATTCTTATCTCCATCTTTGTGATAACTGCCACAATGTGGTGCAATGCCTCTCAGCCGGTTAAAAAGAAGGAATTAAACGTTATGACGTTTAACATTCGATATGATAATCCCGATGACGAAATGAATAATTGGCGATTCAGAAAGGAAAGAGTCATTAATGCGATTAAATTCTACGATGCAGATATTTTGGGAACACAAGAAGTGCTTTTTAGTCAATTGAATGATATGAAAAGTCGTTTACAGGAATACGAAGTTTTCGGGGTTGGTCGTGAGGATGGAATTCAAAAAGGTGAATATAGCCCTATTTTTTATAAAAAAAGAAGATTTGAATTGAAGGAATCGGGTAATTTTTGGCTAAGTGAGACACCAGACATCGCCGGATCAAAAGGTTGGGATGGAGCATGTGAACGTATCGCAACATGGTTGATACTGAAAGATAAAACTTCAGGCAAAAAGATTTTTATTTTGAATACTCACTTGGATCATGTTGGCGTAGAAGCCCGCAGAGAAGGGGTTAATCTGATTTTAGATAAAATTGCCACCTATGCCGGAAAGCTTCCGGTAGTAGTTACCGGTGATTTTAATGCAACTCCGGTTTCGGACGTTTATCGGAATATTACGGACAAAAAAAGTAAAAATTTTCTGATAGATACTCGTACAATTTCAAAATTAGTGTATGGACCTGCATGGAGTTTTCACGATTTTGGAAAAGAACCTTACAACGAACGCACTTTAATTGATTATATTTTTGTCAAAAACGGTTTGGAAGTAACTAAATATGGAGTATTGGCAGAATCTGAAAATGAAGAATATCTTTCAGATCACACCCCTGTATTTGTAACTATTCAACTAAAATGATATTCAAATGAAAGCAATTTTCAAAAAATTAACAATAATTCTTTTAGTTTTATTTCTTTCCTTTCCGGCCATTATCTCTGCACAGGACAGGCGGGATAAAGAGCAAACGTATATTTTGGAAAATCCTTATAAGGTTACCAGGATTGTTTCACCTGATGGGAAAAAGATTAGAAATGTAATTTTAATGATTGGGGACGGCATGAGTTTGATGCACATGTATTCGGCCTGGACGGCCAATCGGGGTAAACTGTTTTTGGATAATTCTCACGCAGTTGGATTGTCAAAAACCTATTGCGCAGACAGACTGATTACAGATTCAGGAGCGGGTGGCACTGCTATAGCTACCGGCCAAAAGACTAATTACCATACAGTTGGTGTTGATACTGCAGGTAAACCGTTGACTACCCTGATGGATTTAGCTGCTGCCAAAGGAAAATCAACCGGATTAGCTGTTACATGCCGTCTTTGGGATGCCACACCTGCTGCTTTTTGCTGCCACAACTCAGATCGGAATAAAGAGGCTGAAATTGTAACGGACTATGTGAATTGCGGATTGGATTATATTTTTGGAGGTGGCGCCAAACTCTTTGAGAACAGAACAGATGGTAGAAACCTATTCAACGAACTAGCCTCAAAAGGTTACAAAACACCTCGTACCTGGAATGAAGTGGAAAAAATTAAACATGGAAAAGTTCTTGCAGTAGTGGATTCAATAGATACCCCTGTTCCTGCCATCCGCGGCGACTTGTTGGCAAAAGCTTCTATAAAAGGTCTTGAGCTCTTAAATCAGAATAAGAAGGGTTTTTTTATGATGATTGAAGGTTCTCAGCTGGATGATTACGGACATTTCAATGATTTGGACATGTTGATGCAGGAAGTGCATGACTTTGACCGTACAATCGGTAAAATTTTTCAATGGGCTGCCAACGATGGTGAAACACTTGTAGTAGTTACTTCCGATCATGAAACAGGCGGACTCACTCTGCTGGATGGCGATTTGAAAACCGGAAAGATTGTAGGTAAGTTTTCTACCAGTGGTCATAGTGGTGTCATGGTACCGGTTTATGCTTTTGGTCCGGGTTCCGGAGAATTCACCGGTATTTACGAGAATACGGATATTTTTTGGAGAATTAAGAAATTGCTTAAATTATAAAGAATTACGAAACATAAAAGCACAGAAACAATCTTAAATTTTATCAATATGAAAAATGAACTTATGAAAAACAAATTATTGAAATCCTTTATTTTGTTTGTGTTATGCACAAATTCATTTATAAGTGAGGGGCAAAGTATTGGTAACGATACAAAATACAATATTCCCTACAAAAATACCTATGTAAAGGAACCGCTGGTGTCAGAAAACGAATTCAGGGTTATGAAGCCCGAAACAACTGTGCCAAAAACTTTCGGAGAAGCACGCCAAATTCTCCCTAATCCGATTTGGGAAGGACATGCCGAAGAACTTGAAATGTACTGGAAAGCATGGCAATTTGCTGTAGCCAACATTCGGGCACCTCAGGAAGGTTCAGGATTCGTTTCAAGCTATATGGACACGGCTTACAATGGCAATATATTCATGTGGGACAGCTCTTTTATCTTGATGTTTGCCCGCTATGGGGCACGTTTCTTTCCTTTCCAGCGCACGTTGGATAACTTTTATGCCAAGCAACACCCTGACGGATTTATTTGCCGCGAAATAAAAGCAGATGGAGCCGATTGCTTCGAACGATACGACCCGGTAAGTACCGGCCCGAATTTGATTCCCTGGTGCGAAATGGTTTATTATCATCAGTATGGCGATACTGAACGTCTGCATAAGGTTTTTCCGGTACTTTCGGCCTATTACAGATGGCTGAAACTGAACCGTACGTGGCAAAACGGAACTTACTGGTCAAGTGGCTGGGGGACCGGAATGGACAATATGCCGCGTGTAAAACCGGAATACAGTCCTATCTATAGTCATGGTCACATGGTTTGGTTGGATACCAATTTGCAGCAACTATTTACAGCCAATTTATTGCTCGAAATGGGTTTTTATACTGAGCGCTGGCAGGAAATTGAGGATTTTGAGGATGAAGCTAAAATGCTTACAGAATACATTCAGAATAATCTTTGGGATAGCAAAACCAATTTTCTGTATGACCAGTATGCTGATGGTACGCTTTGCCCCACTAAAGGAATCGGAGCATATTGGGCATTATATACGGATGCTCTTACCGAAAAGCAAACCGAATTATTGGTCAGGGAGTTGGATAATCCCAACACATTTAACCGGAAATACCGCGTACCTTCGCTTTCGGCAGATAATCCGAAATATAAAGATAACGGACGTTACTGGCAGGGAGGAATCTGGCCCGGAACCAATTATATGGTCATGAACGGACTACTTAATAAAGGTTATCGAAAAGAAGCCAGAACAATTGCTCTCAGCCATTACAGTCAGGTTTTTGAAGTTTATAAAAAAACAGGTACATTTTGGGAATACTATGCTCCCGAAAGTGCAGAACCGGGATTTATGGCCAGAAAAGACTTTGTTGGCTGGACTGGATTAGCTCCTATCGCAGGTATGATCGAATTTATCATCGGTATTCGGGGCGATTATATTAAGCGTCAGATCCTTTGGGACTTAAATCTGAAAGAAGCTAATGGAATTGAACGGTACCCTTTTGGTCCCGATGGTTCAATCACACTCAAAGCAGCTGCCAGACGTTCGGCTGATGAGGAACCACGTATTACAGTCGATTCAAACATGCCTTTTGAACTGGTGGTAATGTACGGCAACAACAAACAGAAAAAAATTAATATTGAAACGGGCTCTCGTACTTATTGAAATTTATGCTGCACAATTCTATCTATATTCCTTCATTTATAAAATCTAAAACAATAACTTTTGCGTTACTGTGTCTTTTTTTTATGCCTCTCTCTGCAAAAAACGAAAACACAGTTGAAGAAAGAAAATATACGTTTATTCCTCAGCCTAACGGACTGACATCTCAAACCGGCCATTTTATTCTAAAAGGTGAAATTACGGTTTCTATTCCGTCAGAGGAATCGTTTATGCATGCATTTAATCAATTGAAAAGAGTTCTGGATAAAACTTCAGTTAAGTTATCGACTAAATCTGATGAGGCAAAAAGTCCGGTTTCTTTTGTACTTGACAATAATTTGCCTGACGAAGCCTACAAATTAACAGTAACATCTGAAAAAATTGAAATAACAGCTAATTCTGCCGGTTCAGGCCTTTTTTATGGAGTGCAATCTCTTTTGCAACTGATGCCGGCTGAGATATACGATGAAAAAACAGCATTGTCATTGCACAGTATACTTGTTCCTGCAGTCACTATTAACGACGCACCCCGATTCTCTTATCGTGGAGCAATGATGGATGTAGCACGAAATTTTTTACCTAAAGAAGAAGTGTTGAAATTCTTGGATTTAATGGCTGCTTATAAAATGAATCGGTTTCATTTTCATCTTACTGATGATCAGGGATGGCGCATTGAAATAAAAAAATATCCCAAGCTCACAGAAGTAGGGTCTTATCGTTCTCAAACCCAACTGGGACATTCCGATTATTATTATCCCCGTCGTTATGACGGAATAGCGAAACGGGGTTTTTATACTCAGGAAGAAATAAAGGAGATAGTTAAATATGCTGCGGATCGTTTTATTATTGTAATACCTGAAATCGAAATGCCCGGACACTCCTCAGCCGCGTTGGCATCCTATCCTGAATTATCGTGTGGATTAGGCAAAGCATATGTGGTACGTGACTATTTCGACGTGTTTGATGAAGTTTATTGTACAAAAGAAAATGTATTTAGTTTTCTCGAAGACGTCTTGACAGAGGTGATGGAGCTATTCCCAAGTCACTACATTCATATTGGTGGTGATGAATGTCCTAAAAAAGCCTGGAAAAAATGTACTCATTGTCAGGAATTGATGAAAAAAGAAGAATTAAAAAGCGAAGAGGAATTGCAAAGCTGGTTTATTCATCGGATTGAGCGTTTTGTAAACAGTAAAGGACGGGATATTATTGGTTGGGACGAAATACTGGAAGGTGGTCTGGCACCAAATGCTACAGTCATGTCCTGGCGTGGTGAAACAGGCGGAATCATCGCAGCCCGACAAGGTCATAACGTGATAATGACTCCGGGAAGCAAATGTTATTTCGATTTCTATCAGGAAGACCCCGAATTTGCTCCGCTGGCTATGGGAGGATTTCTACCTATTGATAGTGTGTATAATTACAATCCAATTCCTTCAGCTCTCTTGCCTGAAGAGCAAAAATACATCATTGGCACACAGGCAAATATATGGGGTGAATATATACAGACACCCGAATATTTTGAGTATATGGCGTTTCCACGATTGGCAGCTATAGCAGAAGTGCAGTGGACAAATCCCGAAAACAAAGACTTTGAACAGTTTACATATAGACTGGACAACGAGTTTAAAAAATTGGATTATCTGCAAGTTAATGCTTGCCGAAATTTATATGAATCAAATATTAACGGGAAATGGAATGTGAATAAAAAACGCTATGAAGTGTCAATGAATACATTTTCTCTTGATACTGAAATACGTTATTCTCTCACCGATTCAGTGATAACACCTCAATCGTTACTTTATACCGCCCCTTTTCCCATTACTAAAAAAACCACCCTTTATGCTGCTGTGTTTCGGAATAAAGAGCAACTTGCTAAAACTACGAGAAAAACCTTCACTGTAAACAAAGCCACTGGCTCCCGGTATGAAAGTAATTTCTCTTCAACTCAGGAAAGTGCTGAATACAGACTTGCACTTACTGATGGTTTGTTTGGCTATCCGAAAAATTTAAGATGCTGGACTGTGTTTGAAGGCGACAGTGTGCAGATAGATCTTGATTTGAATAAAAAACAGAAGATAAGAAAAGTGATCTTTTCAGCTTTGTGGAGACCCTGGAATATTATATGGCCGCCAAAATCCGTTGAAATCTCAGTTTCCGAAGACGGTTGGCATTTTATTCCTTTGAAAAAGGAATCACTTCTTTTTGACAACAATCTTAATGAAGGAAGCCGTTTCCCATATTCTATTTTATTGCCAAAGACAAAGGCCAGGTTCGTTCGTTTAAATTTCCAAAGTTTTGGCGTTTGTCCTGAGGGTTACTTCGATGAAAATCAACCTTCTAAAATGGCTTTTGACGAAATAGAAGTGTATTAAAAAAACAATAAAAACACATTCAATATAAATACTCATGAACAAGTTTGCTTTATTCCTTTCAATATTATTTCTGAGTATTACAGGAAATCCTGTTAATGCACAAAAGAAATTTGTTTTTACCGAGGGTAAGTTTAAAATTTGCCAGTTTACTGATTTTCACTGGGATGAATCTTCACCAAAGTATAATGAAACTACGGCAACCATTCTTTCGGTTTTATCTTTGGAAAAACCTGCACTGGCTGTACTCTCAGGCGATGTAGTAACTTCGGATCCTGCTTTGAAAGGTTGGAAGTCGATTATACGCCTGTTTGAAGATGCTAAAATGCCATTTGTGGTGATTTTGGGCAATCACGATGGTGAAGTAACAGCCAAAGATTCCATTTTTCAGCTACTTTTAGCTTCACCTTATTATGCAGGAGGTAGAGGCCTCAAAAACATTCAGGGATATGGCAATGGTGTGATTCCGGTGTACGATTCCAAAACGAAAAAAGATATCAGGGCTTTGCTTTATTTTATTGATACCAACGATTATCCATCCGAAAAAATGTATGGTAATTATGACTGGATTCACTTTGACCAAATCAAGTGGTTCAGACAGCAAAGTGAAAGATACACTTCAGCTAACAAAAATCGTCCATATCCTGCAATTGTTTATTTGCACATTCCGCTTCCGGAGTACAACGATTTGGTTACCTCAAAGACCTATTTTGGGAGCAATCTGGAAGGACGCTCTTCCTCTTCCGATGTTAATTCCGGATTTTTTGCTGCATTGCTCGATATGAAGGATGTGATGGGTGTATTTGCCGGTCACGACCATGATAATGACTTTATCGGTATTCATAAAGGGGTAACACTTGGATATGGACGTGTTACAGGAGCAGCAGCCTACGGCACTTTGAAACGTGGAGCACGTACTGTGGAGTTGCATGAAGGTAAAAGACAATTTGATACCTGGATAACAACACCTGCCGGAAAAGAACTGAAATTCTATTTTCCTTCGGGCATTACATCAGATGACGAAACGCAAATGACTTATTTGCCTGCCAAAAATGTCAATCCTCTAAAACATGGAGTTGCATATACGTATTACGAAGGCATATTTGACAATACGACACAAATTTTTGCCGGAAAAATGATAAAAAAAGGTACTATACCTGATTTTTCAATCGGTGAATCGGAGGTGAAAGATCATTTTGGATTCCATTTTCGCAGCCTTATGTATATTCCCGAAAAAGGAGTCTACAGGTTTTTTATCTATTCGGATGATGGTTCACGCTTGTTGATAGACGGAGTTCAGGTGGTGGACAATGATGGCGGACACAGCGCCCGACGGGCCGAAGGAAAAGTGGCATTGGAAAAAGGTTTCCATGAATTGGAAGTTCTTTATTTTGAGGATTATATGGGCGAAACACTGGAAGTAGGTATTTTAGGTCGAAATCTGCCTGAAACTCTCCTGAAAGATGAAATGTTGTATCTCCCTGATTAATAACATTTCAATTTTCTTTTACTGGTTAGCCATTTTTTTTCACTTATAACTTACTTGATGACGTTTCCTGTATTCACGTGGTGATTCTTTTTTCAGTGCTTTAAACTGACGTGAGAGATTTCGGTAATCGTTCAGACCAGCCTGGGCTGCTACATAAACTATTGGATCGGTACTGGTGAGAAGCAGTTGTGCAAAATAATCAATCCGAAGTTTGAAAATGTACTTGTAAATTGGCTGCTTTGTTACCTGTTTGAAACGAATCTCAAGTAAACGGCGCGACAAAGGCACCTGCCTAACGATGTCCGAAACCTGTAGTTTGGACGTTAAATTCTCATGAATGTACTTCAGCACAGTCAAAATGTGTGGATCTGATGAAGAATAAAAATTCGTAGAAAATCTTTCAACTACATGGATTGGCTGAATAATAATGTCGAAAAAATCACTGTCTTTGTTTTTTAATAATTTCTCAATTAGTTCTGCAGCCAAAAAACCGCCTCTTGCAATGTTCAATCTGATACTTGAAAGTGGTGGAACTGCCATATTGCAAGTCATCTCATCATTGTCAACTCCCAAAATGGCAATTTCTTCAGGTATCTTAATGTTGTTTGCCCGGCACACTTCTGCTATTCTGTATCCTTGAGTGTCATCACAGGCCATCAGGGCAGTTGGTTTAGGCAGAGATTCCAGCCAGGTGAGTAATGGTGTAGTCGCATAATGCCACAATTCATCAAGCAATTGCTCCTGGTAAGCGTAAAAATTTACACTAAATTTATTTTTAGTAATATGTTCAAGGAATCCTTCATAACGTTCCTTTGACCAAACCGAATTTTTGTAGCCGTAATATGCAAAATGCTTGAATCCTTTTTTTATGAAGTAATCGGCTGCTATCTTTCCTGTCAGACGATAATCACTCGTAATGTTTGGAATAGTTGTAAATTTCGATTTGAAATCTTGCGCTAAAGCGATAATTCCATTTTGCGGGAACAGCTCAACATTATCATCATCGTCAAACTGACCGATGATGGCATCAGCCTGCCAGGATTTGGCCCAATCAAGCACACCTTGTATCCCAAAAGTTTTCTTGTAGGATGGAGGCATTCTGCTCACCACCCACGGTTCGTTACGTTTGGAATACTCCAGAATGCCCTTCAATAGATTGTGTGCAAAGGCTTCGGTGAAGTCTGTAAGCAGGATTAATCGAATCATAATAATCTGATGTTTCTTCTGATTTACGCAAAAAGAAATAAGCAATATTTAGTATCAAAGTTTCTAATTACAAAAATAAATTAATTTTTCACATCCCAATCGGATGATCGGTATATATTATCATAATAAAAATATTGTAACAGTATTCTGAATAATTTATCCATTAAAAAAATCCGTATAAAAAATCACTAATCAGTCTGATCTTATTTTTTATGGTTATATATTGATATGTTTACCCCGAGAAATCCCCCATACTCCTCAATCTTCTCCTCCAGCCGCCTGGCCAAAAATTCATTCCCGTCTTTGAGTTCGCTGAGGATTAGTCTGGCTTCTTCGCGGTACCTGATTTTTCGCTCGTTATTCCAGTGAGGTGGCGGAGGTTGCAGGTTGGTGATTCTGTCGGTATCAGCTCTTCTTCACTTTTTCTCACAACTGCTTTTTTACAAATTCATCCTTTTGAGCAAGCAGCGATTTTTTGAAAGTTACCGGTGTGAATAGCATTTCGATCTGGTTTACTCCTTTCAGTATCATTTCGATACTTACATCGGGGATATTTTTGAATTTGCTGATGTAGCCGGCCAGGTATTTTTCGGAGGGATTCTCAATCCCCAATCTTTCACAAACCAGCCAGGCTATTGTTTCTGCTTCAAATTCTCTTATCGGGTGATCAACATTTCTTTGCTTCCACCATTTATCGCCGGGAGAGGGTAAATGTTGACAAAAGAAGTGCCCCAGCTCATGAACAATGGATGCGAAATTTTCAGTCATGTTATTATTGCTATTTACACTTATTTGATAATACTGAGGTAGAGTAACATATCCCGTTACTTTACCTTTTTTATCCTTTAATTCATGTACTATGGTTGAATGACCACTGCAATATCAGATTGCAGCATTTTGCTGACTTCCATATATGACCGAATCCAACTTTATACCCAGAAATTTCAAATTCTCTACAAGTGACCGATATATTTTCTCGGGTATTTCGCCTTTTGTTTTGAAAGGTTTATGTATTAAGCTACTTATTCCGGTGATATGCACCCAGTGATTCCGGTGATATGCACCCAATTTGGT
>CAZWLJ010000051.1:0-18980 GCA_964634605.1 uncultured Paludibacter sp.
AAAAAAATTCTGAAAACCGGACAGGATTATTCACCTGAAGTAATTCTATCCATCACTCTTGTGGTTCTTGCTGCGCTCGTACCTGTTGAAGGGCACTTTCCGGTTCCGCGCAACTGATTTATTATGGTCTGAATTAAGGGTTGCTGAATATGATCGGGATGTACAGTCTCAACGATTTCTGTTCCTTTATTTGTTGTTATATGAATCTTCATGGGACTCCCGAAGGTATTGAAAACAAGATGACCTTTACTGCCAAGAATGGTTATTGTTTCCTTTTCAGAACTACTATCGGCCGTAAAACACCATATTCCGCTTCCTGCCACCCCATTTTCGAACCGAAACGTCGCTGCAACAAGGTCGTCGGCAGGATATAGTCCGGCCTGATTTATTCCCATTCCCTTAGCATCTGTTACCGGTCCGAACAGCGAATCGAGATAATCCAGCTGATGAGAAGCCAAATCATGAAAGTGACCTCCCCCTGATATTTCAGGGAATACCCTCCAGTTGTCTTTTGTATCAATATCATATGATCGGGGCGCTCTCCACATCTCAATCTGCACAAACCGGACTTCACCTATTTCTCCTGAATGAATAATTTCACTCAACCGGCTGAATCCGGGTAAGGCCCTTCGGTAATAGGCCACAAATAAAGGCACCCCGGCATCTCTGCAGGCATTTATCATTTTCTCACATTCCTCGCCGGTGATTGCCATGGGTTTTTCCACATACACGGCCTTACCTGCGGCAGCTGCTTTGAGGGTATACTCGCAGTGAGTGTCGGGTGGTGTACTTATGTATATAATATTAATATCCGGATCGCTGAAAAGAATCCCGGCATCAGATGTTGAATTCTGGATTCCGTGTCTTCGGGCAAAACCGGCTGCTTTGACGGCATCACGGCGCATGACCGTTTTTACCTCAGAATGCGGGGTTTTATACATTCCCGGCACACTTTTTACTTCACATACATTTCCGGCTCCGATAACACCCCAAATTACTTTTTCTACCAGTTTCATTTATTCAGTTATGATGTATTTAATTCTTATTTCAGACTGCAAGATAGCGAAATCCTGAAATTTGTAAAAATATTTGTGTGAAAATTTGGAATTCAGCACTTAATATCATATCTTTGTGATATCATTTTAATATCATTCAATAAATTAAGAAAAATGGAAACACAAGAAAGAAAATTTTCCGGAATCAAACTACCCGGTATCCCCATGATTATTTTCAATTTATTATTGCTCATCGCGATAGTACTACTTTTTGGCTGGTCGGTAACGTCCGGAGTGTTAAGTACCGGATTATTAGTTTTCATGATAATCCTGTGCATTGTTCTGTTTACATTCAACTCGATAGCCTGGGGTGGTTTTATGCAAATCGAACCGAATGAAGCCAGGGTAATGGTGTTTTTTGGCGAATATCGCGGAACTGTGAAAGACAACGGTTTCTTTTGGGTAAATCCTTTCTATGCAAAGAAAAAACTCACATTACGTGCCCGAAACCTCGATGCCGAACCTATCAAGGTGAATGACAAAACAGGTAATCCGATCATGATAGGTATGGTGGTGGTATGGAAAGTGGTGGACACTTACAAGGCATCGTTCGAGATTGATAACGCTTCGATGGCCTCGTCCGTTCCCGGAACAGGCATACAGGACAATGTAAACACAAAAATGAAAGCTTACGAAAATTTTGTTCAGATTCAAAGTGATGCTGCTTTGCGTTTTGTAGCAGGCATGTATCCGTATGATTTGCTTAACAGCGAAGCCGAAACCGAACTTACACTCCGTTCGGGTGGTGAGGAAATGAACGAAATACTCGAGGCTCAAATCAACGAAAGGCTCAAAATTGCAGGAATTGAAGTAGTGGAAGCCCGGATTAACTACATAGCTTACGCACCTGAAATTGCAGCCGTGATGTTGCGCCGCCAGCAGGCAAATGCAATTATTGCCGCACGCGAAAAAATCGTGGAAGGAGCCGTAGGAATGGTTAAAATGGCGCTTGACAAACTTTCCAAAGATGAAATAATTGAACTCGACGACGAAAAAAAGGCAGCTATGGTGAGTAACCTGCTGGTAGTGCTTTGCGGCGAATCCAACGCTCAGCCGGTAATAAACTCGGGCACATTGTATAATTAGCAAAAAATCAGATTTGTGGCTGAAAAAAAAGAAAATAAAAGCAAGAATTTTGTGCTGAGAATGGATCAGGAAATGATGAATGCCATTGAAAAATGGGCTGTTGATGAATTTCGAAGCACTAACGGGCAAATTCAATACCTGCTTGAGCAAGCATTGATTAAAAGCGGGCGTAAAAAAAAATAATTGAAAATGCCACCTGCAATAAGGATAGAAAGCTGACAGATAAAAAGTCAGCTTTCATTTTAATATCTCCACTTTTACATCCATCAATCGAATAATGAAACATTATTATTCAAAAAATAGTTATATTTGTAATTACAAAATATCAGATATTCAAACAAACACAGAACTCAACACATATGATGAAACATTTCCCGCCTTCAGAATTAGTAATCAATGACGATGGAAGCATTTTTCACCTGCATCTGAAACCCGAACAACTGGCTGACAACGTGATACTTGTAGGCGATCCGGGACGAGTTGCCCTGGTAGCTTCGTATTTCGACAATCAGGAATTCTCAGTTACGAACCGCGAATTCAACACCATTACAGGCACATATAAAGGAAAACGAATTACTGTATTATCAACCGGTATCGGTACCGACAATATTGATATTGTCGTGAATGAACTGGATGCCTTAGCCAATATCGATTTGCAGTCACGAACCGAAAAACCCGGATTCAGGCAGTTGAACCTGATCAGGATAGGCACTTCGGGAGGTATGCAGCCCGAAATACCGCTTGGAAGTTTTCTGATTTCCGAGAAATCAATCGGTTTTGACGGAGTACTGAATTTCTATGCAGGCAGAAACAGCGTATGTGACCTGGAATTCGAGGAGGAAGTAAAAAAACAGTTGAAATGGAATCCTCAATTTTGCGCACCCTACGTGGTAAATGCCGACAGCGGGCTGGTGAACAAAATCGGTGAAAACGACATGCTCCGGGGTGTTACAATTTCGGCAAACGGTTTTTATGGGCCCCAGGGACGCACATTGAGGATAGAATTAGCTGAACCTGAACTTAATGACCGGATTGAAAAATTCAGTTATAAAAACTATAAAATTACCAATTATGAAATGGAAGGTTCTGCCATAGCCGGACTCGCAGGCCTGATGGGACACAAGGCAATGACCGTATGCTGCATCATTGCCAACCGGAGAGTGGAAGCTGCCAACACCGATTACAAATCATTTATTGACAAACTGATTTATACCGTACTTGAAAGAATATAAGTCAGTCAAAGCGCGTCACAGGTACCTGAAATAATAAAAATTAGAAGAATTAATCAGTTGAATCAAAATACAGGCTAATTAATTCTTTTATATTCAAAAAACTCTCTAAAATTAAGTCTGATAATATGGATAATCAATCATCACTCTCAGATTTTCCTGATTTACGGGAAAGAGACAGGGGAAAAACCATATGTGCTATTTCAACGCCACCCGGATCGGGAGGTATAGCCATAATCCGGATTTCGGGCACCAACGCACTTCCGGTATGTGATAAAATTTTCAGGTTTGGTAATCCGGAGGAAAAACTGGCCGACAAACCGGGCTATACCGTACACCACGGTTATGTAACCGACAGGGAAAAACAAGTGATCGACGAAGTGCTGGCAACTGTATTTCGTGCTCCCCACTCCTTTACAGGTGAAGATGTGGTAGAAATATCCTGCCATGGCTCAGTTTTTATTCAGGAAAAAATACTGCAGCTGCTCATCCACAAAGGATGTTCGCTGGCAAAAGCCGGAGAATTTTCGATGCGGGCGTTTCAAAACGGGAAAGTAGACCTATCACAGGCTGAAGCTATTGCTGACCTGATAGCATCCACCAACGAAGCCTCACACAGGATGGCACTCAACCAGATCAGGGGTGGTTTTTCGGGTGAATTGAAAATTTTAAGAGAAAAATTACTTCATTTTGTTTCGCTGGTAGAACTGGAACTCGACTTTACCGAAGAAGATGTGGAATTTGCCGATCGCAAGCAACTGTCATCTCTTGCGAGTGAAATATACCAGAAAATAAACGAACTTACCGATTCATTCAAAAGAGGAAACGTACTGAAAACAGGCATTCCGGTAGCTTTGGTCGGCGAAACAAATGTTGGAAAATCTACCTTACTCAATCTGTTACTGAACGAAGAACGGGCCATCGTATCTGATATACACGGCACTACACGCGATTCGATAGAAGACCTGGTGAATATTGACGGGATAATTTTCCGCTTTATCGATACTGCGGGAATACGTAAGACAACCGATGCTATCGAAAAAATCGGTATCAACCTCACCTACAAAAAAATTGAACAATCAGATATTGTACTGTGGATAGTTGACTGTACCCAGATAACCGAACACATCGAATGGTTGACCGAAAAAATCGCCAAACGTGCTCAGGGAAAGAAAATAATACTGGTTTTCAACAAAATAGACAAACTGGCTGAAGATGAACGGGAAGTAATTGACGAACTCTTCAAGCAATTCGAAGGTGAACGAATCTACATTTCGGCAAAAAAAAGAATCAACACCGACAATCTGAAAAAGGCACTCATACATGCCTCGCAACTCGAACAAATAAAACCTGATGACATCATAGTGAACAATACACGCCACTATGAAGCACTGCTACTTGCCCTTAACGATATCCGAAGAGTAATGGAAGGCATTGACAACAGAATTTCCGGTGATTTTCTCAGCCAGGATATACGTGAATGCATGCACCACCTCGGCGAAATAACGGGTCAAATCACCAACGATGAGATACTTTCTTCGATTTTCTCGAAATTTTGTATCGGAAAGTAATAATACTGATAAACTTATTAAACTCAAAAATAACCAACTCAATATAATGGAAGAATATACCGATAATGTGGAATTTGACCGACCGGAAGGGAAAAAAGTAAGGATTGTATTTGAACTTTTCCGTAACGAGGTTCTGTTTCATTACTGTGAGTTCAGACACGACGACAATAGTCAATGGCAGAGTATCAGGAAAGATGATGATGGTTATTTCAGTTACACCATTACAGATTCCGACGGAAGTGAAAAGACAGAAAAGGTGCTCTTTCCTACTCCCGGTGAAGTAAGAACTGCACAGGATGAAATAAACAAGAAGTACAATATACTGAGTATCTGACTCTAAAACAAAAAAGATTTCTTTTACACAAAGAAATCTTTTTTATTTTACCCCCCTCCGGAAATATCCTGATTATTCGCTGATAAAGAGTCTTTTACTTGAGAAAACCGGATCGCATGTCAGGTTTACTTTCAGTTTCCGGCAACCGGCTTCGTCTCCGGGAGTAGGAATATGCGTTGAGTGCATCTCGCAACCGTATAATTCTGTAAGTTTATCCAACGCCATTTTAGCTGCCGGATTGGATGTGGCACTTATTGCGAGTGCAATAAGCGTTTCTTCAACATCCAGGCTTACCTGTTTCCCGTTCAAAATGTCTTTTTTCAGATGGGTTACTGAGTCGATAACACTTTCGGGAAGCAGCAGCATGCTGTCGGGTATTCCGGCAAGATACTTCGTTGCATTCAGAATCATGCTTGCCGAAGAGTGAAACAAAGAAGAACTTTTTCCGGTAATGATGGTGCCGTCACGGAGTTCTACTGCTGCTCCACTGTATATCCCTCCGTAACCTTTTCCGGTTTTTTCGGCGGTTGCAGCGGCATATCGCGCGGCAGCCACTACCTTGCGGTCGCTCTCTTTGGCGCCAATCCTGTTCATTATTTCAGCAGACCGGTCAAGGGTTGATTTTCCGGTTACTCCTATAGCATATTCCACAGAACTTCTGAAATATCTCCGGATTATTTCCTGATATGCTGCATTCTGAACAACATCGTCTTCGACAATTCCTGAACTTGCTCTGTTAACACCCATATCAGTAGGAGATTGATACATGGCTTCACCTCCGGTAATTTTTTCAAGAATTCGCTTCAGTAATGCAAAGGCCTCGATATCCCGGTTGTAATTTACAGCCTCCACGCCATACGCAGCCAGATGATAGGAATCAATCATATTTCGGTCGCGCAAATCGGCTGTAGCAGCTTCATAGGCAATATTTACCTTATGATTGAGGGGTAAATCCCAAATCGGAAAGGTTTCAAATTTGGCATAACCGGCTTTTACACCTCTTTTGTATTCATGATACAGGTTGCACAGACATGTGGCCAGTTTTCCGCTTCCGGGACCGGGACCTGTTACAACTACAATGGGCTTTTCTGTTTTGATATATTCGTTGGCACCGTACCCTTCGTCACTTACAATTTTATCCACATCGGTCGGATAGCCCCTGGTGGCATAGTGAAGATATACTTTTATCCCCTTCAGCTCCAGTTTGTTTTTAAATGTTATTGCAGCGGGCTGTTCTTTGAACCGGGTGATTACCACAGCTGCCACATTGATTCCAAACCATTTCAAATCGTCGATGCTCTTGAATGCATCCACATCGTAGGTAATTCCGAAATCGGCACGTACCTTGTTCCGTTCAAGATCACCGGCATAAACACATAGGATAACTTCGATTTTATCTTTCAGATTTTGTAACAACCGGATTTTCACATTTGGATCGAAACCGGGTAGAACACGTGCAGCATGATAATCGTAGAGGATCTTTCCTCCCATTTCAAGATAAAGTTTATCATTGAATCTGCTTACACGTTTCAGAATAGCTTCCGACTGATCGTGAAGATACTTTTCGTTATCAAAACCGATTTGAGTAGATGTTGTCATTTTCCCGATGTATTTAAGAGGAGTATTTGTATCGGGATTCAAAATTAGTCAATTTCTCCGGATTATCGTCTTTATTTAAAGCATTATTAAAACAAAAATTTTCAGTCAGATTCGTAACTTAATAACTGCCAGTAGGTTAAAAAACATACTTTTTTTTTCAAAAAAAAATGAGGCATTGCTTTATCTTAGTGCGATGCCTCATTTAATTAAAAAGTGAAAAAATTTTTATTCTATGGAGTTCAATAATTCCAGTTTCCCATCGTCAATCAATTTCAGAATCAGTTCACCGAACAGCGTATTCTGCCAGGCAAACCAGGGACGGGTATATTTCAAGGGATTATCTTTATGAAATGACTCATGCATAAATCCGGTACCTGCATCTGTTTTCATGAGCATTTCCACACATTTTTTTATTTCCGCATCATCAGTGCTCGTGAATGCTTTCATCATAATGCTCATGGGCCAGACCATATCATAACCTATATGAGGACCGCCAATGCCTTCACCTGCTTTTCCGCTGAAAAAATACGGATTGTCCTTACTCCAAACGAATCGGCGGGTATTCTGATAAATTTTGTCTTTCACATCCACATCGCCCAGGTAAGCCAGACTGAGCAAACTCGGCACGTTGGCATCGTCGGTAAGGAGTTGATTGCCAAAGCCATCAACCTCAAAGGCATAAATTTTCCCGTATTTCGGATGTTTATATACCGCATATTTTTTCAGAGCAGTCTCCACTTCATTGGCCATCGCCAGACATTCATTGGCCAGCTCTGTGTTTTGATTTACTTCTTTAAGCACTTTTGCCGCTTTACGCAATGAAGTAACCGCGAAAAAATTCGAGGGAATCAGAAACTGGAGAATAGAAGAGTCGTCGGAAGGCCTGAAAGATGAAACAATAAGCCCGACCGGATTGACCGGTGCACCCAGTCCTCCGTTTGATAAAGTATCGTGCTGACGGTCAGTAATCCGCAAAAAAGAGTAAGGTCCGTTATCTTTTTTTCGCTGCTGTTCTCTGAATGTCTGTACGGTCAGACGAATTGCCTCCTGCCAGTCCTTTCCAAAAACGGAAGTATCGCCGGTAACAAGCCAGTACTGATAAGCCAGACGAATCGGATAGCAAAGTGAATCAATCTCCCATTTGCGCTCGTGAAGTTCAGGCTTCATTTTAGTATTGTCGCTTTGCCAGTGTCCGCCAGTGGGGCCGTCATTGAACGCATTGGCATAAGGGTCTGTAATAATACATTTTTGCTGACGTAGAATGACTCCACGCAGCATATTTTTCAGTGCAGGGTCTTCGTTGGCCAGCTGAACGTAAGGATAAACCTGCGCACCTGAATCGCGAAGCCACATGGCATGTATATCGCCAGTATATACGAATGTGTCGTCCTCACCATTAAGTTTGCGGTAGTGAACTGTTGTATCCAGTGTATTTGGAAAGCAATTGCCAAACATCCATGCAAGAAAAGGATTTTTAAGCTGACTCATTACCCGGGCTATCTTTTTCTCCACGGCATCAGAGCGAAAAAGTCTCTCATTTTCGGGCGGACGCCCGGATGTAAGCCGGGTAGCATCTTTAAGAGCAATCAGATTTTTTTCAGAATCCCGGACAGACATGACATCTGCTTTTCCGGAAAATATTCCTGCAAAGATTAACAACGGAAATAATAAACAAAATCCTTTCGATTTTCTCATGGTACTTTATGTTCAATAATTATTTTCTAAGATTTTCATTCAGTGTTTGGATGTTACCGGTTTTTTAACTGATCTGAAACGTGATTGGACACAATATTAAAATCCGAAGTCATCAACTTTCACTTCTTCCTGTTTTACTTCTTTGAATGTCAAGTTGTTATGTACTTTCAACCCTTCAACATAGATTGCTTTGTAGGGTATTGCGGGGCAAACATACTCGCATCCTCCACATCCTACGCAAATGCTGACATCCGTTTCAGGTATTGTGAGTTCATTTTTGTAGGGAACCATATGAACAGCCTGGGTTGGACAGTGTTCGGAGCAGGCTCCACAGTTGGTTTCGTCAGTATAAACAATACAATTTTCGCGCACAAACCTTACCTGACCAATCTGAGTGCTGTGTTTTTTTTCTGTTGTAAGAGGTAAAAGTGCTCCTGAAGGACATACTTCGGAGCAAATTGTACAATCGTAGTTGCAAAAGCCATTATCAAAATACAGCCGTGGTTGCATGATTCCTTCCAGTCCATACTCTGTAAATGCAGGTTTAAGGACATGCGAAGGACATTTACTAACGCAAAGATGGCAGGAAATACATTTTTCGTTGAAGTTATCGGTTTGAACTCCTCCCGGAGGCAAAATCGGCAGGTTGCGTCTGATATCTTTTTTCTTCTGTCCAGGCAGCGATACTTGCTGGGCAAGGATTCCTGTTGCTGCAGCTGCCGTAACCAGGGTGGCTGAGAGAAAACGCCGTTTTGATTCGTCGACAGGAACATTTTCCTGTTGAGTCTTCACTTTGCCTGCAGGTTTGTAAGGTGCGTATCGCATGGCGTTCCGGTTACATGCTTCAATGCAGTTAAAACAGCTGACACACCTGCTGTAATCTATTATCTTTTCCCTGGAGTTGATACATGAAGATTTGCAGTTCATGGTGCATAGTCCGCAACTATTGCATTTTTCCTGATTAAACTGTATGCGAAAAATTGAATACCGGCTGATAAAACCGAGCACTGTACCCACCGGACAAATGGTATTGCAATATGTGCGGCCGTTACGCCAGGCCAGAAAACCTATTCCAAGCATCGTAACAAGGGCAATAAGGGTAGAAAAGACTCCCAGTCCGTAAATACCTACCTTGTAGAAAGTATAATTATCAAAACCAGAAAAAATGGATTCGAGCAGGTTATTTCCTGCCTGATAGGCCGGGCGGAAAATGTGAGTAACAATTCGTCCGTAAGCTCCGTACGGGTCGAGCAGACCCACAAGAAAAGTGAAGCCGAATAAAAATGAAATCAACGTAACTCCCAGCACCAACCAGCGAAGTATCGTTTTCGCCTTACTATAAGTGTATCTTTTCTTTTTTGAGATTTTTTTTGAAATCCAGGCCACCACATCCTGATACACTCCCATAGGACAGATAAATGAGCAATACACCCTTCCGAACACAAAAGAGAGTACGAACAGAATAATTAGAACGTCAACATTCAGTGCCAGAAGTGCCGGTACAAGCTGAATTTTGGTAACCGAGTGAAAACCTAATGGCAGAATACCTGCAAAGTCAAGAAAAAAAAAGGTTATCAGCACAATCAGAACGATAGAAAATCCAACTCGGAACTTTTTCAACATAGAAGATTATGTTTTAATTGGATATTATAATTTTATTCTTTTAATTTTCAGCGAGTTAAGGTTCATGGTACCCAACCTGAGTTCCTGTGCTTTAGCCAGATGTCCTACTTTTGAAAGGGGCATCTCGCGTACCTGATTGAAGAAATTGGCAGCAGCCGTATCAACAGCTACTATATCCTGCGAAAGGAATAAGCCCTTGGTGAGAACTACATCCGATTCGTTTTTCCCGCGTGGTCCGCTGGTTTTCATCATACGGTAAGCATCCACCACATTGAGTACAGGCCGTTTTTCGTAAGTGCAGACATCAGCAATACACTGCTGCAGGTCGTTGGCATGGAAAAAACCCCGGTCCCACACAATTCCCATGTAATTTTTCATCGACATTGTGAGCTGAGCTCCTCCGTGATTCTTCAGGATGGGAACATTAATCCACTTATCAGCATTTACTATTGATTCGTGAATATGAGTTTGGGTGAGTTTCTTTCCGTCAGGCAGCGATACGGGTTTGTAATACGATCCCTGATCGGCGGGAACGACCTTGGCTCCGGCGGCTTTAGCAGCTGCTTCTATCCCACTGTTTTTATAGCATTTTCGCCAGTCATCACATGTATGGTCAAACACAGTCACCTCTTTGGCTCCTGCCTTGAAACATTGCCTGATGATTTCAGCCACGAGCTTGGGATTCGTGTTGGCAGCCAGTTCGGGTATTTTATCCCATCCGATATTGGGTTTCACCACTACTTTGTCTCCCTTTTTGATAAAATTTCCCATCCCGCCCATTTCGGCAATGGCTTTGCGAAACATTACTTCGGGCTCTCCTCCAAGTACAGCAATCAAATCGTATTTTGCAGCAGGTCCTGAAACCGGTGCGGCATTGGCACTGTTTACAAATGTTTGAGACAGAATATCCATTCCGTCACTTTCTTTCAAAAGGATTTTTCCTCCTGCAGCAACAGCACCTGTTATAGCTACTGATTTCAAAAATTTTCTTCTGTCCATAATAATTAATTTTTTGTGGAAAATGATTCCCTATATATTCCAGGGAAAGCGAAAACATGATTCGTTGTAGAGCGCATAATCCGCATTTCCATTCACTGCAAATGTTTTTACTACCTTTGCGCCTGCCAGTAGTTCGGTGGCAAATTTTACAGTTGCACCCGTTTTAATCCTATCTTCAACCAACAGAATCGATTTATCTGTAAATTTAAATCCTACGGGAGCAAGAAGTTGCGGATTTTCAAACCGGGGTTTCTGATTGATATCCCGGAAATTAATTTTTAAAACCTGAAATTCAACCTGAAATCGCTGATTGAGTATGGCTGCAGGAATAATTCCTCCATTGGCAATGGCAACAATCAAATCAAATTTTTCATAAAACTGAATTTCACGAAAGCGATCTAGAACTTCGGCAAATGATTTTTGCTCCATTTATACCTTTTCCAATGCCTTAAGGGTTAAGAATCCGGCTGTAATTTGTAATAAGATCCCCGGAAAGCCTGTCTGAACATCCTGAACGGCTGCAGAAATACTTTGAGTAATGGCCATTTCCGCTCCCATACCAATCAACTGATACGCCAAAACAGCCAGGAGAACTCCAGCAAAGCTTACCTTACCGAAATGTCTGGCCGCTAAAGCTGCCGCGATAGCCAGTAATACAGATTTAATCAGAATAACCGGCAATACGGCTACAGGAGGCATTCCGAAAAGCAAACTATTAACAAGCGGTGACAAAACAGCCGTAAGTAAACCAACCCGAATGCCATATTTGTAAGCGGCAATCAGTGTAAAGAAATAGATGGGCAAAAAGATTAGACCTCCCTGTGGAATGAGGTGTGCAAGCTGAGGAAGAACCAGATTGCCGATAATGAATACTACAGAAAAGATGTAGGTTCTTACATTGGTAAAATCCAATGAATACAGTTTTGCTGATGATGATGTCATATATTTTTCTATGAATTAATAAGTTATCCTGTTTTTTGCCATCACTGAGATGTCATTTTACAAAAATAAGGTATTTTCTGCAAATGTATAGCATTTGAAGCCATTCAATTTTATTAAAGAATGTTGAAATTGAAGCAAAAAAGAACGTACAGGATGAATTTATCCGGCGAAAAACATGCCGGAATCACGAGAATGCTTATTCCGTTGAATCGGGATAGGTATCAGCTTCGTCAGTGGGATCTGATTGAGTGTCTGTGTTTTTTTTGCAAACCACAATGCTCAATTCATAAAGCAGATAAATGGGTGCTGCTACAACCATCATGGTGAACGGATCGGTAGTAGGAGTGATAAAGGCTGCCAGTATAAGCACCACCACAAACGCATATTTTCTGAAACTTCGAAGCATCTCTTTATTCACCACGCCAATTTGCGAAAGTAAATACATCACTACAGGCAGTTCGAAAGCCAGCCCCATAAAAAACACAAGCAGGGCGAGCGTATTCATATACGACTGGATAGAAATCTGATTTACAATCACCTCGGAGACCTGATACGTGCCAAGAAAACGAAGTGTGAAAGGAAAAATAATAAAATAGCTAACAGCCGCTCCCAGGTAAAACAGAATGGAAGATGAAAGAAAAATCATTCCCACACTTTTTTTCTCATCCGGGTAGAGAGCCGGTCTGATAAACTTCCAGGCTTCATATAGCAGGTAAGGTACTGCAATGATTACAGCAATGATTAATGTTGACAGCATATGAATCATAAACTGTCCTGAAAGTGTAATATTAATCATCTGAATCTGAAAAGATTCAGGACATAAGGCCGGAAATTTTGTCAGTTCGCCCAGATAGCAAAGAAAGCGATAAGTGTAAAAATCGGATGTAAGCGGAGGAAGTATTATTTTATTGAAAATAAAGTCTTTAAAACCAAATCCAACAGACACAAGAAGCAACAGCACACCCAGACTTCGGAGTATTGTCCAGCGCAAAGCCTCCAAATGTTCCCAAAATGTGCTTTCCTTTTCAGAGGTTGCTCTATTAGCAGACTTCATTTTTCTTTCAGTACAGAAACAGATGAAAGAATTTATTCTATGTCTTTCTTAATTTCGTCGTCGACGTCTTTCAGTCCTTTTTTGAAACTGGTAACACCTTTTCCGATACCACGCATCAGTTCGGGTATTTTTTTCCCACCAAAGATCAAAAGTACAACCAACGTTATCAGGATAATTTCAGGAGCTCCTAACGAAAATAATAAAATGTTGATTAACATAGTTTTATGTGATTAAATTGTTTGTTACCGAATTACAAATATAAGATTTTTCCGTGTGATAAATGAAAGAACGATAAAAAAAAATAATTATTAAGCTGATCAGCCATTTATTGCCATGAAAATGATAGTCATTTTATTGTTCGTCGACATAGATAGGTCCTTTAGGATTCAGTATTTTCCATTGCGAGAGAGACTCATTTGCCTCAAAACCGACACCGGTTATAATCATTGTTGGTCTGGTTATTTTGATAAACTGATCTGAAAAAATCCGGTCGCTTGCCTCATCCCAATACAAAATATCAGTTTCAAACATGACTCCTTCCAGGTTGATGGCTTTTACCTTTCCTTTGAATTCCCACATTCTTTTTCTTTCATAATATCGGGCATAATTGCTGTTGAAAGTAGCATTAACAGAAAGATTTTCGGCAAATCGTTCAAAATGAATTCCTTTTGAGAATTCCCAGTATGGCTCGGCAGCCCTGTCGTAAATATCCCACTTATCGGTATAAATGCGGTAACGTGTGATTCCTGAGTCTGAAATTACAGTAGTGATTTTAGTTGCCGAAAGTGCCGGAAGAGTTTTACGGTCCTTTACCGCCTCGATTTTGTCAGGTTCATCCTTCGAACAGGAAACGGTAAACAACACAACAACCACCAAAAGGGCGGTTGTCAGATTATTTAATGTTTTTTTTACACAATCCATGTTTTACAGCCTTGGTTTGAAGAACCAGAATTCGTTGATCGATGCGCTGAATGTTAGCTTCAGGTAATCTTCACGAAGCATGGATGACGATCCGATTTTTCCGTATTCGAGCGAGGCATTCATTATGCTTTTACCTGTTCGGGTGGGCAATCCCACACCTATGCTGAATATATAATTATTCGGTTGCCCGTTTCCAAACCGGTAGTACTGATTGACAGTACTGAATCCAATCCGGTATCGAATATGGTCGGAATATCTGGCCCGCCCGAAAGGATTCGGTATATATTCAGCTCCTAAAGCTATGCGTGAAGTATTGACCAGTGAATCGGTTTTACCGAAAAACAAAGCATCACCCCATTTCTGCTGCATATAATCAGCGCCAATGGTCAGCTTTTTATTAAATGTATAGGACAAACCTACCCCAAGTGTCTGAGGCAGTTCAAAGCCTTTTATGTTTTTTATCGTATCACCGTTGAGTGTGGAAGTGTATTCTCCGTTCAGCTTGTTTTTATTTTCATAGATAACACCAAGCGTAACATCATGCTTTCCGGCAAATGTATTGTAGATTTGCAGTCCGTATCTGAGTTTGAAATCTGATGCTTTAATCTGATTGGTATAAAGCGATGAGCTGAATCCGGTAGTACTTCCGAAAGTGAGGGTGCGAAAATGGCTGGCATCACCAAAAAGGTAATATGCATTCACCCCGACTGATACATGGTTGAATAATCCGGCAGATAAGCCTCCGTAAAGTTGCGAAATACCTCCCGAACCTGAAAAAGTCTGCTGAAAACCCACTTTGTACGGATCTTCTGCAGGTGAATTTCGTTTTATGACTAATGAATCGGAACTGCTGAAGTTATAGCCGGCAAGCGAAAAAGGTTGTAATCCGGCACTGAATGCCAGCCACTTTGCGAGCGGAAAACGGATGGACATATACTCCAGATTCGCATTCAGAGTATTTTTGGAGTTATTTTTGTCCGAAAAGTGAGAAAAACGCATACCGGCACCCAGGTCGAACATAAAAGTAAGACTATCCACACTTGTATACGATGCCGGATTAGCGCTGTTGATCGTACTTTGCGAACGGTTGCCAAACGACACACCACCCATTCCGCGAATTTCGGTTGCAGTACCGTCAGATATTTCGCCATATCCGAAGCGGGTGTAAGGTGAGTTGATCGTATTTTGACTTACAGCAAAATGTGCAGCAAAAGCTAACAAAATTACTGCAAATGATCTTATCTTGTTATGCATTTTATTTGTTGAAGGATAGAATCCGGATTATATTATCTCGTTTTTTTTGAATATGCAAAGATGGCACAATTAATTTTCATGTGAAAATAAAAAAACTCTCACCCCGTTAAAAAAACTGAAACTCAAGTCGTCGATGCTTAAAATAACCGTAAATATGCGTGCCGGGGGATTATAAAATCATTTTTTCAATTGGCACCACCAGGATTCCTTCGGCTCCCAGATTTTTCAGCTTGCCTATAATATCCCAGAATCCTTTTTCGCTTATCACGGCATGCAACGAGCTCCATCCGGTTTTGGCCAGTGGCATGATGGTAGGACTTCGCATACCCGGAATAATTTCCACTATCTTTTCGATATTTTCAGTAGGCACATTCATTAGAACGTATTTTTTATCTTCTGCCATCTGAACAGCCTCAATCCGGAATAAAAGTTCATCCAGTATTTTTACATTCTCAGCCGACAAATCCTTGTTTGCTATAAGCAGAGCTTCAGAAGTCATGATCGTTTCAACTTCCTTCAGATGATTGGTTATCAGCGTACTACCGGAACTCACAATATCAAAAATCGCATCGGCAAGCCCGATACCAGTAGCTATTTCCACAGAGCCTGTAATCACATGAATCCGAGCGTCTATATGGTTGGTTTTGAGGTATTCGCCTAATATTGCCGGATAGGATGTAGCTATTACTTTTCCGTCAAACCACTGTTTCCCGGTGTAAATTTCCTCTTTCGGAACAGCCAGCGAGAGTCTGCACTTGCTGAAACCCAGACGTTTGACAATCCGGGCATTTTTGTTTTTTTCAACAAACTCGTTTTCTCCCACAATACCAGCATCCGCCACACCATCAGCTACCGACTGGGGTATGTCATCATCTCTCAGAAACAGGACTTCTACCGGAAAATTCCGGGATGGCATAAGGAGCAGTCTTTTAGCCGATTCGAGCTTAATGCCTGTTTCGGTAAGCAGATTCATAGTATCGTCGTGGAGTCTTCCTTTGGTCTGTATTGCTATTCTTAACATATTGTATACGTTTTGGTTGCAAAAATACTTAAATTAAAGCAAAAAAGAAAGCCCGTTTTTCAACGGGCTTTTTTGACTTTAAGTCAGCTGTGTTCAATTATTGAACTGCAGTAGCAGCAGAGTCAACAACAGCAGTAGCAGCAGAGTCAACAACAGCAGTAGCAGAATCAACAACTTCTACAACTTCAGTTGCAATTGAATCTTGAGCTTCTTCAGCTTTTTCAGCTGGTTTGTTGCATGCTACGAACATTGAAGCAACAGCAAAAAATAAAAATACTTTTTTCATTTTGTTTTAATCCTTTAAAAATTTAACATGTTATATATTTTGTTCAATTCAAAATCGGTGCAAAGTTACATCAATAATTTGAAATAACATTAATAATTTTCATTTTTTTTTATTTTTTTTTTACCTTTACTTGTTTTTCCTAAAAAAAGCCTTAAAAAACGGGTAAAAATTCAATAAAACAACAAACTGTTTCTGACAAAACAGTAAAAAACTTCAGATACTGATTACATAGCCGGAGCCACGCTGTCCACCGGTGCAATGCTGTCGGAGCTCAGGGTATCTGCTGCAGCCGGTACAACTTCTTCTACTACCAGCGAGTCTGTCTGTGAATCGCTTTGATTCTGAGCAGGTTTGTTGCATGCAACAAAAAAGGAAGCTACAGCGATAAATAAAAATACTTTTTTCATTCTTTATAAATATTGTTTCTAAAAAACGGTGCAAAGTTACTACATTTTCATATTCATGAACAAATATTCTTTTACTTTTTTAAAATATTTTTTCAGGACTCGAATGCAGTGGTGTAGAGGTATCTTTTTATACTCTTTTTTGGAGTTTTTTCAAATTCATGCGGATAGAGGTGTATTTTGGCCACACTTTCATATCCGGCTACAGAGGCATTCAGCATTTTGCGGTTTTCTTCCATCACCTTTTCAAGTTGTTCCTGGCTCAAACCCTCGGCATCAACTGCCTCATAATCAGGGCATACCAATGCCATTAATTTTCCTTTAGAATCGATAACCAGGCTTTCCATGACAAATGGCATATTATTAAGTTTTGCTTCAATTTCTTCCGGATAAATATTTTGTCCGTTTGCACTCAGTATCATGGTTTTATTACGTCCGCGAATAAATATGTTGCCCTCTGCGTCAATACTTCCCAGGTCGCCTGTATGCAGCCAGCCTTCGCCATCCAGTATGTCTTTGGTCGATTCTTCGTTTTTGTAATATCCGCTCATCACGTTTTCGCCTCTTACAAAAATTTCGCCTACCCCGGTTTTCGGATCAGGCCGGTCAATTTTTGCCTCCATTATATCCAGCACTTTTCCGGCAGATTTCGGGAGGAAATCGTTGGTATGTGAATAACTGATCAGCGGAGCACACTCTGTCATGCCGTATCCGACTGTGAAGGGAAATTTAATTTTATGAAAAAACTCTTCCACTTCAGCATTCAGCGGAGCGCCCCCAACAATGACCTGTGAGAAATTTCCGCCAAAAGCATCAATCAGTCTTTTTCTTATCTGTGCCAGTATGGTCTGATCCAGAAACGGAATACTGAGTACCCAGCGCATTGAGGGTCTTTCGAGCAGAGGCTGGATTTGTTTTTTATAGATTTTCTCGATTATCAGCGGAACACAGAAAATAACATTAGGCCTTACTTCGGCAAATGCATTGAGGAGTATTTTGGCCGAAGGAGTACGCCCGATAAAATGCACATGACTTCCGGTGCAGGTGGCAGTCAGAAAATCGAATGCACACCCGTAGGCATGTGCAAGTGGCAGGAATGCCACCAGTTTGAATCCCGGTTCCAGGAGCCCGGTGCGAATGCCGAAGGTGATATTCCCGGCAAAATTATTGCCTGTAAGCATCACTCCCTTGCTGAATCCGGTTGTTCCGGATGTGTAACTGATGCATACGAGTTCCGAATTGTGTTTATCGATATATCTTACTGAATCTTTATGGAATCCGTCGGGATACTTTTTTTCGAAAAGCTCACGTATGTGTTTTTTTGTCAGTTTAGCCGGATTAAGCGGAGCTACAATATTTTCTTTCGATTCATTTTCCTCAAGCAATGTAGGAAGTGGTTGATTAATAATTGTAATCAAATGGAAATCAGTCAGTGAATAGACAGCTTTTACGGTTCTCAGGTTGCTCTCTTCGAGGTTTTCCCAGATATAATCACTTACAAAAAGCGCTTTTGATTCCGAGTGATTGATGATATGATGCACATCATTCGGATTAAAATCCTGCAAAATGGGAATAATAACAGCACCATATGTAACTGTAGCCAGGTAGGTAATAGCCCAGTTGGCATTATTTTTACCTATCAGCGCTATTTTATCATTTCTTTTAATCTCCGTTTGTTCAAATAAAAGATGAAGTTTAGCTATTTCCTCTGCCACCTGAGCATAGGTTAACGTTAAATTTTCGCCATAATTTGTATATGCATTCAGATTCCAGTTTTTTCTGAAACTGTCTTCGAATAAGCGTATAAAGTTATCTCGTATCATTTTGAGCTATGAATTGTAATTAAAAATATTTTTTTAGTACATGACAAAAATTATATAGCGATATAATTATTTGAATATCAATAA
>CAZWLJ010000052.1:0-17589 GCA_964634605.1 uncultured Paludibacter sp.
AAACAAACCTTTTGCCGTTGGCATACACATGAGTGTCCCCACTTTGCCGCCACCTCCTGATTCGCCGCAAATGGTAACATCGGAAGGATTACCACCGAAACTTTCAATGTTTTTGCTAATCCACTCCAGCGCTTTTACGATGTCGAGCATGCCGGCATTTGCCGATTGCGCGTACTTCGGGCCACATGCCGATAAATCAAGAAAACCAAGAATGTTCAAACGGTGATTTATTGATACCATCACAATATCGCCCTTTTTTGCCAGCGCTTTACCGTAAGTCATCGGATCGTTGCTGCTGCCCACATGGAAACCACCTCCATGCAACCAAAGCATAACCGGGCGTTTTTTTCCATCGTTGATCCCCTGTGTCCAGACATTTACACTGAACAGTTTTTTTTCGTCCTGGTTAGTTTCCGAAATCCAGGGTACTATTTGCCGGGCTGCCGGACCAAACTGAGTGCATTCAAGAACTCCTTTCCAGGCATCAGGATCCTGCGGAGGCATAAACCTTTCAGCCCTGGCGTAGGGAATGCCTTTGAAAGTAAATATGCCATCGTCAATACTACCTGATACATTACCCGAAGTGGTTTTAACAACCGGATTTTGGTTTTGGCTTTTAATAGAGCCGAATCCCGTTAAACAAAACAGAATAGAAATTAAAAAAAAGTTAGTCAGGTGTTTCATTGTATTATTATTATATATGTAATTTTGAAATAATTCTATTTATTCCATGTTAATTGATTTGCAGGAAGCTTTTTTACATGCGGCATAATGGGGGTTTGCGAAAAAATCTTCTGCATCATTTATGAATTCGGATACATAACTGAGAAAAAAATCATCTGCTCGATTCTTCGTAATTCCATTTTAGCTTCTGTATAGTCTGTCGAAAAACAATTTGCGTACATACAACTTTTCGCCCATAAATAGCACGAGTGTATCAACCGGGACAAACTTTTTTTAATAAAATACAAGGTATCAAAGTACAGAAATCCGCACAGTTTGCAAAATTGTATGTTAGCGATTTTATCAGTTGCTGATATACCTGCAGTTTTGGTTTTGAACCACTAATCTATCTCGTCAGTTTCGACTATACTATTCAGTTTTGTTATTTCATAGTATTCAACTGTATTGTCTGCGTTTTCCAATTTCTTTGATGAAG
This sequence comes from uncultured Paludibacter sp., assembly GCA_964634605.1. Lineage (GTDB taxonomy): Bacteria > Bacteroidota > Bacteroidia > Bacteroidales > Paludibacteraceae > UPXZ01. Next base: position 1,160 of record CAZWLJ010000052.1, read on the forward strand.
CAATATCTGCTTTGTAGGTCTGCATACCCGGCTTTAACTGTGCTGGCATAATCTTTTTTGATGACCACAAATCATAATTTTGCTTTGAAATAACATAAACAATAGTGTTCTCATAATTTTTTATGAAAAGATAAAATTCTTCATTTGTGTTTTTTCCTGTGATATTGCCGTCATCGGTTGCTGTTCCATTGAACGAAAGATAAACGACAGAGGAGGCTTTTTCATTAACGGAGTTATTATCAGTATTAATTTTATTTACTGCTAAACTATCGTTAATTGATGATGTCTGAGCTTGTGATGACTGATTTTGACCACAACCAAACAAAAATACTACACTAAGTAATACCATACAGATAATCATTCCTATTTTCATTTTTTTACCATTTTAATTAATTATAGATTCAGTTTTATGTTTTTTTTGAAAATAAATAATTCGATTAAAAATTCACCTATTTATCTTTCACACATCTTATTGAGTAGCTCCAAGCGGGGTCGCCGTCACTAACAATTACATTATCACGCATAAACCCAAGATCTATTGTAGAAAAACTATTTCGAACTTTCGGATTTGGTGTTGAAGTCCAAAAAGAAGTGTATTTATTTAAATTTGAAAAAGAGGGTTTGCTGTCTCTGCTACCTGCGGGTAAAACAGTTATTCCACTACTATTGGTTCTGTCAAATTTACTGTTTCGCCAATATAAATCGGTTGTTTCTTTGAGTGCAGAACCTGCGACTTTTAATCCGCCAAATGTGTTTATTAAATCCGTCCATTCTTGTTGTGACGGAATATGCCAGCCTTTTGGGCAAATGTCACTGAGATTAGTAGTTAATGACTGACCTGAATACAATTTTCCATACACTTTATTAGTTTCGGAATTATCGTAATACCACGAATTGTTTGGCAAGTCATAATCAAGATTTTGTACAAACCATTCTTTTCCATTTACTGTTATTGTCCAGTAGATTTTATAATCGCGTAAATCTACAAATGATTTGTATTTTAATGTGTTATTTAGCGTAATGGGTAAAGTACTAAATGCGAAAATTTTTGATGTTCTGATTACCTTTCCATTTTTTTTCTCTACTATTTTCCAGTAATATTTTTTATTTAATTCTAATATGACAGGTTTTACTTCCATTGTATCCAAATCAGATTTATAAAGACCTGGATTTGCTGAAAGTCCAAAATACAAATCGTATTTCATACCTTCTTGTGCTGACCATTTTAAAATACCAACATTTACATTACTTGCTCCGTCTTTTGGAAACACTGTAGTTATTTCCTTTTGTGCGTACATTTTACCACTATTAAAAAACACTACAAAAGTCATTAAAATTAGAAATTGAAAACATTTTACTTTTTTTCCCATAATATAATTTTTGTTTAATTGTTAAATAAAAATCAATCAGTAAATCATTGCATATCGTTATTTTTAGTAAATCTTCGGTTAAATTAACGAAGCTGTAAATTTATTAAAGTTTTTTTAATTAACATGATAAATCAATTAGTAAATGCAACTTTGCAGGCAAAATAGGATAGTTTGTTTTTCTCCTGATTAGCAGCTGATTTTCCTGCATAACGCACAACCGGATTGGTGCAAAAGTTCCTCACAGGTCGAAGGGTTCTGTAATCCCGCGAGCCAGCGTCATCAGTTGAATATTAGCTTTATAAATCCATCAGGACACGCTATTATTCCATTAGGTGCGTGAATCCGTAGTTTATACCATCGAAAAGTCCTTTATCGGTAAGTTTAAGTTCGGGAATAACAAGCAGTGACATGAATGCTACAGTCATAAAGGGTGCCTGTAACGCTGAACCGAATTCTTTGGCTTTGGCATCGACCAGTTCGTAGTTACTTGCCACCGAGAAACCGTCGCCGGTTGACATTAATCCGCCCACAGGCAACGGGAGCAGATAAGTTTCCTCCCGGTCACACACCAGAATTCCGCCTTTGCTGTCGATTATCCGGTTTATAGCCGCAACAATTTCCTGGTCGGAAGTACCTACAGCTACGATATTATGGCTGTCGTGCGAAACGGTGGAAGCTAACGCACCTTTTTTCAGACCTATATTTTTGATAAAACCAATGGACGGCTTGGAATTTTGGTACCGGTTGTAAACCACCAGCTTCAACACATCGTTTTCGATATCGGAAACCACATTTCCATTTTCTATCAATGGATCAAATGTACCGGCATGAGTAAAAAGCTGACCATCGTTTACCACGATTACCTTGAGTTTATCGCCCCGTGGAGTAACGCTGATGTCTTCAGGAGTCAGTTTTGAGGCATTAAACTGATTGATTGCATGGTTCATTGATTGAAACTGCAACAGCGATTCGCCTTTTTCGGCAACCTTCACGCCACGGATGTAAGTTTCAAGAATATTAAAATCAGTGAGATTGTCAACAATTACAAAATCGGCATCATCGCCCTTACGGAGTAACCCTACATTCAGCCTGTAATGTTTAACCGGATTATAACTGGCAGCCCGTATCACATCCAGAGGGTTGTAACCGGCCGAAACGGCTCTTCGAACCAACTGATTAATATGTCCGTTTCGTATCAGATCATCGGGATGTTTGTCGTCGGAACAAAACATGATTTTACCGGCGTGATTCCGGATGAGCGGAATCAGTGCATCGAAATTTTTAGCTGCGCTTCCCTCGCGAATAAGAATGTGCATGCCAAGTGCAATTTTCCCGAGTGCTTCTTCGGGTGTCATACATTCGTGGTCGGTGCTGATACCTGCTGCAGTATATTTTACCAGATTGTCGCCCGTCATATCAGGTGCGTGTCCGTCGATGGGCTTCCCGGCTTTCAGGGCCGCATCAATTTTTTTCAGCACTTCATCATCTCCCTGAACGACACCTTCATAATCCATCATCTCTGCAAGAAAATGTATGTTTTCCCTCGTCATAAGTTCCTGAATATCAGCTGAATTAATAACGGCTCCCGAAGTATCAATACCGGTAGCAGGCACGCACGAGGGTGCTCCGAAAAAGAACTTCATAGGCGACTTCTGTGCGTTTTCAATCATATAATCGACACCAGGTACGCCACAAACATTGGCAATTTCGTGCGGATCGCAAACACAGGCCACCGTTCCGTGGACCGATGCATGACGTGCAAATTCAGTGGGGAGCAACATCGAACTTTCGATATGGATGTGTGCATCAACAAATCCCGGCATGATGAAAACAGATGAATGCACCGGTTTTTCTTCTACGGATACTATTTTACCTTCCGAAACGGTCAGTTCGCCCGGAAAAATGCGGCGCGATACCACATCGACAATGTTTCCTGTAATTATTTTTTCCATGATTATTCGAAACAATAAATAGTGTTGATTTAATTAATCTGACCGGGAGTAAATTTTCCCTGCTGCCGCGTGAATGGATTGCCAGGTTAACCGGATTTGCAGTCACGGCTCTAATATTTCCGGATTTTTTAATACGGAAATATATGCACCGCAAATATAAACATTTATTTCATACATGATGACAATTGGCCAAAATCTGCTTCATCATCGGCAGAGTGACCTTTTACTTATACTATTCGGAAGATACTGGTTCATCTGAAAATATTCTGATGTCCGGTTGAGATTCCGGGAATTTTTTTCTACTTTTACACTCCGGTTTTTAACACCGGCTATTAACCAAATTTCTATATAATTCTTAAATCAATATTCAAAATAAGCTACATGGAAAACATCAAAACATCCGAAGTAATTGAATGGGCAAGTAGTTTCATGTCCAGAGCGCTGAATGAAATCCGCGAAGAGGAACGAAAGGAGCAGAATAAGTATGCTGCACTGGTTCAGAATCCGAACGATAAAGTATTAATGACTAAAATGCTCGACGAGACATCGCAGATTCGCGATAACCGCAAACTCGCGAAGCGCATCCGCCTGCTGCTTAAAGAGTACGGTACACCCGATTTTTTCACATCGCTCGAGAAAGGTATGCTTCAGCTTTTCAATACCGTAGGATATCATTTCCCTTCAATTGCAGTTCCTGTTTTCAAAAAATACCTGCGCGATTATACCAGCGCCATTATCATCAACGAACGACCCGACCTGCTCAACCGACACCTCGACGAACGTAATAAACAAAAAATCGGTCAGAATGTGAACCTGCTTGGCGAAGTGGTGCTTGGCGACGCTGAAGCCCGCAAACGTTACGAACATTACCTCGAAGGACTCAAAGACCCCCGCATCAATTATATTTCCGTGAAACTTTCGGGTATTTACGCCCAGATAAATCCGCTGAATTACGAAACCTGCAAAAAGGAATTGTGCGAGCTGATGGGAAATATCTATCAGCAGGCAATGGACTATCCGTTCGACGAAGGCAACGGGGTAAAAACCAGCAAGTTTGTTAACCTGGATATGGAAGAATACAAGGACACCGAACTTACGCTCGATGTATTCAAAACCGTGCTTTCGGAGCCACGATTCAAAAACCTGAGTGCCGGAATTGTTATCCAGGCATACCTGCCCGATGCCCGCAAATTGCAGGATGAACTGCTCGAATTTGGTAAAAAACGTTATGCCGAAGGCGGAGCGCCGTTGAAAATGAGACTGGTGAAAGGGGCAAACCTGGCAATGGAAACCATCCAGTCGTCATTGCGCGGATGGGAAAATCCCGTATACGACGATAAAATAAAAGTGGACGCCAACTATCTGAAAGTGCTGGATGTGGCCTTGAAACCCGAAAATGTGAAAGCAGTTCATGTGGGAGTGGCATCACACAATTTCTTCACCATCGGCTATGCCTATTTATTATCGAAAAAGAACGGGATAGAGGATTACGTGACTTTTGAAATGCTCGAAGGAATGGCCAATCACCTTCCGCGCGTGATGCGGAGTCTCGATAAGCATATCATACTCTACACCCCGGTGGTGAATGACGAAAATTTCCTGAACGCCGTTTCGTACCTGGTGCGACGCATGGACGAAAATACCGGGAAAGACAATTTCCTGACCTATTCATTCAACCTGAAGGAAGGCAGCGAAGAGTGGAATTTCCTGAAAAAGCAGTTTGAGGATGCCATGGCTATAAAAGACACCGTGAGCACCGAACCCAAACGGAAGCAAAACCGGAATTTAGCCTATCGGGCCGAAATACAGGAAGTATTTAAAAATGAACCTGATACTGATTTCGATCTGCGCGAAAACAGGCTTTGGGCGGATAAAATACGCGGAAAATGGATGAAATCCGAGAAGGACGAACCCTATCAGATACCGGCACAGGTGGGAGAAAAGGAATACACCACGAACAATAAAAAGAAATACTTCGACCGGAGCCAGAATGGCAGGGTGCTCGTATGCGAAGTGAGCACCGTATCGGCTGCACAAATGCAGGAAGTAGTGGCAATTGCAGAAGCTGACCACTCAGGCTGGCGTAAAACCAACTTGCAGAAACGCAACAGGATTTTACAGCTTTCAGCCGAAAACATTGCCAACAAGCGGGGCGATCTGATAGGTTGCATGGCTGCCGTTACCGGAAAAACCTTCAACGAGGGCGATGTGGAAGTGTCCGAAGCCATAGATTTCTGTCGTTTCTATCCGCTTTCGATGAAAAAATTTGACGAACTGAAAACAGTCAGAAACACACCCAAAGGCATCGTACTGGTGATTCCACCCTGGAATTTCCCGACGGCGATACCCGTTGGCGGAGTCGTGGCTGGACTGTCAACCGGCAATACAGTTATCCTAAAACCCGCTACCGTGGCATTCCCTGTAGCGTGGGAATTTGCACAGTGCTTCTGGGATGCCGGAGTACCAAAAGATGCTTTGCAGGTGATTTGTCCTGAAGGGTATGATGCACTCAATTACCTGACCTCACACTCTTCCATCAGTCATATCATTATGACCGGAGGTACCGATACAGCTTTCAAACTGCTTGAAAATAATCCGACTTGCCCGCTTTCGGCCGAAACGGGCGGTAAGGATGCTATCATTCTCACAGCCAGCGGCGACCGCGACCATGCCATACTGAACGTGGTGAAATCGGCATTCGGAAATGCCGGTCAGAAGTGCTCCGCCTGCTCGCTCCTGATAGTGGAAAAAAGCGTGTACGACGATCCGGATTTCAAAGTCAAGTTGAAAGATGCTACCGAAAGCATGCATACCGGAAGCGCATGGAACGGCGGAAACCTGGTAGGCCCGATGGTGACTAATACGAATGAAAAACTTCTTCAGGCAATTGATAAACTGGAAGAAGGCGAAAGCTGGCTTGTGGCTCCCGAATTTTTGGATGCTGACCGTTACATTCTGAAACCCTGTGTGAAATGGGGCGTAAAACCGGGCAATTTTACCTTTGAAAATGAACTTTTCGGACCCCTGCTGGCTGTTGTCTGCATGGACGATCTGAAACATGGAATTGAAATTGTGAATTCGAGCGAATACGGCCTCACATCAGGACTGCAAAGCCTCGACGAGGCCGAGAGGGCACTGTGGAAAGCCACACTCGAAGCCGGAAACCTCTATATCAACCGTGGTGTAACAGGTGCTATCGTACAGCGTCAGCCTTTTGGCGGAATGAAACGCTCCGCTTTTGGCGGAGGCATCAAAGCCGGAAGCGAGAATTATGTAAGTTGCTTTGTGAACTTTGAGGAAACAGGCAATTCGGAACAGGAAGTTGCGGCAAATCATGCATTCGAAGCGTATGCCGGAATGTTGCCGGAAGAGGACCGTATACGATTTGGCAGGGCTGTGGAAAGTTATACACGAAACTGGAAAAACGAATTCTCAGTCGAAAGAGTTACTCAGGAACTCATTGGCGAGCTGAATACATTCCGCTATCTGCCTGTAAAGAGTATGGTACTGCGAATATTGCCCGAGGATAGTTTCTGTGATATTCTGATGTGCACGGTTGCTGCCCGTATTGCCCGCACTCCGCTTGTAATCAGCGCTCCCGGCGACGACCAGAGAGTACAAACTTTGCGTAAACTATCACCGCAGGATATTACACTGGTTGTACAGTCCGACGATGAATTTATCGACAGAATGGATGACTATTACCGTGTGCGCTGCTGTTCGGATAAGTTGCCGCTGAGTTACTACAGGCAGGCTGCCCGACTTGGCAAATACATTGCCACTGCCAAACCGCTCACAGAAGGCCGGTTGGAATTGCTTCACTACCTCAGGGAACAAAGTATCTCGTACGAATACCACCGCTACGGAAGTTACTCGGAAAATGATACCAAACTTTAGCAATATCGAGCCGGATTTTACATCCTGAATAAAATGAACAGAGGAATCTGCAACTTGCAGATTCCTCAGTTCATTTTATGATTATCACCTTGCGGGAGATTATTCTTTTTCGAGGAGGTAAAGACTGCATACTCCCAGAAAGAATGTTTTGTGTTTCAGGCTTTTGAATCCGTTTCTTTTCAGAATGGCAATCATCTCTTTTCCCTGTGGAAACGCTTTCATCGAATTTGTCAGGTATTTGTATGCCAGCGGGTCGTTCGAAAATGTTTTCACGGCAAGCGGAATAAGGGTTTTGGTATAAAGCAGATAACCTTGTTTGATAACCGGCGTTCGTGGTTCGCTCATTTCGAGGATTACAAATTTACCCTGAGGCTTCAGTACGCGGTGAACTTCACGGATGCTTTCTTCCAGTTTGTCGAAATTACGTATGCCGAACGAAGTGGTGACAGCGTCGAACGATTCGTTGTCAAAACTCATACTACTCACATCTTCATGCCGGAGTGTGATTTTTTCGTTCAGATGCACCGCGTTAATTTTCATTCTTCCCACTTCCATCATTCCTTCCGAAATGTCAATACCGGTTACATGCACGGGATTGAGCAACCGGCAGGCTTTGATGCAAATATCGGCTGTGCCGCAGGCAAGGTCGAGGATCTGATTGTGATTGTAGGGCTCCAGTGTTTTAAGCGCCCGGTCTCTCCATTTGTGGGCAAGTCCCATACTCATAATGTCGTTGAACTTGTCGTATTTACGCGAAATGGAATTAAACATCCGGTAAAGTTGCGTTGTCTTGTCTTCACCGGTGTTGTAGGGTGTTACGTCTTTAATATTCATAGAAATTGTAAACTAAAAAAAAAGGTTTCAGGTTAGATATTGAAAGGAAAATACATTTTCCTATATAAGATTCTCCAGCAAAACTAAATCTTATTCTGACTAAATAGTATAAAAAAATTCGGAATTTTTTTATAAAGATAATTATTTTTGTTTTTTACGTTTCGGCTGACGAATTTTTTCAGTTACTACAGGTACTTCATCGGGCTGAATGTGTTTCTTGCTATAGAAGAATATTAAATAAAGTGCCCATAAAATGAATGGAATGCTGAGTACTTGTCCCATATTCAACCACATGCCACTTTCAAAAGCCTCCTGATCCAGCTTGATAAATTCAAGCAGGAAACGGGTGCCGAAAATTCCGAGGAGGAATACACCAAAAATCATTCCAACTTTCTTGTAAGATTGTTTTTTCCAGTACATCCACCACGTAACAGCAAAGGTTACAAAGCAATACAACATTTCATAAATTTGTGTCGGATGCATGGGCACGGTCTGTCCGTCGCGAACAAAAATGAATCCCCATGGAAGTGAAGTGGCGCTGCCGTATATTTCAGAATTCATCAGATTTCCCAGCCGGATACAGGCTCCGGTAATAGCCACACCGATGACCAGCCGGTCGAATCCCCAGATGAATCCTTTTCGGGTCACTTTTTTATTGTAGTAATACATGGCAATGATGATTCCGATGGCGCCGCCATGACTAGCCAGGCCTCCCTGCCAGATATAAAGCAGTTCCCACGGCTTAGCCAGGTAAGGATTGCCGTATTTGAAAGTGATTCCCAGGATTTCCACCGGTTTTGCCAGCAGGTGCCATTCATAGAAGAAACAGTGTCCGAGTCGTGCGCCGACAATGGCACCAATGACCACGTAGAGAAATTGTTTGTCAATCCACGAATCCGGCAATTTTTCGTTTTTGTAAAGTTTGCTCACAATCAGTAAGCAAAGAAAAATACCCAAAGCCCACAGAGCTCCGTACCAGCGTACAGTTAACGGGCCTATTGAAATTAATTCCGGATTAACATTCCAGGTAATGTAGTTTAGTATCATTTTATACAGACTTATTTAACTCGGTGACAAGTGATTAGTGATTGGTGATTAGTGATTGGAACTCAGAAATTTGAACTCAATTCTCAAAACTCAATTCTAAAACTCAATTCTAAAACTCAATTCTCAATACTTCAAACTTCAAACTTCAAACTTCAAACTTCAAACCTACGCTCCGTGACAGTTTTTATATTTTTTACCGCTTCCGCAGGGACATGGATCGTTTCGTCCCACTTTTTTCTCCACGCGAATGGGTTCGGGCTTTTGTTGTTCTCGGGTGTCCTGCCGGGTTGGGTCGTTGCTTGCCGAACTGCTTCTTGAGGCGACCTCGTCTTTCTGAGTCCGGTACCTGCTGTAGTCCGACCGGCGTTGCTGTTCGCCCTGACGCACTTCTTTCGGGTCGCGTGTGGGAATTTGTCCGCGCATCAGTATGGAAAGCACCTTGCGGTTGATGCTCGTTACCATTTCCTTGAACAGTCCGAACGACTCGAGTTTGTAAATCAGCAGCGGATCTTTCTGCTCGTAGCTCGCGTTCTGTACTGACTGGCGAAGTTCATCAAGCTGACGAAGGTGTTCTTTCCACTCATCGTCGATAACATAAAGCATTGTCTGTTTTTCAAAATCTTTGATGACTTCACGTCCTTCGTTGTTATAGGCGGTTTTCAGATTGGAAGTGATGTTGAAAACCCGTTTTCCATCGGTTATCGGGATTAAAATACTTTCAAACTGATCGCCTTTTGTTTCATAAATGTCTTTGATTACAGGGTAAGCGATAGATGCCATTTTTTCGGTTTTCCGCTTGAAAGTCATTCGGGCTTCATCCACTACTTTTTCGGTCAGGTCTTTCATTCGGGTGCTTTTGAATTCGTCCTCGTCTACCGGCGAATCCATGGCGTACACTTTCATCAGATCCAGGTTGAATCCTTCGTAGTCGTCATTGCTCTTGGCTGTTTCGATAATGGTTTCTGCACCATCGAAAATCATATTTGAAATATCCACACCGATACGTTCGCCAATCAGGGCATGACGGCGTTTGCCGTAAATGACTTCACGCTGTGCATTCATCACGTCGTCGTATTCGAGCAGTCGCTTACGTATTCCGAAGTTATTTTCCTCCACTTTTTTCTGAGCCCGTTCAATGGACTTCGATATCATGCTGTGTTCTATCACTTCACCTTCCTTGAATCCCATCCGGTCCATCATTCCTGAAATTCTTTCCGAACCAAACAAACGCATCAGATCGTCTTCGAGCGATACGAAGAATACGGATGAACCCGGGTCGCCCTGACGTCCGGCACGACCGCGCAACTGCCTGTCGACACGCCGGCTCTCATGACGTTCGGTACCGACGATTGCCAAACCACCTGCGTTTTTCACTTCGGTAGTGAGTTTGATGTCGGTACCACGACCGGCCATGTTTGTAGCAATGGTTACCGTGCCTTTTCGTCCGGCTTCAGCCACGATGTCAGCTTCGCGCTGGTGGAGCTTGGCATTCAGTACGTTGTGTTTTATGCCACGTCCGGTAAGCATTCGGCTGAGCAATTCCGAGATTTCCACCGAAGTAGTCCCTACCAGAACAGGTCTTCCGGCATTGACCAGCGCTACAACTTCCTCGATGACAGCCTGATATTTTTCTCTTTTAGTGCGATATACACGGTCTTCCATGTCGTTGCGGGATATTGGGCGGTTTGTGGGGATTACCACTACATCGAGTTTATAGATATTCCACAACTCGCCGGCTTCTGTTTCGGCAGTACCGGTCATACCTGACAACTTGTGGTACATACGGAAGTAATTCTGGAGCGTGATAGTGGCAAAAGTTTGTGTCGCAGCTTCCACTTTCACACCTTCCTTGGCTTCGATTGCCTGGTGGAGTCCGTCGGAATATCGACGTCCCTCCATGATACGACCCGTTTGCTCGTCAACGATCTTTACCTGGTTGTCAATTACCACGTATTCCACGTCGCGTTCGAACAGCGTGTAAGCTTTCAGCAACTGATTGATGGTGTGAACCCGTTCGGATTTGACGGAATAATTTTGGAGTATGTCGTCTTTTCTGGCTTGTTTTTCTTCTTTTGTGAGGCTGGTGTTTTTTTCCAGTTCGGCTATTTCATCGCCTACATTCGGCAAAACGAAGAGCAGCGGATCGTCCGAATTACCGGTGATTAAGTCAATTCCCTTGTCGGTCATTTCAATGGAATTGTTTTTTTCGTCGATGACAAAGTAGAGCGGGTCAGTGGCCTCGGGCATCCGTCTGTTGTTTTGTTCCATGTAGATTTCTTCGGTCTTCAGCATGGCGGATTTCACACCCTGTTCGCTCATGTATTTGATCAGAGGCTTGTTTTTGGGCATCCCTTTGTACGAACGGAAAAGTGCCAGCGTACCTTCTTCACGCACTTTCTCGTCGTCCGATTTCATCAGGTTACGTGCATCGGCCAGGTATTTTGTAGCGAGCTGGCGTTGTGCATTCACCAGTTTTTCCACCTTCGGTCTGAGTTCGTCAAATAGCTGGTCTTCGCCTTTTGGGATGGGACCCGAAATAATGAGTGGCGTACGTGCATCGTCAATCAGCACAGAGTCAACCTCATCCACAATGGCATAGTTATGTGAGCGTTGCACCAGGTCCAGCGGACTTGTGGCCATATTGTCGCGCAGGTAGTCGAAACCGAACTCGTTGTTTGTACCGAAGGTAATGTCGGCCAGATATGCCTGGCGTCGTTCTTCGGAGTTGGGGCGGTGCTTGTCAATGCAGTCCACCGAAAGCCCGTGGAACATATAAAGTGGTCCCATCCATTCCGAGTCACGTTTTGAAAGGTAATCGTTCACAGTAACTACATGTACGCCTCTGTGAGTGAGTCCGTTGAGGAAAACCGGAAGAGTGGCTACCAGCGTTTTACCTTCACCGGTTGCCATTTCGGCTATTTTTCCGCTGTGTAAAACCACGCCACCGAACAATTGTACATCGTAGTGTACCATGTCCCATTTGATCAGGTTACCACCCGCCATCCATTCGTTTTTGTAAATGGCTTTATCACCTTCAATTCTTACAAAATCATATCTGGCAGCCAGATTCCGGTCGAAGTCGCTGGCTGTTACCATCACTTCGCTGTTTTCATTCAGGCGGCGTGCCGTGTCCTTCATGATGGCGAAGGCTTCGGGCAGAATTTCTTCGAGAACTTTTTCGATTTTTGCGGTGATTTCTTTCTCTATTTTATCAACTTCGTTGTAAATTTTCTCGCGGAGATGCAGTTCAGTGTCCTCGATACTCGCTTTCAGTTCGGCAATACGGGCATTCTCAGAAGCTATTTCATCCTGAATTTTTGCTTTCAGCAGTTCGGTTCGCGCTCTTAATTCATCGTTGTTGAGTAATTTGATATTTTCATATACAGCTTTAATTTTTTCAACTTCGGGCGATATTTCTCTCATATCGCGCTGGGCTTTGTTTCCCACTATTTTTTTTAGAAAATCACTTATTCCCATGTTATATCTGATTGTTTTTGTTGTTTCAGCTTACTGTGACAACAGCTGAAATATTCATTGTATTTATTTTTCTGATTTGATAATCATTTGGTTAACTAAATGAAATCGGATGTATGTCCGGATTTTAAAAATTCATGCAAAGATAGTATTTTTTTGGCAGTTTATAGCAGTGTGAGTTTTAATTCATTATATGTAATGATGCTGGCGGGTGTTTTGTAGGTTTCGGTTGGGTAAACAGGTCAAATCCTGTATTCAAATACGACAGTGAGATTCCGGAAAGAATGCAGATGCTACAAATCTTTCAGCAGAATGTCGTCATGCATCTGATCCGATTCTTCCTGTATTCCCATCATTTTTTGCCAGAAAGCATCCATTTCCTCATTTTTTGATTCCAGAAAAAGTTCAGAACCTTGCATGTCGAGTTTCGTATACATGGTTTTCAGCGTGAGCTGATTGATGTCGATTGCCGGTAAATATGCCTTAATGCCTTTACCGGTTTCGGTACCGGCCACAATATGCGATTCGGTCAGGTCGGTCAGTATGCCGTTGAGCAGGCGGATTGGTAATTTGTACTGACTAACGATTTGCTCTTCAGTCATTGGCGGCTCGTTTGCCTCAAAACGCTTCACGATAACGTAGGCAACAAAAAGTGTAAGGCTTCTTTTGTAGCGGTTGCTTATATTGTCGGTATCAACCTCGTAATCGAAGTGACGAAGATTCTGCGAAACATATGAGATTTCGGCACCAATCAGAAAAATAAGACAGGAAATGTTCAGCCAGATGAGCAGGAGCGGTATGGCAGCAAATCCTCCGTATATGGCGTTGTAGCGAGTCAGGTTTACCTGTCCGCTTACATACAATCCCTGGAAAATCTGAAAGACGATGCCGGTAATCATTCCCGCTATAAGTGCGTTGAGAAAACGGACTTTTGTGTTCGGTACAATCAGGAAAATCAGAGTAAACAACAGGCCGCTGGTGAGGTATGGTATGGTCGAAATCAGAAATTTCATTACCGGAGTGAATATCTGAAAGAGAAATGTATCTTTCAGTATGGTATTCACATAAATAGAAAAACCGCTGCTTATGGCCATCAGAATGGGGAAAATAAGCAAACCTGAAAAATAAAGCGTAAATTGCTTGAGAATGGAACGTGATTTTTGTACCTGCCAGATATTGTTCAGGGCAGTTTCGATCTGAGCAAACAGGTTATAAACCGAATAAACAAGTATTCCAAATCCAATGCCGATGAACAATCCGCCGCTCATCGAATCGAGGTATTTTCTTACAAATTCCATGATAGTCGGAATCAGATTTGCCTGCGCGGCAAATGTATCCTGCAGGGCTGCTTCGATGGTGGTTTCAATACCGAAACCTTTGGCAATAGCCGAAATGAGCGCAATGAGCGGTACGATGGCAAACGAAATGGAGTAGGTGAGTGCGGCTGCACGGATACCCAGTTTATGCCTTGTAAACCCTCTTATTGATAGGTAGATGGTTTTGATAATGTTGTAAAATATCCGACGGGTTCTGGAAAGTTCGTTGCCGGTTATTCTCCAAATATCGAAGCTCACGAAATGGAATGCAAACTTAATCCAATCAGTCAGTTTTTTCATCTGATGCACTTTTTTAAGGTCGGATATCAGAAGCAAGATATCTGACAGGGAAGCCGGAAAATTTATAATCCGGCGGGAATCAGGATATTAGAAATAAAAAAAACAGCAGGTCTGTAAGCCGGGTTCTGTAATGTGCATAAAGCACAATGTTTGTCATTTATCTGGTTCAGCCATTGCTGACTGAATCTAGCAATCTACCCCCCGGCATCGGACGAGCCATCCTACTGCGCCGGTATACATGATCTTGCAACCCATAAGGTGTACGGCAGTCTGTGTTGCCACAGTCTCCGGTGAGCTCTTACCTCGCCTTTTCACCCTTACTCCGGCATAGCCGGAGCGGTAATTTTCTGTTACACTACTTTGCCATTGCTGACAACTTCCCGTTAAGAAATATGGTGCTCTGCGTTGCCCGGACTTTCCTCCGTCCCGCACAAACGGGACAGCGACAAACCGTCCTGCTGTTGACCTGCAAAGATAATCGAATTTTGATTAATATACAATATCAGAACATATTATGACCTGAAGGAACCTGAAAATAATTACCGGAAGAAAAACAGGTTGTTAAATAAATCATTAATAAAAACTAAAATTAATGATTATTAAAAGGAAAATTAACTACCTTTGAAAGTTATTAAGTCACTTCGAAAAAAACTAATTATAATTAAAAACAAACATCTTATGAAAACAGAAGAAGACGATTTACTGGTTTATGACGACGACGATGCCGTGAAATTCATCGTTAACCTCGTTACCCCCGAAATGAAAGAACGGGTAACCGAAGACAACGTAAATTATGTATTGGATGTACTATATGATTTCTATGATGAAAAAGGTTATATGGGTGATGAAACTGCAGAAGAAGCAAGTATTGACGAAGAGGAAATGCTGAAATATGTAATAAAAGCTGCAAAAAAAGATGGAATTGACCTCAGCGAAGATGAAATTCAGTTTGTGCTTGATGCTGAATATGAATACGGAAAATCTCTGGGAATTTATACTGACGAAGAGTAAAAAAATTAAACAGTTGAATTATTTTACCAAACACCCCTGACACTTCACTGTCGGGGTGTTTTTTCCCGGTTATAACAGAAAAAATGATCTACCACATTGTTTTTGGTTTTGTAAAACTTTTGTCATTGCTGCCCCTGAGGATTCTGTACGTGTTTTCTGACTTACTTTATCCGGTAATTTACTATTTTATCGGTTACCGCAAACAGGTAGTAAGGGAAAATATGATCTGTTCGTTTCCCGATAAATCGGAGAAAGAAAGAACCGAAACAGAAAAAAAATTTTACCGGCATTTCTGCGACCTGATTGTCGAGAGTGTGAAATTTGCAGGTATCAGCCAGGATGAAATCAACAGGCGGATTACATACCATAACTACGAATCTGCCCTGAAACACTTCGATGAAGGCCGGAGTATATTACTGTATGCCTCGCATTACGCCAATTGGGAATGGAATGCTTCATTTATCCTGCACCTGCCTAAGGATAAACCCGTATATCCGATATACAAAAAACAAACCAGCGAGGTCTCTGACAGGATTATTTATAAAATCAGAAACCGCTTCGGCACCGAACCGATTGAAATGAAAAACCTCCTCCGTACGATGGTATCCATGCGAAAAAACGGGCAACTCGGGATGTTCGGATTGATTTCCGACCAATCGCCAAGCCGCGGAAGCATGCATTATTATACGCAATTCCTTCATCAGCGTACTGCCGTTATCACCGGCACGGAGCAACTGGCCCGGAAATTCGATTATCCGGTGTATTACACGCGAATGAAAAAAATAAAACGGGGGTACTACACTTCCGAATTAGTCCCGGTATCACTGCATCCGAATGAAACTCCCGAATATGAGATAAGTGAGAAATATATGCGACTACTCGAGGAAGACATCCTGCGCGATCCTTCCCTATGGCTGTGGACACACAAGAGATGGAAATATACCAGAAAGAGGAAGAATTAGAAGAGTATTTAGTCTCAAATTTCAAGTTCTGAGTTTCAAGTTCTGAGTTTCAAGTTTTGAGTTTCAAGTTTTGAGTTTTGAGTTCTGAGTTCTGAGTTCTGAGTTCTGAATTCTGAATTTTGAGTTTAATATCTGTAAACAAAAAGCTGTCAGCATCAGAACTTTCATTCACCTGATAAACCTAAATAACTTTATAAACTTGATAAACTTTCTAACTTGATAAACTTTCTAACTTGATAAACTTTCTAACTTGATAAACTTTCTAAC
>CAZWLJ010000053.1:0-17114 GCA_964634605.1 uncultured Paludibacter sp.
AAAGATTTGCAAGATCAAAATCCAGCATAACCCTTATACCGCGAATTTCATAAATCTTGTTTTGAATAATCTGTAGTTCCATAACTATATTTATTAATTAAAAAGCCGCCTTTTTTAAGGGAATAAAAGTCGTAGGTTCATCTCGTTCGAAAGTATTTGACCAGAGTGATCTTTTCTCTTCCTCGGATAAACTGCGCCACATTACCGAAATTCTAAGTTCTCTTCCTGGATCATCTGATAATGTGAAAGGAAGATTAAATAATTTCATTTTTTCGTTCTTAGAAAGACATTCAAAGAGTTTGTCAAGCTTTAAATTGGAGTTGCTATTTTTTGTTTCTAATTTTTCCGCGAAAGAATTCATATCTGCGCTTACTTTTACATCAGTAATTCTGGCATAAATCTGAGTTGTTTTAATATTGGTATGTCCTAACATTTTAGAAACACTCTCAATTGTTACACCTTTTGTCAATGTTAAAGTAGCAAAACTATGTCGAGCAAGATGGAATGTCAGATCTTTGTTTATTCCACATAAAGCTCCGATTTCCTTTAAATACTCATTCATCTTCTGATTACTCATTACAGGAAGTACCTTATCATCACTTTGTTTACCATCGTATTTTTTTATAATTTGTAATGGAATATCAAGTAAAGGCACATTATAACTTACTCCGGTTTTCTCTCTTTTACTCATAATCCACATACGTCCGTCGAAAGATTTTCGGATATCTGTTTGTCTCAAATTTTTAACATCTATATATGCCAAACCAGTAAAGCAACTAAAAATGAAAATATCTCTAACTTTTTCCAGACGTTCAGTGTAGAACTCTTTATTGATGATTAAATCTATTTCTTCCTGTGACAGATAACCACGATCGGTCTTTTTGAATCTTATTTTGAAATTAGCAAAGGGATCTTTATGTATCCACCCATTGTTTTTAGCCATGATTATAATTGTACGGAATCTTTGCAGAAACTTAGCTGCAGTATTTTCTTTACATCCACAAGTAGTCATCAGATAAATTTCGAAGTTTTGCAGAAACATATGATTCACCTCTTTTAATGTAATATCAGATGCATTGTAAAACTCGTTTATAAATGCCGCCATTCTTTTACGAGCCACTTCATACTTTTGATAGGTATCTTTAGACTTTGTAATTCCCACCAACTTAGCTATACTATCATTGTGACATTGAAACAGCTCCAAAACTGTTTGATACTTCATATCATTACCAAGAAAAACATTTTTGATTCGTTCTGCGTTCACATTATTTTCTTTAGTCAACAAATCATGGTAAACATTGTGAATACTTGTTCTAATATCATTCAATAGAACATTGATTTCTGAAGCTTCTCTGGTTCTTCCTGTAGCTGCTCCAGCCTTTGCATCCCAAAGGTCCGGTTTTACGTTTATCTTAGTATTAAATCGTGATGCCTGCCTATCAACAGTAATACGGCACATGATGGGAAGTGTCCCATCCAATTTCTGTTTGTCTCTTTTCACGTAGAAAAGGATTCTAAATGTACTTCTCATAAGCTCATTTTTTAATGTTGTAAAATTACGTTTAACTATTTGTAAATGAGTTTTATGAAGCTAGCCAAATAAGGACTAATTACAGCCAATTCCTGACAAACTGTACCCCCTGCGTTTTGATTTACTGTACCCCCCGCATGATTTTTCAAAAGGGGTACAGTTTAGAGTCTGTACTTTGTCATAATTAGGAATTATCTTGTCTTTCGCATAAGACATTTTAAACAGAAAAAGCCCCTCATATTCATTGAATATGAAGGGCTTGTCTTACTTTTGGAATCTCTTGTCTTAGACCCCTGGCGGTATGGACGGGACTCGAACCCGCGACCCCCTGCGTGACAGGCAGGTATTCTAACCAACTGAACTACCACACCATTTGTTTTTTTTCATCAAAGAACCGTTGTTCTCATTTGCGGATGCAAAGATACGTCAAAACTTTGAATCTGCAAATGCTTTCGGATTTTTTTTTGAAAAAAAATGTATTTGTGTCTTCCACAACAAAAAAAACGGCAACTATTTTGAATTTTTCATCATTTTACTATAAATTTACACGCTTAAAAATCAAATATTCATTAAAAACGCATCACAATAATGGAAGTTACAAGGTTATATGATATTCTGGATCGTTATCTGGAAAAGTTTCCCGGACAGGATACTGCGCTTGCTTCGAAAAAAGGAGGTGTCTGGCATAAAATAAGTATACAGGATTATGTCACTAAAACAAATCTGATCAGTTATGGTCTGATGGCTATCGGTGTGGAAAAAGGCGACAGGGTAGGACTGGTTAGTGGTAACCGGCCCGAATGGAACATGATAGACTTTGCAATAATGCAGGTTGGAGCAGTTTCAGTGCCTATATATCCGAATATAAGTCAGGAAGATTACCGCCACATCCTTAACCATGCCGAAATGAAAGTCATTTTCATTGATGGTAAGGATTTGCGCGGAAAACTGGAGCCTGTCATGCCTGAAGTAAGCAGCCTGAAATCAATTTACACATTCAGCGAAGAAGGTGCCAGGTATAAAATCCTGAACGACCTGATTGAGCTGGGCAAAGCCAACCCGCAGCCCGAAAAACTGGAAGGTATAAAAGCCTCCATCCGTCCCGAAGAGCTTGCATCCATCATTTATACCTCCGGAACTACCGGGGTGCAAAAGGGAGTTATGCTCTCGCATTCGAACCTGGTAAGCCAGATTCATAGTCTGGAAATGACACCATCCGAATGGAGCAACAAAGCCCTGAGTTTCCTCCCGCTGTGTCACGCTTATGAGCGGATTCTTGTTTATCTGTATCAATACCTTGGCATGTCGGTTTATTATGCCGAAAGTCTGGCTACCATAGCTGAAAACATAAAGGAAATTAATCCCACGATGATGAGTGCAGTGCCCCGGGTACTTGAGAAAATCTACGATAAACTCTATCTGGCCGGCAAAAAACAGCCTTTCGTCAAGCGGAGTCTGTATTACTGGGCATTCAACCTGGCAACTCACTACCAGCTCGAAGGAATGAGCGGCTGGATGAAAGCAAAACTGAAGCTGGCCGATAAACTGATTTACTCCAAATGGCGTGAGGCGATAGGGGGTAATTTTGATATTGTGGTGTCGGGTGGCTCTGCAATACAGCAGCATATGGCATCATTCTTTTCGGCAATCGGATTGCCGGTGTTTGAGGGGTACGGGCTCAGCGAAACTTCTCCTGTGATAGCCGTAAGTCAGCGGGGCAAACACGGGCGCAAATTCGGAACCGTAGGACCACCGCTTCCCGGTGTGGAAGTGAAACTCGGCGAACGCGACGAGATTCTGTGCCGCGGTCACAACGTGATGATGGGTTACTACAAGGATCCGAAAATGACGGCAGAGGTTATTGACAGCGATGGATGGTTCCATACGGGCGATACCGGAAAATTCACACCCGAAGGGCAGCTCATTATCACCGGAAGACTGAAAAGTATTTTCAAGACCTCGTTCGGCAAGTACGTCAATCCGCAGGCTATAGAATCGAAGTTTACCGAATCACCTTTTATTGAAAACATGATCGTGGTGGGCGAAAACAAGAAATTTGCCGCAGCGCTGATTGTCCCTGATTTTATTTACCTGAAAAACTGGTGTGGCATCCATAAGATAGCTTACACCACCAACGAGGAAATGATTAAGCATCCGGAGGTAACGAAAAGAATAATGGCTGAAGTGAAAAAATACAACGCATTTTTCGGGGACTACGAACAGGTGAAAAAGTACCATCTCCTGGCCGATGAATGGTCGGTAAATAATGGCTTCCTTTCACCTACACTGAAAATTAAACGAAAAGTAGTACAGAAATTCTACACAAATCAGATTGATAAACTGTTTGATTAACTCCGTGTCAATTAAACAGGCCGAAAAATTATTTTCTAATTGATTTGGTTGTCAGATTTATACGCATCGAAAAAAGCGAATCAAAAGAGAACGGTTTCTTCAAATACGGAGAAAGCCGTTTTCTCTTTTTAAAAGGGGAAAACTCCGGCTGTTTTGAAGGATGATTTTATGGCGTAATACAGGGTAGTTTACTCCCCGAAGCTTAGTTAAACATTGTTAGTTATCGGGTTTTACTTGCATATTTAAGATTTTTTTTTTATATCTTTGCATATTGTTTTCCAGATTGAGTAATCAGACATATATATGAAGGAAAAAAAGAATACCAAAATTTTATTTATCTCGCAGGAAATTTTTCCATACCTACCTGAGTCATTCATTTCAAATCAGAGTAGATATTTGCCGCAGGCGGTGCAGGAGAGGGGAAGAGAAACACGCACATTCATGCCAAAATTCGGGCTTGTTAACGAACGAAGAAACCAGTTGCATGAAGTAATACGACTTTCGGGTATGAATCTGATTATTGACGATACAGATCATCCGCTTATAATTAAGGTTGCATCCATCCAGTCGGCACGCCTGCAGATTTACTTCATTGACAACGACGATTATTTCCAAAGGAAAAACACCGTGATGGACGACGACAGCAATGAATATAAGGACAACGACGAACGCTCGATTTTCTTTGTACGCGGTGTGATGGAAACGGTAAAGAAACTTCGCTGGACACCCGATATCATTCACTGTCAGGGCTGGATGACCGCCGTGGCTCCCCTGTATATCAAGAAAGCATACAACGACGACCCGTTTTTCAAAAGGTCGAAAGTAGTTTATTCGCTTTTCGACGATGAATTCAATTCGCCGTTCAATCCCGACTTCGGCAAAAAACTGATGCTGGAAGGAATACTGCCCGAACATCTTCAAAGTATCGGCGGAAAAGTGATTGACTACGAAGCGGTATCCCGGCTGGCTATTGATTTTTCTGACGGAGTTATACAGTCGCACAGAACTGTGAAGCCCGAACTGGTGGAATACACCAAATCGAAGGGAATCAAATTTCTTCCTTTTGTAGAGGACGAAGATTATGTGGACGAATATATTAAGTTTTACGATAGTTTATAACGCTTTTTTTTCTCGAATACGCTTTTTTTTACTTCTTAATTTACTGATGAATGAAGATTAAATTCTTATTTCCACTTGTTGTTTTATTGGTTGTATTATTTGTTTCCTGCGACAACAGCGAGGACAATGTTGGTATAGAGATACAACCATCGGCAGATAAAATAACTCTCAATTCAGATACATTTCATTTGTCAACCGAAACCACTCCCGTAGACCACATCGTTTCTCAACCCGATTCGATGCTGCTCGGAACATTCATTGATGATGTGCTGGGAACAACCCGTGCCGACATTCTCACGCAGCTTGCACTCCCGACCCTGAACTTTACCTACCTGGATGAATCGGTAGCTACTACAACACCCGACTCGGCAGTGGTGACAATCGATTTCGATTCCTATTTCGGAGTAAGTACTTCGCCTGTCGAAATCAGTATCTACGAAATGAAAAAAGCGCTGAATGAAAATGAGAATTACTTTTCAAGCATCGATCCGTCGTTGTACGTGGATTTTAAGAAGAAACTCAACGCCGCTTCTGAACTGTTAACCGTTCGCGACGGGCTTACCGGCGTTAAAAACACACAACTCAGCGTTAAACTGTCGGATGAATTCGTGCAGCGTTTTTTCACAAAAAACCCATCTGTTTTTGCCAGTCAGGAGAATTTCATGAATTTCTTCAAGGGCTTATATGTTACTACCGACTTTGGAAGCTCGGTGATGGTGAATGTGAAGTCTCTCTCACTGACGCTTTACTATCATTACATTTACAAAAACGACCCGATTCAGGCCAAAATAAAAGGGTATCATACATTCCCGGCTAATGCGGAGGTTGTGAAGGTAAACCGCATACAGCACCCGCTCAGAACCCTGACTACCACTCCCGCCGATGAATTTAATTACCTGGCTTCACCAGCCAATTACCTCACCAAAGTTCGCATACCGATGGGACGTATTCGCCAGAGAATCAAAACTGCCGGCAAGCAGCTGGATGTCAACAGCGCTATTCTGAAAGTAAATGTGCAGGACCGGAGCAAGTGGGGTACCAGTTCAATCATCCCGTATGTTTCAAGTATGCTGCTCATCAAAGAAAGCGACCTCGATAATTTCTTTGTGAAACACCAGTTGCCTGTCGATACCGCATCGTTTGTTGCCATGCTGGGATATGAAAATATTACTGCCACTACGTATAAATACAATTACACATTCAACAACCTGAACAACCTGATAGAGAACGAACTGAAGAAAAACAATACCGACGAATACCTTGATATGGTGCTTGTACCGGTTTCGCTCGTGCAGTCGTCCTCTTCAAGTTACTCTCAGTCTGTACTCATTGAAGTGAATCAGAGTACTCAAATGGAGGCAGTTTCAATTTACAGTGGCAGAAACAGGGATATACCCATGAAGCTTGAGGTGGTCTACAGCGGTTTTTAATAACCGGACTGAAGTGACAATATTTTAAAAATAGAAGAACTGTAAGGTTCTGCTATTTTTTATTTGTGACGTATAAATACGTTGATCGGGGTTCCGTTGAAGTCCCATTTGTCGCGGATTTTGTTTTCCAGAAAACGGCGGTAAGGTTCCTTCACATACTGCGGCAGATTGGCAAAAAACACGAAACTCGGTATCATGGTATTCGGGAGTTGGGTCACGTATTTGATTTTAATGTACTTGCCTTTCAGAGCGGGTGGGGGATAATGATCAATCACGGGCAGCAACGTTTCGTTCAGTCTGGCTGTGGGCACTTTTCTGTTTTTGTTTTCGTACACCTGCATGGCGGTATCAAGTACTCTCAGGATTCGCTGTTTGTTGGGTACCGACGTGAAAATGATGGGAAAATCGATAAATGGAGCCAGCCGTTCGCGAATACTTTTTTCAAATTTCTTTACATCGTTGGCTTCTTTGTTTTCAATCAAATCCCATTTATTCACCACCACGACCAGTCCTTTCTTATTTTTCTGAATCAGCGAAAATATGTTCAAATCCTGGCTTTCGATACCACGGGTGGCATCAAGCATCAGGATACATACATCCGAATTTTCGATGGCACGGATGGAACGGACCACCGAGTAGTACTCAAGGTCTTCATTCACCTTCGCTTTTTTGCGGATTCCGGCAGTATCCACCAGGTAGAAATTGTGGCCGAATTTATTGAAGTGAAGGTATATCGAATCGCGGGTAGTGCCTGCTATTTCGGTAACGATGGTGCGTTCCTCGCCTACAAGTGCGTTGATGAGTGAGGATTTACCGGCATTCGGTCTTCCCACTACGGCGAAGCGGGGTAATTCCTCTTCGGTTTGATCCTGAGTTTCGGATTTGAAATGTTTTAGAAGATCGTCGAGCAACTCGCCCGATCCGAGTCCGTTGATGGATGAAAGGATGTGTGGCTCGCCCAGCCCCAGTTTGTAGAATTCGGCAGCCTGATACTGCAGGTCGAATGTATCGGTTTTGTTGGCTATGAGCATGATTGGTTTTTCCGAGCGGCGCAATATCTGAGCTACGGCTTCGTCGAGGTCGGTGAGCCCGTTCTGTACGTCGACCATAAAAAGAATGACGTCGGCTTCCTCGATGGCGAGCATTACGTGGCGTTTGATTTCTTCTTCGAAAATATCCGAAGAATTCACCACCCAACCACCGGTGTCGATGACGGAAAATTCGCGTCCTTCCCATTCACTTTTCCCGTATTGCCGGTCGCGCGTGGTTCCCGCCTGTTCGTTCACGATAGCCCGGCGGCTTTTCGTAAGTCTGTTAAAAAGAGTGGATTTGCCCACGTTGGGGCGTCCTACAATTGCTACAATATTTCCCATTGGTTTTTTGTTTTAGTCCTGAAGAGAAAAAATCAGGAGGGTTAAACGTTCATTTGGATTATTCTGATCTGTTCTCACGAACAGACTCAGTGGGTACAAATTTTTCGGATGCAAAGGTACGAAAAAAAACCGGTTATTCTAAATTCCTGATACAAACAGATTTCCGGACAGGAAAGCTGCTGATTTTTTTCAGGGCATCATCTTACTGATGCTGGTTCCCGACAGAATGATTATTTCAGAATAATAGTTGTATAAATTGATTGTTATTTAAATAAATTTAATTTACTTTGCAGAATATCAGTTATTATTTATCATTCAAAAGGATAAATAAATTTTCATTTGTAAGAGATTCAATGTTTTTATCAATGTCAGGTGGACAGCAAAAGGCGAATGAAGTCACTCCGAATCACAGATTTTTTATTGCTTCTGCTCACTGTATCATGGCTGACTGCCTGCAGCAAAAGAAATGACAACGGCAGTTTCGCGCGTGTTCAGCTGGAGGAAGGTGACCTGGTGTTTCGCCGTGGAACCGGTACCAAGTCGCGGGCAGTATTGCATGCCGATTCGATGGGGGCTTACAGCCATGTTGGTATCGTGGTGAAGCGCGTTAATGGTTTCAGTGTGATCCATATCACACCCGGCGAGAGGCAAAAAGGCGATACGGTTGATCGGGTGAAAACAGAAACGCTCGGGGAATTCTGGAGTAATCAGAAGGCTGTACATGGTGCGGTTTATCGTTTGAGCAGTCGGAATGCTGGTCATGCAGCATCATTGCAGGCTATCCGGCTGCTCCGGAAGGGTGTACTGTTTGATCATGATTACAGGCTGAACGACACCACGCGTATGTACTGCACCGAGTTTGTGTGGTATGCCTACGGCAAAGCCGGTACGGATATCAGCGCGGGCAAAAGGAGCCGGATCAACATGCCGGTTTACGGAGGAATTTACCTTCTGCCTTCGGATATTTATCTGAATCCGGAATTCAAACTAATCTTCAGTTTTTAAATAAGTCAATAACTCTCAAAAAAAATGAATGAAGTATGAAAAAAAGCTTGTATTTAATGATTGCGGTTACATTTTTCCTGTTGACCGCTGGCTGCAGTAAAGGCAGTGCCGGAAAATCTCCGAAAGACATTGAAAAATCCATCTACACTGAGTTGCAGAAGGGAAATTACGATAAAGCTATCGAAATGATTTTCGAAAACATGGAAAGCGACGAGGTTACTCCTGCCGAAAAGAAATCAGAAGTAATGAAGGTATTTGCGGAAAAAACAAAACAAAGCACCGATGCCAAAGGCGGACTGAAAAACTTTGAAATTATCGGGGAAGAAATTTCGGAAGATGGAAAAACGGCTACGGTGACTACCAAAATCACTTACGGCAACGGTTCGGAAGACACGCAAAGCAGCAGTTATGTAAACAGGGACGGGGTGTGGAAACTCAAAATCGATAAATGATAAAGCTTTTTTGCAATAATCAATAAAAAACAGCTGCCTTCGTTTGTGAGAAACGGAGGCAGCTGTTTTAAATATTCCGGATCATTGCCCGTTTCACCGGATATGCCGGTTAAATGAGTAAATATCAGGTTCTATACAAATTTTTCCGGCAGGTAACGCGGGACTTCAAGCCATTGAAGAGCATCTCCGGAAGGACGGGTCAAAAGATTCATCAGGCTGATACCATTGTCTTGAGCTGAATTTTTGACTTCATGTTGTTTACGGATTAATGCTTAGTACTCATTTTTATTCCTGGTTTTTTTGAAGTTCTTTATCATTTTACCGAAATCCTTATCTTTTTTTCTTCTTTCGGAAACCGATGATTCAAAATGAGCTTTCTCTCTTTCCATTTTCAGGTAGTTTTCATACGATTTTCTGTCGATTGTTCCTTTTTCAACGGCTTCGATTACAGCACAACCGGTTTCATTCGTGTGGGTGCAATCCGCGAACCTGCAATTCTGAGAATACCGGATTATCTGCCCGAAAGTGATTTCCAGTCCGCCTGATGAATCAGCAATCCCAACCTCTCTCATTCCCGGGTTATCAATTAAAATTCCCCCGTTTTTAAGAAAAATGATTTCCCTGTGGCTTGTGGTATGTCTTCCCTTATTTGTAGTAAGGCTGATTGCATTTGTCCGCATGATGTGTTCTCCGGAAAGATTGTTTATCAGGGTGGATTTTCCTGCGCCCGATGACCCAAGCATACAATAGGTTTTACCTTTCTCAATCAGTGCCTTTAAACTTTCATATCCCTGCTGTGATTCGTTACTGACGGCTATAACCGGGATATCCCTGATCCGGATTTTCAGTTGCGCCAGTATTTCTGATATCCGAAGCTCACTGATCAGATCAATCTTACTTAGTACAATCACAGGGCTTATTCCTGATGAATGGCAAATGGTAATGTATCTTTCAAGCCTGTTGATATTGAAATCCCGGTCTGCTGCCTGCACAATAAATGCGTAATCGATATTTGCGGCAATAATCTGTACCTCTGCCGATTGCCCTGCCGCTTGTCGTTTTATCACCGAGAATCTGGGTAATACCTGATGAATGACTGCAAAATTCTGGTCATATGTGGTCAGTACCACCCAATCGCCCACTGCCGGAAAATCCTCCCGGCTTACAGCCGAAAACCGCATATTCCCGGTAATTTCCGCTTCATATTCCGCCACGACGGTCTTTACCGTATATCTCTCCCTGTGTTCGGCAATGATTCTCCCTAACTCAATGTTATTCTGTTCATGTTCTTTAAGGAACTCATCCAGCTTTTCGTTATATCCTAATTCTTCCAGTTGTTTTCGTGTATTCATGCGTAAGAATGTATTTCAGTGTTTGGCAAGTTTACCTATGGCTTTTTTTTCAGAATAATACCTTGGACTCTTATAATTCTTTTTTCAGATATACCATGTCGATCAGCTGTACTCCCTCCTCAAACATCGGGTGGTCGTAATTGTCCGTAAAAAAGTTCTTTACCCGGTATGATTTTTCAAATCCGCAACTTTCATAAAACGAAAGGATTGAAGGCGTTTCACCGGTGCCGACCAGCATTGTCCGGTAGTTGTTTTTGTAAAAACCAGAAATGAATTTAATCAATGCTCTGCCATACCCTTTGCCCTGATATCCGGGGTAAGTGGCTATATTTTTCAACTCGCAGGTAACGCTGTCAACCGGCACAACGACGCATACACTTTTCAAATCATCATCGTATAATGCAAACAGGTCTCCCTCCGGCAAATACCTGTCAATCATATTTTCCTGCTCATCTGCCAGCAATAACAGGTCAAGAAACTGTTTTTTGTTTTCAAGAACTTTTTCAATTCTTATCATATCGCGGTTGAATCATGACTTATCTGTTGTTATTTTTGCAGCGTAGACTCACATTTCTGTAAACGGGAGTCAGCGCATGAACCACCATTCTCCCCGTTTTTTTATCTCAAACTGATTCTCATTTTTTCACCGGTATAGCTGACTACCTTATCGAAATTTTCAACTACTTCCGCGCCAACTCCTTTGCTTTTCCCGACAATCACGATGTTAAAGCTGCGTGATTTGATCATTCCCGGGAAAGAGCCTTTACAATCACCAATGGTTAAAGACTTATTCCTGTCATTCCAGGAAAATGAAATAGTCGAATAAATTCCTTTTTCATAGTTGTAATTGTCGTTTTCATCTTCGTACAATGTAAATTCGCCGTCAGCACCTTCATATATGCGGATTTCCAGATTATCCCATTTCTTTTCGGTGGCATACTGAACTTCAGGTCCAACCGGCAAAATGGTTCCGGCCTTTACATACAAAGGAATGATGGCTAACGGAACCTCTTTTTTAATGGTCTGACCACCGTTGAATTTCTCACCGGTCCAGAAATCATACCAGTCAGTTCCTTTGGGCAGGTAAACATCTTTTGATTTAACTGAACTGAAATCTTCAACTTTTACGGATACATTGCCTGACATTACAGTTTTGGAGTACATGGGTTGTGTTACCGGATTAACCAGCAACGAACTGCCAAACATATATTCATCGTTGATATCCAGTGCCTGTTTGTCATCCGCAAAATCCATAACCAGCGCCCGCATCATACTCGACTGACGGGCTGTTACATCCCACGAAGCAGAATAGATATAGGGCAATAAGGTATATCGCAGGTTGATATATTTTTCAATCGCGTCGTAAGTGGGATTTCCTTTTTTACCAAACTGGTAAAGTTCCCTTGGCACCCCTTCGCCATGCGAACGCATCATCGGACAGAAAGTACCAAACTGCATCCATCGGACATGCAACTCCCGGTAATCAACATTAGCAAGCGGATTTTTAAAATTCCACAGAAAGAAACCGCCTATATCGCTGTTCCAGTATGGAATACCACAAAGCGAGAAGTTCAATCCTGCCGAAATCTGATTGCGTAAAGCCTCCCAGGAAGCCGCAACATCGCCCGACCAGGTATTTGCTCCGTAGCGCTGCTGACCGGCAAAAGCCGAACGGGTAAGAATGAATACACGTTTGTCGGATGTGAACGCGCGCTGGTGCTGTGAAACTCCGCCAACTGTCATTAACGGAAAGGCATTGCGTACTTTCCGGAATGAACCCAGGTATGTCCGGGTATCAAAATCTGAGGGTTTCGGATTAAAATGGTCCGGTTCTGAAGAATCCATCCACCATCCGTCCATTCCCAGAGAGAATAGTCCCTTGTTTAAATAATTCCAGTAAATAGTTCGCGCTTCAGGATTGTATGGGTCGTATACCCGTACTCCCGAAGGATATTCCATCCGGGGCGGCCATTTTTCAGAACCCGATTGCGGCCAGGTCTCAAAACTGAAGAGCGCGTTAATTTTATCCAGTTCCCTGTATTGCTTTGTCATCGGACCAAATGAATTCCAGACTGAGATGATCATGTGTGCATTTAAACCGTGTACATCATTTACCATTTTCTGTGGATTGTTGAATCCGGGATTAAGGAATTCCATTGCATTCCAGAGATAATTGTTGCCCCAGTACTGCCAGTCCTGAATAATACCATCCAGCGGAACATTTAATTCGCGGAATTTTTTCACCACATCAACCAGTTCGTCCTGACTTTTGTACCGTTCCCGGCTTTGCCAAAAACCATACGTCCACAACGGGAACATAGGGGCTTGTCCGGTAAGGTTGCGCATACAGGCAATTACAGCATCGGCATTTTCGCCGCACATAAAATAATAATCAATACCATCGCCGACATCCGATCTGAATACAGTCTGTTCAGCATTATCTTCAAAAACTGTTGGTGAATAGTTGTCCCAAAATAATCCATACCCTTTTGCTGACAGGAAAAATGGTATGTAATCATCCGTGTTACCCTGAACCATATTCAGTTTCACGTTGCGTTTTGACATCTTTCCCTGTTGTTGCTGACCTAAACCATAGATTGGCTCGTCTTTATCCAGGACGAAAGACTGTGATATTGAATAAGTCCTTTCACCTGCATCGTTGAAATCAGTAAACGTCGCTCCCGCTTCCTTTTCAGTCAGCAGTTGAGTTGTCCGGTTTGCAAATGCAATTTTCCCGCTTTTCAGGTTTAACAGAACCTGTACTTTTCCGGTTTTCAACGATAGTTCATCACCCTGTTGTTTTACAGCAAATGTAACTTTCTGAGGGGTTTGAACAACAGAAAGGCTCTGTTTCTCAAAAGTTTTACCTTCGGGATATTTTATAACCCTGACAACAGAAGAACCATAAAATTGCAGTTCAACCTGAACGTTATTTATTTTTGACTTAATCCCAAAATCTGTCTTCTGGTAAGTTTGTGCCTTACCCGTTAAGCAAATGACAAAAACCAGTACCAAAGCTAAATTAATTCGTAGTAATCTCATTTTATAATTATTTTCTGTTTTACATTAATTGATGTGTTTTCTTATATTGGATATAACGACCGAGGCTATGGGCACGGGCGGTTTGCGGGCGAATTTCCTGTCGTGGAACGACAAGGGAAATGCGGGCGCAAAACCTGCTAAGTGCACGTCAGCCAGCCTGTGAACATAGGCGTGTGTTAGGTTCTCGTTATTTTCTTCAGTTTTTTGAGTATTCTTGTCTTGATTTTGTCAATGTAAACTAAAGTTCTAATGAAATTCTGTTGAAATTTGTTAAACTGCAAATGTAATAAAAATATTTTTATGGTTGTTACTTATAGTCTTTGATTTATAGTCAACAAAGTTGCAATTTTGCATAATGGAAATCAAAGAAAAAATAGGACAAAGAATTAAGGAATTGCGTGAATTTACATCAATGTCGCAAAAGGATTTGGCTTATTCTGCTGATTTAGACAGAAGCTACATAGCTTCTGTTGAAAATGGCAGCAGAAATATCTCAATAGTAAATATTGAAAAGATTG
The DNA here is from genome assembly GCA_964634605.1 of uncultured Paludibacter sp. GTDB lineage: Bacteria > Bacteroidota > Bacteroidia > Bacteroidales > Paludibacteraceae > UPXZ01. The sequence continues at coordinate 14,175 of CAZWLJ010000053.1, forward strand.
CGATTGCACTTAATGTAAATTTAAAAGAGTTTTTTAATAATGAGAAATTTAATGACAATTCAACAAGCAGTAAATAATTTTAAAGAATTAATTGAAAGTTCAATTCTTGAAGGTGGTAATAAAGCTAAAACTGCGATGATAAGATCTTCAAGACCTATTCTAAACATTCATGAAGCAGTTAAAAATCAGTTGGTCTCATGCGGAGTTAATGAGAAATTGATATTTCCACCAATGGGAAAAAGGAAACCGGAGCTAAAGTTAGCTGGTGGTTTGAAACAAAAAGATCAAGATGTTTGTGTTGCCCCAAATAATACCAAGCATAAATCTGAAATTCTCACAATCGGACTCTTGAAAGGGACAGAAGATATATATGGAGAAGAATTTACAAAAAAAACTTTGACAATAAATGTTAGAAGTCAAATAAGTAGTATTCAAAAAAATTTTGATACACTTTATGAAAGAACAATATCAGAAGCACAAAATTTACATGATAGATGTCCTCATATGGTTTTAGGTGAAGTCTATCTGATTGCAGTTCCAGAGTATAATGATAAAGAATTTGAAAACAATAAATGTGTATTTAAGAATATCAGCCCTAAAATAGTTGAGAAGTATATAAAGTCATTTCAAGCAATTACAAATAGAACTGAACTCGATAAGTTTTTTTATCAATATGAAGCAACCTGTTTGCTGATTGTTGATTTCAGTAAAAAAGTTCCTAAAATTTATCATTCTACACGTGAGCTTATTGCAGATGGATTATTACCCCAAGATACAACCGTTAAATATGAGGGTTTGGACTGGTCTAATTTCTCGAAAAAACTATTGAAAATCTATACAGAGAGATTTGGTATTGGAACGTTGAGCTGATATTTTTCAACTAAGAATTCATCAATTTCTTGCTTATCATCCATTTTCCTTAAGATATTTATTTCTTCATTAGAAAATTCAGGAATAGTAAAATTTTCAATAAAATTCTTTTGATAGCAAGGGTATCCACCCTCAATAGCTACACTTGTCTTACTTACATAATAGTGCATTACAATTGAATTTAAAATTTTCTGAACGACATCAATATTTTCTAAAAGCGAGATTGGATTATTTGGTTCATCAAAAAGCGACAGATTGCTATTTTGCTCTTTAAAAAAAAGCCCATAACCATTTGTAAAAAATGCATCTTCTTCTTCAACTTTTAAAAATCTTGGAAACTGACTAAAAGTAGGATTTAGTATTTTTTTTCCTAATTTATTTAAACCCTGAGTTCTACCCCAAACAAAAAAAGGTTCATAAGCGACTTTCCCCTTATCTCTTGCAAGTAGACTTTCCTTTTCTGATAATAAGTAAGCATAACATTTCGGATATTTTTCCATAAATTGAAGTTCCGAAATGGGTGTAGCCATTCCTTTACCAATTATATAAGGACAAATAATCCTTTTTGTATTGTTTTCTATTTCGTTTTGTGATTTGAAATTCGAAATTTTGTAAACTGATTTCGTTATTTCTTTCTCTATTTCAAAAATTCCATTTTCTGTATTTTTTATATAATATCCATTTCTTTCTACACTTCCATCTACAAAGAAAACATCATCTTTTAGAGTTGCAATGCCAACACAAATATCAAACATTTTACCAATAGGTGTACCAATAGTTTCAATCCGTTTTATATTTTTTTGCTCATCCGTTTTCAATAAACGCCATTTTTTAGAATCTAAATTTTTAAAATAATTGGGCGAACCATTAGCAATAGGCAAAAAGTTTTCGGGTTTATATCCCTCTTTAATTCTGTCAAAAGTTAGTGCTTCGTTTTCTTGTTTATTTAAGAAAGTCAATGCCGTATATGTTTGTGCATCAAAAACTTTATTGTGGCTAAAATCTATAATGCGTGTAACGCATTTCTTTTGTTGAAAGTATTTGCGAATAGAAACTCCCGCTAACGATGTGAAATAATTGTTAGGAGTAATGAAACCTAGTTTACCATCAGAGTTAAGTAGTTTGTATCCTAATTCGAAAAACGCAAAGTACAAATTAAAACTTCCATTATCAACTGTTGTCCAGTTTTTTGCTAAGTACTTTCTGTTTTCGTCTGAAAGGTCTTGAAATTTCACATAAGGAGGATTTCCAACAACATTATCAAACTCAATTGTCCAATTTGCTTTTAGACTATCTTGAACATAAAGATTAAAATCATTTTCTTCAATATTTTCTCCGTTATGTAACGCAAAAATTGTCAAGAGTAGTTTTGCTCTGTGAATATTGTATTCTAGTATATCAGAACCGTAGATATTTTCTTTAATTGTTTCTTTTATCGATTTATTAAAGTTTGATTTGTAATACTCAGCAATACCAATCAAGAAAGCACCACATCCACAACTAGGGTCGAGATTTTTTGAATTTTGGGTTGGTTTTACTTCGTTAATTATAAAATCAACGATATAAGTTGGAGTAAAAAATGCCCCGTTAAATTTTCTGTCTTGTTGTGGGATTAATAATTCAAGATAATTTTCGAGGTCTTTTAATGTAATAATGTCTAAGTTGTAAATATCAAAATATAGTTTTGTGTTTTGCACAAAAGTTTCTAAATACTTTGATAAAATTCTGTTATTGGAGTAATCAAGTTTATTCGAAGTTAGATAATGATATATCAAATGCATCTCAATATCATTGATATTGTACAATTTGAGAATTTCATTAAATATCCCTTTTTTCATTTTCTTTTCGTGTTGACTTTAAGCAACAAAGATAGTGATTTAATTTAATATATAACGAATATTCTTCTATCAAAGTTTGATAAAATATATAAATTTCGTGTTGTATTGTAGTTGTACTATGCTAATTTTCGTTTGTCCAGTTTGTTAGTCGTTGTTTGTCTTTTTTTTATAATGGAACCTAACGTGGTGTATGTGCTAAACCTGCATTTTCCACGTGTTTGCGGATAAACTC
>CAZWLJ010000054.1:0-16374 GCA_964634605.1 uncultured Paludibacter sp.
TTTGCTGTAGTTCAATAGCCAAATCAAGCATAGCATAGTGCCAGTCCCATCCTTCGAATAGTTTGCTGTGATACGCGTCGACTGAGTACTTAAAAAGTTCACTCCGTATGCTGCTGTCGGTACATTCCTGGGCTGTTCGGAATAAAATATCCTGTGCATAGCTGATGCTGTCACCCAGATCGCCGCTACTGTCGTCGCCGTGTTCTATCGCTTTGGTCATTTCCTCCAGCATTGCGCGACCCATGTACATGGTTTCACGCCAGTTACCCGCTGTCATAGCTTTCTCGGCCAGTTGGTATAACTGATACATCGAGTTGCCCACCTGTCGGGCTCCCGCGTAATCGATGTAACCATACCTTCCCGATGCCGATTTCAAAACAGCCCGTATTTGTCTGGAATACATATCCTGCGATACCGGTTGTATCAGATGTGAATACTGAGCCAGAAACAGATCGCGGAATGACTTGTCACTATCGCAATACTCACTAACATATCCTCTCAATTCTTCCGGCGGGAGCTTCTCCAGTATTTCTTCCAGTTGCTCCTGGATGGTCTTTTTCTTTTTGACCGCTTTTTTCTCCTTACCTGCCATATCAGAAAGGGGAGATGTTTTAGCCGTGGATTTCTTTTTTACTTCCAGTCCAAGTTCATCCTTCAACAGATAGAACATGACAGCCGCTTCGTGCTTGCAAACAGGTCCCCAATCGTAGGGGCACGTACAGTTGCAGTCAGTTATGCTGCCGTTTTTCACCTGCAACTGGACGATGTAGGTGTCACTGCCTTCAACGATTGCTTCATATTTACCTCCGCTTAGTTCCTCCACGCTCGTTACATAGCCTTTTTTGAAGTACTGGAGTCCCCGTTTCAGAATTTCTTCATCAATGTGCTGTTCAAATTCGTCTAATGGAATATTCATAGTTGATTTTTGTTTTATCCTTTTTTGTTGTATATTTTTTGTGGAGACGCGATTTATCGCGTCTTTTCTTTTTATCTCCCCGTCACCAAGTCACCCCGTTACCCAGGTCACAGTCTCCCTGTCTTTCCAATAACTCAGTAACTTAATAACCAATAACCCGTCTCCCTGTCTCCCAGTCCCAAAGTCAACTCACCTCAAAGTCACCCCGTCATCATTCATCATTCTCCCCGTCTTTGCTTCTGGTTCTATAAGTCCTGGTTCTATTTCATCATTCATCATTCATAAATTACACCGCTCCCAGCACCATTCCTCCGCCAGCACCGCGAAGCGGTACGGTATTGCCGAATGCATCGGGTGTGCTGAATTCTACGGCTATCGTCAGCACCAGCGTGTCGGCATCGGTGAATTCGGGAACGAAGGGTGGGGTAGTGAGCGGGTCGGTTGAGTTGGCATACTCCCTGACCAGCGGAAGGACAATTACCTGCTCCCCGATACTTCCCTGTGTGGAAAACCACGGTGTGCTCCGTACCTGAACGCCGTGTCCCAGCTTATCGTGAACCGGTTCGTAAGCAGTGCCGGAGCTGTTGAGCCGCATATCGGTAACGATACCCAGGGCAGCCGTTATGCGGAATGTCCCCGAATGAACAGCTTCCTGCATAAAATCCGCGTTCAGATTCAACCCGAAGCTGCACGCGAACGCCGGTATCGTCACCGTGGCAGTCTGATTCTCCCGGTCGATGGTGTAGCCGGGCGGCACCCGCAGCAGGGAACTGAAGCGTGTTTTCCGCCCGAAATCAAAGCCCGCCAGCGTGTACCTGTAACCCGACAAGCGGATATCACGGCTCCCTGTTTCGTGCTCCCCGTCGGTTTTCTGGATGCTTTTCATCAGTGCATTCAAGGCTGCCGACAGGTTGTAATCAGCCACGTGATCCAGCCCGCCAAATGCCTGTCGTATCTGTTTGCTCATCGAAGAGCACCCGCCAAACTCGCGGTTGTTGCGCCGCAATCCTTCAAATTCGGGATTGCGTTTTATTTTTTCTTTTGAAGGTCCGCCTTTGGTGCGGACAAAAATTTTATCACTCCCCTTGCGGGTGTAAAACGACAGGTGCTGCAGACTACCCGTTATCTGATCCAGATTTTTTACCCTTGCCATAATTCATCCATTTAATTGCTGTGTTATATTCAAAGAAATACATTATACCGGACAGGACGACAGCTACCACACAGGGTGCTGAGCCGTTCCTCATTGTAATTACAAATATAAATAAAAAAGATTAATAACAGATATAAAAAACATATATTTCAGCTATAAGTCTGAAATATATCTGAGATATATCTGATATATATCTGATATATCTGAATTTCAGATCATACTCAGCATAAGCTCAGGTGACAAACGAAAGCAGCCCTCAAAATCTCCCGGATATTGTATCTAACCGGAAATGACTAACTGCTTTCACTTTGCACCGGATGCCGTGATAAAAGTGAATTTCAAACCAAAAAAAGGCTGACAAGCTTGTTAATTGAAAAAAACTGAATACCTTTACAGGTGCATTTTTACAGACCTGAGAGCCCTTTGCTGATACCTTCACGGGAGGGGACAAGAGTCAAGCCGGGAAAATGCAAACCTGTTTCAGGACTATACAACTAGTGACTGTCAATTGTCAATTGTAAAATTGTAAATAACTAAACATTCTGACAGCTGACAGCTGACCGCTTTAATATAAAAAAAATATGAGACCCTATATATTAGTAACCAACGATGATGGCATTCATGCGCCCGGGATTCTGACTTTAACACGGCTGATGATGCAGCTTGGCGATGTGATTGTTGTTGCACCTGACGGACCGCGTTCCGGCCAGTCGAGCGCCATAACCGTCAATGTACCGATTCGCTTCAGGGAAGTTGAGAAAACCGAAGGTTTAACCCGTTACTCGTGTACCGGAACACCGGTTGACTGTGTCAAACTGGCATTCGATGAACTGGCCGAACGAACACCCGATCTCGTTGTTGCCGGTATCAATCACGGTTCCAACGCAGCCATCAATGTTATCTATTCCGGAACGATGGGTGCAGCTATCGAAGGCTGCGAGCATGGAGTGGCTTCTATCGGATTCTCTCTCTGCGACCACTCCAACGATGCCGAATTCACCGAATTTGAACCATATATCCTGAAAATTGCAGCTGAAACTCTCAAAAACGGGCTTCCGCGGCAAATCTGCCTCAACGTGAATGCTCCGGTCGGAAAAATCAGTGGGATAAGCGTTGTACGTCAGTGTCACGGGCAGTGGATGAAAGAGTTTGCCATGAAAACCGATCCGCATGGAAGAGTTTACTACTGGCTGACGGGTTTCTATGAAAATTTCGAACCCGAAGCTCAGGACACCGACGAATGGGCGCTCGCTAACGGGTATGTTTCTGTCGTCCCGACTACTATCGATATGACCGCCCACGACTTAATCGGTCAGGTGAAAAAATGGGATTTACACCATCCCGTGTATTCTGCTGAAAAAGAGAATTGAAAGGATTTTCAGCAAATTTCTTCTTTTTAAAAAATATCACTTTTTTAAATAAAAAAAATACTATTTACTTATAAATAGTTATATTTGTGACGGAAAAATTGAAAGCATTTTTCCAGCAATCCTCTAATACACCTATCTGCATGAAACAAAAAAATCTAAAACTCTGTGTTTCAGTTCTTTTCACACTTTTCTTATTCGGATTGAATGCCCAGAAATCAGTTGTCAGCTCCGGAGGGAAAGCCTCGGGAACAGGTGGTACGGTAAGTTACTCAGCCGGTCAGGTATCTTACCAGTCAATCTCAGGAACGGGCGGATCGGTAACTCAGGGAGTACAGCAAGTTTACATTCAATCTGTTTCTACCGGTTCAATTCCAAAAGGAATAGATTTGAAACTTACAGCGTCTCCCAATCCGGTTTCAGACGTTCTTCTATTGAAAGTGTCTGATTCTGCAAAATCGGCTTTTTCATATCTGCTGTATGATATGAACGGGAAAATCTTACAAAATCAGCATGTTACCAGCGACGAAACATCCATTTCCATGGGCGTTTATTCCAGCGGGAGCTATCTCCTGAAAGTTATTCAGCATCAATCGGGCAAAACACGGGAAATTCAGTCTTTCAAAATCATCAAAAAGTAAATCACCATGAAGAAGTTCTTTTTCATTTTATCAGCTTTGATCGTAGTATTCACATGCAGCGCACAAGCTCCTCAAAAAATCAGTTATCAGGCAGCTGTCAGAAATTCATCCAACCATCCGGTAGCTGACTCTCCCGTGGGAATGCAAATCAGTATTCTGCAGGGAACACCTACCGGAAATGCAGTTTACGTGGAAACACAGAATCCCACCACCGATACCAACGGTCTGGTGAGTTTTGAAATCGGAGCCGGAACACTTGTGAGCGGCAATTTCTCAAACATCAACTGGGAAGCCGGACCTTTCTACATCAAAACCGAAACAGACCCTGCCGGGGGAACCTCTTATTCCATCTCGGGTGTGAGCCAGCTACTGAGCGTACCCTATGCTCTCCATGCAGAAAAAGCAAACTCCGCTACCGAGACAGACCCTCTCTACTCCGTATCACCGGCAGCCGGAATAACAACCGTGAATAAAACAAACTGGGATAACGCTTACTCATGGGGCAACCACTCCACCCAGGGGTACCTGAAACCAACTGCAAGACAAAGCGGTGATTTACTTACCTGGGACGGCAGCAACTGGATATCCAGAAAATTAAGAGTAAATGTGTATCCCGAAGGATTATCTTATTCTTTCAGCATCATGCAGCCCTATCTAACACTTAATTATTGTATTTGTTTAAATGGTATATATCCAACAAGAGACAGCATGGAGCCTTTTGTTGGAGAAATTGAACTGTTCGGGTTTAATTTTGCTCCGATGGGATATGCTAAATGCGACGGACAGTTATTACAAATAACACAATATGCAGCTTTATATTCATTGATTGGTAATATATACGGCGGAAACGGTACGACCAATTTTGCTCTGCCCGATTTAAGAGGCCGCGTACCTGTACATCAGGGGCAAGGACAGAATCTGACACTCAGACAAATCGGACAAAACGGTGGAACTGAAAATGCAGCACTTATGATTAACCATTCTCACGCTACTTCTGTTTTTTATGAATGATCTGTTCAAGTCATTCGTAAAAAGCCTAGTTTTACTTTTTTCCGTACTTTCTGCGGTTTCTGCCTCCGCTCAGGATATGCAGGCGGTAGCTGATGCGGGAAAAAGTAAAACAAATCAATGGGTTTATAACCTGTTGGGTATCGCTCACCGAAAAACGTTACCGGAAAAAGTAATTACCGTGGCAGTGGTGGACGATGGCTTCCGGATGACTCACAAATCGTTCAGACAATACCTTTTCACCAACGAAAAAGAAGTTCCCGGCAACTACCAGGATGACGACGGGAACGGATACACGGACGACATACACGGCTGGGATGTGTCGGACAATGACAACGACGCCTCTGTACTCCGTGGAAATGAGGAACTCTTCTATCATGGTACGTATGTCTCCGGAATAATCACCTCGGTATTTGAGCAGTTTTATGGTTCCGGAGCTGCCGGCTACCTGCGCATAATTCCTGTGAAAGCCATTTCGGATCTCGCTAAAAACACTTACCTCCCGGGAGGATACAAAGGGCTGAAATACGCCGTTGGCATGAATCCTGACATTATCTGCTGTGCCTGGAGCGGAGGAGCCATACAGGAAGAGGATAAAGCACTTATCAGACAAGCCGTTCAGCAAGGGATTATCATCGTGGGTTCTGCCGGTAATTTCTTCACGGAAAAGATAGAAATTCCGGCATCATTGCCGGGTGTAATAGCTGTAACTGCGGTAGATTCGCTCTGCCGTAAAACAGAAAAATCCAGTTTCGGTATGCGGGCAGATGTTTCACTTCCGGGTACGGGTATCTATGGTCCGCACCCGGTTGCCGACAACGCCTTTACCATTTCCGCAGGAACTTCGCCCGCCACTGCCTTAGCTGCCGGATGTTATGCCGCCCTGAAAGCCATGTACCCCAAAGCAACAGCTGCAGAACTGACAGATGCCATCCGGCTTACATGTACGCCAATTGACCGGTTAAACCCGACGTATGCCGGAAAACTGGGATCAGGCATACCCAACATGGCAAAAGCTATTGATTTTTTGGGCGATGAGGAATTCAAATACCATGCTTCCAATCCGCTTCTGCCCGAAGGTAAGATTTTCTATAGGAAGAATAAAAAAACGGCCACCTGGGATATCCATCCTGAAGGCGCTTTCCGGGGAATCCATATTTATGCAGCCTCACCCGATTACAAAGGCAATATAAACATCTTCAGCGGAGATTCGCTGAAATTTTCGAACAATATAAGCCAGTTGTACAAAGGGTTGTATCTGGAAGGAAACCGGTTCAGGCTCGAACTGAATCCGCGTCCGAAACCCTCGAAAGACCTTACGTTTACTTATTACATGGAAACCATCGATTCCACTTCCCTGTACTGCAAAGACACACAGTTTATTCAGGCCGAATACGGCACCCTGACCGATAACAGCGGCGATGAAAACTATGCAAACAACTGTGGCTGCAAGTGGCAGATAAAAGTGCCTGAGGGCAAGCGAATTCTTATCGAGTTCGACGAACTGGATACCCAGCCCAACGTGGATTACGTGTGGATTTTTGACGGGTCCACAACACATCCCGACTTTCTGCTTGCCAAATTCTCGGGCAATTTGCCTCCTCCAATCATACAGTCGGTCACCAACGAAGTGCTGGTTTGGTTTGTAACCGATGGAAATACCACAGGGAAAGGCTGGAAACTGAAATTTACGGCACTTGGAAATAAGGAATGAGATTATTTGTTTACTTTTGTAAGTGAAATCCATTTCACCAGATAAGTGCAACGCTTCAATCGGTTCATATACGGCTTTATCCCCGGAATTTTACTTCCGGTAGCGTTTTTATGGATCTACCTGATCCGTTTTTATCCTGTCGAAATGCCTTTTCCCGAAATTCTGAAACAGCTTTTCCCCGGAGTAACGCTGGGTAAACTGCTCCTGCTCTCGGTTATGCCAAACCTGATCGGCGTTTTCATCTTTTACAAGCAGGATAATTTCAAACTGGGGATCGGGATGATGACAGGGGCTTTGCCGTATCTGGTGGCCGCGATGTTTATGTTATAACCTATGAAGTATTTCCTCATTGCCGGTGAAGCGTCCGGCGATCTGCACGCTTCCAGCCTGATGCGCGAGTTGAAAAATCTCGATGCCAATGCTGAATTTTGTTTTCTGGGCGGCGACCTGATGGCTGCTCAGGGAGGCAAAATGGTGAAACATTACCGGGATATGGCTTTCATGGGATTTATCAACGTGCTGAAAAACGGGCGCAAGGTGCTGAACAATCTGGAAACATGCAAACAGGCTATCAGCGGGTTTCGCCCGGATGTGGTTATTCTCATCGATTACCCTTCATTCAACCTGCGGATAGCACAATTCGTGAAAGAGGCGCTTCATCTGCCGGTTTACTACTACATTTCACCCAAAATATGGGCCTGGAAGGAATTCCGAATCAAAAGTATCAAAAAGTACGTGGACCTGATGTTCACCATTCTCCCTTTCGAAACGGAGTTTTACCGGAAACACCATTACGAAGTCACCTATGTAGGCAATCCGAGCGTCGACAGCGTAGCAACGCGGCCTTATCAGCATCAAACCCGCGAAGAATTCTGCCTGAAAAACAAACTGGCTGATATGCCCTTCATCGCTCTTTTGCCCGGCAGCCGTAAGCAGGAGATTGCAGGCTGCCTGCCCGCCATGCTCGAGGCTGCAACATCATTTCCTGATTTCCGAGTTGTAATCAGCGGTGCGCCCGGCGTGGAACCTGATTTTTACCAGCCTTTCATCCTGGGGAAAAATGCGGACATTGTATTCGGTCAGACCTATGAACTGCTCTCGCATGCTGAAGCCGCTGTGGTCAATTCCGGTACCGCCACCCTCGAAACAGCGCTGATCGGAACACCGCAGGTTGTAGTGTACAAAGTTGCTTTCGGAAGGTTAGCCATGCTGCTGAAACCGCTGGTAATCAGGACAAAATACATATCGCTCGTCAACCTCATAGCCGGAAAGGAAGTAGTGAAAGAGCTTATAGGCAACCTGTTTACTGCCGGTAATATCCGGAATGAACTGGAACATTTGCTGCCGCTCGACAAATACCGCACCCGAATGCTCGAAGATTACGAAGCTATAAGGCATATACTCGGTGCTCCCGGAGCTGCCCGTAAAGCAGCAGAAAATATTCTAAGGAGTCTTCATACAGATGCCTGATCCTTATTTTTCCCTGAACGATACATCAGATTATGCAACCGCCACTGCTGATTTTTTTCACACACTGCGGAGCATCCGGATTATCATCTCTGGATGAGTTCCCGGTATTTAAAACGAAATCAGGTTGCTGATTCTTCAAAAACCATCCTCTTTTGCCAGATACTTTTTTGTTCCCCCACAATTATGAATATAAGCCATCCTTAAAAAAACTTCATCAGGCCGTTAATTGTTATTTTAATAGTTCATCCTTTTGCTTGCCATTAGTTTCTAATCACTTAATATCAGGTAAATATGAAAAATAACAATTCGTTTGCGGTATTGCTTTTTATCGTCATCGCAGGTATCGGGCTTGCGCTCTCACTTTCGATAAGCAGTGATTTATCTGTGTTATCCGCACAAATGGTGCTGGTTCTTTTTTTGCTTGCAGCCGTTTTCGTAGCCTGGTCAACCAAAATTGCCAGTCAGTGGAACAGAGCCGTAATTCTCAGGCTTGGAAAGTTTCAAACCCTTCGCGGACCAGGCTTGTTCTTTATTATTCCCGTCATCGATACGATTCCCTACTGGATTGACATTCGTGTGATAAGTACTGCCTTCAAAGCAGAAAAAACACTTACCAGGGATACTGTTCCGGTAGATGTGGATGCCGTATTGTTCTGGAAAGTGATTGATCCGAAAAAAGCAGCCCTGGATGTAGCCGATTACTACAGCGCCATCACATGGGCTTCACAAACCGCACTTCGGGATGTCATTGGCAAAACAGTGCTTGCCGAGATGCTGGAGGGACGCGATAAAATCAGTCATATTCTCCGGGATATCATCGATGAGCGAACTGAACCGTGGGGAATCAATGTCATTTCAGTTGAAGTGAAAGATGTGCTTATCCCGCAGGGGCTGGAGGCTGCCATGTCTATGCAGGCTCAGGCTGAGCGCGAACGGCAGGCACGTGTTATTCTGGGAGATTCGGAACGTCAGATAGCAGCGAAATTTGATGAAGCTGCTAAAAGCTACCGCGACAATCCCACGGCATTTCACCTGCGTGCCATGAATATGCTCTACGAAGGACTTAAAACCAATTCCACGATAGTAGTTGTACCAAGTACGGCTGTGGAAAGTATGGGACTTGGAGGAATTGCTGGTACTGTGGCGCTGGTTGATAGTGTAAAAAAGGAAAAGGGGAAAAACCCGGTTAGGGTAGAACGACGGATAGAAGACCCGGATTAAGGTTTACCCGTCATGGGAACAAACCTGACACCAAGAACCGGAAAAATATCCGTTTCACCTTCTTCATTTTTGATTATCAGATTCAGTTCCTGAATTTCATCACCTACCGGAATGACCATGTGTCCTCCCGGAGCAAGTTGCCTGACAAGTTCTTCGGGTATATGATGAGGAGCGGCAGAAACGATGATGGCATCGTAGGGAGCAGCAGGCGGATAACCATGATAACCATTTCCGAAAATGAAAAAGATGTTGGTGTAGTCCTGCAGTTCCATATTTGACCGGGCTGATTCGTACAACTGAGGAATGATTTCCATGGTGTAAACCTCACCTGCAAGTTCGGCCAGGATGGCTGTCTGATACCCGGTACCCGTACCGATTTCCAGTACCTTGTGATTCTGGTTCACATGCAGCATTTCTATCATTTTAGCCACTATGTAGGGTTGTGATATGGTTTGTCCGCAGTAAGCCGAAAGAGCGTGATTGTCATAGGCAAGCGCCCTGCTTTCGGGTGGAACAAAAAGGTGTCGGCGGACCTTATCCATGGCAGCCAGCACATCACGGTCGGAAATTCCGTGCGCTTTCAGTTGCGTTTCAACCATCTGGTGTCGTTTTTCGCTCTCTGTTTGCATAATGCACGTATTTTTACATTTTTTAAAACAATTTTGCATCGGATTTTGTTTTCAGCCATCAGTTGAAAAATGCCTCGCGTTAAATCTTTTGTTTTTTTGACACATTATTAACAGTGGAATCCGGTTTCCGTCTTCAGCAGAAAATATATTTTTTAATAAAAACATAAAACGCCCCGGGTAGAAAAAGAATCTTCATTTTCCAAAGGAGAAAACACCGGCACATACCTGTTTTTCTCCCTGCGATACAGCATTCTGACGCTCCCGAAACGGAACATTACATTCCCGAAGGAAATATGAATCCCTTATTTAACAGATACATTTCTGCCCGCTTTGAAGCTGTGATAAAGCATCTGAATGACTTCAGGAAGAAAAGAAAACCGAAGTCGCTCCACCTGCTGCGCATTGAAATAAAGCGAATACGGGCTGTAATCTCTTTTGCCCGGCAGTATGGTTTTATTCCTCCCCCCGCTGATGAACTGACGCAGCTTTTCAGGCAAGCCGGTCACATACGCGAACTCCTTATCTGCATACGCCTGCTCCGAAAACTACCCGAACAACCCGTGGCAATGATAAACGAACTGAGAAGCGAAGTGAAAAGGCTTAGCGGACAGTTTGCCAAAGTCGTACCTTACTACACCGGATACATTGAAGCGCTGAAAAATAAACTGGTATGGCAGGCTGACATTCCCGGGAGAAAACAATCCGGCAAATACTTCAGGAAACAAATACGGAAGGCGGAGGAAGATTTTGCCAGCGGGGGAAAAAACGATTTGCACCGTTTCAGAAAGAGACTTAAAAAAATGATATACATTTATGAGTTTCTGCCGGTGTCAGAGAGTAAAAGGCTGAAAATCAACATTGCCGGAATGGAAAAACTCCAGCTGAAAGCCGGGAAGTGGAGAGATACGTATGCAGCCCTTGATTATTTCTCGCTGAAAAACGGTTTGCTGACAGATCAGAACCTGGCTAAACTGAATGCCGGTGAAGAGAAGCATTGGAAGAAACTGACCGGTTCAAAACTGAAATTAAAATAATCCGTATCTGGTAACCGTCTGATTTATCAGCTCATTTTCACGGTAATAATTTCGTTGATATCGGTTGTATAGTGACCGGAAAGTTTTTCCTGCCTCATTCGCCACGTGCGGCCGGGTGCCTGGGTTGCCAGCCTTATCAGATCTTTGCTGTAGCGGCTGTTCACCTTGTCTATGGCTTTCATCAGCGGAATATGCTTTGTATTCCTGTTCACAAAGATATTGAGCTGCTGATTGTCTTCGGGAGTAAAATCCATGACGAAAACGCCGGCTTTTTTGTATCTGAATCCTTCGCGGAAAATGCGGCCAAGTCCCATGGATGCGTATTCTGCCAGTTCTATCGACGAATTGGTGGCAAAGGGGAGTTTAATGGTTACTGAATTGCTGTACTGAGGCAGGTCTTCGCGGAAGTAATTGGTGGTAATGAACACCTGAATGGCATTGCAGCAGGTTTTTTGCTTCCGCAGCTTTTCGGCGCATTTCACCGCAAAGGTCGATACCCGTTCGCGGATGTCGGCAATATTATCGAGCATTTCGTCGAATGTGCGGGTGGTGGCAATACTTTTTTTGTTCTTCACCTCGTCGAGCTGAAGCGTGGGGATGCCCAGCAGGTCGTGTTTCAGTCGCAGTCCGGCGATGGTCAGGTGCGTTTTCACCCACTCATCGGACATGGATACAAACTGATAGGCATTCCGTATATTCATGGCTATCAGTTTTTTGGTATATTGCCTGCCTATGCCCCACACATCTTCCACCTGAAGCCACTTCAGGGCTTTTTCCCTTTTTTCGTCAGAGTCAATCAAATGAACACCGCCGGTTTGAGCCGCGAATTTTTTAGCCACCCGTGTAGCGGTTTTCGCAAGCGCCTTGGTAGGTCCTATGCCTATGCTGACGGGGATATGCGTCCATTTTTCCACTTTTTGTTTCATCTCCAGTCCGTAAGCCCGCAAATCCACATCCAGGCCTTCCAGATCGAGAAAACACTCGTCGATGCTGTAGATTTCCTGCGAAGGCGAAAATCCGCTCAGGATGGTCATTACCCGGTTGCTCATGTCGCCGTAGAGTTCGAAGTTGGCAGAGAAAACGGCAATGTTGTGCTGCTCGATGAGTTCGCTGATTTTAAATGCCGGTTCGCCCATTTTCACACCGAGGGCTTTGGCTTCGTTGCTGCGGGCTATGGCGCAGCCATCGTTGTTGCTGAGCACAATCACCGGACGCCCTATGAGCGACGGATTGAAAACCCGCTCACAGGAAGCATAGAAGTTGTTGCAGTCGATATGTGCAAATGGTGGCATTAAAGGTGTTTTCTGAAACTCCAGGTGATGATGCCGAAAATCAGGTTTTTTGATTCTTCGGTAATTTCAATGGACGGAAACTCGCTGTTGGAAGATTCGAGGAAACATTTATTCCGAATCTTCCTGATGCGCTTGGACGTAAAATCGCCGTCGATAAAAATCATGGCAATGTAGTTGTTCTTGTATTCGATGCTCGAATCAATGACCAGTAAATCGTCTTCGTTGAAATCCCTGTTCATCGAATTTCCCTTAGCCCTGGCAAAATAGGTGGCTTCGGGATGCTGAATACACAGCCGGTTCAGGTCGATCCGCTCGCCGGTAAAATCATCGGCAGGCGACGGGAACCCGGCGCGCAGCGTACCTATGTAGGGCAGGAGCATCTCCGAATCCGCATCGGCTTTGTAAATATCAAAACTGGGTGTGGTAATAACGGGTTTCGGTGATTTCATATTTTTCAATCAGTTTTTTATGAAATTATTCACTATTCGCCGGATTTGAAAGCCGGTTTTTTACGGTGCCGGGTGCCCTGTTCGAAAGCATAAGCCATGCTGATAAGCGTTGGTTCGCTCCAGGCTTTTCCGTAGAAAGTGATATTTACAGGCAGTCCGGCTACCCAACCCATTGGCAGGCTGATAGCGGGATATCCGGCAATGGCGGCGGCAGAACTGGATGAAATGCTGAAATTATCTCCATTCACCAGATCGGTTTTCCAGGCCGGTGAGCCGGTCGGCGCTACAATGGCATCCAGCCTGTTTTCGTTCATTATCTTATCAATGCCGTTATCGCGGGCGCCTTTCAGCATGTCGCTAAGCAGTTTTTTGTATTCGCCGGAATTTACAGAACCTTTTTGCTGAGCCAGCTCAAACAACCGGTGATCGAACCATTCCATCTCCGTACTGTCCAACTTATGCAGCCGGATAAGTTCCTCCATGCTTTTCACCGGAGCATTGGCTCCGAGTGCAGCGAAGTACTTGTTCAGCCCGTCTTTGAACTCGTACAGCAGTACTTCAAATTCCATCGTTTCCACTTCAGGGCTTATCACGTTTCTTATCTCAACCACTTCGCCGCCGCTTTTCCTGATAAATTCCACGGCTTGCTCCATCACCCTGTCAACGTGATAATTTCTGCCCGTAAGCGATTTATCCACACCAATCCGCTTTCCTTTCAGCGCATCGGATTTCAGAAAGGGTGTGAAATCGGTCAGACTTCTCCCTTCGGAAGCAAGGGTTTTAGTGTCTGCTGAATCAATTCCGGTGAGTGCTCCCAGGCAAATGGCAGCGTCGGTTACAGTTCTCGCCATCGGACCCGGCGTATCCTGGGTGAAGGATATAGGAATAATCCCTGCGCGGCTGATAAGTCCTACGGTGGGTTTAATGCCTACAATGCCGTTATTATTGGCGGGACAGACAATGGAACCGTCAGTTTCGGTACCAATAGCCAGCACGGTCAGGTTAGCCGAAACGGCCACTCCCGATCCGGAACTCGACCCGCAGGGATTGCGGGTCAGATCGTACGGATTTTTGGTTTGTCCGCCCAGGGCGCTCCATCCGCTGGAAGAGTAGGTACTGTGAAAGTTAGCCCATTCGCTCAGGTTGGTTTTCCCGATGATAACCGCTCCGGCTGCCCGCAGTCTGGCTGCCACCCATGAGTCGCGCAAAGGAAAGGAATTCTTCATCAGCACCGAACCGGCGGTGGTCGGCATTTTATCGTGCGTGTCGATATTATCTTTCAGCAACACGGGAATGCCGTGCATCGCACCGCGGCTTCTGCCCTGTTTCAGTTCTTCGTCAAGCTGAGCGGCAATGGCCAGCGCGTCGGGATTAACCTGTATAACTGAATTCAGCATGGGTCCGCTGTCGTCAATTTCTTCTATCCGGTCCAGATAAGCCTGTGTAATTTCCACGATGGTAAACTTCCCCTTCTTATACCCGTTCTGAAGCTCTGCAATGGTTATTTCATCCAGGTCAACCTTCGTTTTTTGTCCGGTTGGCGCTGTGCAGGCGGTCACTCCCGACAAGATAACACCCGCCAACAGACTCTTTGCCAATAAGTTTCGTATTTTCATTTCGGTAAGCATTTTCTTTGCCCAAAGATAGGTTTTTTTCACGAAACATAAGTTGAATATACAAAACTTCCCTTATTTCTACTGTATTACTTTCATTTCCACCCGTCGGTTTTGCTGCCGGCCTTCTTCGGTTGTATTGGTTGTTATTGGCATGGATTGTCCGTAGCCTTTGGCGGTTAACCGGTCTGTGGCAATGCCTTTCTGGTTGAGATATTTCACCACACTTTCGGCACGTGCCTGACTGAGTTTATTGTTTAAGGGCACACTTCCGGTATTGTCGGTATGTCCCTGAATTTCGAGCCGTGTTGCGGGGTTATCATTCAGGAATTGTATCAGTTTGTCCAAATCGGTGGAGTAACCGGCTTTAATCAGCGCTTTTCCGGTCTCGAAATAGATATTGTTCAGCACAATGCTTTGTCCGACCTTGGCTTCCTCTATTCCCAGTTCCAGTTTTACATACAAGGTTGCACTTCGGTTCAATCCTTTGGTGCTTACTTTTTCAATATTGGAAATATAATCTGCTTTCTTACCCACAACGGTAAAATCACTTTCGGCTTCCAGTTGGGCTAAGAAAGTCCCATCGCCAGCTTTACTTTGCTTGCTGGTCAGACTGTTTTTGGTCAGATTTGCGACATTAATTTCAGCACCGCCTTCGGGCAAATTACGGGTTTTATTTATCACCACTCCCGAGAGCGTAAACCGCGGGTCGTTGTGCGAAAGATTAATATTTATCGTTTTCGTGTCAAAATCTGGTTTCCCTATTTTCCGGCTTGTAGTATTTATATTGTTAAGAATACCCTGAACGTTGTAATCGGCTTCGGTCAGCTGATAGAATGTAACCTGACCATTGGCATCGGTTGTACCGGTTAGTTTTTTACCTTCCGGTCCGCTCAACGTTAGTTCTACATACGGCAAAGGTTGTCCGGTAGCCTCATCGGTCACCGAAATGGTGATATCGCTTATCCGTTTGGGAATTTCTACAGGAGGCGGAGGAGGAACAACAACAGGTGCCGGTTTTGGCTTTAGTTTACCAATACTGGTCGCAAAACCTACACTGTAGTACAGCTGATTGCTGATCGATCTACTCAATGATTTTCGGTACTCCAGTGTGGCAAGCACAAAGGTTTCATTCCACAACGAAAATTGCAGTCCGGCACCCGGTGAAACACTGAACCCATTTAACTCTTTGTATTTTTGAAAATTGGCTTTTAATAACAGAAAAGGAGAAACAATGGATTTGTCGGTCAGCAATTTGAGGTGCGCACCTGCACTTACGTCCAGTAAAAAATTGCTGCTGCCGTAATACGTTCCTGATTGTTGCAGATAATCGGCCCAGCTGCCATTGAAAGTTCCAATCAGATCGATGTTGGGAGTAATTCCCTGTAAATAATCCAGTCCGAAGCCCCCTTCCATATTATTGGCGCGGTTCCAGTTGCCGGTTTTAAGCACATCGCTCAGACTGGTGGCTTTGATGCGCTGAGCGGTTTCCACGTCGTTGTAGAAAAAATGCAGACCGATAGTAGGATTCTTCACCGGCTTCTCACTTTGAGCCTGCAGACCAAACAAAGCCATCAGCAGGAATATGGATAGAAAAATATGTTTCATTGTCATATGTTTAATTACAATTGTTAGTTCAATTTTACGTAATTGAAATCGTATAAATTGATAATTGAAGAAGGTAATTTACAACCCCTTTAGGGGCTTGGGGTTGAGCTTGGGGCTTCCTATTCCAATTTTCTCCCCGTTCCGCAATCTTCCTCCGGATTTTCACCTTTCTTTTTATTGCACACTCCGAAGACCTGCGGTTCACTCCAGCCCAGATTAAGCGCATCGCTTGTACTTACCGGATTTCCTTTACCGTCAA
>CAZWLJ010000055.1:0-16145 GCA_964634605.1 uncultured Paludibacter sp.
CATTATTTTTTTATTTATTCCATGTATCAATCACCGCAGGAACGGATGAGGTGTAGCTTCCGAGCACGCCAATACCATTCACTATGTTTGAATAGATCTGAACAGGCTCAACAAACGGGTTATCGTCCTGATTGCCGGCTTTAGCCGATGACAGGGCATACATGTAATATTCGTACGAAATTTCCTGCAAATAGATAAAGAAAGTAGTGCGGATTTCCTTTATCTTTTCATATTCAAAGCCGTAGTAATCGTTATATCCCATACCTGCATAGGCCGAAAATTTCAGACTGTACTCTTTCCCGTTCAGCAAATCATCTGTAAATGTATCGTAGTGGTAACTGCTTTCTGAAAAATCAAACAAGTCTCCAACACCTCCTGTCTGTTTGTTTCCAAACACGATATCATCAAAACGGGTTAAATATTCGTCGGTTATAAAATCTTCGAAATAGTTCCGTTTGATCACCACCAGGCGATAATAGTTCTTTTTACTGCCATCGTCTTTGAACCTGACCTGAAAACTGTATTTTCTCACGATTACTTCAGAAAGCGTATCCTGTTTGCTGTTGCCGTTGTATTCACCTTTATAGCCAATATAGTACTGTTTCTCAGCCACTGATGAAGTATCCGTTTTCAGGATAACAGGCCTTGGCGGAATGATGGTAGAGGCTGTAACCGGTTCGAAACCGGTTGCAGCAGTTTCAATCCTGATTTCATCGCCGGGTTTAGGTAAATATGCAGACCGGTAAATACCGCCACCCGCATGTGTTAATTTTTCCCTGAATGCATCATTCACATAAAGTCTGAAATCAGCATTCGTCACTTTGTCGTATTCATATCCTCCGTAACCTTGGCTGCCTTCGTCCAGAAAAAACCGCGAAGCAGTCACTTCCGCTTTTAATACGGAATCGGGTGTAATAAAGCTGTTCACAACCAGTTTTGGATGGATGATTTCTCCCTTGAACCGGATTGTCTTTTCACAACCGCTGATGAACAACGTTGCTGTCAGACATACAATGCAGAGGTATTTGATTTTCATTTTCTTAAAATTTAAAGCTGTAACTAACTGACGGAATGATCGGGAACAGGGTGACCTGCTTCAGCACATTGTTGCTCTCGTATCTTCCGGTTTTCGGGTCATAACTTCCTTCGGAAGACTGGTACACCATGAACGGATTGAACTGATTATACACATTGTAAATACTTATGTTCCAGGTGCGTGTTCCCCGTTTTTTCTTTTTGTGAAAATTGACTCCCAGATCCATCCTGTGGTAGTTGTTGTACCGGTAGTTGTTTCGGGAGCTGATGTAAGTTTCGGGACCCCGGTAGGTGTAGCCCTGATTTGTTTCCGGGAAAGCCGGGCCCTGGTAGGTTTGCATCCCGAGTGTAGCTGTGTTGCCGGTAGCAAAAATCCAGTTGCCCGAAATATCGATTTTTTCGGAGAACTTGTGCATCACCGTGATGCTCAGATCATGACGGCGGTCGTATTTAGCAGGAAAAACTCTTCCGTAGTTCAGTTCCTGCCCCGGGCGGTCGAACAGCCGTTCGGTTTTTGACCAGGTATAGCCTAACCATCCGGTGGTGCTGCCAAATGAACGCTGAGCCAGAAATTCGATTCCGTAGGACCAGCCGCGTCCCATCACCACTTTCTCTTCCCAGCCCGACGATTCGCCCATGAACGATGCTCCGTCTTTGTATTCTATCAGGTTGTTCATGGATTTGTAGTAGCCCTCGAGGGAGAAATCGAGCATGTCTTTCAGGTTGTAGAATATCCCGAAGGCATACTGGTCGGATTTCATCGGCTCGATAAGTTTGGTGGCAGGCACCCACAAATCTGTAGGCATGCTGATGCTGTTGTTGGAGAGCAGATGAATGTACTGATTCATGTGTGAATATCCGGCTTTGAGCGATAACCGTTCGTTTATCAGCATGCGCATTCCGAGGCGGGGCTCAAGGGAAAAATAATTTTTCTGCTGAACGTTGAAAGTGGAAAAATGGATGCCCGCATTGAACTTAAATTTATCAGAAAGCGAGATGTTGTCTTCGAAGTAAGTCATGGTTTCGTGCGCATAGATATTCCCTTTGCCAATGACAGTATCCATTTTTTCCTCCTGATTGTCGTAATTGCTGAAAAAATAGAACGTGGAAACATCCGGCCTGAATGTGTGGTACGTATAGTTTATCCCGAATTTGATATCGTGCGCGGTGTTGGGTGCGTAATCGAAATCTGCTTTCAGCGACAAATCTTCGATTCCCGAACGATATCCGACCCTGAACTCTTCAGTCCGGTTTTTGGGAGGAGTAGTCGATTTGTCGGTACTTTCGGAAATGTAACCCACATTCATATCGGACCGGTAACGGGTGTATGCGGCAGTAGTGTTCAAAAATAACTTATTGGTAACGAGGTGATTCCAGCGCAGTGCCACAATTGCATTGCCCCAGTCCCATTTCAGGTTCATCCAGTCGCTCGTGCTGCTGTTGCCGTACGAGGTAGTGCTGGTACGGTATTTGGCGTAGATGGCATCATCGCCCAGGTAGGCACTCAGATAGAGTTTGTCTTTTTCAGAAAATTTATGGGTAAGCTTGGCGTTGAGATCGTAAAAATAGTAACCGGCAGAGGTGTTTCCGGTTTCGTCGCCCGTGTTTTGATTTGCGTACCATCTGATCAGGGGCTGACTAAGGACATCCATGTAAGTTCTGCGTGCGGAGATATTGAAAGTGGTTTTTTCCTTTATTATCGGACCTTCCAGGTTGAATTTTGACGAAATTAGCCCGATGCTCACGTTTCCGTGATAGTTTTTATCATCACCGTCCTTCATTCGCACATCCACCACGGATGAAAGTCTTCCTCCAAATCGGGCCGGAAAACTGCCTTTGTAGAGCGTTACATTCTTTACCGCATCGGTATTGAATGCCGAGAAGAAGCCGAACATGTGGTTGACATTGTAAATCGGGATTCCATCAAGGAGCATCAGGTTCTGGTCGGGTCCACCTCCCCGGACGTACAGTCCTGCTGAACCTTCGGTGCCTGACTGGACTCCGGGCAGCAGTTGAAGGGCCTTTATCAGATCGTTCTCGCCGAAGAGTGATGGAATGTTTTTGATTTGTTCTACCGGCACTTCGATGGCGCTCATCTGCGAACCCTGCACACCCATTTCGTTGCGCCTGCCCACTACCGTCACTTCGCGGAGTGCTATGCCGGCATCCAGTTTTACATGGATTACCGTGTCATTTGTCAGTTTGAATTTGCTGTTCCTGGCAGCATATCCTGCATAACGATAATGGAGATCCACCTCGCCTGCGTTCAGCGAGATGGAATAATAGCCGTAATTGTTTGTAACCGTGCCTTTTTTTGAGATTTCATCGAAAACGGATGCACTGATGAGTGTTTCACCGTTCGATTCATCGGTTATGTAACCGCTGATGGTATACCGCTGTGCAGTCAACGCCACCGACCACGCAGCAAGAGTAAACAGGAAGATTATTTTTTTGATATTCATATTTTTATACACTTAATATCGCAAAGGTAAGAAAATTCCGATAAGTCAACTCTGAAATTGCTTTGTTCTGCTCATTAATCCATGTTAATGCATCCTGTCTGTTTCTGAAGATCATTTTCGTTGTTTGTAAGATGCAGATATTAAGGTTGTTAGCGCTGAGTATTCACGAACCATCCGGAGATGAAATGAGAGTTTCCGGATAAAAAAAACTCCTGCAAAGAATTTGCAGGAGCAAGTCTTTATCACGGTTTCATATCTGCTTCTGTTTGTGGATCGGCCGGTAGCGTTGAATCCTGAATTTTCTTTGCTTTTTTCTTTGCTTTCTCGGCGTTTTTCAGCGCTTTATCTGCTTCTTTTTGTGCTTTTTCAACATCTTTCTGAAGTTTTTTTGCATCTTTCAGGGCTTTGGTTTGTGATTTTTGTGCATCCTTAGCAGCTTTGTCAATTCTTTTTTGTTGAGCCGCCGCTTCTTTTGCAGCTTTTTTTTCTGCTTTTTCTTTTTCCTTTTGAGCTTTTGCTTCTGCCTTTGCAGCCTGAGTTTTTGCTTTATCTATTTCCTTTTGAGCTTTTGCAGTTTCTCTGGCGGCTTTTTGTTCGGCTTTTTCTTTTTCCTTCAGTGCTTTTGCTTCGGCTTTAGCTGCTTTTTCATTCGCCTTATCGATCAGTTTTTGTGCTTTGGCGGCTTTGGCGGCTGCTTTCTCTGCTGCCTTGTCAGTTTGTGCCTGTGCTTTGGCGTTGGCAGCATCTATTTTCTGCTGTGCTTTTTCGGCATTCACACGTGCTTTTTCGGCTTCGAGGGCTGCTTTTTCATTTGCTTTATCTATTTCTTTCTGAGCTTCCTCTGCCTTTTGCTGTGCTTTTTCTGATTGCTGTTGTGCTTTATCTGCAACTTTCTGAATTTTTTCATTTTCTTTTTGTGCTTTTTCGGCTTCTTTCTGCAGTTTTTCAGCTTCCTGCAGTTTTTGCTTTTGTTCCTTCAGATATGCTTCCTGTTCGGCTCTAACCTGCCTGTTGAAAGCTTCGCGGTGCTCGGCATTTCTGGTGTACGGATTTTCGTCTTTCATTTCGATTTCAATCTGCTTTGCATTTCTGAAATCCACATCACTGAATTTACCGGGTGCTGAACTGCCTCTGAACCATTGCCCGTTTTCTTCGTAGATATAAACTTCTTTGGTCAGATCATAATACATGTTCTGGTCGGGCAGAAAAATATGGGTGGTTTTTGCTTTGTAACCACCGGCAGGAGCCCAGGGCGGTGGAGTGGTTGCGGCATAAACCGGAACGGCAGTAATGACTGTTATTACAAAAATAACAATTGCGAAAAGGATTTTTTTTGTTTTCATGGTTTGGTTATTATTAGTTGCTATTAAAAGTGTTCTGAGGCTTACATTAAATCCGGTGTCAAAAATATAAATTATCATTCAAATAAACAACTCCTGAAGTTGCTGGTTATCAGGAGTTGTTAATTTATGGAAATATTGTCTTTACCGTGAGTTTGCCGGCATTTCTCTTGTTAATCTCTATATCTGCACTACCAGGTATTTCGATACGCTCCAGAACCCGGAGGGATTTGTGATTTCGATGGTAATGTTTTTGTCTGTGCCTGTCACCAGATTATAGCTGTTTTTTGGGTGCTGTGAGAGGATTTTTACCTTTCGGCTGTTAGTCGGTATTGATGAAATACTTCTTAAGTCTACCTGGGTAAATATCGTATTATCAAATTCACCTGTCATGATTTTCCGGCTCTGGAAAAGTCCGCCGTCGGTAATCACCTTTGCTTCCCTGAGTTTTTTCGACGGGGCGATGCAGTACCAAACCGTGTTCAGACCGGTGTCCTGTTGCTTAATGGTCGATTCCTGCTGTTCCATAACCTTCTGCTGCTCGGCAATATTCTTACTTTGTTCGGCTATGTTTTTGCTCTGTTCGGTTACGGTAGTGGTTAACTCGCTGATTTTGATGTTTTTCTGTTCGATTTCTGCCTGTAAGGTTTTAATCATGAGTCCTTTTTCATCCATCTGGGCTTGCAGCCTTTTTATTGTTTGGGATAGCATGGCATTGGTTTTTTCGCTTTTTGATGCCAGTACCTGCAGTTCTGCAATTTTAGCCTTGTTTTGTTCAATGCCTTTTTTAATTGCCGACATCTGAGCGGCAATCATTTCTCTCCGGTTCGCTTTTGATCCTTCAACTCCCTGAAGGTTCAGCTTCATTTCCTTTTCATTCTGATTGATTTCGGTAAATCCGCTTTCAATATCATTTAAGAGTGTAAGTGTCTGATTGTAACTGGAATCCAGCAACAACTTCTCCTGCATAACAGAATCGCGTTCGGCAACAACTGTTTTGTATTTTCCCGAATTCTCTACACACGACATCGTGGTGAAAAGAAGTGCTGTAATGATTGCAAAAAATTTGAAAGTTTTCATTTTTTCTTAGTTTAATGATGAGTGATGTGATTTTTTTACTATTCAGTATAATAACATATAAAAAACGCTTTTATTATGGTCTTTGTTTTTTCTGATCTGCATTTAGAGTGTATCATACGGGTATAAAAAACCGTTTTTGAATGCATGTATTCTCTGTTTTGTCTTGTTATGTTCTCGCTGACTAAGAACTCCTGCAAAAAATGAGCCGGAATTTATAAAACCCCGGCTGCAATTTGTAGGTATCGTCTGTCAGATACCACGTATGGAATTTATTCAACTGAAATCTGAATATTTTGTTTTCAGATTTTGCTTTAAAGGTCAATACCTGATAAGCAACTGAAGACCCTCCACAGATGCTCATCTGTGAATACCGGCTTATTTTTGTGTACTAACAAGCACTTTGGTGATCTTCTCATTCAGTTTAACGATATAAACACCCTGTTTGAGATTTCTGCCGAATGATTGTACGCCGCTGATGAGTATTTCGGATTCAATGAGCTGTCCGACAGAATTAAATATCAGAACGTTTGATCCTGAACTTTTTAATTCTCTGTCGCTGATCATTATCTTTTGATTTTCGCTCCAAATCATCACTTCGTTTGTGCTTTGTTCTTCCGGAAGTGAAAAATTATCATCAGCCTGTTTAACTTTGGATACTAACTGGTATTGAACACCGTTCACCAGGTAATCTATTGCATTGCGGAAAAGCGTTAGTGCATCGTTAGTCATTTTTGCATAGCTGTCGTTGCAGATTGCCACCAGCAGAAATTTTGAGTTTGCTACACCGCGTACACTTGCGGGCACATCGTGTATGGCAACTGCAGGTGTGTACGGATATGCATTTTTCGGAGCTTTAGCTATTGTAAAGCCACCAATATTTGTCAGGTCAACCGGTTGCATACCTTTGGTTGCTGCACCACTTAGCAGGTTTAACGTGCCATTGGTCAAAGTAAGGCCATTGAAAATCGGATGAGAAGTTACAGAAACGGTAACTGTGCCATTATTTGCTTTACCGTTATCAGCCACTCCCCAGTTCCATCTCTTGCTGCCTGAATTATACACAAATGATTTAAGCGAAAGGATTGGTTTGTCAACATTCTTCAGCGCAATAATTTCAGCATTTGTACTTGAAATTGCCTCATTGATTACTATTAAATCGTAAGTGCTGTATGTTGATGCCGCCGGTGCGGTGGTAGCAGCCTTTTTTACCGTTACTGCATAGTTTGCATTCGCTTTGAGCATCGGGTATAATTTTGTATCTTTCGTATCGGGTGTTGCCAGGGCAGTGAGATACAGGATTTTAATCGTATTTGAGTTAATGGTTATCGTTCCCGAAACTGATACATTGGTTCCGGTATATCCCGGTAGTGGTGTTGCTGTTACTGTGTAGGTGTATGTCCCCGGGGTAGTTCCGGTTGCCACTGTTCCTGAGATGGTTAATGTGCCATTGTCAAAAACGGAAATCAGACCCGCGGGAAGTCCGTTTACTACAGCTCCCGATGCATTCGTGAGCTGATATACAATATTCCCGATAGTTTCACCGGCTTTTAAGTTTTGTGCCGGATTTCCGCTTGTTAACGAAATGGCCGGTGCCGGAAGTGACACAACGATACTACCCTCAACAGAATTGCCTCCTGTTTCATTTACCGATACTTTATAGTAAAAAGTACCTGCATTGAGCGGAGTTCCGCTTAGTGTAACTTTTTTTGCATTCGTATCCACACTGAAATCCAGTCCCGGAGCTGATGTGGTGGTCGTTGAATAAGTATTGTCGGTAAACCATTCGGCAGCAATGTTATTCCCGGATGAAACATTGGAATAAATGAATACTACAGGTGTAATGGCAACGTTGATAATGCCGGCTGCGGGATTTGAACCGGTACTGAGAGTAATTGAAGGTACAGGAGCTGTTACGGTAATTGCGCCGGAAACATTGCTTGTAATTGTTCCGCACGCACCTGTAACCACACAATAATAATACCTGGTACCCACCGAAGACGTAGCTGGTTTACAGCTGCTTGTCTGGCCTCCATCGGCCGCACCAACAGCTATACCTCCGCTGTTGGATGCTTCGGTATTTACGTACCATTGATAGGTCAGGTTGCTGCCTGTAGCAGTTATGGTAAGTGGTGATGATACTGCATTTTGTGTGTAACTGGCCGATGCTGTTGATTGACCCGTGATAGCAGTAGCCGGTGTGATGGTGATTACTGCACTGTTACTCATCGTGGTACTACAAAATCCCGCATTGGCTACTGTCTGGACTGTATATGTACCGGCAGCATTTACCGTCCAGGTCAGAGGGTTTCCTGTTCCGGTAACTGTTTCACCCGATTTGGAAGTGCCGTTGTACAACTGATAAATAATTCCGCTTTGCGAACCGCTGAGTGTTAAAGTTGCCTGGCTGCCATTACAAATGGCGGCGCTGCCCGAAACGGAATAAGTGGTCGGTGTAGTGCACATTTTTGTTTTTTCGTATTCCAGACTTGCCATGATAAACGGTCCGAGCACTTTTCCTTCGGTGTTATTGTTGATTGTTACATCGGAACCACACAAATAATAGTTTGCATCGCCTTTTCTTGATGTGTTGTCCAGACCGGCAGACTGACAACTTGAAATAAGTTTTATTTTCCCGTTTGTTTCTTCCACTACAAATTTGTTAATGAGCCCCAGATAGGCTTTATTGGCTACCGGAAGATAAGTTGCGGCATCGAGAATACCCAGGCGCACACCCTTGAAGTAAGCATAAGTAAACATAGATGATGCCGACGATTCAAGATAATTGTAAATTCCGCAGGTACTTCCTTTTGTATTATTATACTGTAAAAGCTGATACCAGCATCCCGAAGCGGCATCCTGACGTGCTTTCAATCCGTCGGCAACCTGATTGGCATAAGTAACCAGCCGTGTCCTGGCAGGATGAGTTGTTGGCATGTATTCGAGTACATCGACCAAAGCCGCAAAAAACCAGCCCATGCCACGTCCCCAGAATTCTGCAGAGGTGCCCGTTGTTTGGTTTGCCCAGTAGGTGTCGTTCGATGGTTTTGCCGACCAGGCATGATAGTTCAGTTTCTTTGTTTTATCCCAGGTGTGAGAGAAGATTGTGTCGAACTGCAGCGCTATGTCATTCCATGAAGCCGTATTGTCAGTAGCTCCAAGCTCCGCTCCGAAATTACCCTGCCATTCGGCATACAGGGCAGGACCCATGTATAGTCCATCGAGCCACATTTCGTCCACGTAACTTGCCTTGTGCCAGAAACCATTTCGTCCCATGCTGGTCGTAACGGTAGAGTTGCTGCCACCAATACGATAGTGATTGTTTTTAAGCGTGTTTCTGCAGGTTGTTGCCTTTGTTTTATAGGTTGCAGCTTTCGTGGTCTGCCCCTTTTCCAGCGCCACCCTGTAAAGCTCAAAGAATATCTTACCTGCATTCAGGTCGTCAATATTGCTTGTTCCCAGTGTCATGGTGGTGTTGTCGGCATAATCCTGGATTCCGGTGAAATAATAAGCACATTTTGGGTCGGTTTTGTACTGTTCGTAAGCTTTCAGAATGGCTTTGGCTACCAGTCCCGGAACATAATCCCAGGTAATTGAACGTGTGGTTGTTGGCGTAAGAAACCGGACAGTCGTCGTTTTGTTCCTGAAATCACCCATACGTGAGTTGATGATCCATTTGGAATACACAGAGTCAGCCCGAAAAGTGGCAGAATAGGATATGAAAGAGAAAGAAATAAAAAAAACGGACAATAATATTTTTCTTAAGAAAATACTATTTCCCGTTGAGATTAAAAACTTTAACTCCGGCACTGGGCTTGACAATCTAAAGTCAGAATAGAAGTGATTTTTTGACCTTTTCATGGAATAATTGTGTTAATGGTGAAAGATTTAAGAAGTGCTTGTAAGGTGATTGATTGTAAATATGAAGCCTTGTGGACATCTCAAAATTTAAAAATCAGTTTTGCAAATATAATTGTTTTGTCGAAATAATTTAAAATTATATTTAAAATATTTATTTATTTTTCTGATATTTTCTGCATTTTCCCTATTCTCTTTATCAATGAAACTGGTGTGTAACAAAAGGTCTGTTTTGTTGCATCCAATGTGTTTATTTATGCATTTTCACATCTTTTTGATGTGTTAAAAATGAGCGTGTTTGATTTGTTGGGTATATGATGAATGGACAAAATAATCCTTATCCGAACGGTTGATAATTGTCGAACTGCCAATTTTACTAATTACTTCTTTTTTGCCATTATTTTCAAAAGCATTGGAGCGATAAGATGATTCTTCACCAATAGCAAATATAACTATCGGAATCAAAACTACTATCGCAATTAAAAAAACAATCGCCAGCCTTTTTTTAGAAAAGATTTTTTTCATAAAAATAAAATAAGTTTTTTGTGACATTCAAATTATAACATAGAAAAATAAAAAAGACACCAATTGCTTGATGCCTTTAAACTAATTTTGAATCACTCTTAAACTTAAACCCTGCCAATTATAACAACCATTATCCGATAATTGTGCCCAGATTTCTCCAAGAGCAAAAGTAGAACCAATATTCGACATGCCCATGAATTTATCTTTAGCCCAGAAAATACCCCAATCTCCTAAGTTGCCAAATTTTTTTTGACGAGCACCGGCTGGTAGTCCGGTAAAGCCTGAATTGTTGGTGGCTTCCTTATTAGGTTGAATCCAATGAGAAAAACCAGCTTCTTTCATGGCACCGCCAGCAACAGACAGGCCTCCTAAATACCGAGCAAGAGCATACCATTCTTCTTCCGACGGTACATGGAAACCAGTGATAAGTTCTCTGGAGTCACTAGCAACGTACCAGTTGTAAAGAGCGCCATAAGTTTCGGCATTTTTAATATCGTTATTGTAATAACAATAAGCCGGACTGGTGGCAGCTTCCCATTGAGCTTGGTCGGTGATGTTAGGAATCGGATCACCATTAGCAAAGTGTGTGCCTTTGAAATTTTCCTTCAGCCAAACTTGCGTGCCAATCTTTACTGTGTGATAAAGATTACCATCGAAATCGCTAACGGCATAAGTTTCAAAACTGCTAATTTCACTAAAAGTTTCACCCGCTTTATTAACCGCTTTAATACGGAAGTCATAAGTGGTACCAGCTTTAAGATCAAAAAGATCAAAAGTTACCTTGATGGTATCTTTACCGTTGTAAGTCAACGACAAAGGGTACAAACCCCAGGTACTCTGACCATTGGCCTTAATTTCAAAAGCAGCTCTGGTGCCATCTTCGTTAGGTAAAACTTTAGCTACTACGGTAGCGGAAGTTTTAGTTACGTTGACAGCAGGCTGAATGATAGCGACGGCCTTCACCGGATCAACCGGCGGCTCGGGAGGATCGGGTGTAACCGGACTCTCGCACGAAGTGCAAGCGAAGATTGCGATAAATGTCAGGAAAGCGAAGATTTTGTGAAGTCCTGATTGAAAAGCTACTGTCATAATTAATTTCAGATTTTTGGTTAAATTGTATTTTGAGCCGAAATATATTATTGCTGAGTTGTTTCTGTGTGTTAATTATTCTGCCAAAGATACAATTTTTTTAAATCAAATCATTGATTTGAAATCATTTTTTTTGAATGATTCTATCAAACCTGAAACATCTTTGATGTTTCGAAGTTTTTTCAAAAAAAATGCCCTTTGTCCCGCGTGATACGGATAACAAAGGGCAAAAAGGGTTATAATGGGTTGTTTACTTACAGCAGGTATTGCTCGCTGATGGATTTGTGTTCCTGTACGCGGCGTATGGTTTCGGCAAACATATCGGCTATGCTCAGGATTCTGACTTTCGAACATTTCGAGCAATCAAATGGTATTGAATCCGTGAAAGCGATTTCAGTAAGTTTGGAATTGTTGATGTTTTCGCTTGCAATCCCCGACATCACTCCATGCGAAACGATGGCCCGGACACTGAGAGCTCCGTTATCAATCATCAGGTTGGCAGCTTTGCAAAGTGTACCGGCAGTGTCAACCATGTCGTCGACTATGATCACATTCTTACCCTCAACTTCGCCGATTATCCTCATTTCGCCTACTACGTTCGCTTTTTCGCGGGTTTTGTGGCAGAGCACCATAGGCACATCGAGGTGCTTGGAATACGATCCTGCCCTTTTGGACCCACCTACATCGGGCGAAGCTATCACCAGGTTGTCGAGTGCCAGCGATTTGATATAAGGAATGAAAATGGTTGAACCGTACAGGTGATCTACCGGAACATTGAAAAATCCCTGAATCTGATCGGCATGAAGGTCCATGGTTATCACGCGGTCAACTCCGGCTACAGTCAGCATATCGGCTATGAGCTTGGCGCCAATGGAAACACGGGGCTTGTCTTTACGGTCCTGCCGTGCCCAGCCAAAGTAAGGAATCACTGCGATGACCTTGTAAGCTGAAGCCCGTTTAGCGGCGTCAATCATGAGCAGAAGTTCCATCAGGTTATCCGAGTTGGGGAATGTGGACTGAACCAGGTAAATGTATTGTCCACGGATCGATTCTTCGTACGAAACTGAAAATTCGCCATCGGAAAAGTGTTCGATGTTCATTTTCCCGAGTGGCCAGTTCAGACTTTTACAAATTCTCTCTGCCAAATACCGGCTTTTCGAGCCCGAAAATACTTTGAAAAGGGTTGAATCTTCTGACATAACATTAGATGAGTTTGGGGTGAGAAATTTTCTGCAAAATTACTTATTTTAGATAAAAACCGAAAGGTTTTACGAAACAAATAGTTTATTTTTCTTAATAATCTGACTGCCAGCAGGGTAAATGTTTCTTTGATAGAAGCAGGCTTACATTCAGATGAAATGCAAACGTTTGAAATACTTTTGAACCCCTTTTTTAACAGGAAGCAAAACCGAATTGTTCAATATGAAGTAATTTTGAATTTACAAACTTATTTTCAAAAACAAATTACATGAGTAATACCATGAAGATACACCTTAACATACCTTATTTTACCCACTGGGGGCAACGTTTTTTAGTTTCGGGCAATGTGGACGTACTTGGTAACGGAGATTTCAGCAAGGCGCTTTCACTTAGTCTGAATGGTCACGAAAACTGGTACGGCGAATTTGAATGCGAGCTGCCATCGGATGAAACGCTGAAATACAGGTATATCCTCTACGATGAAAATACCGGCAAATATACCGAAGAGTGGGGCGATAACCGAACCGTTGTAAGGTATAAAAACGTGGTGAATTACCATTGTTTTGACACATGGAATGCCGCCGGAAGTGTCGAAAATGTGTTCATGACTTCTCCTTTCCGGAAAGTACTGCTGAAACCTTCCCTTTCATTATCCGTAAGCAAACAACCCGCAACATACACTCACCGGTTCATCGTTAAAGCTCCGATGCTGAAACCAAACCAGGTGCTTTGCATCATAGGCAACTGTAACGAGCTTGGCAACTGGACTGTATCGAAACCCGTGCTGATGAACCTCATCAACGATGAGTGGGAACTTAAAATCAATCTGAGCAAATCCGGTACCGAGATTCATTACAAATACGGTATTTACGATGCCGAAGCCGGACATTTCCTGTATTTCGAACAGGGGCCCGACCGTTTTGCTCCTGTTATCGGCAGTTCAGTCGTTCAGGCGAATGACGGTTTCATTCGTCACGATAATCAGTCGTGGCACGGAGCCGGATTAGGATTGCCTGTATTCAGTATCCGCACCCGTAAGAGTTTTGGAGTGGGCGATTTCGCCGACCTGAAACTGCTCGTGGACTGGTCGGAGAAAATCGGTATGAAGCTGATTCAGCTTTTACCTCTCAACGACACAACCGGTACCCATACCGAGCTTGATGTGCTTCCCTATGCAGCAATATCGGCGTTTGCGCTTAATCCGTTGTTTCTGAATCTGCCTGCACTCGGAGCCATGCCCGACAATAGTTTCATGAAACAACAGTATCTGCCCAAGCAGGCAGAACTGAATGCTCTCCCGCTGATTTCTTTTCTGGAAGTGATTAATTTCAAACTGAAATATGCCCGGGAAGCCTATATGCACCAGAAATCCACTTTTCTGAATAATCCGGAATTTAACGATTTCTTTGAAAAAAATGCCTACTGGCTTGTTCCTTACGCGGCTTACTGCGTGCTGCGCGATCGTTTCGGAACAAATGATTATCGTCAGTGGAAAGAGTTTGCACAGTACGACGAAATAAAAATTGCCGGATTCACATCGCCGGATCAATCGCATTTCGACGAAGTGGGCGTAAATTATTATATCCAGTTTCATCTCCACAAGCAGCTGAACGATGCCGGAATCTATGCCAACGAGCATGGTATTGTGCTGAAAGGCGACATACCCATAGGTGTAAACCGCAACAGCGTGGATACCTGGGTGACTCCCGAATTGTTTCATATGAATATGAACGCTGGTGCTCCGCCCGATATGTTTGCCATCAAAGGACAAAACTGGTCGCTGCCTACCTACAACTGGGAAGCAATGAAGAATACCGGCTTCAAATGGTGGAAACAACGTTTCGCTCAGATGTCAAACTATTTCGATACATTCCGGATCGACCATATACTCGGATTCTTCCGTATCTGGGAAATCCCTTCCAGTCACGTCGAAGGCATTATGGGACATCTGAACCCATCCATTCCGGTGTATATCAATGAATTTGACGAAAAAGGAATCCGGTTTGATTACAACCGTTTCTGCAAACCTTATATCACCGATCAGATTCTTTACGATTTCTTTGGCAGTGAAGCTGCCTGGGTAAAAGCCAATTGCCTGCAGGTGGAAGAAGGATGGATTCTCCGGTTGAAACCTCAATATAAGAACCAGGCAGATGTGGAAAAAATGTATAAGGACGGCGAAATATCCGAGAAAGTAAAATTCGGACTTTATGACCTGATTTCTAACGTGTTATTCTTCGAAGTGGAAGGCTCCGGCGGTACGCAGTTTTATCCCCGCTACGGCATGCATTATCTGCGTACCTATGCCGAACTGGACGAACACACGAAGAAAGGACTTGACGAACTGTACATTCATTATTACTATCACCGGCAGGATGAAAACTGGTATCAATCAGGGATGGACAAGCTTCCGGCGCTGAAGCGTGCTACCAACATGCTCATTTGCGGCGAAGACCTGGGAATGATGAATCCGGCAGTGACATCGGTCATGAAAGAGCTGGGTATCTTAAGCCTGGAAATTCAGCGTGCACCCAAAAGCAATAAAATTGATTTCGCTCATCCCAATGATGCGGCTTATTTGTCGGTTGTCACACCTTCGACACACGATATGAGTACTATCCGCGGCTGGTGGGAGGAAGACCGTGCCGTTACACAGCAATTCTACAACCAGCAACTCGGCCACTGGGGCGAGGCACCGTATTTTTGCGAGTGGTGGATTTCGCGCGATGTAATTCTGCAGCATCTCTATTCGCCCGCCATGTGGGCTATTTTCCAGATGCAGGATTTACTGGGGATCTCCGAAAAACTCCGCCGTGAAAATCCGCACGAAGAACGCATCAACGACCCTTCCAACTCCGAAGCCAGCTGGCGGTACAGAATGCACATTGCCATCGAAGATCTGATGGAGGAAGAAGAATTTAACAACGAACTGAGAAACTTCATCGTGCAATCGGGGAGATAATCACACCTGACAATTATTAAAAATGCAATCCCCGGAACACCTAAAAAGGTTCCGGGGATTGTTATTTAATAAAAATCATAATCAGAAGTTCTGACCGGGAGTTTTATTGACCAACATTCTATCTGCTGTCGCACGCATCTTTTCATGAAACAAAACAAGATGGTTTTTTAGGTTACCACATCAAGGGCAGTTCGTGACCTGTGCCAGTCTTATACTGTATGTTGTTGGCACGATAACAAATTCACGCCAGCGGGAGAGGGATTTTCCTTTTCATACAATTTTTCTTTGCCCGGTGAAACATATAGAATAAAATTATAAGTAGGGATATTTTTCAAATCACTTAATTTGCTTTGTTTTTGCTAAATAATATTATTCCCCAACCACTTATACCATCATTTCTTATAAGCAATATAATTGAAAATATAATTGCCGTCATAAGTGGTTGCATATAATTACTGATAATTAAGCCATATTTTGGTGCAATAAAAAAACCTATAATTATTTCTAATATTATCGAAAGATAAAAGATATAAATTCCTGTTTTATTATATCTAATAACCAATAAAAGCGCAATTGTTCGAATAATAGTCATTGTTC
>CAZWLJ010000056.1:0-15838 GCA_964634605.1 uncultured Paludibacter sp.
CACGACCCCCTGCTCCCAAAGCAGGTGCGCTAACCGGACTGCGCTACACCCCGTTCACTTATTTCAAAAAGCGAGTGCAAAGATAATCAAATATTATTAATAAAGGAATAATTCTGCTGGAAATTTTACCTGTAAATTAATAGCTTATAAAAAACAATCACCTTAACAGCTGATTATCTGACAACTAAACAGAGAAACGAACTTTGAAAAGATTCGTCTCTCTGTCTAAATCTTAATTATTTTTGAAAACCTGACTTATCATTTATGTTTTATAAATGTGCCGTTATCCAATTCTTCGAAAGCAAGGTTTAATTCTTCACGTGTATTCATTACTATCGGTCCACCCCATGAAACGGATTCGCGAAGTGGCTTTCCGGCGAGAAGAATAAACCGTGCTCCTTCCCTGCCCGACTTAACTGTTACAGTATCATTTTCAGCATTATCCGTAATAACGGATGTGAACAGAATGGCACATGCCTTATTTTCAAATTCACTCAGGTTTTCATCCGGCGCCAGCATGCCTTCAATCAGATAAATGAAAAGCGTTTCATCATTATTGCTTTCAGAATAAGACCAGGTGCTGTTTGGGGCCAATTCAACATCAAGGTACTGTACTTTCACGTAATCACCTTTGAACGGACCTGAATTTCCTTTGTAACTGCCTGAAATAATCCTCACCAGCGCATCATCTTCTTTTACTATCATCACATCGTCCGGCGTAATATCCCGATACGATGGTTCGGTCATTTTATCTTTCGAAGGCAGGTTAATCCATAGCTGACATCCGAGCATTCTGTCAGATTTCTGAGGCATTTCCTGATGGATAATGCCAGAGCCGGCTGTCATCCACTGGCATTCCAGTTCACCGATAGTACCGCGGTTGCCCAGGCTGTCGCCATGTGTTATCTCACCTTTTATCAGGTACGTTACTGTTTCAATTCCTCTGTGAGGATGCCATGGAAAACCCTTGATATAGTCGAGCGGGTCAGTGGAGTCAAATCCGTCGAGCATGAGGAAAGGATCAAAATCATGCACGTTTCTTAACCCCAGGACTCTTCTCAGATGTACTCCGGCACCATCAACGGCATTTTGTCCTCTGATAATTTGAGTCGCTTTTCTTTTGGTCATTTTATTTCAGTTTAATAATTGGTTTTACTCCTATACCGCTCGTTACATCGGGTATTATTTTTCCATCGGTCAAACGCGCACCCCGGAATGCATCGTTCTGAATAAGCAGCGCACCGTCCAGATCGGCAAAATCCATTCCGGGCGCGAGCTGGGCAGCGGCTGAAATACCGCATGAAGTCTCAGTCATGCACCCTATCATTACCTTCATACCGAGCGATTGAGCCAGATTGCGCATTTTCCAGGCTTCACGCATTCCGGTGCATTTCATCAGTTTGATATTTATACCCGAAAAAACACCCTTCAAACGCTCCACATCGCGCAACCGCTGTACCGATTCATCTGCAAAAACCGGTAACGGACTTTGTTCGGTAAGCCAGGCAATATCATCGAGATTGTATTTCGGCATCGGCTGTTCTATCATCACTATTCCCTTTTCTTTGAGCCAGTTTATCATATCCAGTGCCTGATGCTTATCTTTCCAGCCCTGATTGGCATCTACTGCAACAGGTAATTCATTTACCGAACGAATGGCTTCAACCATCCTCTTATCGTCTTTGCTGCCTAATTTCACTTTCAGAATATGAAACTGTCCCTCGACTTCCTTCACTTTCTGACGAACCATTTCATCTGTATCCATACCGATTGTGAAGGTTGTATCCGGAATTTTGTTCACATTCATTCCCCAAATTTGGTACCAGGGTATCCCGATAATTTTACCAGCCAGATCATGCAATGCGATATCAACAGACGCTTTGGCGGCCGTATTATTTTCGGCTATCGAATCAATATAGTTCAGAATTTCATCAATCTGCAAGGGATCGGAAAATCCCGACAAATCAATTTTTTCAAGAAATGCTATAACAGAAGGTTGTGACTCGCCCAGATATGGGGGCAATGCAGCTTCGCCATACCCAGTAATTCCGTCGTATTCTAGCGTGGTAAGTACCACGGGAGTAGTCTTGCGGGAGTAGCCGGAGATGTTGAATGCGTGTTTCAACTGTAAATCATACGAATACCAGCTTAGCTTTATTTTTGATTTTCCCGGTGCTCCCGATGTTTCTTTCTGAGCAAATTTTTCTGCAAATGCCGGAAAATTCAGCATGCTTAAACCACCGGCAACAGCCACACTCTTTATAAAATTCCTCCTGTTTTGCAACATGGTGTTTCAGTTTAAATTAATATAGATAATTGTTTTTATATTAGTCAGTTATACCAATCATCTGTGAAAACATTTCCAATACCTTTCATGCCGGTTCCGATGATTCGGCGTACACCTATCAGCCGTTCAGCATTGTACCTGTCGTAGTCCGCGCTTTCCGGATCGAGACTGCTGATCCTTACGTATTCCGATGAATGAATAAATCTGAGGTTACCTATGTAGATTGCCACGTGAACCACTTTGAAATGACCGGGATTTGCAACATCTTTTTGTCCGAAGAAAAGTAAATCTCCTGTTTTAAGGTTGCTGAAACCTGCCGATATATCCACTTCACTGCCGGTATGAAACTGCTGCGATGCATCTCTGGGCAGAATGAGTCCATGCATGAAAAATACAGTTTTGGTAAAGCCGCTGCAATCAACTCCTCTGGACGATGTGCCTCCCCACAGATATGGCAAACCGAGAAACTTTTTACTGTATTCAGCAATATTATCTCCTGTCAGCCGGATGGATTTTTGCCATGCCGAAAATGTTTTTACAGAGTTTACAGGCACGAAACCGGTTTTACCGCCGGGCAGTGATACCTGCCGGAAATCCCCCTGTTTCTTTTTGTTTTCCTGAACCAGAATGTTCCCGGCAAGCACCTCCATCACTTGCAGCGATTGTTTTGATGGGCACTCATAAATTACAGTATTATAGTCATTTACAATTAATTTTTTTTTCCTGTTTATTGATTTAAACTCTTTCTCATTCATCAGCCTGACAGAAGTGTTTGTCCAGCCGATGTAACGATCGGGAGTCTGCACAAGCAGCCAGCCTTTTTCACGGTCAAGAATCTTTACCGGGGTTCCCAGGGTAGCCTGAGTAATCATTTCGGCTGTGAAATCAGGTTCGGATCTGATATTGATGACCGAAAGCGGCACAATACCCCAGTGCTTCTCTCCTATTGTATTTTCGGGCAGCAACTGAATACTGTCGGTAATCCGGATTCCACTGTTTTCAATTGAATCCATCAATTGTCTGTAAACTGTTGAATCTGAGATTCTTCCCTTAATTACTATGTTGTTTGGAGTTTGAACGGAAACGACTTCGTAAATACAAATCCGTTTGTCGGGCGCTGAATTCTTCCTCACATTTTCGATTATACTTTCCAGTTCTGTAGTTTGTGAGTGGAGCGAAATGAAAAGCAGCTGAATCAGTATGAATATAAAAGATATTTTTTTCACTTTGAATACCGGAATTATCGTAATGCAAATATAGTGTTTTTAATACAAAGCAACAGTCATTTTTCAGGAAATAAAAAAGGACGGAATCTGTAAAAAGTCCCGTCCTGATCATTACAACTATTTTTCAGGCTATAATTCCCTGATTTTTATGTTCTGAAACCAGACTTCATCACCGTGGTCCTGAAGCAGGATCAGTCCCTGTCCGGCATTTCCAAAGTTGGGCCAATCCTTGTATTTGCTATAGTCTACCAAAGCATCCCACATCTGATTATTACGTTCATATTCAACTATTTTCACACCATTCAGCCAATGCTCCACGTGATTTTCATTTACTTTAATTAATGCCGTATTGAAAAATCCGCCTCTGAAAGGTTTGTTTGCTGCAGCCGGTATCAGGTCGTAGAGAGCTCCCAGTTTTCTGTTGCCGTTAACTCCGAGTTTGGCATCCGGATGCCTGTTGTCATCAAGAATCTGGTATTCGCACCCGATAGCCGAACCCTGACCTTTATTCAGTTCCGTATCAACAAAATATTTAATGCCACTGTTGGCTCCATCGGTTATTTTAAAATCAACTTTCAACATAAAATTTTTATACGGGCGTGTTGTAACGATATCTCCGCCGTTGGTTGATTCACCTCCGTCGCTTTTCAATACTTTCAGAATACCATCGCTTATTGTCCATCCTTTCTCCGGGAATCCGTCCATCTTGGCACCCCGCCATCCGCTGGTGGTTTTCCCGTCCCACAGTAATTTCCAGCCTTCCCGTGCTTCCCTGCCCGAAATGGAGTTTGGAATGGTGTTTATCTGACAAATTTCTTCCTTTCCGGTTGTTTTATGTACATCCAGGTCCGTTGTCAGTATCCGTATGTTTCGCCACGCTACTGTTTTTCCTTCCAGCTCGGTATTATTTCCAATTGAGTGAACCTGGAGACCTATAAACCCGTTTCCGGTCATATCATCAAGCAGATCGGCACATTGCATGCCGTTTACCCAGGTCCGGATACTGCTTCCTGTGGCTTCAATTCGTGCAGTGTTCCATTCGTTGTTCCGGAATGCTTTCTGTCCGGCCGGATTGTATGTCATCGGATATAGCCAGCCCCTGCGGGCTTCGTCGTAAATGCCTCCTGTCCAGGCTCTTGAAGATGGATCTATCTCAAACTGATATCCGTGGACTGTTCCGTTTTTGTATTCTTTCAGGCTGTTGCTTCTGAACTGGACACCCGAGTTCAGTCCGTCGTCCACCCTGAATTCAAACTCCAGGATAAAATCGCTGTACATTTTATCTGTCCTCAGAAATGTATTGGGTGTTCCTGGTTTTGAGATTCCGACAATGGCGTTGTCGATTACCTTATAATCTGCAGTTCCGTTGATTCTTGTCCATCCTTTCAGGTTTTTCCCGTTGAACAGATTTTGCCAGTTAGGTTGTTGCGGGAATGCTGATA
Source organism: uncultured Paludibacter sp. (assembly GCA_964634605.1). Classification (GTDB taxonomy): domain Bacteria; phylum Bacteroidota; class Bacteroidia; order Bacteroidales; family Paludibacteraceae; genus UPXZ01. The sequence continues at coordinate 4,956 of CAZWLJ010000056.1, forward strand.
ATGAAATAACTGCAAGCGTAATTAACCAAATTATTTTTTTCATTTTCCGTGGGTATTTAGAGTTTGTAAAATTCGAACCATTCCTTTCGTGGTGGCACACCTGCCAGCAATGCATTGGCAAACGGATCGTTGGTAATTTGCTTTGTTTTTCTGTCGAAAATAAGTTTCCGGTTTGTTTGCTGTGCAAGCACCCCGAGACAGAACACCTGACTGAGAGGAGCGCTGACGCTGAATGGCGAGCGGGTCTTTTCTTTTCCCTGACATGCCAAAATGAAGTTTGCATAATGATTTGATGTGCTCTTGGGTACTTCGGGAAGTTTCTTTTCCATTTCACGTGCTTTTTCTTCGGGGATTATACTTAGCGTACTTCCATGCGAGCCACCCTTGAATGTCAGATTTTTGCTGTAAATTTCTTTGCCGGGATTCAGTTTCGCGGGCTGAATTGTCCAGCCTGCCACCTGCGGGATATTCGGATCGAGTTCAGATACGCCATAACCGGCAGGAACCTGAGGAATATTATCAATCCCGTCGTACCAGGTGAGAGTTACAGGTGGCATTTTTTTTCTTTTCGGGAATTTAAATTCAATGGTACTCGCCATCGGGTAGAAATACTGATTATATCCATCCAGCTTAACCGGATTTATTTCTTCGGGCAATCCCAGCTCCAGGAATTCGTGGGCAGTATCAATAATATGTGCTCCCCAGTCGCCCATTGCGCCCATTCCAAAGTCGTACCAGGAACGCCATTCACCCATATGAAACTGCTTGTTATAATCATGGTATGGTACTGCCGAAAGCCATGTGTCCCAGTCCAGTGTATCCGGAACGGGTTCCTTATCGGGAAACCTGGTTATTTTCGGGTTCCAGCTGTGCCAGCGGCGCGGGTTGTTCATGTGAGCTGTTATGCGGGTAACATCCCTGATGATTCCGGCTTCTTTCCAGGCTTTGAACTGAAAGTAGTTGGCTTCGGAATGACCCTGGTTACCCATCTGTGTGACTACATTCCTGTGTCTGGCAGCTGCGTTCATCAGCAATTCCGATTCGTAAAACGTACGTGTGAGCGGCTTTTCGACATATACGTGCTTGCCTTCAGCCAGCGCAAGCATACATACCGGGAAATGCGAATGATCGGGTGTGGCAATCACTACTGCCTCGAATTCGTTTCCGGCTTTATCAAACATGATCCGAAAATCTTTGAACGTTTTTGCACCGGGATGACCGGCTACTGCTTTAGTGGTGTGGGGAGCGCCCAGGTCTACATCGCACAGGGCAACCACGTTAACCAGACCGGTCTTAACAAACTCGCTGAGCACTTCGAGTCCCCTGTTGCCAATCCCGACGAATGCAACATTCACTTTGCTGTTAGCTCCTGCTATCCGTTCAAAACTTTGCGCGGTCATTCCTGAAGTTATTCCACCGCCTAAAGCCAGCCCGGCCGAAGCTAAGGCTGCACTTTTGATAAATTCTCTTCGTGTTGTCATATTAAATTACATATTTCAGATTAACATTTTCCAAAAATAATAATAATTAATGAATAATCGGCCTGCCATAGCTTTTTCAATCAGCCAACTAATCGTATTTTTGTAAATATTTATCAAAAAGGAAAAATGTCAGGCATCTATATTCACATTCCGTTCTGTAAAACCAGGTGCACCTACTGTGATTTCTATTCGCAAACAGACTATTCGCGGCAGAAACAGCTGGTGCAGGCAATGCTCGGTGAGATACAGCTCAGAAAAACGTACCTTGTTGATGAAGCTGAGACCATATATTTCGGTGGAGGCACCCCCTCGACACTGTCGGTATCCGACATAGAAATCATTCTGAATGCACTTTCCGCTGAATTCAGCATTAATAAAAATGCCGAGATTACCCTGGAAGCAAATCCGGACGACCTCACATCCGAATACCTGACCGCTTTGAGAAATTCCGGTGTCAACCGGCTGAGTATGGGCATACAGTGCTTTGACGACACACAGCTGAAAGCAATCAACCGGCGACACACAGCACTGACGGCACTGAAATCTGTTGAGATGGCTCATCAGGCGGGTTTCAGTAATATCAGCATCGATCTCATTTTCGGACTGCCGGGTCAGAGTATCGGATCATGGAAAGAGCAGGTGGATAAAGCGATGACGCTTGATATACAGCATCTGTCGGCATACGGACTTACCTACGAAGAAGGAACTCCGCTGTGGAAGCAGATGAAATCAGGCCGGATTATTCCGGCTGATGATGATACAATGATAGAAATGTACCATTATCTGGTGAAAACATGCTGTGAGAATGGTTTTGAGCAGTATGAAATATCCAATTTTGCCAGACCGGGATACCGGTCGCGCCACAACTCATCGTACTGGAAAGGAATACCCTATCTGGGCATAGGACCTGCGGCACACTCATACAACGGAGATTCAAGGCAATGGAACATATCATCCACCACCGGATACATCACGAAGATACGTGAGAACCAACCTTTTTTCGAAAAAGAAATACTCACCGTTCAGGATAAGTACAACGACTATGTGATGGTATCGCTGCGCACCATGGAAGGGATAAATACGGATATACTCCGGAAAGAATTCGGTGACTACCTGCATGATAACTGCCTGCAGTGGGCCGAAAAATACATGCTTGAGGGAAAAATAATGAGAACGGACAATTGCATACGATTAACTCCCGAAGGCATTCAGATAGCTGATAAAATCATCGGAGACATGATGTACGTATAAGAAAAATCGCTAAAACTATTAAAAAAGGTTCAATTCTGAATGGTTAATCACTCAATTGAAAATTTAAACGTAATTTTGTAAGTATAAATAAAACAAAGTAATATATAAATATGGCATTAACGGAGGAAAGACGTACCCGCTTCAGGAAAATTTTCTGGAGAATTTTCAGAATCGGGCTTGCTGCAGTTATACTCTTATTTTTACTGATCAGTATCGGATGGATCGGATATCTGCCTGAAATACGCGAACTGCAAAACCCGATCAATAAATCGGCAACCGAGATTTATTCAGCAGATGCACAGTTGCTCGGGAGGTTCTATAAAGGACGCGACAACCGGGTGCCCATCAATTACAATGAAATAGACCAAGACATTGTCAATGCCCTGGTTGCCACTGAGGATATACGATTCTACAAACATTCCGGAATTGACCTGCGCGGACTGATGCGGGCTATGTTCGGGGTACTCACCCGTTCGAATGCAGGCGGAGGCAGTACCATCACCCAGCAGCTTGCCAAACAACTTTACTCGCCCGGCGCCGGAAACATTATCGAACGTGCGTTTCAGAAGCCCATTGAATGGGTTATAGCCGTGAAACTGGAAAAAATGTATTCCAAAGAAGAAATCATTGCCATGTATCTTAACCAGTTTGACTTTCTGAACAACGCAGTAGGAATTAAATCGGCATCGCATGTGTACTTCAACTCACCTGCCGACAAACTCAGTATCCAGGAAGCAGCTACCCTGGTGGGCATGTGCAAGAATCCCTCCTACTTCAACCCGCTGAGGTACAGCGAGCGTTCGACCGCACGACGAAACGTAGTGCTTGATCAGATGCGCAAAGCCGGAATCCTCACTAAAAACGAGAGCGACTCCATAAAAAAGCTTCCGTTAGTTCTTGATTATAAACGGGTTGACCACAAAGAAGGTCTGGCACCTTATTACAGGGAATATCTCCGGAAAGTGCTCACAGCCAGGAAACCCTCCAGAAGCGATTATGCCGACTGGCAAAAGGACCTGTATGAAAGTGATAAATGGTCGTGGGAAAATGATCCCTTGTATGGATTTTTCGAAAAGAACAAAAAATCCGATGGTTCGAAATACGATATCTATACCGACGGGCTGAAAATCTATACAACCATTGACTCAAGGATGCAACGGTATGCCGAGGAAGCCGTAGATCAGCATATGCAGAGTATTCAGAAACAGTTTTTCCGTGAAAAGAAAGGAAGAAAATACGCTCCGTTCTCGAGAGATCTGACCAGCAACGAGATATCCACCATCATGCAAAACGCCGTAGTTCAGACCGAACGCTACAGGAAACTGAAGAAAGAAGGCGCCGGAAAAGAAGAAATTGAAGAATCATTCAACACTAAAACTGAAATGCGCGTATTCACCTACCACGGCTGGGTAGATACTGTAATGACACCGATGGATTCCATCCGTTACCACAAGCATTTTCTGAGATGCGGATTCATGTCCATGGATCCTTCCAACGGCCATGTGAAAGCCTATGTGGGCGGACCCGACTTCACGGCATTCCAGTACGATATGGTCACTCAGGGACGCCGCCAGATTGGTTCGACCGTGAAACCCTATCTTTATACGCTTTGTATGGAAGAAGGCATGTCGCCTTGCGATATGGTGCTGAATGCCCCGATTACCATCATGACCTCATCCGGTCCCTGGAGCCCCCGTAATGCCTCTACCCGAAGAATGGGAGAAATGGTAACCCTCAGGTGGGGACTCAAGGAATCGAACAACTGGATTTCGGCACGGCTGATGAGCCAGTACACACCCGAAACCCTTGTAAAACTGATGCACTCCTTCGGCATAAAAGGCAAAATTGACCCTGTGGTTTCGCTGGCGCTGGGACCTGTAGAAGTTTCGGTAGCCGAAATGGTCGATGCCTATACCGCTTTTCCGTCCAACGGTATACGGGTCGAGCCGCTGTATGTGTCGCACATAGAAGATGCAAACGGGAATATCATTGGAAATTTCATTCCAAAAATGGAAGAAATATTCAGTGAAGAAACAGCAAACAAGATGATTTACATGATGCGAAGCGTTATTGACGACGGAACAGGCAGCCGTGTTCGCAGGGTATACGGACTTACCATGCCTATGGGTGGCAAAACCGGAACCACTAACAACAACTCCGACGGATGGTTTATGGGCTATACTCCCAAACTGGTATCGGGAGTATGGGTTGGAGGTGAAGAGCGTTCCATTCGCTTCGACTCCATGGCTCAGGGACAGGGAGCAGCCCTGGCTTTGCCTATTTGGGCCAACTACATGAAAAAAGTACTTGCCGACAAGCAACTGGGCTATAGTCCGAAAGATGATTTCAGAGTTTCGTCGGAGTGGAGTTCGGCAGAAGGATGCGAATAAATCATTTTACCATAAAATAAATGAGAAAACTACTGATACCACTTCTGTTGTTGCTGTGTATTCAAAGTTCGTCCGGACAATGGAATACCGACCGCATCATGAGTATCGGGCGCAACGCGCTCTATTATGAGGATTACGTACTTTCCATACAATATTTCAACCAGGTAATAAAAATAAAACCTTACCTGCCCGAGCCTTACATGTACAGAGCCATGGCCAAGGTAAATCTGGGTGACTACCTGGGCTCCGAACAGGACTGCAACGAAGCCATAGCACTCAGCCCGTTCATTCCCTACGCCTATTACACGAGAGGTTATGCCCGCAAGAATCTCGAAAAATATACCGATGCCATCCGTGATTTTACCAAGGCGCTCGAGTTCGATCCCGATAATTCAGACTACCTGGCCAACCGTATTGAAGCCAGAGAAAAAAACAGGGACTACAGGGGAGCTATTGAGGATTTGAAATATTTCAAAAAAATAAACCCGAAAGCCAAAGGCATAGAGTACGAGATAGGCAGAATCATGCTTGCCGATAACGACACGGCAGGTGCCGAAGAAATGGTGCGAAGAAACATCGAGATTGACAGCACCATGGAGCTTTCGTACAAGCTTCTTGCCCACATCAAGGAAAAGAAAAACGACCTCAGGGGAGCCATTGAAAGCCTGAAAGAGCTCAAAAGAATCAACCACAAATCGGAAAACACCGACCTTGAAACAGGAAGGCTTTACCTGGCTCTGAACGACACCGCATCGGCACTTCAGGCATTCAGCAGTTCGATAGAGACAGAACCTGCCAAACCATACGCTTACGGCGTCAGGGCATTCATCCGGATGGTGAGAAACGATGAGAAAGGAGCGCTGGAGGATTACACCAGGGCCATTGAAAATGGTTCGGAATTTGTGGGTGATTACATCAACCGGGGAATACTGAATGTGAAGAAATACAATTTCAACCAGGCGCTCAACGACTATAATTACGCCATCCTGCTCGATCGTTCGAACAGCCTAGCCTACTACAACCGCGCACTGCTGCGCAACAACCTGGGCGATAAAAACAATGCCCTGACGGATCTGGAACGTGTGGTGGAAATGGACAACCAAAACTACGAAGCTCTGCTGCAAAAAGCCCACCTGGAACTGGAACTGGGTATGCTCGATGAATCTATTTCCGACTTTGAAACCATACTGTCACACTACAAATACTACGCTCCTGCCTACTATTCGCTTGCCGAAGCATACAATAAAAAAGGCGATAAACGCAAATCGAACTATTACAAATCACTGGTTTTTGAAATTGTAAACAACAAGGATTATTACAAAAAGAAACAGCTACTCGAGCCCAAAAACCAGATTGCAAAAGCTACCAACACGGCAACATCCGTGACACAAACAAAAAGCCTTGCCGACAAGCTTTCGGCACAGTCGGAAGACAAGTTCAGGAAATCTACCTACAAAGATAACCTGAGAGGCAAAGTGCAGAATAACTATGCTGAACTGAACTACATCAAAAACGCCGATCTGACATTCGAAGATGTGGATTCAGTACTGACCAGCACCAATCGTTTTCACGACCTGATTCAGGAATTCAACAGGAAAAATAAATATACCGGTAAGCTGAAAATAGCGGTTAACAGCAAGATAATCAGCGCAGGTAATATTCAGTCGCATTTCGAGCAGATAGAAAAGCTATCAGAAAGAATTCGCCGGAATGATTCGGATGCCGATCTGTATTTTGCCAGAGCGACAGAATTCGAATCGGTGCAGGATTACAACAGCTCACTCGAAGACCTGAACAGGGCCATCGGGCTGAACAATCAGTTTACGCTGGCTTATTTCATGCGTGCCAACGTGCGCATCAAGCTGATGAATTATGACCAGAACTCAGCAGAAGAAACCAAGGACGAAAAAGGAGGTTCAGCAGGTTCGATGAAAGAAGAAAATAATAAAATCAACCGGCTCAGGGTAATCGAGGATTACGACCAGGTAATAGCTCTCAGGCCGGATTTTGCTTTTGTATATTACAACAAGGGTAATTTCCTTGCCGCTCAGAAAGATTACCGCTCAGCGGTGAGCAACTACGGCAAAGCCATTGAGCTGGATCCGTATTTCTCTGAATCTTATTTCGGGCGGGGCCTCTCCTACATTTTCCTCAACGAGGAAGAACCAGCCAAACTCGACCTGAGCAAAGCCGGTGAACTGGGAATATACAGAGCCTACAACCTGCTGAACAGATTGCTCCAAAAAAACGACGAATAACAGCACTCCTTTTTTAATTTTTATTAAAAAAGGAGCTTTGCTTATTAAAACGTGGATATTTAACACTAGCCTACCCTGTTTGACCCATTTTATATGCTGTATAACATATAAATTTAGTGCATAAACTTCAACTTTTTGTCTTATCTTTGCATCAGCACAGCACAGCACAGTGTAGTGTTACACCTTAAATTAAAAAAGAACCAATCTTTCTAACTATTAATATCTATACAATTTTAAAAAATCATCACGAGTTACTTTCTTATTTGAAAAAGCAAACTCAAATTTACTCCGAAACATCTGCTGCTCTGTGAAGAACGGCAGATATGGAAAAGTAAAAAAAATCCGGGAATGGCAATTTCCGGATTTTTTTATTCCAACCTTTTGGCTATGTGCGCACAGGCTTCGGCATCGGCCAGCGCATGGTGATGGTTAATCAGTTCGTAGCCACAATACCTCGATACGGTATTCAACTTAAAATCGGGTAAAAGTCCTTTCAGCTTTTTCCGGGCCATCTGGAGGGTACAGTGAAATTCATATCCGGGGTAATCGAGCTGATAAGTGCGAAACACCGCTTTCAGGCAACTTTCATCAAAACCTTTGTTGTGAGCGATGAGGGGCAGTCCTTCAATCAGCGGCTCGATCTGCTCCCAAACACGGGGAAAAACAGGAGCACAGAGCGTGTCTTCCATGCGGATACCATGCACACGGGTATTCCAGTATGTGTAGAATTCCGGTTCGGGACGTATGAGGCTGTAAAACTTATCGGTAATCACGCCATCACGCACCACTACCACGCCCACACTACATACACTGGTGGGATACTGATTGGCGGTTTCGAAATCGATGGCGGCGAAGGAATTCATAAGGCAACCCCCCTAACTCTGCTTCGGAATACTCAGCGCATAGCCTGAAGGGGGAATAAGAGAGTGTTTAGTTATAATTATCTGATTAAAAAATTGTTTTCACTGTATAAGCGACAAAAACAGAATACATTACAAAGATAGTAAATTGATTTATAACAGCCAGAAGGATTATTAAAAATGCATGAGTCCGATAAAGGTACTTTGTTGATGCTTTGTGGTGAATAGATTTATACGTCATTTTAAAAAAAGAGAGAGGACAGAGACCAGACTCTGCCCTCACCTTGAGAGAATTACTGAACTACCGTGCCGATATACTCGCTGCCGGATTTTTTCAAACCATCGACAGAAACGAAATATATCCAGACATGAATCAGCGCACCGTTCCAGATTTCAGGCATTTCCAGGTTAATGGTGCCAGCGGAAAGCGGAACATTGCCCGATAATGAATATACCTGATTCTTTTCCTCGTTGTAGAATACAAAAGAAGGCAACGATGCGAGATCAATACCATCGAATTTAGTTGTATCCCAGTCAATATTAAATATCCCCGGGTCAACTTTTTCAAGCATAATTTTTCCGGGTAAAGAGAGTGTACCTTCCGAAAACACTAATTTGCTCATATCGATTGAGAAATCGGGATATTCGCCTACCAAAGCATTTTTGAAAGCCAGACTTATTGCATACCTGATACCCACGTTACCTCCAAAATTATTCTTGAAAACGGTATAAAATGGTACCAGCACAGAATTGATGAAACCAAACTTAGCCCGATGAGCAACCTGCTTATCGGTACGGGGATTGGTCGGTTCACTTGCTACCCGGAGATAATTTTTACCGGTAGCCTTCGATTTTGTGGCAAGAGCATCTCCGTACTTACCGGAGATTTTGCCGAATGTATAAGATTTAAATGTTGCCATTTGCCTCTATTTTTGAAATTAAAACATTTGTTTTTTTCATAACAAACGAGAACTTGTTAAATTTAAAATTTAGAAATCAGAGAAAATGTAATTACTTAGAAAGTACTTACAATCACAGAGGATTCACAGAGAAAGTACAGAGCATCACAGAGAATCACATAGAAATCACAGAGAAATCATAGTATTACCACGGTACTATCCCTTTGGAATCACAGAGAATAGTTGGTGCCCGTATGGGCCGATGCGCTCGTTTTGAGCAGTTAATAATCTGAAAAGTTTTTAGTGAGATCATTTTGCGTTCGTTGTTTGATTTACGAATGCAAATTTACAGGTGAAATAAAGATTGGGGTATGGTTGGGGTAGGTACTGGGGTACACTTCGACTACGCTCAGTGACCGGTGTTTAGTAACCGTACTTTGGACGAAATAAATGGCTTTAGATGTAGTTTAATGCAGTAAGCAGGAAATTTTAGAAAAAAAAAACAGAGAAAAAAAGGTAGAGAAAAAATTAATTATTTAACAGTATTTAACTATGATTGGGGTAGGTAAATTTAATGACTGAGTAAAGAAGAAAGAAAAAACAAACGTTCAAAACGTCTAGTGACATTTTGAACGTTTGCTTATAGGTGTAAAATTTAAAACCGAATTGAAGTTAACGTGATTTCGATATAAAAATTCATTTAACCAATTCAAATACAATTATCTGTATTACCGCAGGAAATTAATATCCATAGAAATAGTTTATTAAATAATATGATTATCCGTCAGGAGATAAATATATCAATTCCCTACGGGAACTGAATCAAAAACAAAAACACGTTTCTATTGATATTTAAGTCCTAACGGACTATTTCTGATATCGAACTCACGTGAAGTTAACCAACCAGATTATCGTTATCGATTTGATGTGCAATTTTATCCAATCCTAAATTCCGGAAAGTTTGTTTAACGAACTGGAGATCGTTCTGGTATTGTTGGGAGATACGTTCTTCGGGGTCTTTGACCGGATTTTTAGCAAGTTTGTAAATATTAATATAGCTTTTGCCGGTAAGCAACTGTACAAAACGTGAAAATTCCGATTTGTTACGATAAAGCACCTCTTTATCCACTTCATTTAGCAAATAATAAACGGCTAAAAATTGCCGTCTGAGAGTAATATCAACTTCCGGGAGGGCATTTCGATCATCTTTTTCCTGCAACTTAATTTCATCATTTTCAATTTCTTCAAGTGCAGGATTGATAGAAATACCGTTTTCGATTTGATAATCAATCAGATCGACCAATTTCTGACATTTTTGAATGAATTCGTCTTCTTGTTTTTTAGTTGTAGTGTTGTATCCATCTATCAAACAATATTCTTTACATTCAGCAATTATTTTTTTTACAAATTGCATTTTTTCACCTAAATCATCCATTTCTTTTGAAATTTCCAGCACATCATTAAAAGAATACCAAAAATTAAATTCGTTATTAATGCCGTAGTAATCGTTGTATAATTCTTTAAGAGAAAATAACAACCTATCAATATGACTGATTAAAACTTTATAATTAGTTTCAGAAATTTTAAAAGATAATGTACGATACATATTTGCCCGAATATCCCATTCTTCGACAGAATATCCAAAAAACAATTTTGCTTTTTTTATAGTAGCTTTGAATGTAACTTCGAGGATATTTTTAAAGACATCGTATTGAAACAAACTGGTATCTTCATTTAAAATTTT
>CAZWLJ010000057.1:0-12341 GCA_964634605.1 uncultured Paludibacter sp.
CCTGCACTCCCCAATGTCCCCTTTCACAAAGGGGACGAGCGAAGCGGAGGGGTTTCACTGTTCGCTGCTCTTAATAAACTCCACCACAGAGGCATCAGGTACAAATCCCAGGCGGTAAACAGGTACTGTTTCGCACATTTTGCTGAAAAAATCCAGATGATGCTGCACGAAGCGGGAATCGTAATTATTCTGAATGCTGAATGCCATGACGCCTGTAACCGCGGTTGCGCCAGTGATACGGCTGAGCGTATTACAGGATGCATGATGTATCAGATAAACGGCATCCAGCGGCGCTTTCTTATTGTCGTCCTGGTAAAACATTGGTGTGTTATAAACAGAATAACTGTCGCCATCGCGCCGGATAATGAGCCGGTCGTCGTTGATAAGCGTGCTTCCGTCCGCTTTCCAGATAGCTGAAATGGTACTTTTTCCGGCTCCGGAGAATCCACTGAACATTCTGCCGGTTTTCCCGTCGAATACACCCGAGGCATGCATCATCACGGCATCGGCAGTGAGTACTGCATAATGAAGCAGGATGGGCGCCATCGGAAACAGCAGCGGTTCGAGTGTTCCGCCACTTTCTCCCGACCAGATAATCCATTGCCTCAACCCAGCATCCAGTAATGCTGTTTGCTGAATCTCGGACTGATTCTGCTGGTTGAAAATCCTGAAAATCAACTCCCCGCCCCGGCGATAAATTTCGTAAAACTTGAGTTCGTTATTGGCAGAAGTAAATACCTTTTCTGCCTTTTCGAAAGCTGGTACCGATTCGGTTTTTCTGCAATCGACAGTGATATCGGCTTGTTTCTGACCGTCAGTTGTAAAATGCCTGAAACCGTTATCAAGCGTCAGCGGCCATTCAGAATTCAACTGAATGGTAAAACCGGCAATGGAAAGATGTATTTGATTTTGCATAAAACTATCAGTTAAGTAACACGGGAAAATAAACGGAGCCAGCAGTTTTTTCAGACTTACGGAATACAGATCTTAGAACTAATCACCAATCACTATTTACAATTTACAAATTACAATTTACAAATTACAATTTACCAATCATCAATCACTTTCAGAACTCAGAACTCAGAACTCAGAACTCAGAATACAGAACAAAGAACCTGAAACTCAGAACCTGGAACCTGGAACTCCGAACTCCAAACATTGAGTGCACCTGTTCAGCCCCCACAAACACGGCTTATCTCATTTTTTTCAGATCTTCCAGAAAGTTCAGCACATCCCTTTCGGCTACAGATTCTTCCACGTCGAAGTTTTCAAGAAGCAGGTTTTTCAGCGATTCAACGGTTGAGTCCTTGCTGAGGTTCTCCCAAAGTAATCCGGCGGTTTCGTTGAAGGTAAAAAGCCTTTCCATCTGAGCCACATTATTTACAAGGGGAACAACCACTACTTCGTTGCCAACCCGGCGGGTGACAAAGCGCGATTTGAGTTTGTAAACATTTTCCATATCCATTTTTTCTGTTTTTTTTACAAAGATACGTATTTTTCGGAAAAAGTAACAACCGTTATCAGCAGAGAATTACCGGATTACCTGCCACTGAGCTTATATCGCTGATTTGTCGTTGAGCATTGATTGCCAACAAAAAAAAGGCTGTCCCCTGAAACCGGACAGCCTTCTGTACATTACTACCGTCAGATAATTATTTTCCCTGTTTTACTATTTGCATCGATTTTTCGAAACCGCTTTCATGCCTTACACGTACAATATAACTGGCTGCCGGATAGGCCGAAAGGTGCATGGAATAGTCTTCCGGTTGAGTTAAATGAATATTTTTTGTCTCAACGGATTTTCCATCCATTCCGAGCAGTGAAATAACATACCTGCCCGGGACAGTGAGATTCAGTTTAATCAAACCTTTCGTAGGATTCGGGAATGCGGCTATCTGACCGGCCAGCACATGCTCCACAGCTGTTGCATCAGTAATTTTCAAATCGAAATCATACATACGTCCTTTATCCACCGGATCAAAACCGAAATCGGTATAGGATGTAGGACGCCATCCATCGTTATAAACCACTCTGAGACGTGTTCTGCCGGCTGTATAGGCTGTCTGGGGTACGGTAACCGGCTGCGATATTTTCAGTACGGTATTTCCGTTGTTGGTGCTGCGTGTTCCGAGTATGGCCACGCGTTCACCGGTATCGGTAAAGTCAAAATCGTGGTTCCAGTCCACCAGAATAATAGCCTGACACCATTGCAAACCATCGGTCTGGTCTTCGAGACCATTCAGTTTCAACGTGAAGGAAGCACCTGTTTTGGCTTCAATTACTTCCTCGTTGTACGACACAAAATGCGTAGCCGGAGGAGCTGAGGCAGTAAAATTGAGGTTTACATCGGCACCTTCGGTTACAGCTGAAGTAAGGTAACGCTGATCAATGGTTCCGCGCGCCTGCACAGGCACATCCCAGCCGTAAACATACGCTGCCGAAGTAACATTGCTGCTTCCATATCCTTCTTTCATGGCAAAGGCTTTCACGATCATGGTGCGGGTAATCTGAATGGGTGCGGTGTAAACGGCCGATGTTTTGGTTGGCATCGAGCCATCGGTGGTGTAGCGAATGATTGCTCCTTCTTCGGCCGTGATGGTGAGGGTCTGGTCGGATGCGTATTTGCCTGCTGCAAGTGAAAATACAGGTTCCGAAGCTACGGGTGTATTTTTTGGCAGGAATTCATCGGAGCCGTTGGTGAGCCACTCGAGCGAGAAATTAAGGAAGTACATTTTGTATGGGATGCTGTTATCCTCTTCGAGATACACGCCAATAGTTCCGTCTGGAAGAATTGTTACGGAAGAATAAGCCGATTCTCCGGCTGCGATGCTTCTCTTGACAGGCCAGGTAGTTCCTTCGTCGTAGCTCACCCACATGGAAACGTTGGTACGGTCGGAAGCGTTGGGCAGCGTGTGCAGAATTCTGTTTTTGTTGTATCCGTCGAGGGTGGAGGTATAGCGAATAATATCTGCATCGCAGGCATTACCCCAAATCTCCGACCAGGAATTTTTGGTACCCCAGGTAACTCCACCATCAGTTGATTTTGTCCAAAGGCGGTTACCGCTTGTGCGAACACTCATCAGAATTGTACCGTCGTTGAGTTCCACTACTTTGGCTTCGTCGCCGCCCGAGAGGGCACGTTTCGAAACGTTCCATGTTTCACCTTCGTCGTCGGAGTAAACCGCATAGTTTTGAATACCGGATAAGCCTGGTTCTCTGACAGCAATTACAGCCATCAGCCGGCCATTACGTAGTGTCAGCTGATGTCCGGAGCCAAAAAACGAACCCAGCCAGGCAGCACGTTCGGAATCGGAGCAACCTGCACCGTAAATCTGAGAAGTAATGTTGCGCGGTGCCGACCAGGTAACTCCGTTATCGGTACTTACTGACATATATGACCGGATTGGATTGCTGGCAGTTGACGAAAAGAATCCTGGACCACCCACGAACAGTGACACCAGTTTTCCGCTGTTGGTTTTAATGATGGCCGCATCGCCAAAACCGTTGTTGGTGTTTGTTCCCAAAGCTACTGTAACAGGTGCCGACCATGTTTTTCCGCCATCGGTACTTCTGTTGGCCACCACATCGATGTCAGCGGCAAGGTCGCCTGATCCGAATTTGCGTTTGTCGGTAAGTACTACCAGCGAGCCGTCAGCTGCAGTAGCAATAGCCGGTATCCGGTAATTGGTCGATCCGTAGTCGCCGGGTCCGTAAACCAGGGTTCGGCGGAGTAAGATGGTGCGCGATCCTGCCGGATTTCCGTTCGCAGCAGTTACGGTTTCGTTGCTGGTTGTAAGCGAAACTAATGCTGCATCCACCTTATTGCCTTCGCGGGCTGTTTCTTTCAGTTTGAAGGTAATCCACAGGTTGTTCGTATTCATGTTCAGCATTCCGGTGAGCGGAATGGTGATGTTTCCGGTTGCCGGAACTGCTTTCCCGATAAGTGTACCGGCCGGTTTGCGCGGGTCGAAACGGCTCACTCCGGCTGTATTGTAAATTTTTATGCTATCCACATCGTTTATATCGGTTGTGCCGCTCATATTCATCACCAGTTCATTCAATCCCACGGTTGATGTTCCGCCCGGTACAACGGCAAGCCGGAGGATTTCCTCGTTATCATTGCCACGACCGGTAAAATTGGCATCCTGGGTAACGGCAACAGTGGTTTTATCACTGAAGGAATAGTTCACCAGTGTTGCTTCGTGCGCATTTTTGATATCAGCAACTTTCAGTGTGGTGGTATTAATATTTTCAAAATCATAAGCAGCTACGAGTCCGGTAGTTTCGGCAGTTACCACCGATGTTTTGTCGGCATTTATTTCTGTCGGCGAGAGGGCTTTCTTCCAGAAACGGAGGTTGTCCATCTGTCCGCGGAAATACTGACCGGATGCAGGTGCAGCTGAGGTTGTTCCCGATATTCCGCAACCCACATATACGTCCCAGGCATTGTTTACGGCCCAGGGCGAAATGTCTTTAGTGCCGGTATTGGCCACTTCCACTCCGTCAATATACTGATACATTTTTCCTCCTGCGCGGTCCACCACAAATGCAATGTGGGTCCATTTGTTGGCAGTACCGGTATATGTAGGCCATACGGAGAGTGAATTGTTGTGACTATTTGCCGCATTGGGCGTATTCAGCGCATAGTACTGAGCGGCAGAGTTGGCTCCCCACAACTCGTAACCCGATTTATCAGCGACAGTAGTGCCCTGAAGCCGCTTGGTGACAAAACGTGCCTGATTATTTTTGAACTCGATTACATTCACCCATGCAGTAATGGTAAAACTTTCAGAGGCCGACACGTTGAAATCAGCGTGTGTGGGTATTTTCATGTACTGGTTAGTACCGTTGAACTCGATGTATTTTCCGGTTTGAGAAAACACAAGCAATGGCAGTGCCAATAGAAAAAAAGTAAAAATCCGCTTCATATCTGTTTGATTAAATTTGTAAGAAATATTTCGTTACAAATATAATAAAATTAATTCATAACTATTATACAGTTTTATAATTATTATACGAAATACCTGTCCTGACCTGTGAATATTCGGGAGCTAACATACTTTCTAAAACTTCCGGAATCATGAATTCTTTTTTATGTAAAATCGTCCGGAATGACTGTAATAAACTGTTGAAGGCACTTACAGGTCTGTGGTTTATCCTCGTTTTTAGCCGGAAATATTTCAATATCCTGAGTTTTTGCTCATTAACCGAACTGAAAAATTTATCCGGAACTGATGCCTTAAATAAATATAAAATATTAAACAAAATGGAAAAAGTTATTAAGCATTTTAAATTTACATAAAAAAGATACTATATTTTTTATGAATACCGGAAAAAATTCATTTAATTTGTAATACCTTAATCCAATGTAAATTATCTGTACAGTTTCAGCCAGATTTATCACTCACGGCTAACCGGCAGAAAGCACACCAGTGAGGCTGCAAACCACCGGAATTTACATAACAGGTAATAATCATCCGCATATTTTCAGTAAAACAACCATAAATTATATACTGCATGAAACTCTTTACGCGTAAATCAAGCTTTGCATCATTCATTCTCACACTGATGATACTCGGCTTTGCTTCAAACAATTTGCATTCGCAGACAGCGCCTTACACATCGTATATACAGAACAATGATGTGAAACTGCAGGTAGCTTCCGGAAGTGCGACCTCCACGCAATCCGGTTATGAAATTGCCAAAAGCTGGGATGGCAACAAATCCACCATATATCATTCCACCTGGGGTTCCACAAGCTTTCCGGTAACACTCACCTATAATTTTTCGGGAACGGTGAACCTCGACTATATACTTTATTCTACCCGGACGGATGGTAGTGCAAACGGAAATTTTCGTTTGGTAGATGTACAGGTAAAGTACGCGGGTGAAACAGCTTATCAAAATAAACTTTCAGTCGATCTGAAAGGTGTGGCCGGCACACATAAAATTACTTTTGATTCCACGCTGGTGGATATCAGTTCAGTCCGGTTTATCGTGCGTACGGGTGCCGGCGACGGAAATGGTTTTGCTGCCTGTTCGGAAATGGAATTCTTCATCCGTCAGGAAGGCACTTTCGATCCTGCAACCATTTTCACCGATGAATCCTGTTCGGAAGTAAAACCGGGCATAGAGCGAACACAGCTTGAGTCCATTAGTAACCCGTATTACCGCCAGCTGGCACTGGATATATCCGACGGTGTGTATAAGTCCGAATTCCGGGTGCAGCAATACAAGGCATGGCCCCATCCGGATGAATTTTCACGCAACAACCGTGTGGGTACATACAGCCTTTGCGACAATCCCACAGGGATTTACGTGCGTCAGGGCGATACCCTGATTGTGTTTGCGGATGATACTCGCGGACAGGTGCTCTCGCTCACGCTTAAAAACTACAAAGCCACTGATGCCAACGGTTACTGGGCTAACACGTACTACCCGCTCATCACCGGCATGAACCGCGTGGTGGCCGACCGCGACGGACTGTTTTATGTGTTCTACCATACACCCGAACACCTCACAGCGCCAAAAATTAAAATTCACTTTGCTTACGGAAAGGTGAATGGCTACTACGACAATCAGAAGCATACTGCCGCCGACTGGCCGCGCATTCTGAATATGTCGGCCTACGAATACCTCGATGTACTGGGTCAGTATGCTCACTTGTCATTCCCCCGCGCCTCATTCAAGGCCAATGCATCCACTACCGGTCCGCAACTGATAGCCAATTACGATGATCTGGTTTTTCTGGAACGCGACATGATGGGCTATTACAGGTATCCCAACCGCAATCCGTACAACCGTTCACACTTTGTGGTCATGTATCACTCGTACATGTATTCCACTTCGTACCATACCGGATATCATTTCGATACGATGAACAGCCTCACCAACGCTTCGAACGTTAAAAAAACTCCCTGGGGTCCGGCACATGAAGTCGGGCACTCCAACCAGCACAATCCGCTGTTTAAGTGGATAGGGATGACCGAAGTTACCAACAACGTGCAGTCGCTCTATGTGCAGACCAAATGGGGCAATTCCTCACGGCTTACCGAAGAAGGACGCTATCAGCAAGGTTTCGATGATATTATTACAGGACAAATAGCCCATTGCCAGGCCGACATCTGGCGCAAACTGGTGCCGCTGTGGCAGCTGCAACTCTTTTTTGCCAATGTACTTGGCCGCGAAGATTTTTATCAGGGCATTTACGAAGGTGCCCGCACCCGTCCCACCGGATCAAACCAGGGCGAATATCAACTCAACTTTGTACGCCTGCTGACCGATACGGCTAAAGTCGATCTCACCGAATTTCTCGATGCCTGGGGTTTCCTGAAACCGGTAAGCCAGACAATCGAAGATTACTCAACGGCTACGCTCACCATATCGCAGGCACAGTCAACTTCTGTAAGAAATTACATTAAAAACAAGAATTTCCCCGTTTTACCTTACAAAATACAGTATATTACAGACACCAACTGGCCGCTGTACAAAAACAAATCGGAGGTGGTGAAAGGTAAAGCAGCCCGCTTCGGCGCCAATTATAAAATGTCAGGCTGGAGTAATGTGGTTACCTTCGAAGCCTGGCAGGGCGACAAACTGGCAGCGATATCACAAACCCAGTCCATTTCTGTTCCGGGAATCGTGGATGAAAACACCAAAGTGTATGCCGTGCAATACGACGGAACAAAATTCGAAGTGATTCCTTCTGTAGACATCTCATTAGCAGCTCCCGAAATGAGCAGCGAAAACAGCGAAAAATGGTATGTGGTGAAAAACATGAGCAACGAACTCACCAATTCATACAATTCGACAGGTCCCCGTTCGATTACCACCATGAATGCTTCAGCTGCCGGAACAACTGTAAAAGGAGTATTTACCCCGTTTTTCAAAGCTCAGCGCTGGAAACTGGTGGATGTAAATGGAAAAACAGGTGTGGTAAATCAGGCTGGCTTATACCTTGCCGAAAACATGACTGCTTCCGCTCAACCCTTCGGATGGACACTGGAAGCGGTGAACCAGGGAGGCTCAGCCGGTTACCGTTTTGCCTCATACAACGCCTCGTCCGCGCTCACTACCGTAGCTCACCTGTCAAACCAGCTGAGCCTTATGAATTACACGAGCGACGATGCAGCTTCGGTGTGGCAGTTTATCCCCGACGATGCCATCCGGATAAGCGATGACTCCGGATCGTATTTCTACCAACTTGGTTCTATTCGTTTTGAACCGTCACTTCTGGGCACCTCGCTCAAAGTGGATGAGGGTGAAAGTGCAGTGAAACCGACTCAGACAGAATCCGAAAGTGCTAAATGGAAATTCACAGACCTGAACACATCGACCGGTTCCTGCAACATTATGAACGAAAACGGCCGTTATCTGTCACTCTCAGGCTCTTCATTCGTTCTGTCCGAAACTCCCAAAGCATTCTACGTATCACTCAGCACCCTCGAGGGTGTGCCTGCTTACAGAATATCAACCGGAGTATCGCACTCATCGGCAATGCTTAACCTCACAAATCTGGGCATCCTGAACACTTCAGGTTCATATAATATCGGTGTGCTGTGGTATCCTGTCCCGTGGAACCTGACACATTCACCTGTACAAACCGCCGGAAACAACCTGAAAGTGTATGTTCAAAACCGCAGGATATTTGTGGATGGTACCGAAGATTTCGAGGTGTATAATCTTTCCGGACAGAAAGTACGAAATAAAAATCTGCAAAAGGGAATTTATTTGGTTTTATCGGAAACGTTCAGTGCGAAAGTAATTGTACAGTAAAAACAGCCCAATATTTTTCATTAAACTTTCCCGGTTTTTTTTATTCCCCGGGGAAAACTTCTTTTATATTCTTCAGAACAATTATTGTAATTACCTGCTGCTAATGAATCAACCGGAGAAAAGAGCCGGCAAAAAATAATTCTTTTGGTACAAAGCAAAATCATTTCGAATAAATGTTTCCTGATTATTTGTAAATCCACTGACTCCTGTTGGCAGTTATTTTCACAATCAGAATGACCCTCACGCTGTGTTTTCGATAATATACGGTGATAGTTGAAATCCGGATGGAACGAATTTTTATGCCAGTTTTCGATTTCTGCCTCCTTCGGCTTGAACATTCAGGTTCGATTTTACGTTTTGAACACTAATTGTCATTTTTTACAACCCCGTGATTTTTAAGTCGCCGGGATAATCTTCAATAAGTATATAAATAAAAATCATTATTTTCTCATTTTCAAAAAACGTATGAATAATCAACAAGTAGTATTAATCACCGGAGCATCGTCCGGCATAGGGAAAGAAACCGCTAAAATATTGTCTGCAAAAGGATTAAAAGTTTATGGAGCATCACGCAACCTGGAAAAAATGGAGGATCTGAAATCATCAGGAGTTATACCATTGTCGCTCGATGTAACAGATGAACTTTCGATAGATGCATGTGTCAGTAAGATACTTGCCGCCGAAGGACGCATAGATGTTCTTATAAATAATGCCGGTTACGGTTCATTCGGACCTGCGGAGGCCATTCCGCTGAGCGAGGCCAGAAGGCAGTTTGAAGTGAATCTCTTCGGACTGGCGACCCTGATTCAGAAAATACTGCCTGTGATGCGCAGTCAGCACAGCGGACGAATCATCAACCTGTCGTCCATGGCTGCTTACTTCAGCGAACCCAATGGCGGCTGGTATCATGCCACAAAAGCAGCCCTGGAGCGATACAGCGATTCGCTGCGAATGGAAGTAAAAAGATTCAACATCAAAGTGGTGCTAATTCAGCCTGGAATGATCCATACCGAATGGCAGGTGATAGCCGGCCAGAACCTGCTGAAATATGCCGATAATACGGTGTACGAAAAATCGGCAAGGCATCAGGCTGAGATGTTTGAACAGGCCTATAAGTATGCTTCAAAACCGGCAGTAGTAGCCCGGGCTATCGTCAGAGCCGCTACCCGAAAGCGACCCTGCCTGCGATATAAGGTAGGAGGAATGGCCAAACCGATTGTATTCTTCCGCAAAATCACACCCGACAGCTGGTTTGATGGTATAGTGGCGAAGCTGATGAATAAATATTAGGAAATTCCCAGAATACGACTCCGGAGATTTTTGGTTGTTACTCATGGATGAAACCACTTGATTCGGCTGGATTCCATCCTTTACCGGAAAGTCAAAAAAAAATCAGCAGACAAATCTTTTCGTCTGCTGATTTTCAGTTTTATACACTTTTACCTCAATCCGGGGAGTTACATATCAGTAATTACCTTGTATTTAGGCACAAGTGATTTCATTATTATCCATCCGAGCAGGTAAGCTACCGCACAGAATATAAACACCATAAAGTATCCGGCCGGTTTCCCGTTAAAACCGAGAAATCCCATATTCACGTTATCAGCATGGGTGAACAGCATACCGCTGCCTTTGTTGATAAAGAATGAACCGATACCTCCTGCCATACCACCGATGCCGGTAATGGTTGCCACTGCTTTTTTGGGAAACATATCCCCTACTGTGGTGAAGAGATTAGCTGACCATGCCTGATGGGCTGATGCTCCAAGAGCAATAAGCAGTACGGGAACCCAGTAAGATATGTAACCCAGTGGCTGTGCGAAAAGTACTACCAGCGGAATGAAAGCAATGATAAGCATGGCGCGCATACGTCCGGCATACGGATTCATTCCCCTGTTAATAAAATAAGTGGGGAATTTTCCGCCCAGCACCGAACCGGCAACCGTAATGGTATAAAGTGTTGCAATAGGGAGCGCTATTTCAGTTCCGGTCATGCCATACTGTGCTTTGAGGTAAGCGGGAGTCCAGAACAGGAAAAACCACCAAACCCCGTCGGTAAGGAATTTACCCACGGCAAAAGCCCAGGTCTGTTTGTACCGGAGTGCCTGGCGATAAGTAACCTTGAAACCGTTGTCGGGCACACCCTGATCCTGCTCAGAGTCCGAATGAATATATAGCCGTTCGGCTTCATTCATTTTCGGATTCTTATCGGGCGAATGGTACATAAACTGCCAGAATCCCACCCAAATGAAACCAACAAGACCAACCACGATAAATGCCGTTTCCCAACCCCACAATTCGGCCATTACAGGCACGGTAAGCGGAGCAAGAATAGCTCCCACATTAGCTCCCGAGTTGAAAATGCCGGTAGCAAATGCACGGTCTTTTTTCGGAAAGTATTCTGCTGTGGCTTTGATAGCTGCCGGAAAGTTACCCGACTCACCAATTGCCAGCACTATCCGGGCAAAAGTAAATGCCGTAACGCTTATCATCGATATCTGAGCCGCCAGTTCGGTTCCCTGTGCTACCGCCCGCAGTGCATCCGCATTGGGTAATCCCACTATTTTTTCGGTTACGATACCAGCTAAAGCGTGAATAACTGCCCCTATTGACCAGATTACGATTGACCAGGTGTAGCCTTTTTTAGTGCCAAGCTTGTCGATAATTTTTCCGGCAAAAAGCATGGAGAAAGCATATACCAGCGAAAAAATAGCGGTAATGGTTCCATAGTCATTGTCTGTCCAGTGAAATTCCTCTGCCAGCAGCGGTTGAAGCAGTGATAATACTTGCCGGTCGAGATAGTTGACAGTGGTAGCAAAGAACAGCAACGTTACGATGACCCATCGACTGTTCGTCATTTTGGTTTGTTTGGTTTCCATGTGATAGAATTGTTATTTGGTTATTATTTTCTGAATCATTTCCAGCGTCATTTTGCACAGACTGGTGATAGCATTCCAGTCACTGCTGCGGATAGCTTCAGCAGGGAAAAGATTGGAGCCCATCCCCACACACGTTACACCGGCATCGAACCATGATTTCAGGTTTGCTTCCTCGGGTTTTACACCACCTGTCACCATCAGATTTGACCAGGGCATGGGTGCTTTCAGATTTTTCACAAAAGCTGCGCCCAGCACATCGCCGGGAAAAACTTTGCAAATATCACATCCGGCTTCCTGTGCCATTCCCACTTCGCTCACCGAACCGCAACCGGGCGAATATGGCACCAGACGGCGGTTGCAGACTTTTGCCACATCGGGATTAAAGAGCGGGCCCACTACAAAGTTGGCACCCAGCTGAATGTAAATGGCTGCTGTAGGTGCGTCAACTATCGAACCGATGCCCATAATCATTTCAGGGCATTCCACGGCTGCGAATTTAACCAATTCTCCGAAAACTTCGTGTGCAAATTCGCCGCGGTTTGTGAATTCGAAAGCGCGTATTCCACCTGCATAACATGCTTTTACAACATTTTTTGCCACTTCAATATCGCTGTGATAAAAAACAGGAACAATTCCCGTTTCTTTCATAGCTGTCATTACCTGAATTTTACTGAATCTCATTTTTAT
>CAZWLJ010000057.1:12441-15144 GCA_964634605.1 uncultured Paludibacter sp.
GCTTCGACTTCTTCTGCCGATACCAGATTGAAGTCACCGTTAATCGTGTGTTTAAGCGCCGAAGCTGCTACTGCAAATTCTAATGCATCGCCCTGATTTGGTTTTGTCAGCAGGCCGTGAATAACACCTCCGGAGAAAGAATCGCCACCACCCACACGGTCGATAATCGGATTGATATCGTACCGTTTTGATGTGTAAAATTCCTTGCCGTCGTAAATCATGGCTTTCCAGCCGTTATGGCTTGCCGATAACGATTCACGCAGGGTGGAAATCACGTATTTGAAACCGAATTCTCCGGCCATTTGCATGAAAATTCCCTTGTAACCTTCTGCATCGGTGTGGCCTCCTTCCACATCGGCATCGGGCTTAAATCCCAGACAGAGTTCAGCATCTTCTTCGTTGCCTATACATACATCTACGTACTGCATCAAAGGGCGCATAATGGATTGTGCCTTTTGGGTTGTCCAGAGTTTTTTGCGGAAATTTAAATCAACCGAGACAGTAACACCATGCCGTTTGGCAGCTTCACACGCCAGTTTTGTCAGTTCGGCAGCTTTGTCGGAAATGGCAGGAGTAATGCCCGACCAGTGAAACCAGTCGGCACCTTTCATAATGGCATCGAAATCAAAATCTGTGGGAGTTGCTTCGGCAATGGCAGAATGAGCACGGTCATAAATGACCTTGCTCGGGCGCATGGATGCACCTGTTTCGAGATAATAAATGCCGACACGATCGCCGCCACGGGCAATAAAATCGGTTTTTACACCGTATTTGCGCAATGCATTTACAGCCGACTGACCAATTTCATGTTTCGGAAGTTTGGTTACGAAATAGGCATCGTGACCATAATTGGCACAACTAACCGCTACATTGGCTTCGCCACCTCCGTAAACCACATCAAATACGTCAGATTGTACAAATCTTGTATTGCCCGGGGTTGAGAGGCGGAGCATAATTTCTCCTAATGTTACTATTTTTTTACTCATCTTATTCAGAATAATCAGTTAATTGTTATTATTAGCGGCGATTGCAGTTTTTGAGAAAACTCCTCCAGGTATTTCACCCAGTCGCCGAATGTATCAAAACCGAACTTGCTCCATCCGCCACCGGAGTAATAAGTGAAAGACTCCTGTGGCTTCACCAACCGGATTCCCAGTAAATGATCATTTTTCGGTTCCAGGGTTGTAAAAGAGTCCGGAGCAGTAAAACCCTGATATAGTGTACCGTTATTAACATCAGCCGGATCGGCATGAGCCGCGTATTTTTTCGAATTATCGGTAAAGACCTGTTCGCCGGGTGTATTTCGCATCACTATTCCGACTGCCACAGGCATCGTTTGTGCTTTGAAATCAAACGATTGCCTGATTTTATTCATCTGATTTCCGGCATCGAGCGAAATGGTTCTCACTGAAATGACATCGCCGATTTTATCCACCGGAAAGGATTCGTAGCTCAACCGGAAAGTAATCCGCAATGGTCCTTTGTCTAAAATTTCATAGTCTTTGAAATTTTTACTGAACCAAAGCTGACTGTTCTGGTAAGGAGCGGCTGCTCCGGCACCGAGCGTAGGTCCTACCTTGTAGAAATCAAGTCCTTCACCGTTATCGTTGTGGTAGGTGGACTTGCCTGAGAGTTCGTCTGCATACCATTTATCAGCCACCAGTTTACCGGTGCGTTTAGCCCAGAGGTCAATACCGCTGCTTATTTCACCCGTTGCCTGCAGGGCTGGACCGTACATGCGGAAAGCCACGCGGTCGTTTTCCCAGTTGAAATCATCTTTGCGTTCGGGTACAAGGCGTCCGGCCACATTAGGCTCAAATACTTCCGGTTTTCCTTTTTTTATCGTATAAACAGAAGTGCCACCGGCTTTTACCGTTGCAGGAAAGATCAGGAGTGAATCTTCCGGATTGCTGAAATCTGTTGCAATCTGGTAAACTACCTGGCTGGAAGTTTTATCCAGCACAACTATACGTTCGTGCGAGGCCAGTTTTAATTTTGACCACACGGAGTTCTTACTTATTTCCACTATTTCGTTATCACGGTCGGCAGTCAGGCTGTTTGAGACAGAAACGGAAAGCTGTTTTCCGCTTGAACATGAAGTAATCAAAACCAGTGCAAATAAGCCGGTTAGAATTTTTTTCATGTTCATTATGGTTGTTTGCCTATGTAAGCCAATATTCCCCCGTCAACATAGAGAATATGTCCGTTAACGAAGTTGGAAGCATCTGAAGCGAGAAATACTGCCGGTCCTTTCAGGTCTTCAGTTGAGCCCCAGCGTCCGGCGGGAGTTTTGGCAAGTATAAATGAATCAAACGGATGAGGAGAACCATCGGGTTGTTTTTCGCGAAGCGGAGCAGTTTGAGGAGTGGCGATGTAGCCCGGTCCGATACCATTACACTGAATGTTGTGTCCGCCGTATTCCGAACAAATGTTTTTGGTCAGCATTTTGAGCCCGCCTTTGGCAGCCGCATAGGCCGATACAGTTTCTCGACCCAGTTCGCTCATCATGGAGCAAATGTTGATGATTTTTCCATGACCTTTTTTTATCATTGATGGTATAACCGCTTTGGACACGATAAAAGGTCCGTTGAGGTCAATGTCAATGACCTGACGAAATTCGGCTGCTGTCATTTCGTGCATCGGGATGCGTTTGATAATTCCGGCATTGTTCACCAGAATATCGATGATTCCCACCTCTTTCTC
>CAZWLJ010000058.1:0-14645 GCA_964634605.1 uncultured Paludibacter sp.
TTGAGCCTCTTGTCGGATTCGAACCAACGACCCCGAGATTACAAATCACGTGCTCTGGCCAGCTGAGCTAAAGAGGCAATTACTTATTATTAAGGCCTTTGCAGGGATAAAAAGCCGTTCGAACATCGCTATTCAAACGGCTTGCAAAAATACAAAATTATTTTGATATACAAAACTAATTATTCAATTTTTTATTTTTTAGCTAATTTTTCTTTGTATTTGATGACTTGTTTTTCGATTGCTTCCAGACCCAGATCTATCGCTTCTTCAAACGTATCGCAGGTTTTCGATGCAAAGAATTCCACGTTTGGAGCCGTCACCTTAATTTCTGCTTCCTTGTTTGTAGCCGTTTCGGGCTTTACAACTTTCAGATATACGTCTATTGTCATAATTTCATCAAACACCTTTCCGAGTTTCGTAGCTTTTTTGTTGATGTAAGCTTCCAACTTTTCTGTCGCATCAAAATTGATGGATTGAATTCTAAATTTCATATCTGACCTCCTTTTTTAATGGCTCGAGGATGAGCCTGTTTATAAATTTTATTTAATTCGCTGAAACTCATATGGGTGTATACCTGGGTAGCTGCAAGGCTGCTGTGCCCGAGAAGGTCTTTTACCGCATTGATATCAGCTCCGTTGTTAAGCAATGTGGTGGCAAAGGTGTGACGCAGTACATGAGGACTTTGTTTGTGCAACGTGCTGACTTCGCTCATTTTTTCGTGTACAATATTATATATAGCTTTGCTGTACATTTTCATCCCGTTTTTACGGACGAATAATGAATCGCACTGTAAATCCGTTTCCCTGTTTCTTAATTCCTGATATGATTTTATATCATTACAAATATTTTCTCCAAGTGGAATTATCCGTTCCTTGTTTCTTTTCCCGATCACCCGCAACTGACGGGATGAAAAATCCATACTGCTGTCAGTAAGCGAAACCAGCTCGGAAACCCGCAATCCTGTCTCGTAAAAAAGATCGATTATTGTCCGGTTACGCACCGCTTCGAATCCTCCTGTCCGCCGAAGATCCGACAGGGCATTGTCCATCTCCTGTTGTCTGTAAAACGCCGGAAGCGGTTTATTTGTTTTTGGTAAAACCAGTTTTAATGCAGGATTTTTTTCGGAAAGGCCCTTTTTCATCAGAAATCGCCAGAAAGACCTGAATGACGAGATCTTACGCGAAATGGAACGTGGTGAGTTTCCGCTTTCGAGCAACGAGAGGATCCACTGCTGAATGACAGCCTGTGAAACCATTTCCGGGGAAAAATTTGGGGGATCAGTCTGCAGAAAATCGCAAAACTGATATAAATCGGTACGATATGACAAAACAGTATGAGATGAATAGTTCTTCTCATACTGTAAATATTGTAGAAATTCGCTGATCATACCGATAAAATTTCCGCTGTGTTTACAACGAACGAAAATAGAATAATTTTATCAATAAACCAACTTTTCTAAAGAATTTTTTCCTTATTCTTCGCTTCTTTGCATTTGTTGTACGTAAACTGCGTGATTCTTTTGCTCACGTTTCACGATTGAAGGTTTGTCAAAGCACTGACGACGACGTAATTCTTTTACTACTCCGGTTTTTTCAAATTTACGTTTGAATTTTTTAAGTGCTTTTTCAATGTTTTCGCCTTCTTTTACAGGTACTACAATCATAATTTTATATAAGTTGAATTGTTTTTTGAGATGCTTAATTTTTGGTCTGCAAAGATACGGAATCATTTTTAAATTCCAAAACGAATGCAAACATTTTATTTTATTTGAAACCGGAGTTGTCCAACTATGTTTTTCGAAACCTTATTTGCTGTTTAGTTGTGCTTTTTCTTCTCAAAAACAGAGGTTGAATCCAATTTAAGAACTTCGGGGATCTGCATTCGTTGCAGGGAGTCTGCTGAAATATTAGCGAAAGGTAATTCACTATATTCCTTCATATGGGTAATCACAAACAAATCGGGATCATCATCATTCAGAAATATGGGTTCACTTTCGTCGTATCGGGCAGCTGTAGCATCGGTCAAAAGGCCAGAAACACCGTTTTCAAATACCACCTGATAGTCTGATGCAGGTTTTTCCATTTTATTTTTCACCCAATTATACACAAACGAAGGATCATATATATTATATCTGACAAAGTCTTCATTCTTTTCTCCCTCTCCGTTGTGCCATTTGCGAGTCCGTTTTATTTCACCTGATTTAATTTTTTTCCCATGATTAAACTTACCACCGATGAGTTTCACAGGAATATTCACATTTATTTTCCATCCGCAGCTATCCGGGGGGTGTATCCCGGCCAGTTCGAGCAGCGCTATTGCAAAGGCCGAGCATCCGGCTCCTTGGTAGCGGTAGCGCGGCCAGAACGAGCCTCCGTAAAAATCCGACTGCGATTGCTTTTCCATCATCTTCGATGAATACATTTTGACAAAATCAATAATTCTCCGGGTACTTTTTTCATTTAGCTTGTATTTAATAAATGTGAGCTTATTGCGCCGGGTATATACATTCAATTTGTCGTTCAACTCCATTGAGGGCTCCATTCGCCCTTTCAGAGCTGCTCCAAGTATCCCGAGGCCAACTTTGTCTTCGAATAGAAGCTTCCTCTTTTCTTTCATCCCGCATGATGTCTGTGCAGTGAGCAGGGGCTTATCGAGCAGAGGAGTTTGCAGTTTTACAGCCATGTGTCCAAGCAAATAGTTATCTGAAAGAAACATGGTTTTCATATACAGACTGATGGTCGACTTGTATAAACTTGCCGGACTGTTCCAGTCAAGTGGTTTCAATGTTGGAAAAATGTACACAGTCAATTCATGCAAATCAGATCCGTGTGAGGAATCACCGGATTGTGAGCTCGCAAAACTGATATTGAATACTACCAGAGTAATTACCAGGTACAGTTTCAGGTTTAGACTTCTTGTTTTCAAATATTAAAAATTATTTTAATGTTCACTTCATACGAACCGGTTAACCGGGAAAATCACTCCCCCACAAACCGGAATCCGGCTTTTATTTATTTTTCAGAATTGAAACAAATTCCTTCATACCTTCGCTTGCTCCTTTCCTGATAACTGTAATCTGGCGTCCGTACACACTTACATCATTAGGATCAATTAAATATACGGGAACTCCCGAACGTACGTAATGAATAAGTCCCGCTGCCGGATACACCTGCATGGATGTACCGATAATCAGCAGAATGTCAGCCTCTTCTACCACCCGGATTGCTTTATCCATGGCGGGTACAGCCTCGCCGAACCATACTATGTGCGGACGCAGCTGATATCCTTTCGGACAAGTATCGCCCGGGTGAGTTTCATAATTGTCTTCCGTCAGATCAAAAATTTCTTCGCCCGGGCCGGTTGAACGAACCTTCATCAGTTCTCCGTGAAGATGTAATACATTCGTACTTCCGGCTTTTTCATGCAGGTTATCCACATTCTGAGTAATAATCTTTACATCATATTCATTTTCGAGTAAGGCCAATGCTTCATGCCCTGCATTCGGTTTTACGCGAAGGAGTTCTTTGCGGCGCATATTGTAAAAGTTAAGAACCAGTCCGGGATTACGCATCCAGGCTTCCGGAGTGGCTACATCTTCCACTTTATGATTATCCCAAAGCCCTCCGTCTCCTCTGAAAGTTGATAATCCGCTTTCAACACTCATTCCAGCCCCGGTAAGCACTACCAGTTCTTTTCTTCTGTTCATGACTCAAATAGCTTTTTCAGGTTAATAATGTTCACAAAAATACGATTTTTTCATCATTATAGAATTTACTTTACTATTTATTGAAATAAAAAAAAAGATTAATAACAGAGCCGGTTACAGGTTTCGAAAAAATGACGGTTCCCTTTTCACATCTTGTTTTTAGAAAACCGAAACAGAGGTAAATAAAAAATAATTTCTTACTTTTGTACACAAGAGCCAAAACAGGAACTCCTTATGAAAAAGCCAACGCTTATTATTTTGTTTCTATTTCTGATCATTGTGGTACACGGGCAGCAGTTTGCCGACGAAAAATATGCACTGAAAACCAGTTCAACCACCATTGGTGCCGGTTTTACCGACATGATGGATCCATATCTTTCACCATACAACTACGATGGATACCAGATTAGAATTCAGAACAATATGCGCCGGTTTTTCAATCCTGAAAACAACACACTTTCTTATTCCAACCGTATGTTTCTTGACCTGGGAAAAGGAAACCACCCGAGCGGCAGGAACAGTATGTTATTTTTCAACACCAATTACATGTATGGTATCAGTTACCACATGCGTCCGTCTGACAAGCTGATGATTCTGGCCGGTGGCAGCTGGGCAATCGACCTGGGAGGAAAATACCTGGGACGCAATGTGAACAATCCCTTTTCACTTGATCTTTTCACCGACATTAATGCAACTGCCGAAATTCAGTACGGGCTGGAACTTAAAAACCGGTCGCTCCGTATTCAGTACGGGGCTTACAGCTCGCTGCTGGGCCTGATGTTCATTCCGATGCAAAATGTAAGTTACTATGAATTATTCGTTCTGAACAATACAAAAAACGCGTTTCATGTCAGTTCGCTCCATAACAAACGGACATGGTTTCAGTACCTGAACCTGGATATTCCGCTCAAATACAGCACATTAAGACTGAATCTGCAACACGACTACCTGAAATACACGGCAAACGAAGTCGTTTACCGAAAGAACGCCCTTCTTTTTTCGGTTGGGACTGTGGTGCATTTATATACATTCAGAGGCAAAAAGGAAAAAATTCCTTCCGGTTTTATCCACGCGTATGAGTAAATTCATCAGACATACCATCCTGCTGATGGCTTCAGTCAGTTTGCTGCAAGCATGTATGAGAGAGCCGGAAATTTACCCAGACACCAACAAAGGGAATCTGGATGCACTGTGGAATATCATTGACTCGAGATATTGTTATCTTGATTATAAAAAAATTAACTGGGACTCGATTTACAATGTATATTCGGAGAGGGCAGATACCGTTTCGAACAAATATGCCCTTTTCGACCTGCTGGGCGAAATGCTCATGAATCTGAAAGACGGGCATGTAAACCTTTATTCTGAATTTGACCGGAGCCGTTACTGGAAGTGGTACTCCGATTATCCGGAGAATTTCAACCAGAATCTGATCTATTCAAGCCGGTATCTGGGTAGCAACTACCGGATTGCCGGAGGCATCCGGTACCGGAAAATAGCAGCAGACCGTGTTGGTTACATGTATTACAGCAGTTTCTCAAACAATTTCAGTGATGCCAATATCCGGTCGGTTTTTGAAGTATTTGCAGGATGTAAAGGTGTTATCATTGACGTCAGGGGCAACGGAGGGGGATTGGTGTCGAACGCGGCTCAGCTGGCTTCTTATTTTTTCAACAAAAAAACACTGACGAGCTACATAAGCCATAAGACAGGCAACGGCCACTCCGACTTTTCGGAGCCAACTGCCGTATATACCGAACCTCACGCTAAAATAAGATGGGAACGCCCGGTGGTGATACTCACCAACCGAATGTCATACAGCGCTACCAACGAATTCGTATGCAGAATGAAATACGCTCCGAATGCAATCACGGCAGGCGATAAAACCGGTGGCGGAGGCGGTTTGCCTTTATCGAGCGAACTTCCGAACGGATGGATGGTAAGGTTCTCGGCCAGCCCCATGTATGATGCCGAAATGAAAAACACCGAATGGGGAATCGATCCTGATGTAAAAACAGATATGAGCAAAAACGACCTGGCTAACGGCTACGACACCATCATCGAGAAGGCAGTTTCGCTTATTCTGGATTAAAACAATATTAATAATGCAATCATGCGAAAACTTAAGATAACAGAATTAAACCGTCTGTCCGCCGAGGAATTCAGGCAAGCCGAAAAAATACCACTTATCGTAGTGCTGGATAATGTACGCAGCCTGCACAATGTCGGATCTGTGTTCAGAACTTCCGATGCATTTCTAGTGGAAAGCGTCTATCTTTGCGGAATAACTTCGGTGCCACCCCATGCCGAGATCCACAAAACTGCCCTTGGAGCCGAAAATTCAGTTAACTGGAAATATTACGAAGAGACAACCGGGGCTGTCAGCAAATTGAAAGATGACGGGTATCTGGTTTATGCCGTCGAACAAGCCGAAGGAAGCACTTCGCTCGAAAACCTGAATACGGATGACGATAAGAAATATGCCGTGGTTTTCGGAAATGAAGTGAAAGGAGTACAGCAGTCAGTGCTCGACATTTGCGATGCCTGCATTGAAATACCACAGTACGGCACCAAGCACTCGCTTAACGTAAGTGTAACGGCAGGTATTGTCATTTGGGAAATGGCAAAAAAACATCAGCTGTGTACATCAAATCCTTATGAAAAGAAATAACACTTATAAAATTAATAATCAAAAAGAATGAACCGGGTAAAAACATTCATCCTCACAGCCTTTCTTTTAGTATCGGGAATTATC
This sequence comes from uncultured Paludibacter sp., assembly GCA_964634605.1. Lineage (GTDB taxonomy): Bacteria > Bacteroidota > Bacteroidia > Bacteroidales > Paludibacteraceae > UPXZ01. The sequence continues at coordinate 6,462 of CAZWLJ010000058.1, forward strand.
CACGCACAGGGTACATTTCAGAAAGATACCTACCAGGCATTTCTGAAAAATGATGAGGTGAAATGGGGAAACGTGACTTCAAAATTCGAGAAAAGTGCCAACCTCGGCAAAACATCCGATCTTCTGCAGCTGATTCACTATTACTATTGTTATGTTTCAGTGCTTATAGATAAAAAACTGGATAAAAAAGCGGATGAAAACATCAGGAAAGCAGAGGTTTATATCGATAAAGTACTGAAATCGGAACCGGATAATGCCCTCGGACTGAATTACAAAGGAATTTTTATGAGCTACCAGGTGTCGCTGAACAAGATGAAAGCTGCCACCATGGGCAAACAAATCATGAGCAATATCAACAGGGCTTTCAGTCTTGATCCAAACAACGTGCAGATACTTTTCGACAAGGGCAACTCACTTTACTACCCGCCCAAAGTTTTGGGCGGCGACAAAAAAGAAGCGTTGAGATACTTCAACAAAGCCATTTCAATAATAGAAAAACAAAAAAACACCCGTGAGAACTGGATGTATCTTCAGTTGCTGTTTCTGGAAGCTCACTGCAACGAATTGCTTGGAAATACAGATTCGGCCCGTAAAGGGTATGAAAAAGCACTTAAAGCAGAGCCGGACTTCAGGCTGGTGCGTGATAAATATTACCCGGAATTTCTGAAAAAATACGGATTGAACTGATTTTCAGAAAGTCCGGAAATGATACTTTCCACTGCATCAATCGTCCAATCAATAAAACACGGATTATCTAACACTTAATCGACCTCATACAATGAAAGCCAACAACTGGAAAGACAAACTGGGCGCGTTGTTGCCTGATGGATACTCACCTGAAACAGAAGCACCGGATGAAAAAAAACAGGTTTCTGCACCTGGTCAGGTTTTGCGTATTGAACTTGACAAACGCAACGGTAAAGCTGCCACACTTATCACCGAATTTCAGGGCACAGACGACGAACTGAAAGAACTTGCCAGAACACTGAAAAACAAGTGCGCCACAGGTGGTTCACAACGCGACGGTGAAATTCTTCTTCAGGGCGATTTCAGGATTAAAGTGGCGGGATTTCTTCAGGAAATGGGTTATAAGGTTAAGAAAATCAACTTCAAATAAGCAGAGCCTCCCGAAAGCAGTGGTGTGGTTTACAGGCACACACATTCATTGTAGGCTGCCTCTCCGGCTGATTATAAACGAACTGAAGCCGGACAGTTTGTCACCATCCGGCTTCAGTCAATCTGAAAAAAATAAGTCAATCACTTTCTGTTTCAGTGATTTACAGTATTTGTCATTTATCCTTTGATAGCGGCAATTCCGGGCAGTACCAGTCCCTGGATAGCTTCGAGCAACGCTCCGCCTCCGGTTGATACGTACGACATGTCGTCAACAAGGCCGAATTTATTAACACAAGCCACCGAATCGCCACCGCCTACCAGCGAGAATGCTCCGTTACGGGTTGCTTCAGCTATTGCTTCGCCTACCGAGCGTGAGCCCTGCGTGAAGTTCTCGAATTCGAAAACACCTGTGGGACCATTCCAGAGAATTGTTTTTGATTTTTTGATTACATCGGCAAATATTTTTTCTGTTTCAGGCCCGATATCAAGTCCTTCCCAGCCTTCGGGTATTTCGCCGACCGGAACGAATTGTGTATTGGCATCGTTGCTGAAAGCATCGGCAATTTTAGCATCCACTGCCAGAACGAGATTTACATTATTCTTCTTTGCCTTTTCAATCAGTTCCAGAGCCAGATCGAGTTTATCGTCTTCGCAAAGCGATATTCCGATTTTTCCGCCAAGTGCTTTGGTAAAGGTATAAGTCATTCCGCCTGCAATAATCAGATTATCCACTTTAGTAAGCAGATTTTCGATGATTTCTATTTTGGTCGAAACTTTTGAGCCTCCCATGATGGCTGTAAACGGACGGGCGGGATTTTCCATCAGGGCATCCACGGCTTCCACTTCCTTATTCATAAGGTAACCGAACATTTTATGGTCGGCATCGAAGTAATCGGCGATGAGGGCTGTGGAAGCGTGAGCGCGGTGAGCTGTACCGAAAGCGTCATTCACGTAAGCATCGGCATATGAAGCCAGTTTTTTGGTAAATTCTTTCTGCGAAGCTTTTACTTCTTTCTTGGCTGCTGCCTTTTCTTCTTCAGTAGCAGTTTCGGGTAAACGGGGTTTTCCTTCCTCTTCGGCATAGAAGCGAAGGTTTTCGAGCAACAAGGCTTCACCGTCCTGCAGTTCGGCTACCATTTTTTCGGTTTCGGCACCTAATGCATCCGCTGCAAACTTTACAGGTACACCCAGCAATTCAGAAACACGGGCAACGATTACTTTCAGTGAGTACTTGGTATCCGGATTTTTCTTCGGACGTCCCATGTGGGATGCTATAATCAAACGACCACCATCGGCAAGGATCTTTTTCAATGTCGGCATGGCGGCACGAATCCGTGTATCATCCGTTATGTTGAAATTTTCATCCACCGGAACGTTGAAGTCCACACGAACGAAGGCTTTTTTGCCTTTGAAATTAAAATTGTCTAATGTTTGCATAATTTTTATTATTAATATTCAATAAGTTATGTCTTTTCTGAGCAATCAGTTTTTTATACCGTATTAATTTACTTTGTATTTCAATTTCACTTCCTTCAGTTCTTCATTGGCTTTTACAATCTTCATTTTCAGATTTTCCTTGTATTCGGCCAGCTTTTTCTGCAGGTTTTCATCACCGGTGGCTATGATTTGCGCGGCAAGAATACCGGCATTCAACGATCCGTCGATACCAACGGTTGCAACCGGAATACCGGGAGGCATCTGAACTATGGCAAGTAAGGCATCCAGTCCTTCCAGAGAGGCTTTTATGGGCACTCCAATCACCGGTAGTGTGGTCATCGAAGCGATTACGCCCGGCAGATGAGCTGCCATTCCGGCTGCAGCAATGATTACCTGTATGCCCCGCTCTTTGGCTCCTTTGGCAAATTGTTCCACTTCTGCCGGAGTACGGTGAGCTGACAATGCATGCATTTCGAACGGAATCTCCATCTCATCCAACAATTCGGCTGCTTTTTTCATCACAGGCAAATCGGAAGTGCTGCCCATGATGATGCTGACTCTGGGTGTCATGAAATTTTATTTTATAGTTTTTATAGTATACAGATTACAGTAAAAAAACTTTGCGGTAAGTTGTTCAATCTCTTACCCTAACATTTCGTTGTATGCTTCGGGCGACAGGAGTGAATCAAATTCTGCCGCATCAGAGTAAGCCACTTTCACCATCCAGCCATCTCCGTAAGGATCATCATTTACCAGCTGGGGAGCGTCTTCCAGTTTTTCGTTGAGTTCCACAATTTCACCCGATACCGGCATTAACAGTTCCGAAACGGTTTTCACAGCTTCTACCGAACCGAATACTTCTCCTGCATTCATCGTTTCTCCTACGGTTTCTATTTCCACAAATATTACTTCGCCCAGTTCACTCTGAGCAAAATCGGTTATTCCTACGTATGCAAATTCTCCTTCGATGCGTACCCATTCGTGATCGCTGGAGTACTTCAGGTTAGTTGGTGTGTTCATAAGTTTTTAGAATTAATATGTTTGTTTTGTTTTATGATAAATCGTTTGAATTTTCAGGTGCAAAGTTACAAAATAATTTTATTCGGTCTCGGTATTCTCACTTTTAGTTAAGTACAAATCGGTCTGAATGGGATAATGATCCGACGTTTTCAGGTTGCCCCTTTTGTATCCGCCCGACCGGAATGATTTGTCATACATGATATAATCGATACGGAAACGATAGTACGAATGCGCGTATGTCCATCCCAATCCGCTGCCCGTTTCCCTGAAAGCGTCTTTCAGATTACCTTTCACTTTCGAGTAGGCATACGAAGCCGGTACGTCATTGTAGTCACCGCACGAAATAACCTTGTAGGGCGATTTGCTGATTACGTTTGCCACTTCGTCAACCTGCCTGGCGCGAACTTTGTATGCCACGCTCATTTTACGTGACAGATACTTGGTTATTCCTGTCAGTTTTTCGGACGAAAAATCATTCCTCAGCTCAGCAGTATTCTTCATATCCATCGATGTTATCCTATTGGATTCCAGATGATTATTGACGACCCGAATAGTTTCGTTGCCAATTACAATATCGGTGTAGATGGACAGATTGAAATCCGAATCGTAGTCAATGTTTCTTTTTTCAATAATCGGATATTTCGAAAGCGTAGCCAAACCTATATTCATTCTCCACTTATCAAGCTGAAAACTAACATGTTTGTGGGGATACATGCTGAATATCCGTTCGAAATCGTCCGACTGAAACTGCCTTTCGTTTTCGCTGACAGCAAATTCCTGCAAACAAACTATGTCGGCATCGGCATCCAGTATGTACTGAACCACCGGATTGGGATTGTCCTTGCGGTGTTTTTTCATCAGGCCGGTGTTCATCGTATTGTACGAAAGAAACGTTATCTTCTGACCGTTTGAGTCCGTTTCGGGTTTGGAAAAATTAACAGGTATGGCACTTTTAATTAATCCCGAAAAAACGACAAGCGCTGCAAAAGAGAGCAGCACCCACCATTTGCGAAGCACAATCCAGAAAAAAACAAACGCGACATTCAGAAAAACAATGGGGAGTAAAGCCAGGGAAGCATACGCGGGCAAAAGTGCAGTATTCGGGCTGACTACTGAACCGATTTTGACCAGAACCAAAGCCAGAACAGCCAGTACGTTGATCAGAATCATGATACCACGCAGAAATTTTGTCATTGTTCTATCTTTTTTGTTCAAAAAGTTTTCTCTTTTCATCAGCCGAAAGACTCTCGTAGCCCGATGTTTTAATTTTATCCAGAATGCGGTTTATCTCTGCTTCGTCCTGCGCTTTTTTCTGGTTATACTGTTCGGGCGACATTTTCTGAGCATGAAAAGCAGCAGGTTTTTTACGGGGTCGCGGACGGAACAAATTTACAACAAAATCTATCAACTTATTGATAAACCAGGTAATATCTGTACCTTTTTTTTCGAATGTGACGAAAAGATATCCTGCCAGGGCACCTCCCAGATGCGCCATTTCGCCTCCTCCGTTTTCGGATGTCAGTCCGAAAAAGCTGATGAGCACGGTGATAACCGCAATCCACATTAACCTGATCCGTCCGATAAGCAACAGATGCATTTCCATATTCGGCGCCCTTACAGCCGAGGCAACCAGGATGGCGACGATAGAACCCGAAGCTCCCATCAGCACGCTGTAATACGAGGCAGCTTCGTAAAAAGGAAATACATTATAAGCCAGAACATACACCAGCGCGCCGCTCAGCCCGCCAAAAAGATAGAGCGAAAGCAGCTGTTTTTCAGAATAATACATGGTGAAAATCTTTCCAAACCAGTACAGTACCAGCATGTTGAAGAAAATATGAAAAAATTGCTGGTGGTAAAACATGTATGTGACCGGTGTCCACAGATGCCTGAGAAGCTGAGCGGGATAGGATGGTACAGAGAACCAATTTGTATTGTCCAAACCACTCAGATTGAACAGCTTTAATACGACAGAAAAAACACTAACAAGCAGGAAAACGGCAACATTCACATAGATGAGCCTGATCACCATGTTGCCATTTTTATACGTATATTTCAGATTATCAATCAGATTCATTTTTCAGCACTCCATTTTTTTAGTGTGACGAATATAGTTTGCCCTTTTTCTTCCAGTAAAGAATAAGCAACACTCCGAACAGCATGCCTCCCAGGTGGGCAAAATGGGCAACACTATCGCCTGCGAAGCTGGCCACCCCGAGGAATAATTCAGCTACCGCGTACCCGGCCACAAACCAGCGCGCTTTGATGGGCACCGGGAAGAAAATCAGGAAAAGCTTTTGCTCCGGAAATAACCACCCGAAAGCAAGCAGTATGCCGAAAACAGCACCCGAAGCGCCGATGGTAAGCAGCGCATTTGACAGTTCCTTTTTAATCTGAAGCACCTCGGTGACGGGTATTTGAGATATATCACCCGAGAATCTGAAATAACGTGAAAGTTCACCTGAAAAAGGCACAAGTGCCTCTGCCGAACCCGATGAGAGTGCTGTATTCATGGCCCTGAACACATCGCCCAGCTCAATGTACCAGAAAAGCTGCTGCACAAGCCCTGCACCGACACCTGTCACCAGGTAATAAAACAAAAATTTTCGGGAACCCCAGACCTGTTCGAAAATGGGTCCGAACATATACACGGCAAACATGTTGAAAAAAATATGCATTACAGAACCGTGCATAAACATGTAAGTAAATAACTGCAGAAGGTTGAATTTTTCGGATGCGAAATAATGCATTCCAAGCACATCCTCAAGCTGTATGTCGATGTTCCAGCGGCGAAGAATGGTCGGAAGCATCAAAGTAGCCAGATAGAGAATAACGTTAATAATCAGTATGTTTTTGACTACCGGAGGCAAGTATCTGTTCATAAAAAAATCATTCAATTTATAAAAAACACAGAACTGAGAAAACACTCATCAGTTTTGAAATGAGTTGCAAAATTACGAAAAAAACTTCAAAAACATGTTGTTGAACAGGATATTGAACATCTTTAGCAAAAAAATACATTTTTCTAAACAAAAAATTTGTTTTTGTGAAGGTATTAATTATATTTGCATGACTGAAGTATTTGTTTCTTAACATCTTAAACTTAAAATTTACAATTATGAACAAAGGAGAATTAATCAAAGCAATCGCTGAAACTTCAGGCTTAACGAAAGTAGCCTCCAAAAACCCCTTGATGCCACCATCAGGAACATAAGCGACGCACTTGCCAGTGGTGACAAAGTGACTTTGGTGGGTTTTGGAACATTTACCGTTGCAGAACGTGCCGCCCGTAAAGGGGTAAATCCATCCACCAAGCAGCCCATCAAAATTAAGGCTAAAAAAGTGGCTAAATTCAAAGCAGGATCTGATCTGGCTGACAGTGTGAAGTGAAAAATTCTCAAAATGCATTAACAGACAAGGTGCAGGCAAACAGCCCTGCACCTTGTCTGTTTTTGTATCCGGCATTTTATTATCACAGCCTGATTCGCAATTTCGAAGAAATCCGTATCTTTGCACCCTCAAACAATCAAAATCTTTTCCGGACAGATGAATTTAGAAGCCCAACTCACACAAGGTGTTATCACAACCATTCAGAAACTATATAACCAGGAAATTAATGACGGTTTCGTTCAGTTTCAAAAAACCAAGAAGGAATTTGAAGGCGACATCACCCTCGTGGTTTTTCCATTCGTAAAAATCGCCCGGAAATCGCCCGAGCAAACAGCCCGTGAAATTGCCGCAGAACTCATGAACCAGTTCCCGGTGATCAGCTCATATAACATCATCAAGGGATATCTGAATCTGAGCATCCACAGTTCCTTCTGGCTCGGCGAACTGGAAACCATGCATGCCGACAGCCGTTTCGGGACAAAATATCCCGACGGGAACGCACCCCTGATGATGATTGAATACTCCTCACCCAACACAAATAAGCCTCTGCATCTGGGGCACATCCGCAACAACCTGCTGGGCTACAGCATTGCCGAAATTCAGAAAGCAAACGGCTGGAACGTGGTGAAAACCAACATTGTGAACGATCGCGGCATCCACATCTGCAAATCCATGCTTGCCTGGCAACTCTTCGGCAACGGCGAAACACCCGAAACATCGGGCATGAAAGGCGATCACCTGGTGGGAAAATACTACGTGGAATTCGACAAAGCCTACAAGGCTGAAATAAGGGAGCTGATGGTAAAAGGCATGACCGAAGAAGAGGCCAAAAAAGAAGCTCCGCTCATCCGTCAGGCGCAGGATATGCTGCTGAAATGGGAACAAGGCGACACGGAAACCCGCCAACTATGGGAAATGATGAACGGCTGGGTATATGCCGGATTTGATGAAACTTACCAAAAGCTTGGCGTTGATTTCGACAAGATTTATTATGAATCAGACACTTACACCGAAGGAAAATCAAAAGTGGAAGAAGGGGTGGAAAAAGACATTTTTCACCGGCGTGAAGATGGCTCGGTATGGGCCGACCTTACTGCAGACGGTCTGGATGAGAAGTTGCTGTTGCGCTCCGACGGCACCTCCGTTTACATGACACAGGACATAGGCACTGCAAAAATCCGCTACGAGGAATATCCTATCAAAAAAATGGTATATGTGGTT
>CAZWLJ010000059.1:0-13780 GCA_964634605.1 uncultured Paludibacter sp.
TTATTATATCTAATAACCAATAAAAGCGCAATTGTTCGAATAATAGTCATTGTTCCCAGGTTCGGCGTAGTCTCCTGACTACCCCAGGTTCGGCGTAGTCTCCTGACTACGTCGTGCTAAAAGTAATGCTCCTGCATTACACAGAGCGGAACTTTGTTTTTATCCTTTCCGCAGCGAAGACACTACGCCAAACACTTGTGGCCGCTAATTGTAAATTACGCGCAACCGGGAGGGCGTTCGAATTATCAGTGCTGTAAAATTATTAAAGTTTTTTATTTAACATGACTATCAATCGTTTTTTAATTGAGAAATTTAAACTTATGCCGAAACATACTTAATCGTTTCAGAGAAAGTCTCTTCAGCAGACAGGCTGTCCCGATGATAAAAGAAGCCCAAAAGGTCGGATGCAGATCCGCGAAAACTCCCTGTGATATGGCGTGAATAAATAAGAAATCAACTCGTCGTAAAAAGACGGCAGAGTAAAAGAAGGGAATCAACTCATCGTCACATGATTACCGGAACGTTACATCCGCAGGCCAGGATATTACATGGTTATGACGAATGGCGGGGAGATAGTTTCCTGGCCAGGTATTCATTAAAAAGTATGCCTGCAATAATGAGGACTAAACCTGCAATGGTAGTAATGTATATTTTTTCGCCGAGTAAAAAATGGATGAAAAACAACGACATGAAAGGAGAAAGGTAGCATAACTGGTTGACGAGTACAGAATTACTGGTTTTGCGCAGTGCCAGCCCGAAGAAAATAAAGGGGATTGCCATTTCGAATAACCCGGAATATATGCTCGCCGTAAGAGCTTTGGAGGAGTCGAACCTTACTTCTACAAATAAAGTCCCGATAAGCAGGTAAATCAGCCCGAAAAGAAAACTTGCGAAAAGATTGACCGTGTTGTCGGTCAGCCGGTTCTTCTTGTTGAGTATCCAGAAACCGGCCCAGATAAAAGCGCTGAAAAAAGCCAGCAGAATGCCTGCGAATGACACATTTTCACCGGCCACGCTTTTCGGGCCCAGCGATATGAGCACAACTCCGGCAAACGAAATTACCATCCCGGCATATTTAATAGCCGGTATATGCTGACGCATGAAGACTGCCAGCAGCACAGTGAGCAATATAGGCCAGAAATAGTTGATGGGTTGTGCTATTTGGGCGGGAAGGAGTTCGTAGGATTTGAAAAGAACCAGGTAATAGAAAAACGGATTCAGAAAACCGGTGAAAGCATATGTAAGCCATTGTTTAACAGTTAGTCTGGCCAGTAAGTACCATTTGGACTGAACCGTAAGAACGATGGCAAACATCACCAAAGCAGAAGCAGTAGCCACAAGCAGCAATTCGTAGTAGGTGAATTCTCTCAGTGCCATTTTGAAGGCGGTAGCTACCGTGGACCAGCTGAGAACGGTTATTGCAACGAAAAGAAGCGCTTTGTTGCTGTCTTTCATTTGTTTAAGTATTAGCCTCTTTTTCAGAAGCGGTTGGATTTGATTATTTTACCCGTTTCACTGATCTGCCAAAAGCGCCAATACCAATTGTAATGTAATGCATATTTCCGGTCATACCATCGTGAATCTGAGAAAACCGGGGACTGCAATAACTGTAACGGAGCCTGATGAATCCGAATCCTTCCGAATTAAAACTGATGTTCCGGTCATTTTGTCTTTTCCCCAGTTTGATATCCAGATTCATTCCTGCCATGTACGAAAAACCACCTACTTCAACATCCTGTAAAAAGGGCTCATTCTTAATGTCGTTCTCCGTCGGGCTGAAAATCACTCCGCCTATTCCGGCGAAGGGGGCAAGTTTTACGCGGTCGTTTTCTTTCACCACGTAGCCCAGAGAGGCCTCAGGAATATATACTCTTACCTGTGATTTTTCTTTCCAGGTGCCTTCGGGGTTGGTAATGTCTTTTCTGGTTTTGCTGAAACCAATGTAATCGCGCAGATAGAGGCTCAGGTTTTTGTACTGAACGTCGAATGCTACTCCGAAGGGAATATTATTGGAGAAGTATTTTTTCAGGTTTCCGGTATTTACCCCGTATCCGCTGAAAAATTCATAGGCATATCCCCATTTTGAAGGCGCGAATCTGAACCGTATATTTTCACGGACATAGCCGGAGTATTGGCTTCCGGGATATTTCTGAAGAAAATCATCTGCCAGACCGTTCAGCTGATCCTGTGTAATAACCGGGTTTTCACCCGAAAGAATCGCGTTCAGATACAAAACCAGAAAATCCTGGTCTTCGTTTGTGAGCTCCGAAGAGTGAATGTATGACGTTAATTTATCTATCGAGATCAACGATTTTTCCTTCAATCGGTCTAAGAGGATATCCTGCTGGGGATTCATTCGTTTCACATGGATGTATTCAAAAGCATCCGGATTTCTTATTGAATTGATCAGTTCGTTGAATTCCCGTGTCCAGTATAATATGAGCCAGTGTTCGGGCGGATACAGTACAAGGTAATCTCTGTTCTCAACCTGATTTTTCAGATAATCTTTCACTTCCTTTACTTTTTGTATGTCACCGGCTGTAAAACGGTCGAGCAGCAACCGGCGTCCTTTTGAAATCAGTTCTGCCTGAGTATCCGTGTATTTCATTATTTCCTGCCCGATGGTGTCGGTGCTGCTGCTGAAAGGTACAGATTCGGTGTTTTGTGAAAATAAATTCGGTGATAAAATGACAAAAAGCAGCAAAAGAATGTTTTTTAACAGTTTCATGTTTTATTTTGTTTGAAAAAATATACCTGATAAGAAATGCAAAATGATTCCGGAGTGCAAAAATAAAACAATTACTTTAAATTTCCTTTGTTAAAAATGCTTTCGGGGATGTTCGCATCCAGCTGAATGGAAGTGATGGTCATTCTGGTCCCTTTGCCGTCCCTGAGCATGTCTTTATAGACAAACACTTTCGGGTACCACCGGTTCTGGACTTTCTCCACGCCTGAGAATAAGATTTGCTTGAGCATTTTGCCGCTTCTGGCAAAAAGCTGCGCCTTCAGCAGTACATTTCTCTCTTTGTCCACCCACACTTTTTGCGAATAATAATTCACATCCGGAACCGTGGCTGTCAGTGTCATAACCCAGCAATTGCGACCATCGACAGTTTCTTCGCTGCTGATTTCAGCCTTGTATTGATCGGTCATTTTTTTATCGGTCATCATGTCCTCGTAACTCAGGTCGCTTCCCATCACCGACTGACGGAGCATGTGGCCCGAAATGAGGATGGTGCGGTCGGTGGACGGGGAATAAATCCAGAGCTGATTGTCCAGTTTCAGCATTTTTGTTCCTTTCTCGCGTGCGGGAGCCAGGTATTCGGTAAACGATTTTTTATCGCCCACCGTCCATATCTTCATTTGCATGGTACGGGTGGCGCGTGCCGTGTTTATTTCCATTGTAGCCGTCAGAATCTGCGAACCGGCCGACATGTTTTTATCAATTTTATCGAGTATGGATTTACCCGACGGATAGTTTTGCGAATATACGCCAAGTACGCTGAAAATGGCGAATGATATAAGTATTTTTTTCATAAATATCAGCCCTCTGACTTACTGTAAAGGAGAAAACACTGCGGGGCAAAAACAGTGGGTAAAATTAAATGTTTGTATAAAATAATCACTAAAAACAATCTTCATCGGCATTTCGAAAAGCTGCTCTGTGGGGATTCAGAAGGCTCAACTCTCCAGTTCCTTGAATAAATTCGCTGTCTCTCGTTTATAAATCCCGATGCCTGCCAGCAGGTTGCCTATTACTGTGGAAATGATGCCCGGTATAAATCCGATGTAGAAGGTGGCTGGCGTAATTCGGGCACGGAGCACTGTAGGCATCAGTATGGTGGAGTCTTTCATCATTTCTCCTACGTTGAATCCGTATTCCTGTAACAACCACGAAAGAAAATAACCAATAATTACACCAAAGAACGTTCCTGTGACACCAATCAGAAAGGCTTCGGCAAGCATCGAGCGGTAAATCTCGTTTTTGCTTTCGCCGATGGCAAGCCGTAGCCCAAATTCACCATAGCGCCTCAGTCCTCCAATCAGACCTGCATTCCACAGTACAATAGACATGGCAATGATGAAAATTACCAGAATGATGCCCTGGATATTCTCCGCGTAAGCTACAATGTACCCCATCCCGTTCATGTCACACAAAGGTAGCATCACGGGCGAAAACGGATCTTCCGTATTGTTCCCGGAGTTGAACTGCTTGGCAATGGATGTGGCTGATTGATTGTCGTAGTATCCGTTTCTGAAAAAACCAAGTAATTCACCAGCTGCATTTTCCATGTTCAGGGCTGCCTGCACATCGCGTATGTCGGCTATGATGGTTCCCCTGTCCAGAAACGGGATGCCAAAGCTGAGCGTTCCGCAGATACGGAAGTTATACATGGACATTTCGCCGTACATGGAACTACCGATCAGGGTGACGGTATCGCCCATTTTCAGGTTCATTCTGCTGAAAAGTTCCTCGCAGATGAGCATTTCGCCACGCTCCTGCGGAAATCTTCCTGCGGTCAGGTTCTTCCGAAGGTTCATCCTGTCGATTTCGTGCCCTGAATGCAGCATGTCGATACCTATGCCTGCCACATTACCCTGGGCGCGGGTTTCTCCCTTGTCGTCGGGGGCATCCAGTAACCCGCCGAACTGAATGCGCGCAGTCCATTCTGTACCGGGATAATCGGTCTGTAATTTTTTTATCAGATCGTCAGCATTCATTATTGCCAGATCGTTGGGAAATTGCGACATGTTTCTGCTGTATTCCCGGGTCATCACTTTCACGTGTCCGGTGGTGAAATTAGCTGTTGTTTCGATGCTGTCGCCTAATACACCTGTCATGTACGACTGGAGCACCACCGTAATCATCACCCCCAGTGTGACTACAATAACTGGCAGCAAACTCCGGCTCCGGTCGCGGATAAGTCCTTTGAATAAAAATTTCAGCATGATATGCAGTGGATTGTAAGTTTTTAAAAAATCAGATTGTTATGAATTACAATACTTTTCCTCTGATGGCTTCGGTGGGATTCATCCGCGATATTTTTCGTGCAGGCAGATAACTCACCAGGGCTGTGATCATGAAGATAAAAATAATTGTACCAATAATCAGTTTCGGGGTGAAAAGCGGATACATCCTGTCCGCTATCGGGAGTCCGAAGCTGCTTGCATCCATCGGCATGGCAATTCCGTTGGTTGCGTAATAGATGAAGAACGGCACTCCGTAGGCAAATCCCAAAGCGATTGCGAGCAGTGCATTCATCGTACCTTCGAGTGTGAAGAAGTTTTGCACTTCTTTGGGTGTCATACCCAGCGCCACATACGTTCCGATTTCGCGCTGACGGCGGAATATTGAAAGTGTTTGCGTGTCGAATATAGCCACGAGTGCCAGAAACAGGAATATGAAATAGAAAACGCTCATTCCCACCGATTTGGCTTTCACCAGTGCAATGGTTTGTTTGGTAAGTTCGGTCTGATCCTTGAATTTCCATCCGGGGACAGGCTGTTTGGCCAGTTCTCGGCTTTTAATCAGTATGGTGGCTTTGCCCGGTTCCGACATCATTTGCTGCATTTTATCGAGCGGAAGCCATATCGTACCGTTGTCGGCAGTGGGCACGGTCGTTTTGAAAACGGCTGCTATCCGCACATCAACAGCTTCAAAAGTGCCGTTGGTGTCCCTCCAGCGCAGGGTGACCAGGTCATTCTCCTTCAGTCCGGCCTGGCTGGCCATATGAGCACCTATGATGACGGGGATTTCGGAACTGTCACTTTTCAGGTTGTGTGAAGGTATGGCGAGCAGTTTTTGGTCGGTCCGGATGCCTTTCATCATTATCTGAATCATACGTCCATCCGGATAGATACTGCCCGATGCGATCAGTAAAGGCTCAATCTGATGAGTTTCGTATGCTGTTTTCAGTACCGGTGGAATCACCGCAGTGGAAGAATCAAGTGAGAAGGGATCATACGGATCGTATTTCTGATGCCAGTATTGACCTCCTGCTATTTCCCAGGCTACAGCATCGGTTACAGCCTGTTTGCTCCATCCCTCGAGCAGTCCCTGCATGAAAATTATCAGTACAAACGATATGGAGAGTACGAAAACATTCAGCCAGGTTTTCAGACCATTGCCCAGCAGGCTTTTTATGGCGGTTTTTGCAAGTATCATAGCTGATTTTTGTCAATTTTTCTGTCTTCTGTCACTTTTCCGTCTTCCAGGCGTATTATTCGACGCAGGTATCCGATTACTTTTTCGTCGTGTGTGGCAAAAATAAAACTGGTTTTCAGTTCCCGGTTCAGATTAGCCATGGTTTGAAGTATGTGGTGCGAATTGGCTGAATCCAGATTGGCGGTTGGTTCATCGGCCAGTACCAGCGAAGGGCGTTTGACCATGGCACGGGCAATAGCTACCCGCTGGCATTCACCACCCGATAGTTGTGAAGGCCGTGAATGGATTTTATCGGTCAGTCCAACCCATTCCAGTGTTTCCAGAATACGTTTTTTCCGTTCGTCGCTGCTCATATTCAGGAGCAGGAGCGGAAATTCCACATTTTCGTAAACGGTGTAAACGGGCAGGAGGTTGTAATTCTGAAAAATAAATCCCAGTTTTTCTTTCCTGAGCTGTGCCGCCTGTTTTGGGTTCAGGGTGCTGATGGAGTGGTTCAGTACTGTTACTTCACCCTGTGAGGGCATATCGAGTGAGCCTACGATATTGAGCAGCGTGGTTTTACCCGAGCCACTCGGCCCAACCAGTCCGGCAAATTCTCCTTCGGAAAATTCAAGGTTGATCCCGTTCAGCGCTGTAAAATATCCCGATGCCCCGATTGGGAATTTCCGGATTAAATCCCTGACATTAACAATTGTATTCATGCGAATTATTTTTTTAATATAGCTGATTTTTTTAGTTGAAATTTATTCCCTCAGAAATTAAAACTTGCCATCACCTGTAATCCTTTGCCTGCAAACAGGTTTTTTCCACCCGGATTCACTCCAACCGGAAGGCTGGTTTCTGGATTCCAGAATCCGATGATATAAAAATTCCAGTTGTCGTACGTGCGTGTGTAGCTCAGGTAATTGTACAGGTTATCCGTTTCTTTCACGTAGAAAAACATGGCAGCCACATTGTCGGTGAGCGAAACCGGAAAAGTGATCATCGACCCGAAAAGGTTGACAGCCGTCCCTTCTGTCAGGAATTTGCTGCCGTAGTGAAACCGGAAATATTCGGCTGTCACATTCAGTCCTGCTCCAACCGGAAATGTGTAATCTGCACCTGCATTCCACATGTCCTGAATGAACATCAGTGGATAATCTGTCTTGTCAAACCTGCTGATACTGGTTTCAAACCATATTCCCGGACCAATGTCCCACTTCCCGTCCAGCCCGATGCGCCGTTCGTTTATATATTCCGTCCCGGGCGCTGATGGTATCAGCGGGTGTAAGGCCGCTTTTCTGAAATGGGTGGAAAATGCAATTTCTCCCGGTCCGAGCGGTGTTTCAACGCGTCCGCCAATTTCAGGAATACACGGTGCACTGCCCAGCAACTCAAAACCTTTCGGATTCTTATTCCCGATGAGCGACCATAGCCAGATATTGGTATTATCAGGGAAAAAATATTTTCCCAGCAAACCGTAAACTCCGTCGGTAAGTCGCAGAGGATCACGCACATCCATTTCGTCGAACCACATCAGAGGCCTGAACATTTTAGCGGTGCCGAAATTAATTTTTTGAAGTCCGCCCCTGATTTCCCAGTTTTCGCCCGCGTAGCGAAGCCATACGCGATAGGGTTTGAAAATATACGTCGCGGAGTCAAATTGATTCCCGGTGAAATGAAGTGAACCCTGTATGTTCAGCGAAGCTTCAAAATCCAGGTGTGAATGGTTTTTCAGATGTTTTTTTCCGGTGAAAGCAGGGACAAATCTGCCTCCTGCCTGAGTGTGTGCGGGCTTTGAAAACTCAAAAACTGTCCATCCGGTAATTTGTCCGTTGAGCGATACACTGCTTTTATCACCGTTTTCTCCGGTGGCAGAGTCGTTCGGTAATTCAACGGATGGAATCAGCATCGAATCCGTTTTAACCTGTGCATGGCATAGTAAAGTGAATAAAAAAAACAATATCACGCAAGTTTGTCTCATGATGTTTTCAGAAATCCAAAATTACAGCACGTATTAAACGTAAAAGTATAAATATTAATTGAAAAACAAACAAAAATCGAAATTATATCTTCATGCGTTTCTTTTCCTTAAAAATATCATTACTTTTGTGAGTTCATTGAATAAAACCGGATTGAAATGAAGAAACAATACACTTACGATGAGTTGCTCCGCAAAGCTGCATCATATTGTTCAATATCAGAACATTGCATATCGGAAGTAGATCTGAAACTGAGAGCCTGGGATGTGGCGGAAGCAGACAGAAGGAAAATCATCGGGCAACTGACTGAAGATGATTTTATAAACGAAAAACGGTTTGCGAAGGCATTTGTGCGTGACAAGTTTCATCTGAACAAATGGGGAAAGATCAAGATGACTATGGCGTTGCTTGAGAAAGGCATTGAAAAGGAGTTAATCAATAATGCGCTGAATACCATTGATGAAGGCGAATACGACGAAATGCTCGCATCGCTGCTCAAGTCGAAGGCAAAATCAATCAGGTACGAATTCGAATACGAGAAACAGGGCAAACTGTTTCGCTTTGCGCAAAGCCGCGGTTTCGAAAACCAGGTGATTGAACGCGTTCTGCGGTATATATAGGAGTTGTGACAGCTGTTGCAAAGCTCAGAATTCACTTTTCCGATTTAGCAGCTTCCCAGCCAATCATCGACTTTTTGCAGGCCGGACCCCAGTGATACTGTCCGAGAACTCCTGTGGAGCAAATGACCCGATGACACGGAATCAGATAGGATACAGGATTGCTTCCAACAGCCGTTCCCACAGCGCGGGTGGCTTTCGGGTTATCAATTTTTCCGGCAATATCACTGTAAGCCGTGAGTTTGCCTTCCGGAATTTTTAGCAGCATTTCCCATACTTTCAACTGAAAATCAGTACCTTTCAGATGCAGTCTGATGGTTTCGGGCTTCTCGGCGTTTTCTCCGAAAAAACGTATGACTTTCTCTATCCATTCATCCTTCTGTTCCAGAAATGTAGCCCGCGGAAAAAGATCAGTTAACTCTTTGAATGCCTGAGCTTTTTTGTCCCCGAAAGCCAGGTAGCAAATTCCTTTTCCGGTTGATGCTATAAGCATTTTCCCGAAAGGGCTTTCGGAGCAGGAATGTCTGATAATCAGATCTATGCCTCCGTTTTTGTATTCGCCGGGAGTCATTCCTTCAATTTTTACAAATAAATCGTGCAACCGCCCGGTTCCGGAAAGTCCAACCTGGTCGGTTGCGTCAAAAAGACTTAGCTGCTTGTCATTCAGCAGCTGTTTTGCTCTTGAAACGGTAAGGTACTGGAGAAATTTCTTTGGACTCACTCCCGCCCAGTCCTGAAACATCCGCTGGAAATGAAATACACTCATGTTTACATGCGATGCCGTTTCGCTCAGGTCCGGTTGGGTGCGTGAGTTGGCATACATGTATTCAATAGCCCGGGAGATTCGTTCAAAATCGATATTTTGTTGGTTACGCATGGGATTTTTTCTGCAAAATTAGTGGGAAAATCAGAAGCAAACAATCCGGTTCTTGCGCTTTTTTACTATCAGTATACACATTTACAGAACTCAAAACTTAAAGTTCGTGATCCTTATCGGGTTGTATCACAGCAGCCTCGGGGATTCGCAAATTTTTATTGAACCGGCTCACTTTTTTATTAATAATCAGTGTAGAAGGCATGTCTTTCAGCGTGTAAATTTCCTGAGAGACAAGGTAATCCCAGCTTTGATAGCTGATAAGCATCAGGCTGAATTTTTCAAGAAAACCGGAGTGCAAGCGGGTGAGTCTGGCAACTTTCACCCGTGAACCGAACTGTGAAATCAACAGGTTGATACCGCTGGTGATGTTATTCACTTTTCCGTTCATTTTTTCCAGATCAATAATCTGGACAGTGGTTTCGGCATTGTTTCTTAAAATTCTTCGTGCATAGCGAAGCAGGAAGTCGTCGGTATCTTTTTCTATCACAACAAGAATATTGGATATTCCCCTGAAGTCTCTGTTAACGAAAACTCCCACGCTGCAGTTACTGTGTTCGATGAAATACCTGGTTTTGTCGCGAATAAGCGTGCCCGGATAGAAAAGCGCGTTGTCTCTGGTGAGCTTATTTGCTATTTTTTTCAGCCATGGAAATTTGTCGTATTTGAAACTTTCTTTCAGGATAGCCGATTGTGTGGTTGAAACACCACCTCCGACGAGCAGAAAATCAAAGTTCTCGCTGTTCACTTTTTTCACAATTTCTGCCTCGATTATGTCAGCCACCTTGTAGTCGGTTGTCACAGGTACCTGCAACGCTTCGGCTTCTGCAAGTACATCCACGAAACTTTCGGTCGAAAACTGTTCGCTGTAAATCGGATTCGTATCTGTACCGGCTGTGATATGCAATACTTCCACTTCCAGCGAATTTTTTACACCATCGAGAATTTTTTTTGCCACACGCAGCAGGTTTTTTCCACCTTCCGGATTTCCAAGGGCAATCAGTGTTTTAAAGATTCCTTCCGACTGCTGACGGATTAATTCTTCTTCCACGGTCTTGTCGGGGAATAACTTCTCAATAAGTGCCAGTGAGGGAGTAGTCATAAAAGTAGTAACCAGCGCCATAATCACCAGCATAACGAATACCACAGGTGGCAGAATGCCCATTTCAAGCCCGATATTGAGCACGATAAGTTCCATCAGACCACGTGTATTCATCAGCACGCCGAGCGACAGGCTGTCTTTCCAGTTTTCGCCGATGGCACGGGCCGGGATAGCGCTTCCGCCAAACTTTCCGGCTACAGCTACTGCGATGAAAACCAGACACATAATCCAGAGTGAAGGAGTGTTGAGCAGCCCGATTTCAGTTTTCAGACCGGTATAAACAAAGAAAAGAGGCAACAGCAGCGAAACCGACAGATCTTCGATTTTATCAACCATCAGTTTTCTGAAACGGGGAATTGGAGGCATGATAAGCCCGGCCATGAATGCCCCGAACAGAGCATGGATTCCGAGCAACTGGGTAGTATATGCCGAAATAATGAGAATCAGGATAAAAAAACCGAATATACTTTTATTCATCAGTTCTTCTTTCTGATAAATAATTCCAATCTGTTTCAGAAAAGGTCTGACAACAAAAAGCATCACCACAATGTAGATGGCGGTAAATAACAGGGTGTAAACAGAACTGGCAAAACTGCCTGTCTGAGCAATGGCAATGACTGCAACAAGCAAAATCCACGCTGTCACGTCATTGATGGCAGCACTGCCTATGCTGATGGTGCCCAGGTGAGTTTTCGAAAGCCCTTTTTCCTGTACAATACGCGCCAGAACGGGGAAAGCGGTAATGCTCATGGAGATACCGATAAACAGGGCAAAAGAAGTGAAGTTGGAATCGGAGGGCGAAAAATTCTTGTATATTATTAATGCCAGTATCATCCCTAACATGAAAGGAATAAGGATACTGGACTGGCTGATGATAAACGTGTTCTTGATTTTATCTTTCAATTCACTCATATTCAGATCCATACCTACGGCGAACATGAACAGGACCAAACCAATCTGGCTGACAATGTAGAGGTTGTCGAGCGAATCGGCCGAAAAGAGAAATGAATATGCTTCGGGAAAAACCATTCCCAGCAACGACGGACCCAGTACAATCCCGGCCAGTATCTCACCGATAACGGTTGGCTGCTGAATTTTGGCAAAAAGTGAACTGAATATGCGTGATACAATCAGAATGGCAATTATCTGAAGCAAAATCATGGCAAACGGCTCCAGCAGATTTTGCATTGTGATATTCCTGAAAAGTTCAAATGTGCCCAGAGTGCCGTTAACGCCAGAACGGTGCAGAATAATATCAATCGTTCTTCCCTGTCTTATCAGGAAGTAAACGACAATGCCAAATATTGCTAATATTGCAGCAAAGAACCACCAGGATTTATCTTTTTTCTTCATTCAGTTTGAAAAAAAGGTTTTGACATTTTGTCAAGACCTGGTTTGATGCACTAATTTACGACAAAGATAGTATTTTTTCTTTTTTATTTGCAAATCTCCGTTTCCGGCTATTCACAAAAAAACATTTCAGTTTCAGACTTATTTAACGGCAACCGATTGCGGCTGAACCGCGAATTCAATACCGGAGGAATTAAATCTTTCCAGGATTTTGAAGTTGATATCCGAGGGAATTTTTACATTATCGCCCTCTTTGGAGATAAAATACGTCAGTTTCAGGTTCATGGAAGTGGCTGCAAATTCGCTGAAAGCAACGGTAATGTTTTCTTTGTCAACATATTGGGTTTCTTCAGCGGTTTGTTTCAGTATGGAAGCTGCCTGTTGCATTTTTCCGGAGGTGGTGGAGTAGGAAAGGCCCAGAGTCATAACCACTCTTGTCACTGGTGCTTCGGAAATGTTTTCGACCGCGCCTTCCACTATCTTGTAATTCGGGATGGTAATAATCCGTTTGTCAAAGTTGCGGATTCGTGTGCTTCTGATGCCGATGTCCTCGACGAATCCGTCAAATTCACCGATTTTTATCCGGTCGCCAATCCGGAAAGTTCCGTCGACCAGGATGGTGAAACCTCCGAAAATATTTTTCACCGTATCCTGAGCAGCCAGCGCGATGGCTATACCTCCAATTCCGAGAGTGCCTAATATGGCTTTGAGGTCTAATCCCACGTTGTTCAGAGCGGTTACTGCTCCGATTGTCCAGATAGCGAAAACAGCCACTTTGCGGATGAGCGAAGTGAGATGTGAATCGAAATGAATCTTTTGGCTGACATCTGCACCCTGATTGCTTCGCCGGATAAAATATTCCCTTATCAGCCTGCTGACAAGATGTGCTATAAACCACGTGATATTAAGTACAGTAAGTATTTCATAGGCTTTGTAAAGCGATTCGTCGAACGATTTGCTCAGTTCAAGCCTGTTCAGCGCAGTCCAGAGGGCAATGAGAATGATTCCCACTTTCAGCGGAGTTTCAAGCGTGTTCACCAGGATGTTGTCCAGATAGTTGATGGTGCGTTTTGCCAGAGCTCTCAGGTATCTTCGGTTGAGAAGGGTGATTATCCAGTTGACAAGCAGGGCTAAAATGATAATTCCGCCCGAAATCAGCCAGTTTTGTAACGTGTTATTGTAATATACTTCCTGTAACATGGTTCGAATGACTTAAAAATTAAAAGGGAAAGCGTCGCTCGGCATGCGCCAGTCGCCCCGCGGCGAAAGGTTGATGCTTCCGACTTTGGGTCCGTCGGGGATGCACGAACGCTTGAACTGTTGCTGGAAAAACCGTTTAAGAAAAACCTTAAGCCACTTTTCAATGATTTCAGTCGTGTATTTTCCTTCATAAGCAGTTTTTGCAAGGAAGAGAATTTTTTCAGGGGTAAATCCAAAGCGAACGAAATAGTAGAGAAAGAAATCATGCAATTCGTAAGGTCCCACGATGTCTTCGGTCTTTTGCGCGATTACACCGTTTTCATCAGATGGAAGCAACTCGGGACTTACAGGAGTATCCAGTATATCCGTGAGTATCTTTTCAGAGTGATCGTCCAGCTGATGCGCAGCCCAACCTACCAGATAGCGTACAAGAGTTTTGGGAACTCCGCTGTTCACGCCGTACATGGACATGTGGTCGCCGTTGTAGGTGGACCAGCCGAGCGCCATTTC
>CAZWLJ010000060.1:0-13236 GCA_964634605.1 uncultured Paludibacter sp.
TGATATTGGCAGGTGATCCGTGAGCCTGGTTGCGTGTAGTGGCTCCGTGACTATGCGCCCAAGAAGTCCACTGCCCAGTAAAATCGGTGAGCAGCATCTCACCCAGTGTTTCACGATAATCGGATACCACCCGGCAAGAAATATCAGTTTTTCCTTTTCCGAGTAATTCCGGGAAAAAATCTTCGAGTTTATACCCTCTCCGGAGTTGAAATTCCTCGAGAAACGCAGGTGTCCAGTCTGCATTGTACACTTCGTAGGAGTCGTTAAAGAATGTATTCGGATAAGGAGTAGCTTCGCGGGTAAAAGCATTGTCAAATTTAGTCAGGTAATTCTTCACCGCTTTTGCGCTGAAATGATCCATCACATACCCTTGTCCGCCCGGTGCCGAGCGTTTCACCTCCTGCAAAGTTTTCCCAACAAACAAGGATATCAGTTGCCACTCGCCTTTGGGTAACTTACAGTTAAGATTACCCTCTTTCGATACCTGTTTTGTTAAATCCAGTTTCTTTCCTGTTGCATCATACGCCATAAGTCTCGACATATAAGCCACTTTTCGTTGTTTGGAATCATCCACAGTAATACTCAGTGAGATATTTTCTCCTCCGCGAACCTCGTATTTCTGAAAAACAGCTTTTGTTGCCGCATCCTCCACCGTAACTTCAGGTCCTCCGAACGGCCAGCCGGTACCCGTATTCATATCTACTTTCATGCCCGATTTGCCCGATTGAGTTTCAGTATGTGCAAGCATCTCCATCCAGCGGGGCGTAAGGTAGCTGATATTGTTTGCATCATTGCCTTTCACTCCGTAAATGGGCGTAATTTCCACACCACCTAATCCGGCTTTACCCAGTGCGCTGATGTTGTAAGTAAGATTTTCTTTGTCCACAGCACTTCCCAGCCACCACCAGCGTGTCCAGGGTTTTGTTTCGGAGGTGATAGCAGGCCAGCCGGTGTCCGATGCCCATGCATTAGATATTGCAATAATCATTAGAATTAAGAGGTAACATGATTTGTTTTTCATTGCTATATGTGTGTTTTATCAATCTATCAATTCGTGAAATAAGGGATAAATGAAACAATTTACCTGGTTATTTTTTTTGTGTTTATCAGCAAAGAATCAAAATTATTCCAATAGGGGTTTCACCCCTAAAACCCGACTTACTTTTATGTCTTAACACAAAAAAGTAAGCAAAAAAAGTCAAGACTCCGCCCGCTTCACTCGAAAAATTGGCGCTCGTCTGGCTAAATCGTCCAAACTCGTTGAAATTCGCCCAAATTTTCACATTTAGGAGAATAGCAGCACGAACTTCAACTTCAAACAAGGACGATTTTTAACGCCAGTCTCACTGATTTTTCGGCTCACCGGACGAGGTCAATCGTTAGCGAGCCGTTTTGAAATTTTCATGTCATTATGTGGACAATCATTTAACTCAAAACGTGTCCCGTACTTGTTTCGAAACCAAATAACCTATTAACTAATAACTCAATAACCTATTTGATGTTTTTTTTCAACTCGTCAGGCGCATCCTTTGTCATGGACATATCCAGCCACTCGCCCCGCTTTATCGCCAGATTTTCTATCATTTCCAAAGTTACATCATTTTCAGGAAAGAAGAAACCTGAGTTCATATATTTCAGAATTGAATACCGCAACTGACGGGCAACAAACCGTTTATCCAGATCTTTCTGAATATCGGCACTGCACACCATTATTTTACCATTACCGACTTTCGCTTCGAAGAGCATGGCCAACCGGCGGTTGATAAACCAGGTGTCGATGGGCTGAACAATGGGCTGAAAGGATACAGGGAAATCGGAAATCTCCATCACCTGCGCTCTGTTAACCAGCTCCCACCATTGCAGATTGGAGTAATAATCAGTTGGGAAATCCTTAAATACCGGATGAAAATCGTTAATCAGTATGCCCGTGGTATGTGGCGGACGCATTTTGAACCAGGAAGTATTCCAGAATGCAGGAACAAACTGCTGAACAACATCCTTACCTTGGGTAACTTTTCCGGCCATGAGCAACAGCACAGAGCCACCGTCTTTCAACACAGTTCTGGCTTTATCATCTATCTTGTCGCAAATATAAACCGAAGCAGTATCAACCTGCGGAAGTGTTTCGGGATAGACCCAAATATCCCAGTTATTGGAAATATCTGTTCCTTTCAGCCGTACCTCCAGATTGAGTTTTTCGGCAGCTGTAACAGTGTTCAGCGGCAGTGATATTTCACCCAGTTGCTGACAATTACCAATCTGAATGTCCTGCGGAGCAAGCAAACCGTCGGCAAGAACTTTACCCAGCTGATTTTTCACCGTCCATACGGTTTGTTTACCTGTGAGCGTATTTTCTCCAAAATGTGCTATTTCAATTTTCGCTTTCAGATCTTCGCTGTTTCTGAAAATAAACTTATCCATCCTGGCGAGTAACACGGTGGGTGCACAGAAATGCCGGAATTCTTCGGCACTGATGTATCCCTTATTTTCCCAGAAAGCATTCAACACGCCTACCAGTGCCGTTCCCTGACCTGAATAATCATTGAGAGAAAGCAGCTGAAATCCTGCATATCCTGGTGTTCGCAGTGTTTTCTCAATCTCGTTTTTGTAACAAAGTGCCTGCAGCTTGCCCGAAGCTATCAGAAAAGCGGCTGCCTGATCGCCCATTCCGCGATCTGACAAATCCTGGCGAAACAGTTCGAAATTACGGGCTTTCATCACGCCGGTATATTTCGGTATTTCCCTGAAATCGGGGAAAACGCACCACTGACCCGTTTCGTGCGATACATAAGGCTGGCGTACCGTGTCAATCCTGCCACGATAATCGGAATTGGTCTCAGGCCGACGGTCCCAGTCCAAACCGCGTGCACCGGCTTTGACGTGATATTGACTGGCAGGTTGCCAGTCCCAGCTGCCACCTACCGATGCTCCGGTATAAACTCTGCGCGTATCTTTTTCTTTCCAGTAATTGACGAATTTCGATACCCAGGACACCCAGCGCCCGCGGGGTTCGTTGCCGATGGCAAACATGCAAAAGGAGGGATAATTTCCATATTGTTTTACAATCCGTTCGGCTTCTTCCCAGAGGTATTTATCCACCGGACGACCATCGCCCAGGGAGGAACCGTGGTTAGGCCAGCTCGGGCCCTCAGGTTGCAGGTAAAATCCAACCATGTCGGCTGCCTTCATCGCTGCTTCGGGGGGATTATAGGAGTGAAAGCGCATGTGGTTTAGGCCGTAACTGCGACAGATGCGAAAGACGTGTTCCCACGATTTTTCATCCATCGGGGCATAACCTGTAAGTGGAAATACACAGTTTTCAACCGTCCCGCGGAGCACAATTTTCTGTCCGTTAACATAAAAATATTTTCCCTGAATAGTAAACTCACGCATTCCAAAACGTGTTTCGCGCGTATCAGTTCCCTGTTTTGTCTTCAGAGTAGCCGTAAGTTTGTACAGATTAGGATGGAACTCGTTCCATGTCAGAAAATCATCACCCATCGGGATTTCTATCTCCATTTTTCCAGACGAATTCTTTATCGACAATTCTTTGGATACAGGAGCAATTTTATGGGTTTTGTCAGCATTAAAACTTTCGGCACTTAAGGTTACGACACCTGAAGAATTTCCCGTAATGTTCAGTTTTACAAGCGCTTTCTTATTTTTTAAATCGGGGAAAACCTGTATATCTTCAATGTAAGTCTGCGGCATTGCCTGAAGTTCTATCCTTCCCACTACCCCGTTCCAGTTACCCTGGGTCTGATCGGTGATGCTGTGCGAATCCTTCCCGACATTAATCTCCTTTGTCCGGTTGTCGATGCACAAGCTGATCCGGTTTTTACCTTTCTTCAGATACTTGGTAATTTCAAACTGATGTGGCACCGATAATGAGTTCTGAGTTCCAACTTCTGTATCGTTGATCCAAAGGCGTGTTTCAGTGTGCGGACGTTCGAGAAACAGCACGATGCGACTGTTATTCCAACCGGAAGGAATAAGGATGTCCTTCTGATACCAGGCAGCTCCTGCATAGTATTTCACCGGGGTGAGCCAGAAGGGCAGTTTGAGGTTATCTGGCTGGCGATACTTTTTTAATCTCGGATTGTAGAAAAAAGTGCTGTCGTAGATGCTTGCAGTCCATTGGGTATTCAGCGTTACATCATCACCCTTACGGTTTTCAGCCATGGAACCGGGCAGATAAATATCGTCCTGCAATGATTTTGAAAACCACTTCTCAGATACTCCCACATCGTTTCTGTCAATATCGAAACGCCACTTTCCCGATAAATCGATGGTGTGATTTTGCCCGTGAACAAATGGAATGGATAAAAACAAAAAGAGAAATACGAGTGAGTTTTTTAACAATAGCTTAGTCATAGGATTGAAATAAGATTTTTAAAATTTAATTCACTGTTTCAAAAAAAAATTGGAAGATACGAGAATACATTTTTCCAAACAAGCTGATACCGGTTCGAATTCATATCGGATCAAAAGAAATATCAATGTCCACCTTTTTTGGAAAGTGGACATTGATTTCATATTTTCGGGATAAATAAATCTATCTCTTTATCAGTTTATGCGTATAAATAGCTGATTCAGAATTTATTAATTTAACAAAATAAATTCCTGCCGGTAATGCTGACAGATCCAGTCTTATCTGACGATCAGAGTTGACTTCGGAAAAGACATTTTCTCTTGTTCCTCCGGAATTATATACCTGAACCAGTATATTTTCGGCATTTTCATTTTCTATGGATATAATACAGTAGTCCTTAACCGGTTGAGGGTATATTTTCACTGCCGACGCATCAATCCGGGTGATTCCTGTGGTTACTTTCACCGAAATAATTCCCTCATTCAATCTGCTCAGATCCCACATAAGGTTTTCAGCAGGCTTATCAGGAATTATCGCTGAGAATGAGCCTTCGATTTTCGGGGCTACGAACAAGGTGTATGATTTCCCCTCAGTCCAGCTGCCCGAGAGATTCCTCATATCCAGATTTCCGTTCAGATAAAGGGTCCCATCCACTTTAAGCTGGTCGTTTGCTGTTGAGATTACTTTCATAACCACCGTGGAGCCAAGGGTCAGCGAGAGGTTTTTGCTGAAAGTAAGCGTTCCGAGAGCAGTTTCATTGTTTCCGGGCATCAGTTTTGCCGAATTATTCATGTAGGCATTTCCTCCAATTATACCTGTTCCGGCCAGGATAGCCGTTCCGGACATATTCAGATTACCTGTTCCGGTAGCACTTCCTGAAGTATTCTGAACAACGAGTGTTCCGCCGGTAACAGAGAATGTGCTGGTCAGAGTTGAAGCGTTGGTCAGAGTCCATTTTCCGGTTCCCGATTTGGTGACGGTAGCTCCACTGCCAAATACGCCTCTGAAAATTGCATCGCGGTTGTCTGTTCCGATCTGCCAGGTGCCGCCTCCTACGCTCGAAGTGGCATCACCTGAAAGTGAACCGATTTTCACAATCGTAGAGGAATTGGTATCTTTTGATCCGATAGAAGAATATGCACCCATGAACACATTCGCGCCGAGATTAATAGCTGCCTGCGGGAAAGTTGCCGAATTTGTGGTTATTCTGAATTGACCGCCATCGTTATCTGTAATTACATTAATATTTCCCGTGAAACCTGCGCCACCTGCCACTAAATCAGCACGTACATAAGGTACGTAATAATTCAGTGTACCCGCCCCTGAAATGGATCCGTTGATGTTACAACGGCTGGAAGCGTCAATCCGAGCCGTACTGCCTTCGGGAATGGTGATATACCAGGTTGGGTGTTGGTTGTAATCGCTGCTGTTGTCGAACATGCGTATGCGGGATCCGTTTTCCATACGGATTTTGCCGCTTTTACCAAATCCTGTCCGGTTCATTTCCAGTGTACCCAACCCAATAGTTCCACCATTAATAACTGTTTCGCCAGCATAAGTGTTAGAACTGTTGCTTGAAACATTCAGCTGGCCAGCGCCCGATTTTACCAATCCACCCGTGCCGGTAATAGTGCCGGTAATTGAAACTACTCCGTTCGATTTGGGTATCTCAATTGTATCAGTACCCTGAATGGTTATTCCCCTGTCTGTGTTAGAGTTTACAGCATCCACAATGAGCCGGGTATCTGTCATTACCCAGTTGGCGGGAGCTGTTGTTGCCTGACCCAGCGGACCGGGTATTGTGGTCTGATTGAGCGCGCTGACTTTAACCAGTGCGTTGCTGTAGATTGTTTTTCCGGTATAAGTACTTTGAATATTTCCCAGATTAAGCAAACCTTTTCCGGATTTCTGTAAGATACCTGAACCACCAATACCACCAGCACCTGTGAATGTATAAGATTTTGAATTGTTTGCAAACCTTATTCCGTTGACAATCATTGATTCGGCGAGCGAAACATTGGTAAGAACTGCGCTGTCGTCGAACACCACACTATCGTTCTGAACAAAGAATGTGGACTGATGCGGTAAAGTAAGTGTCTGGAAATTGGTTGTCAGGTAATCCCAGTTCGAATTGGTTGTTCCGGTCCAGACAACGCTGGATGCAGAACGCGTAGCTTCCACAATCAACTGCAGATTGTTGCCGTTAATCACCAGGCGAACAGGCAATCCTGAAATCCCGGTCACATCAAAATTGGCCAGCGTACCTGTCAATGTTCCCGTCCAGGTTACGAGCGTATAGATTCCGGGTGTAAGGTTACCATTAACAATGATATTATTAATGCCGTTTGCAGTAAAATTTCCATTGATAACCAGTGAATCGTTTTTATACGGATCTTCGGGCAAAATATCTATTTCTATATTCGATTTGCCCGGCAATGTTAATGCTCCGTTGATGTAAATTTTACCCAGCTTGCCCGGCTCCAGTCCGTTACCCGGCGAAAGTCTTCCGCCTTCCACATTCAAACCCGGACTGAGCACGATGCCACCATTGAGGACAGCATTTCCGCTTAATGTTCCTTTAGCTCTTACATCCATCGGACTGTTGCTGCTACCGTTCAGACATAAATTGCCTTCAGAAATAATGGTTTTTCCGGTATAGCTATGATTTCCGTTCAGCGTGAATTTTCCGTTTTGCGATTTTACAAATTCCATTGTTCCGGTAAGTTTTCCGGTTCCTCCCAACACATAATCCTTCCCTTTCGGATTCATTGCCCAGATTTTGGAGGGCGCCAGATCTGCGGTGAGTTGTACAGGAGCTGAGTTATCACCCGAGAAATCGAACATTACATCATCACCGTCGGCAAATGCCGACCTGGTGATTTCGTCCTGCAGCAGAAAACTTGCTGATGATTTATCAAATGCTGTTCCCGACGACCATGTAAGTTTAGCTTTCTGTACAGGAGGCACAGGAGGTACAGGCATATCGTACCCCAGGTAGAAATCCGGAATTGGCGACTGATAGTACCCTTTGGTTGTTGCCTGATTGCGGTAGGCCGGATTTTGCATCAGGCAGTAAATTCTTTTTGTTGTTGGATAATCGGTGGAGAAACCAACAAAACCGGTATTGGTGGTATACGTAGAATCGCCTACAAGCTGACTGCCTTTCTTTTCCAGCAACACTTCCTCGCGCCAGTCGCCTGCAATATCACCAAAGAACGCAGGACGCACTCCATATTCCGACTTCACAGCCCAATTGGTCATTTTAGCGAATTCAATCAGACGGGATGCAAATGAATGCGAGGTAGTACTGTATTTTCGGACATCAGCGTTATAACCATTTCCATCAGCCGCAGATAATTCTTCCCTGTCTAGTTCGCCATCCCACCAAATACCTTCATGGGGAAATGGTGCGCCCCCTTCGTAAAGCACATTCCCTTTGGCATCGTAGATATTGCCCATAGTTGACCAAAATTCGTAACCAATGCGTGAGGGATCCACATCCATACATTCACCACGGCCAACATCGCCGACAGCCGACATATAGATTTTTTTGATTGCTTCACCAGTTGCCGCATCGTAGATGAGCTGCCCGAGCATGGTGGGATTGTTTTGCTGAATAGCGAATGTTTCCAGTCCGGGACGTTCGGGATCGATATCTCCGGTACGAAAACGATCGCCGTGGCTGATATTAGCGTTGAAAGCGAGCGTACCATCATATTTTATTCCATAACCACCATTGAGCAGCTCATCGCGTCCATCCAGATCCACATCGGCTGATCTGATACTATGGAATTCGGCAGCACCCAGATAACCACGTTCCCAGTTATACCAGTTTACCCATTGTCCGGAAGCATTGTAACCGTAAGCAGATGCATAATACCAATGGTACTTATCAGAACTTGTACGGGTTTTGTAAACAAATCCGACGCTTGGATGCTTGCCATCAATATAAATGACAGCCATCATTCCATTCAGGTTTGAATATTCCGTTCCCATAAAAATAGCCTTATTGGTGCGGGTATAATTGGAAGGATATTTCATTTCAATGCTGTTCTTCTCTTTTCCGGTCAATCCATCTATTACAGTGATGTATTGCGGCGGATTTTTTACGTTCTGCGTATTGTAGTCAATGATTCCGTCGTTGTCTGTATCGAGTGTTGTCGATCCGTTTACTCCTTTACCATCCGCAAATTTAGTTCCGTCGCTGCTTTTAATCACTACATCTGCTTTTCCATCACTATCCATATCATAAGCGATAACCATATCGTCCTGACCCTGAGAAATTGAAACGTTGGGTCCCATATCCACAGTCCAGAGAAGCACTCCAGTACGAAGATATGCCTGAATTTTGTGTGAATTGGTACCATCAGTTGAGAGTCTGTCCACCACGTAATCGTATTCACCGTCTCCGTCGAGATCGGCGGGCCATACGAATTTGGTCGTGTATTTATAAAGTTCAAGCCCGTCATTTACGGGATTGTAAGAGATATCCAGATAGGCGCTCCGGTAAGTATTGAAACCCGTAGCATTAATTGTATAAATCTGACTTGGCAGCCCTTCTGCATTGTTTATTACGGGAGTTACGTAGAGTTGAGTACCATTGGTAACTGCTGAAGTACTGGTCTGAAAATTGGTAGCAGACAGCGGTGTAGTATTTAGTTTTGTAAATGAGCCTCCTGTTTTTTTCGCATACAGGTTAAACTTAATATCTTCGGGATCGGTAGCCAGATAACGCCAGCTAACGAAATAGTTACCCGTATTGTTTTTTACAGCTACTACTCCTCTGTCCAGATTTTCCATTTTTCTTTGAGATGAAAGTGGAAGGTAAACAAAAAACAAGAATAAGAAGAGAAGAAATGAAAACTTAAAAGTGGAGTTTAATTTTTTCATGATAAAAAAAAGCGTAAATATGAATAAAACTTACAATGTACAAAAATGCTAAAAAGAAGAATGTACCTGTTTTGGAGTATTGTATTAACATAGTGAATAACAATACCAAAGAAAATAAAAAAATCCCATAAACCAGATATGATTATTGCTTTATGGGATTTTTTTGTGAATTTATAAATAACTTAATTATTACAAAATGTAAACATCAGTCAGTTATAATTTATTAGAAAACAACTTAGTTACTGACGGTGATTTAGTCTCTCTCTTTATTCAAAACCTTAATAGTCTGAATACTGTCGTCGGTATAGGTTATTTTCTTCAAAACATAACCCGATTGATAAGCTGATATTTTCTGACCCAGGAAGTTGAAGAATTCAATTTTCTTGATTTCTTTTCCAGTGTTAATATCGTTTATTCCGGTTGTTCCAAGATGACCTAATACTCCGGTTTCAGGATCGAAGTAGTAAATTTCGCCACCTTCCGGCACTTCGGTTTGAGATGTATTGTTTTTAATATCCTGTCCGTTAACCAGTATCTGAACAAATTCCATATTGTCAAGAATATCATAATTACCTGCCGATTTCAGAATAACAATTTCCTTGTTGCCGTTCAGTGGTCCGGTTACAGTAATGTCGACAATACCTTTCTTAATGCTTATATCACCCAATGCGTCAACATATTCATAGTTACCTTCGTCGAAGTTGTTGACTTTCAGTTTCAAAACAGCGTCATCACTTGTCAATGAAAATGCATTAGCATATTTACCGCCACCTTCCACAACACCGTTGATTAAAACAGAGGATGCACCGATAAAGTTATTTCCTGTTTTAAATACGCCAGCCGAATCAACGGTAAGAGTAATCAGGTTAATCGGAGGAGCAACAATGGAATCGTGCAATTGCAGTGTACCATTAACAACCTTTATTACGTGTCCTGTAGTATCACTTACAAAAGTTACTTTTCCGTTAATATCCAGTAATCCGGCTCCGGTTACATTAATCTGACTGCCTGAAGCTTTTTTGGCACGATCGGGGAACAATACGTTTCCGTTCACGAAAAATTTACCACCACTGACATTCAACTGGCTTCCGGTAGTTCCTGTCGGATAGTTGAAGTTACCATTTACGGTCCAGCTTCCGGTACCTGATTTGGTAATACCCACACCGTTGGCTGCATAGGTAGTAACACCTGTAGAGTCTACGTACGACCTGGTAAATGCACCTACTTCTCCGTTGAATACAGCATCAGTGCCTAAGCTGCCAATGTCGTAGCGGAAATAACGTCCGTCAACAAATCCCGATTCAATACGTGATCCGGCATCGCCTGTCAGTTCACCCACGTAAACCACATCATTGCCGTTGGAATTTTCGTTGTATTGGCGAACCAAACGGGTGTGAGTACCCAAATGGAGTTTCGCTTTTTGCATCACAGCGCTCACAATACCTAATCCGTTCGGCACAACATTGCCTGTAACGTCGTTGATATAATTCACCTGAGCATTATCAGGCATTGTTCCACCCCAACCGGTACGCCATGTAGCCGACTGTAAGCTTGTTTGTGTAGTCTGGTGAATATTTACGGTAGAGAATCCGCTTATTGCCGGGGCGTATTCATTCAGCGAAACAAGATTGAGATTCAATGTACCTTCGGCAGGGCCTTCAATTGCCTTTGTGAAGGTTGCTCCGGCTTCAAGACCAAGTGTAATTGCCGGTTCGGTAGTGCTGAATTTGGCAGCAGCATTGCTGTGTTTCACTAATACGGGCAGGCTGGTCTGGATTATTGCACCTGCTGCCAGGCGGTTATCAGCTCCTAAGGTTGTAGATGAACTTACCGTAAGTGAGCCATTACCAAGTATTTTACCTGTTCCGGTGAAAACATAATCAGCAGCAGATACAGTCATACCGGATTCGTTAAGTTCAATATCTCCGATAACTTCTACGGTCTTATTAACTGCGTTAATATTCGAGAATTCCACGGGATTCCCTTTTTGATAACCCATAGGTGATCCACCCAATATACTGAAATTATCATCCAGGTAATTCCACTTGCTTGAAGTTTCGCCACCCCAAACATAAGTACCTGCTGTGACAGCCACTTTCTTGAATACAACCGTGAGCGAATTATCCGAGCCAGTGAAACCAACGGTTAAACTTTCGCCGTCAGCACCCTTTGCTGCATTTGCATAATGCGTGGCTTCTTCATCGTAGTAATAATAATACAACCCATCGTCAGAAGCAAAGCTCAATTTATCATCCAAATTAAGCCAGACAGAAGAATTTACCTGCTGACCTATCATTACTCTTGATTCTTTTACAGCGCTGCCTGTACGGTCGATATAATTAACGGTTACATCGGCTATTCCGACCGATTCTTTCCATACATACAACTTCCAGTTATCATAAGAGTGATTTAATGCCCCTGAACCGCCACTGCGTGTGTGGAATGAAACCATTCGATCAACCTGTGTAACTACGCGGTTTTCAGGAGGCACTGTAGTAGCGGATCCTACCATCCATGGTGCTAAGAAAGAGAGGTCGGCGAGGGAGTCGCGGTTAAGCGGATCGTCAATCTGATACAATACAAACTTCTGCACCTTTTGGGTTTTGAAGTTCATTTCGGCAGTAATATGATAGGCCTTACCTAATATCAGGCGCACCTTCGTGCGTGTGCTGCGGTTCAGGCTGTCGGTGGTGTACCAGTCGGTTGTGGTTGAACCGACACGCTTGAAATAACTGTTGTTACCGCTCTGGTTGTAAATGGCAGGACCCATGAAAGTGCTTTCACCCACGGGCGGGCCCTGAGGATCCATGTTCCACAGGTGGATGTAGCCGGTATCCTTGTAGCAGTACAGCCCATAAATGGCGTCACCGTACCAGGTTTCGTTAACGTTCACGTTCTGGCTGTTGGGGCCCATCACGACGATACCGTTAGCCTGTTTCGCATTCCAGTTACCAGAATTAACGGTCCAGTCGAATTCCATTACCCAAACAGTTGAATCCTTGAAACTACTTGTCATCGTTGAAGGGAAACGCAATTCACCACCACGGGTGCCTGAACCGGTAGCTGTAACTGTTGTAAAACCTGTAGCTACCTTGTATGTAGCAGCAGCATGCCCGATGAAACAGCTTGTGCTGGATACACCAGTCCAACCGGCTGGTAAAGCTTCCAATCCTTCAAAAGACTGATTGATAAAATAATTCGGGAAAAAAGTGCCCGGTTGTGCATTCGCAGTTCCCAAACCCATTATTGTCGCAGCTACGGCAATAATCAATAATGTAAATGTTTTTTTCATGATAAGAATATTTTTTTAAACACCTCAATGATTTTTGCATTTTTGCGACTTTCGCCCCGGTAGAGGTGCAATTAAACCAGGTGAAAATCGGTTATAAATATATACTGTTTTTACGTGAAAATCAAATTTCCACTTAAATTTTATTCATAAAAAGGCACATACCAGCTTTCTTCATTCGAAGTGAAGCCGGGTGCAGGAATATTAGCACGTACATACTTCTTTTTTATGTTTTCATCGAACAGGAAATGGAATCCATCGCGTCCTTCCTTGTTCATGCGCCGTGCTACGCGAACCAAATCGCTCCAGCGCTGCCCTTCGAAGGCCAGTTCAAGACCAGCTTCGCGTACAATCTGTTTTTCGAGCCACTGAATACTGTCCAGTTGAGATGTAAATCCGGCTGGAAAACGAACTGCAGGCATGAAAGCCCTGCCGCGCACACCTGCATTTTGTTCCCATTCACGCGGATAACGTGCATCAAAGCGGTAATCAGCGGGATACGGATCGAACGGACTGGTTCCCGTTACATAGCATGAATCGTCGGGGAAATAAGAGCCATCGGGTTTCAGAAAGCGATATTTTTCATTTTTAACTCCATTGTTCAGTAAGCACCATGCCAGATACGGATACCCGGCGCGGTTGGCTGCTTCGGCATAGCGCAGGTGTAATCCGGCAGCCCGGTTTA
>CAZWLJ010000061.1:0-12834 GCA_964634605.1 uncultured Paludibacter sp.
ACGACCTTTGGGTTATGAGCCCAACGAGCTACCACTGCTCCACTCCGCGATATGTATTTGTGACTGCAAAAGTACAAAAAATTTTTATATATAACAAATATTTCCGCTTTTATTTTTTCTGATAATGTTCTGTCGGTTTTCAGTCCGATTATTTTCGGGTTAAAAATCTCAAAATAACAGACTAATTGCCAATAAAATAAAGATTCAGGATAGTGATTTGATTTTTTTTTGTGTCATTATTAAAAAAAGTCGTATATTTGCACCTCATTTCAAAAAACTGTATTTTTAATAAATTAATTCATAAAAAAATTTTTCCATGCAAAACAAAGGGCTTGTAAGAATTCTTGGGATTGCGCTTGCATTAATTTGTTTGTTTTATTTGTCATTCAATGTGGTGACAATGAGATTCGAAAACAAAGCAGAATTAGCATCAGCAAAAGCGAAAGAAAATTTTCAAAAAAGCAATGCTTTTGCCGGTCTGACAGCAAAGGACAAGAGTCTTAAATTGGATAGTATAGGCAATCGTGCTTATTATAGTTATCTTGATTCCATAGGGAAACAAAAAGTGTATTTAAATTATACACTGAAAGAATGTCGTGAAAAAGGTGTTAATTTGGGTCTTGACCTGAAAGGTGGTATGAACGTAACGTTGGAAATTTCTGTTCCCGACATTATCCGTGCCCTTTCAAACTACAATACAACTCCCAACTTCAACAAAGCTTTGGCGATGGCTTCCGAAAGGCAAAAAACAAGCAGCGGAACTCCTTATCTCGATTTGTTTGTGAAGGCTTACAGCGAGATAGATCCTCAGGCTAAATTAGCAACAATTTTCAGCACTTTCGATCTGAAAGAACAAATTTCACTTAGCAGCACCAACGAACAGGTTATTACCGTGCTGAAAGCTGAAATTGAATCGGCTATCAGCAATTCTTTCAATGTGTTGCGTACCCGTATCGACCGTTTTGGGGTTATCCAGCCTAACATACAGAAACTCGAGAACACCGGAAGGATTTTGGTTGAATTACCGGGTGTAAAAGAACCCGAGCGTGTGCGTAAACTCCTTCAGGGGTCGGCAAATCTCGAATTCTGGGCTACCTATGATTTGAATGAAATAATCAACAACTTGTCTGAAGCCAATAGTGTAATAGCTAAACTCAATATGTCGGGAACTGCTGTTAATACAACTGCAGTAGCTGATACAACTAAGGTAGCTGCAGTGGCTGCAAATAAAACTTCAACTACATCAATCGACAGCCTGAAAGCTGCGCTGACCACAAAAACCCAATCGGCTGCTGATTCGCTGAAAATGCTGGAGCAAAACAAAAAGGAAAATCCTTTGTTTGCGATACTTGCAGTTAATGTTCAGAACGGACAGGTGATTCCCGGTCCTCAGGTAGGGATTGTAGAAGGTAAAGATACAGCAATGGTAAACAAATATCTTACCCTGAAACAGGTAAGAGAAGTGTTGCCGCGCGATCTGGCATTCCGCTGGGGAGTAAATGCCATTGACGAAAATGACCGTTACTATCAGCTTATAGCTATCAAGCAATCTACACGCGATGGTCGTGCACCACTCACAGGTAGTGTTATTACTGATGCAAGAGATCAGTTCGGTCAGCATTCATCGTTTGCCGAAGTAAGCATGACTATGAATAACGAGGGTTCAAAAACTTGGGCCCGTATGACCAAGGAAAATATTGGAAAATCCATCGCAATTGCCCTGGACGGGTATATTTATTCTTACCCGACAGTTCAGAATGAAATCACCGGAGGCCAGTCGAGTATTACCGGTCGTTTCACCCCTGAAGAAGCCAAAGACTTGGCTAACGTTCTGAAATCAGGTAAGATGCCGGCACCTGCCCGTATCGTTCAGGAAGATGTGGTAGGACCTTCATTGGGAGATGAAGCTATTAATAGTGGTATGTGGTCGTTTATCGTAGCATTCCTGCTGGTAATGATTTACATGATATTCTATTATGGTTTGATTCCGGGAATTATTGCCGACTTAGCTTTGTTTGCCAACGTATTTTTCCTCATGGGTATTCTGGCGGCATTTGGCGCCGTGCTCACATTGCCTGGTATAGCGGGTATTGTGCTTACGCTCGGTATGGCGGTAGATGGCAACGTGCTTATATATGAGCGTGTCCGCGAGGAAATTGAAGCCGGCAAAAACCTGAAGAAAGCGATTCATGATGGGTTTAATCATGCGATATCGGCTATTATTGACGCTAATGTGACAACACTTATTACCGGTATTGTATTGTTTATCTTCGGCCAGGGACCTATCCAGGGTTTTGCAACCACTCTGATTATTGGTATTGTAACGTCATTTATAACTTCAGTATTCCTTACACGTATGATGCTTGAAGTTTACGCAAACCGCGAAAACGCCAAACAACTTCCATTCACCACCGGAATGACAAAAGCCTGGTTCCAGAATCTTTCGATTGATTTTATCGGAAAACGAAAAATTGCCTATATGATTTCCGGTGCTCTTATTGTCATCAGTATTCTTGGTTTCGGCATTCGTGGTATGAGTTATGGTATCGACTTCAGCGGAGGACGTAACTATATTGTTCAGTTTGATCAGAAAGTAAATACCGAAGAAGTGCGTCAGTTGCTTGAAAATACTTTTGAAGGAGTTTCTAGCCAGGTAATCAGTATCGGTACTAATGATGATAAAGTTCGGATATCTACAAAATACAAGATTGAAGAAAACTCCGCAACAATTGACAATGAGATATCAGCTAAGCTTTACGAAGGGTTGAAACCATTGCTCGGCAATACAAGCCAGGCTGACTTTACGCAAAAAAACATCGTAAATTCACAAAAAGTAGGACCAACCATTGCCGATGATATCAAAACTTCATCTATCTGGGCTGTATTCGTCGCTTTATTGCTCGTATCGCTTTATATCTTTATCCGGTTCAACGATTTCGGATTCTCGATGGGGGCCATGGCATCACTTACACACGACGTAATCGTGATTATCGGGGTATTTGCGTTGCTTTGGGGTATTATGCCTTTCTCCATGGAAATAGACCAGTCGTTTATAGCTGCTATTCTGACTTATGTGGGATTCTCGGTGAACGATACGGTGGTAATATTTGACCGAATCCGTGAAAACATCCAGCTTTATCCGAAACGCGACAGAAAAGAAATTATCAACGATGCCTTGAACGATACATTAAGCCGTACCTTCAGTACGTCCATGAGTGTGTTCGTTGTACTTCTTGCTATTTTCCTCTTCGGTGGTGATACTATCCGCGGATTTATATTTGCCCTGTTGGTAGGTACAATTTTAGGTGTATATTCAACCCTGTTTGTTGCTGTTCCGATCGCTTTCGATATCATTGAGGTTCGGAAAAAAAATAAAGCAAAAAAAGAACTGGCAACTGCACCGGTTGTAAAGAAATAAAATCTTTTTTCGATTTAGTAATTAAGTATTTTTATAAAGCTGAGAAACCTTGCTGAATTTATTCAGCAAGGTTTTTTAGTTCTGTTTTGGATTTCAATTGGGTCAAAAAAGTACCATTTTTTGCCTAATTCCCTTTTTTAAGGAGGATTGTTAGTGTACATAATGGTTTGGTTTTGTGTTTTTTAACGTATTTGTTTGGTTTTTTTAATTAAATGATATATTTTTGCGAATGTAATAATAATGCTTAATAAATAAAAAATTATGGGATTTGTAAAAGAATTTAAAGAATTTGCATTGAAAGGCAACGTAATTGATCTGGCTGTTGCTGTAATTATTGGTGGTGCTTTTGGTAAAATTGTATCATCGTTTGTTGCTGACATTGTAATGCCTCTCATCGGATTACTGTTGGGTGGTGTGAACTTCACAGATCTTAAATGGGTAATTAAAGACGCTGAAGTTGTAAATGGAGTAGAACAGGCTGCCGCTACACTGAATTATGGAAACTTTATTCAGGTAACAGTGGATTTCCTGATCATCGCTCTGGCTATTTTCCTGGCTATTAAAGCAATGAATTCATTTAAGAAAAAAGAAGAACCGGCTCCTGAAGCTCCGGCAGCTCCATCGGCAGAAGAGACCCTGCTTGGCGAAATTCGCGATTTACTGAAAGAAAAAAAATAGAAATTAATTTCTGTTTTTTCAGGTCGTTCCGGAATTCCTTTCCGGAACGATTTTTTTTGATTCTTATCCCAATCTTTTTTTTTAACAACGGATAGGATTAAAATTCAGGTTATATGTGTATTTTTACCTGTCGTACCTGCAGATGATCTGCTGCTAAGGAATGAACCTGAAAATATCATGTATCACGGCATGTGGTAATGCTGTTTTGCTGCATTTATGTAATTTATTATAAAAATTTTAGTATGAAAAAGATAGGACTTTTAATTTTAATTATCGTGCTGGCATTTCTGGCCGGCTGTTCGCCGAAATATAATTTGAAGCTTGCGCGTCAGCTTGGAGCTGATGACTATGGAATGAAAAACTACATTCTGGTAATTCTTAAAACCGGTCCAAACACCACAACCGATAAAACGGTACTCGACAGTCTTTTCAGAGGGCATATGGCCAATATCAACAAACTTTCTGAAGAAGGCAAGATGATAGTGGCAGGCCCGTTTCAGAAAAATAAAAACCAGTACAGGGGTATTTTTATTCTGGACGTAAAAGATATGAATGAAGTTTCCGAACAGCTTCAGTACGATCCGGCAATACGTGAGAAAATTTTCGAGGTGGAAATGTACAACTGGTACGGATCAGCCGCATTGCCGGTATACCTGAAAACTCACTCGGCAATTGAAAAGACAAGACCCTGAATTGAATACCTTCATCTGCCGGTAAGGACAGATATCCAACTTTTGGCAAATAGCAGGGAAATGACTATTTTTGTATCCGCAGCAATGTTTTCAGACTAAGAAAATATTGTTGTTTTTTTAAAACATTTATTACAAACGTTATTATGCTGAAAAAATCTATTCTTGCCTGGGTGGCTTTGGTTTTTCTTACCACAGCTCATTCTTATGCCTGTACTAACTTCCTTGTTGGAAAAAATGCCACTACCGATGGTTCTACATTTATTTCTTATGCTGCCGACTCGTACTATCTGTTCGGAGCTTTATATCACTATCCAGCATCGGTAAATGCTCCCGGCACCATGCGCGACGTTTACGAATGGGATACCGGAAAATACCTCGGAAAAATCAAAGAAGCTGAGCGTACATACAACGTAATCGGTAATATGAACGAGCATCAGGTAAGCATCGGTGAAACCACTTTCGGCGGAAGAGAAGAACTGGTGGATACTACGGCTGTAATCGATTACGGAAGTCTGATGTACATAGCCCTTCAGCGATCGCGTACTGCCCGCGAAGCCATTGCGGTTATGACCGGTCTGGTAGCTGAGTACGGATACTACAGCTCGGGTGAATCCTTTTCCATTGCCGATCCCGGCGAAGTATGGATCATGGAAATGATTGGCAAAGGAGTAGGTAATAAGGGTGCTGTCTGGGTTGCACAGCGCATACCCGACGACTGTGTGTCTGCACACGCCAATCAGGCACGCATCACTACGATTCCTTTCGGTGACAGGAATAACTGCATGTATTCACCCGACGTGGTGAGTTTTGCACGTGAGAAAGGATATTTCAAAGGTAAAGACAGCGAATTCAGTTTCTCAGACGTTTATAATCCGCTTGATTATTCGGGTTTGCGAATTTGTGAATCGCGTGTATGGTCGTTCTTTCGTCAGGTGAATCCCGATATGGACAGATACATCACCTATGTGAAAGGCGAAACCAAAGAACGTATGCCCCTCTGGATCAAACCTGTGAAAAAACTCGGCAAGAACGATTTGACTGCTTTCATGCGCGACATGTACGAAGGAACCGAGCTTGATATGACCAAAGGATACGCTGCAGGCGCTTTCGGAAGCAAACTCCGTCACAGTCCGCTAACTTTCAAAGTGGACGGTGTGGAATACGGTCATGAACGTCCCATTGCCACTCAGCAGACCGGTTTTTCGTTTGTAGCGCAGATGCGAAGCTGGTTGCCATCGCACATCGGAGGTATTCTGTGGTTTGGTATGGATGATGCTGCCAGCAATGTGTATGTTCCGGTTTATTGTTCTACCACCAAAGTTCCATGGTGTTTCGATGAGAAAAACGGCAGTCTGCTGGATTATTCATCATCATCGGCATTCTGGATTTTCAATCAGGTCTCGAATTTCGTGTATGGCAAATATCTGCCTATGATGGCCGATGTGCGGAAAAAGCAATCAGAACTGGAAGCTTCTTTTGATAGTGAGTTACCCGGCCTGGAAAGTCGAGTTGCAGGAATGACTGAAACGGAAGCCCGCCAATTCCTGACTGAATACACTCTGAAAGCTGCTGAAAATACAACTCAGGAATGGAAAAAACTGAATGAATTTCTATTGGTGAAGTTTATGGACGGAAATATCAAGAAGGAAGAAAACGGTAAATTTGTGAAAAATCAGTACGGATTGCCTCCAACGATTATACGTGCCGGATATTCCGACGAATGCAAAATAGAAATGGTAAAAGAAAATCCGGGAATGCGGCAGAAAACACAAGCGGAACTGGATGCCAGAAAATAAATCTGTTTCAGACGATGTAAAGCAAAAGCATTTCGAATTAAAGCATGTAACCAAAAAATAACAGCGAAGCGGAATTTCCGCTTCGCTGTTTTCAAACTACCAGTAGGGTAAACAAACAGATACTTGTTTTTGTGAGATTTATTTTGTTTTATCTTCTGGAACTTCTTCCTTCGGATGCTGATGAGCTGCGGCTTGGAGCTGAGCTGCTGCCTGAACTTCTGCTCGGTGCTGAGTAAGAACCACCACCTGAACTTCTGCTCGGTGCAGAGTAAGAACCACTGCCTGAACTTCTGCTTGGAGCTGAATACGAACCACTGCCTGAACTTCTGTTGCTGCTGCTTCGTGGAGCTACGGTATTTCTTTCGCTGCTGCTTCTGCCTGGTGTAGAATATGAGTCATAGTTTGAACTTCTGTTGCTGCTGCTTCTGGGAGCTACGGTAGTTCTTTCGCTGCTGCTTCTGCCTGGTGTAGAATATGAGTCATAGTTTGAACTTCTGTTGCTGTTGCTTCTGGGGGCTACGGTAGTTCTTTCGCTGCTGCTTCTGCTTGGCTGGCTGTAATCGGATGAACCTCTGTTGCTTCCTGAACTGGTACGGGGTGCGTAGTTACCGTTATCTCCCTCACTTCTTCCGGAGTTAGAGCGCACGGCACCCTGATTGTATTCTCTGGTTCTTGTTCCCTGGTTCATGCGTGAATCGCCCGAAGAACGTTGAGCACCGTTATATCCTTCTCTTACTGTACCGGTACTGCGGCCGCTGTTCATTCGCTGATCGTTGGTAGTGCCGCGTACTGCACCTGCCGGATTTCTTGTATTGGTGTTGTTGCGTCCATCAACCGATGCACCTCTTGTGCGCTGACCAGCGTCGGTTCTTGCCGGCGAATTGCTGCGTGAAGTGATGGCAGCTCTGTCAGAACCTCTGTAACTGCCCAGGTCTCTGCGGTTGGTTACATTGGATCTTGATGAATTTCTGTTTACAAACGATCGATCCGGATTTGCCCGCTGAAAGTCGTTACGGCTTACTTCACGTCGCAGGGAGTTATAATTATTGCTGATTATACGGTCTGAATAATTGTAATGGTGATTGTAATTGTTGCAGAATATATTGATGTTGTTCACATACACTCCCAGAGGATAAGGATTCCAGTAGTGCCAGTAAGACGGATAGTATCCCCAGTAATAGGGCGAATGCCATCTGTGATAACGCGGACCCCAGAAAAAGGAAAAGATAGAAGGAGTGTATACATACACCGGTTCAATGATGTAGTAAGGACCGTAAATGTAAGGATCGCCTATCACCTGTACATAATGTCTGTTATTTCTTCTCTTTTCCACCACTATCGATGCCACATCCTGATACATATCATATCCGACAACAGCTTGCAGTACTACCAGGTGTGTGTTTCCCTTAGCGGTTTCGATTACCCGGAGGTAATCCACCTGACCGTCAGAATTCAGGTCGAGATTGTTGATTCCTGTACTGTAATCGTTTATCCGCTGTTCGAATTCTTCCAGATCTCTCGAATCGGCAAAAACATTGGCTACTGCCCTCAGGTCGAGATTGTAGCTGATATCGGAACTTTCGGCTTCTACTGTAACATTGCGGTTGGAGTAGCGGCCCGAAGAATTGTAATCATCGTAATCGTTGTATCCGTATGATTGAGCGTTGCCTGAGAATGTAAATGCAGCAACAACGAATGCTAACATGCTCATCAGTTTAGTTTTCATAGTTTTGAGTTTTTATCTGTGTGAATAAATCTTATTTCACCGGTTTTTTAAGTTCGGTATCTGCTAAAAAACAATATCTGTGCCAGATTATTTTCAGAGAAAAAACCGGGTGAAGAGTCAACGTTAACGAAAGTATAACATGCTTATATATAGCATTATGCGTATTTGATTAAAGAAAGAAGGGGCAGAATAGAAAGCGTATAAATCCGGAATTTATGCAAATCATGGTATGGAATTTTCTATCCTGATTTTTTACCTTTCAGGGTAAATCCCCTTATGTCGGAATGAAAAGGAGACTGATGAGTTCATCCGCACCTCTGAGCTTTGCATTATCCTGAATATATCACTTCCTGTGGAATACATCTGCCGCCGGTGAGGTACTGTGCCTAAACCGGAAAACGGGAGAAAAGCGATCGCTGATTTTCCACCCGGGATGTAGAACTTACCGCTATTCTGCCGGTTTTTTATATTCAGAAATAACGTTAACTAACATATCAGTTACTTTCATTAGTAAATCAGGTGTGTTCGTATATTCATGATTTTTTTTTGTATTATCATATCTATCTTTACATTTGAATAAAAAGACGTTGAAAAAGTTTTCGGATAAGAAATAACAATATAACCTGTATTCTAAGCCTTAATTATGACTATTTTGTGCACAACTCCTCTTTTCTATTGAGTTAGAAAAGAGGAGTTTTTTATAAAAAATTTTGTATTTTAAAGAAATCCAAACGAAAAAATCTATATTTGTAAAGGATTATTTTTTCTCAGAATAAGTTAATAACTTAAATCCATTGTCTGATGCTTACAGCTATAATAATCGACGACGAACAAAACTCCTCCGAATACCTCAGCAATTTGCTGAACAGGTATTTCAGTTCTAAATTTCTGGTTAAGGGCACTGCTTCCAGTGTAGCCGCGGGAGTGGAATTAATTCTACAGCACAATCCTGATATTGTGTTTCTCGACATTGAAATGCCTCAGGAGAGCGGGTTTAGACTTTTTGAGTATTTCAACGGCGACTATACTTTCGACGTGGTTTTTACAACGGCTCATGAAGAATACGCCATTAAAGCCATCAAGAATGATGCATTTGATTATTTGCTTAAACCTGTCGACAGGCTTGATGTGTTAAGTTTGATAAAAAGAATGGAGAAAAAACGGAAGGAGAAAAAAT
Source organism: uncultured Paludibacter sp. (assembly GCA_964634605.1). Classification (GTDB taxonomy): domain Bacteria; phylum Bacteroidota; class Bacteroidia; order Bacteroidales; family Paludibacteraceae; genus UPXZ01. The sequence goes on from CAZWLJ010000061.1 coordinate 9,488, forward strand.
CCTTTGATTTGTCGATTTTCAATGTCAGCAGAAGCAATTCACGTAAAATTCCCCTCAGCTCGCAGTATGGTACGTTTTATATGGAAGAAAGTTTTTTCTGTACGCGAAAGCTGCAGGTGCCTATTGCGAAGTTCACCTGATTGACGGTCGAAAATTGATACTTTCGAAAACACTGGGTGATTTTGAAGAAATGACAACGGGTTTTAATTTTTTCCGGACACATAAATCCTTTATTATCAACCTCGACCATGTGGGTGAACTCGTGAAAAAGGATGGTTTTCAGATAATCATGAAGAACAATGTTATGATTCCGTTATCGACAAGACGCAGGGATGAATTTATTGCCAAAATATCGTAAACTGATACTCGTACTGGCAGGATTGACTTATTTTGCAGCAGTTTCCCCGTACAACACCATAAACTACACTGCCAAAAACGGTATTCTGAGCAATTCGGTGCGTAAAATATTCATTGATAACACGCACCGTGTGTGGATTGGTACCGACAACGGCGTAAGCTGCATGACCAGCAACGGCATTGTGAATTATATCTACTCCCACGGACTCACTCATCACCGGATATGGGAAATTGTACAGACACCCGACAGCTCCCTGTGGTTTGGTACACACGGAAAAGGGCTGTTTCGTTTCAAAGACAACCGTTTTGTGAACTTTCCCACACCTGAGTCGGAATCGGGCGAACGGAATGCCATCCGCAAAATCAAACCATTCGGCAATTTACTTTATATCGGCACCAAAGAGGGACTGTTGGTTTTCGATCCGTCAACCAACAACTATATTCCATTTACAACCCGAAGTATAAATAAACCATTTCAGATACTCGACTTTTTTGAGTACAAAAACAAACTGTATTTTCAGGCTCATATCGAAGGTACTTTTGAGATAAATCCTGTGAAAAAATCGTTTAAAAATATACGGTTCAATGAATAGGAGAATACTTTTAATTACTCGGTCTACGGATTAAACGACTCACTTTACATTGCCCGCACGCACTTCAATAAAAATGAATTCCACAATCTCCTCCGGTGGAAAACGGAGGATTATCTCGCGGGCACAAAACCCGACTCGGCAGAAATTCAGACGGTTATCTGGGAATTTGCTCACACTGCTCCCAACGAACTCTTTATGGCATGCTACGGTGTACACGACGAAAGCGGAGGACTTTACAAGCTGGCGGGAAATAAAACGGTAAGAATGAATGAAGCACTGGGCGTCGAAAGCAACAAACTCTGGGATATCAAATTCGACAGTGTAACCAAAAAACTGTATATCGCTTCGCTGGATAAGGGCTTGTACGTTATTGACTTTAACCGCGTAGCTGCACCTTACAGCTATTTTGCCGGCACCGACATCATCGATGTGAAAATTCGGGGAAATCAGGTTTTTGTTCTGACCAGTGACGCTGTTTCGCTCCTGGAGAATAATGCTGTAGTAAAAACCATCACCCTGACCGAAATAAAAAAGTGGTTGAGACGCACCAAACCAACGGTATTCATTGATGATTTTGAATCGGATAACAAAGAACAATTATCTGACCTGAGTATTTCGGAAAATTACCTGGCCATAAACTCCAATTTTGCAGCTATCCGCCTGGATCACAATCTGAATCTGATGGATTACATGAAAGTAAATGTAGGTGGAAGGATTGTCTTTCTGAGCAACGATGCAGTGCTGCGGACGCATAACTATGGAGAAGTTCGTATGTTCAACGAATTTGGAAAACATGAAATCGGAGTGCGGTATGTATCATCAAAATCAGAGAAAAAACCTTCATTGGGTCTGACAGAATTTACAAAAGTGAACGACACCACCTATCTGGCTTTCGGCAACATTAAGAACCTGACGTACCTTTTCAAACAAAACAGCAGGCATTTAAAAGAATTCCCGGAATTAGGAGACCTCCATCAGCCTCTCAGAACAGACTATCTGGCAGATAATCAGGTGATTGCTGCGGATAAAGCCAACCGGCTATACCGGTTGACGTATGCCAATGACACGCTGAAAGCCACTCCATTAACCGATTTGAAAAAATGGGGAGTTATCGAGGTTTATTTTGTTAAGGTATCGGGCAAAATTATAATTGCTGGTACCGACAAAGGCGTAATTGTGTTCGACGGCAATAAAACTTTTGTGGTGAATGAGTGCCTCGGGCTGCCTCAGAACATGACTTTGCGCTCGGCAGGAATTCAGAACGATACAGTCTGGGTGGCTACATCCGAAGGCCTTTTCACGGTTGATTTAAAACGTTTACGGGCAGTGAAAACCGATTACACGCTTACGAATCTGACTGTTGGGGCCGATTCGCTGAATATTCCGTACCGGTTATCCGAAAAAGTCACCCTCCGAAGATATCCGCATGAAGTGTTTATTCGCTGGGAGATGAATTCACATCCCTATCCCGAAAAAATAAAATACAGTTATAAAATCGGTGGTGATTCTGCATGGATGGATGTTCAGGACGGGCGAATCAGGTTTGTGGATCCGGTTTACGGCGAAACTCCGGTTTACCTGCGAATGGCTGATGCCACCAACGGACAGGTAAAAACAGTACATTTACTCACTGTTTATGTTCCGAAACCATTCTACATGCAAACCTGGTTTTATGTGCTTACCGGAATGGTTTTCATGACGCTGGTGTTTTTCTTCTTCTACAACAACCGCGTGAAAATTCTGAACCGTAAAACCGAAAAGGCACAAACGGAAGCAAGCGAACTGCAACTGCGCCTCGATACGCTGCAATTCCTGCTGAAACCGCATTTTCTATTCAACGCACTAAGTTCGGTGCAAAACCTGATGCTGAAAAACGAAATCGACAAATCGATAGAATATACAGTCTACTTTGCCAAATTCCTGCGCAGCATCATGCAGCAAACCGACGAGCGGCTGATACCACTGAGCCGCGAGATTGACAACACGTTGCGCTACATCGAACTGGAAAAACTGCGTTTCAACAATAATGTAGAGGTCAACATCAACATTTCGGATGAAATTGACACAGAAACCTTCCTGATTATCCCTTTTTTGTTTCAGCCGCTGATTGAAAACATGTTCAAACACGCATTCACACCCGAAATTTCAAAATCCCGCCATCGAAATAACTGTAACCGGAAACAAAACTGCTGCCGTTTTTCGCATATCCGACAACGGCATCGGACTGAACCAACAAACAACTCCCGACATCCTGACCAAATCCAACTCCAAAGGGCTGAAAATAACGCAGGCACAACTCCGCAAACACTATCCCCAAAGACACACCATGACCCTCACCGAAAGAGCTGAAGGTGGATTGTGCTGGGTGATAGAGATAGAAGGGTGAAGAAAAAAGTT
>CAZWLJ010000062.1:0-11790 GCA_964634605.1 uncultured Paludibacter sp.
TTTGTTTTGGGGTAAATCTACTCCGACAATTCTTATAGCCATAAACTATTTTTTAATTTAGCAATTAAATAAATTAACCCTGACGTTGTTTAAACTTAGGATTTTTTTTGTTAATAACATACAAGCGTCCCTTTCTGCGCACGATTTTACAATCGGCTGTACGCTTTTTAATTGATGCTCTGACTTTCATAATGTATTGACTTGCCCCCAACCCCTGAAAGGGAGTTTAATGAGCACTTTTTATAATTTATTATTCTTAAAATATTATTATTTCAGATATTATACCTGACTGTGATGAATTTATCTTTTAGAGTGTAACAAGGCAGATATTCCTACTTGTACCTGAAAGATATTCTTCCTTTCGACAGATCGTAAGGTGACATTTCAACTTTCACTCTATCACCGGGCAGGATTTTTATATAGTGCATTCGCATCTTGCCGGAGATATGAGCTGTAATTACATGTCCGTTTTCCAGTTCTACCCGGAACATAGCGTTCGATAATGCTTCTATTATAGTTCCGTCCTGTTCTATTGCTTGTTGTTTTGCCATAAACTAAAATTCTCTGTCTCCTAAAATTTGTTCAATAAATTCAAAACTTGAAAGTATGTCTGCCTTACCTTGCCTGATAGCCACCGAATGTTCGAAATGAGCTGAAGGCTTTTTATCTGCTGTACGGGTTGTCCAGCCATCCTTTTCGAATATCAGATTTCTGGTTCCAAGGTTTATCATCGGCTCAATAGCGATGGTCATACCTGACTTTAACAATATGCCATTCCCTTTCTTGCCGTAATTAGGTACTTCAGGTGATTCATGAAGTTTACGTCCTACTCCGTGACCCACCATTTCGCGAACAACTGAATAACCTCTTGACTCGCAATACGTTTGGATAGCTGAACCAATATCTCCGGTTCGTTTTCCTTCGTATGCCTGTTCAATTCCTTTATAGAGCGATTCTTTAGTTGTCCTGAGCAGATTGACTGTTTGCATATCTACCTCGCCAACACAAAACGTATATGCCGAGTCTCCGTTGAAACCGTCCTTGAGTACACCACAATCGATAGAAATAATATCACCTTCTTTCAGAATAACTTTCTCGGAAGGAATACCGTGAACAATCTGATCATTTACAGATGTACAAATCGAACCCGGGAAACCTCCGTATCCCAGAAAATTTGGAATTCCACCATTATCCCGGATGAATTCATCAGCTCTCTGGTTAAGTTTAAGAGTAGATACTCCGGGTGCAATAATTTTCGCAAGTTCAGCCAACGTTTTGGCAACCAGTAGATTACTGTTTCGCAGTAATTCTATTTCTTCATCTGATTTAAGATAAATCATTTTTCGTTATGGATGTCATATCTCAGATTCAGGATAACAGACTTACTAATCGAAATCTGTTATCTTTTATCTGAAATCTGTATTCTGCTTAATAAGCCGATGCACTTCCGGTACGTCCCTTTATTCTTCCGGATTTGAGCAATCCGTCGTAATGACGCATTAACAAGTGGCTTTCAACCTGTTGCAATGTATCCAGAACTACTCCCACAAGAATAAGCAGAGAAGTTCCTCCAAAGAACTGGGCAAACTGCTGATTGATTCCTAAAATTGTAGCAAAAGCAGGTAAAATAGCAATGAGCGCCAGGAAGAAAGATCCGGGTAATGTGATGCGTGACATGATCAAATCAAGGTATTCAGCCGTTTTCTTTCCCGGTTTGATACCCGGAATGAAACCGTTGTTGCGCTTCATATCTTCTGCCATTTGCGTAGGATTCACTGTAATAGCGGTATAGAAATAAGTAAATGCAATGATAAGCAGAGCAAAAACCAGATTATACCAGAAACTTTCGTATCGTGTAAAGTGACTCCAGAATGTTTGTGTGGCTTCAGAGTTGGAGTATCCTGCAATTGCCAGGGGAATAAACATGATTGCCTGGGCAAAAATAATGGGCATTACTCCGGCAGCATTAACCTTCAGAGGAATGTACTGACGTACTCCACCGTATTGTTTGTTGCCTACAATACGTTTGGCGTATTGTACCGGGATTTTTCTTGTGCCCTGCACAAGTAAGATTGCAAACATGATAACCACTATCAGAATTACAATTTCCAACAGCAACATGACAAGACCACCACCTGCAGAGTCGGCTAAGCGGGAGCTAAACTCCTGAATAAGCGAACCCGGCAGACGTGAAATAATACCAATCATAATGATAAAAGAAATCCCATTTCCAATACCTTTGTCAGTAATTCTTTCACCGAGCCACATCACGAACATACTTCCTGCCATCAGGATTATGGTGGAGGTAGCAATGAAAAGAAATCCTCCGGGTAAAGAAGAGCCAGCCTGAGCTACCTGTACTTTCAGGTTAGCCATATAAGAAGGACCTTGCAAAATCAGAATCAGAACGGTAAGATAACGTGTATACTGATTCATTTTTGTTCTTCCGCTTTCACCTTCACGGGATAGTTTCTGAAACTTGGGTACAGCTATGGTTAACAACTGAATAACGATAGATGCCGATATATAAGGCATGATACCCAGTGCAAAGATTGATGCATTTTGGAATGCTCCACCAGAAAACATATCCAGCAGCGCCATGATACCTCCGCTGGTCTGGCTTTTTAATGCAGCAAGTGCATTGGCATCCACACCCGGTATTACCACGTACGATCCGAAGCGATAAATCAGAACAAATCCAATTGTTGTGACCAATCTGTTTCGGAGATCTTCAATTCTCCAGATATTTTTTAAAGTCTCTATAAACTTCTTCATGCTATCAAATTTTTACTACTGAACCACCGGCAGCAACGATAGCTTCTTCAGCTGTTTTTGAAAAAGCGTTGGCTTCCACCTCGAGTTTTGCAGTCAATGTACCTTTACCCAGTATTTTCACCATAGCCGATTTGGAAATATAACCGGCTTCGCGCAGTTCGTTTAATCCTATTTTGGTAAGATTTTTTGTATCTGCTATTACCTGAAGAATTTCCAGGTTAATGGCTTTGAATTCTACACGGTTGATATTTTTGAATCCGAATTTTGGTAAGCGTCTCTGGATAGGCATCTGTCCACCTTCAAAACCAACTTTGCGTGAATATCCCGAGCGTGACTTAGCTCCTTTGTGTCCTCTTGTTGATGTGCCACCCATACCAGAACCGGAACCACGTCCAATTCTTTTACGGGTTTTTACAGAACCAGTTGCAGGTGTTAAATTGCTTAAATTCATGTTATCTTAATATTTTTAAGTCTGAATGACGATTTTTTACTTATTTAATTACTTCAACCAAGTGATGTACTTTGGCTACCATACCCAGAATCTGCGGAGTAGCTTCATGTTCAACCACGGCATGCATTTTTTTCAAACCCAATGCGTCCAGAGTTCTTTTCTGATCTTTCGGACAGCGGATTCTGCTTCTAACCTGTTTTACTTTTATTGTTGCCATCTTGATTTCGATTTTATCCGTTAAATACTGTTGAAAGAGATACTCCTCTGTTTTGTGCTACCTGGTTTGCATCGCGAAGTTCGCTTAAAGCAAGTATTGTAGCTTTCACCAGATTGTGTGGGTTTGATGAACCTTTTGATTTTGCAAGTACATCGGTGATACCTACGCTTTCGAGCACGGCGCGCATAGCACCTCCTGCTTTAACACCGGTACCGTTAGTTGCTGGTTCGATGTATACTCTGGCACCACCAAATTTTGCAATCTGTTCGTGAGGTATGGTTCCGTTGAGCACTGGAACTTTAATAAGGTTCTTTTTTGCTGCTTCAGTTCCTTTAGCTATTGCTGCAGTTACTTCACCGGCTTTACCCAGTCCCCAGCCTACTATACCATCTTCGTTTCCTACCACTACAATTGCAGAAAAGCTGAAAGTACGTCCACCTTTTGTAACCTTAGTCACACGGTTTACTGCTACAAGTCTGTCTTTTAATTCCAAATCGTTTGTAGTTTTTACTACGTTCATTTTTGTTGCCATCGTTGATTAAAATTTAAGTCCACCTTCGCGTGCAGCGTCAGCTAATTGTTTAACACGTCCGTGATAGAGATAACCGTTGCGGTCAAATACTACCTCTTTAACTCCTGCTTCCAGTGCGTTTTTTGCAATAAGTGTTCCTACTACTGCTGCCTGCTCTGTTTTAGTCATTTTATCTTTGCTTCCCAATGATGATGCAGATGCTAATGTAACACCTTTTACGTCGTCGATAATCTGAGCGTAAATCTGTGTATTACTTCTAAATACGCTTAAACGTGGTCTTTCTGCAGTGCCCGAGATTTTGGTACGGATATGGGCTTTTATTTTACTTCTTCTATTTGTTTTATCACTCATTTTTTCACAAGTTTACATAGATTATTTACCTGCTGTTTTACCAGCTTTACGACGTATAACTTCACCCCGGAATTTAACACCTTTACCTTTGTAAGGTTCGGGTTTGCGAAATGAACGAATTTTTGCACAGATCTGTCCCAACAGCTGTTTGTCAACGCTTCTGAGTTTGATCAGCGGATTCTGGTTACGTTCGCTTACGGTTTCGACACTTACTTCATTGGGTAACACCAGAAAAATCGGGTGTGTATATCCTAATGATAGTTCCAGCACCTGTCCCTGACCTGATGCACGATAACCTACCCCAACCAGTTCAAGTACTTTCTCATATCCCTGAGATACGCCTGTAACCATGTTGTTTATTAAAGAACGATACAATCCGTGATCAGCACGACTCTGTCTGTCGTCTTCGTTGCGGATTATTTTACATTCATTCCCCTCAATTTCAATCTGTACAGCCGGGCTTATTTTTTGATTTAATTCCCCTTTTGGACCTTTTACTGTTACTGTCTGGTCTTTAACCGAGATGGTAACACCTGCAGGTATTTCTATTGGTAATTTTCCTATTCTTGACATTCTTTTTTCCTCCTTGATTAATAAACGTAACACAAAACTTCACCGCCGATTTTCAGATCGACAGCTTCTTTATTAGTCATCACTCCTTTAGAAGTCGATAGAATAGCAATACCTAATCCGTTCAGTACACGTGGCATGTCTTTGTAGCCTACATACTGACGGAGACCCGGAGTAGATACTCTTTTCAAATTTTTGATTGAGTTTACTTTGTTTACAGGGTCGTATTTCAAGGCAATTTTAATTGTGCCCTGGGGTCCTTCTTCTACAAATTTGTAGTTCAGAATATAGCCTTTTTCGTGCAATATTCTGGTCATTTCTTTTTTCAAATTGGATGCGGGAATTTCCACCACACGGTGGTTGGCTTTGATAGCATTCCGCAACCGGGTTAAATAATCTGCAATTGGATCTGTCATAAAAATTGATTTTAAATTGATCCCGTCAATCGGGACAATATTTAATTGTGAAATCTACCTCTACGCCCTTAAACGGGAATAATGATAGTATTATTTAATTTCAACTGGTAATCAGGAAATCCCCTTCAGGGGACTCAGGGGTTACCAGCTGGTTTTCTTTACTCCGGGTATTAAGCCCTTGGATGCCATTTCGCGAAACTGAATACGTGAAATACCGAATTGACGCATATATCCTTTCGGACGTCCGGTAATCTTGCAACGGTTGTGCAAACGTATTGGCGATGCATTTTTTGGTATTGCCTGTAATGCTTCATAGTCGCCTTCAGATTTCAACTGTTCACGTTTTGCAGCATATTTTGCAACCATTGCGGCTCTTTTCACCTCGCGGGCTTTCATTGATTCTTTTGCCATTTTATCCTCTTTAATTAGTTTTTCTTAAATGGTAATCCAAATTCCTTCAACAGTGCAAGACCTTCTTCATCAGTATTGGCTGTGGTTACAAATGTAATATTCATACCCATAAGTTTGCTGATGCTGTCGATGTTGATTTCCGGAAAAATGATCTGTTCGGTGATTCCCAGGGTATAATTCCCTTTACCGTCAAATTTATTTTCGATACCCTTGAAGTCGCGGATACGTGGTAATGCTACGCGAACCAAACGTTCCAGAAACTCGTACATACGTTCGCCACGCAGAGTGACGCGTACACCGATAGGCATTTTTTTACGGAGTTTGAAGTTTGAAATATCTTTCTTCGAAATAGTTTGTACGGCTTTCTGACCAGTGATGGTTGTCATTTCGTTGATAGCTGTTTCAATGATTTTTTTATCTGCTACAGCAGATCCTAATCCCTGATTCAGTACAATTTTTTCGAGTTTCGGTACTTGCATCACTGTAGTATAGCCGAATTCCTTGACTAATGCCGGAACAATACGTTCCTTGTATTCTTTTCTTAAACTTGCTGTTTCCATATTAAATTTCCTCTCCTGTTTTTTTAGAAACACGTACCAGTCTGCCTTCTGCATTCAGTTTACGTCCAACGCGTACTGGTTTTCCTTTTTCAGCCGGATTCAGATTTGAAATATGAATAGCTGCTTCCTTTTTAATAATACCTCCCTGAGGAGCTTTCGCATTGGGCTTGGTATTTTTTGATACCATGTTAATACCTTCTACGATTGCGCGCTGTTTTTTAACCTGGACTTCCAATACCCGTCCTGTTTTACCTTTATCAACACCGGCATTCACAAATACTGTATCGCCCTTTTTTATGTGTAATTTACTCATCACTTAATTATTTCAATGGTTAAAGCACCTCGGGTGCAAGTGATATAATTTTCATATTGGTAGCACGAAGTTCACGGGCTACCGGACCAAATATACGGCTTCCACGGATTTCACCGGCTGCATTTAATAATACGCAGGCGTTGTCATCGAAACGGATGTAAGAACCGTCGGCGCGACGAACTTCTTTTTTTGTCCGTACGACTACTGCTTTTGACACAGTTCCCTTTTTAATATCGCCCGAGGGGATAACGTTTTTAACTGTTACGACGATGATATCGCCTAACGTTGCATAACGTTTACCGGTTCCTCCCAACACGCGGATACAAAGTGCTTCCTTTGCGCCGCTGTTGTCAGCTACTGTGAGTCTTGATTCTTGTTGTATCATAATTCTTACTTAGCTCTTTCGTTAATTTGGATTAGTCTCCATCTTTTCAATTTACTCAGAGGACGGGTTTCCATGATTGTCACAGTGTCTCCAATGTTGCAGTCATTTTTTTCGTCGTGAGCGTGATATTTCTTGGTCTTATTTACGAATTTACCGTAAATGGGGTGTTTTTCTTTCCATTTTACTGCTACAGTAATGGTTTTATCCATCTTGTTGCTCGAAACCACACCTGTTCTTACTTTTCTTAAATTTCTTGTTTCCATCAGAATCTAATTTTTATTTGTTTAATTCTCTCTGACGCAATTCGGTGGCAAAACGTGCGATATTCCGACGAATATCCTTGATTTGCAGCGGATTATCAAGGGGAGAAATGGCATGATTCATCTTCATGCGTGATAGATGGTTTTTTTCTGCATCTAAACGTTCAAGAAGTTCTTTGTCAGTTAATTCTTTTATTTCACTTGTTTTCATATTCTTAAGCTATTATTTAGATGTGTAATCATAATCGCGTCTTACCACGAATTTAGTGGCTACTGGAAGTTTTTGAGCAGCTAATCTCAGTGCTTCCTTTGCTATATCGAAAGAAACTCCTTCTATTTCGAAGAGGATGCGTCCCGGGGTAACGGGTGCTACGAATCCTTCAGGATTTCCTTTACCTTTACCCTGACGTGTATCAGCAGGTTTGCGGGTAATAGCCTTATCGGGGAACACGCGAATCCATACTTGCCCTTCACGTTGCATGAAACGGGTTACTGCAACACGGGCAGCTTCGAGCTGGCGACCTGTAAGCCATTTGGATTCCAGGGTTTTAATACCGAAGGAACCAAATGCCAACTGATTTCCGCGTTGTGCATTTCCTTTGAAACGTCCGTCCTGCTGTCTTCTGAATTTGGTTTTTTTAGGTTGTAACATAATATTCTAAATCAAATGCATTATTACCTGTTATTTTTTCTTTTTTTGAAACCTTTTCCACCGCGGTCCGAACGATCATTTGCATGATATCCTCCACGACCTGATTCTTTGGCAGAGGTAAAATTAGGTGCCAAGTCTTTTTTACCGTATATTTCACCACGGCAAATCCATACTTTTATTCCAATCAGACCTACTTTTGTCAAAGCTTCGGCGTGAGCGTAATCAATGTCTGCTCTGAAGGTATGAAGAGGAGTTCTTCCTTCCTTATACATCTCCGAACGTGCCATTTCAGCTCCGTTCAGACGACCTGATACCTGTATTTTAATACCTTCGGCTCCCAGTCTCATGGTTGAAGCGATAGCCATTTTCACCGCTCTGCGGTATGCTATTTTTCCTTCTACCTGACGTGCCACGTTGTTGGCTACGATTACTGCATCGAGTTCGGGGCGTTTGATTTCGAAGATATTGATCTGCACTTCCTTGTCGGTAATTTTTTTCAATTCTTCCTTCAGCTTATCAACTTCCTGGCCACCTTTGCCGATAATAATACCGGGACGGGCTGTGCACACGGTGATGGTAATAAGTTTCAGTGTACGCTCGATAACGATGCGTGATACGCTTGCTTTTGCAAGGCGGGCGTTCAGATATTTTCTGATTTTGCTGTCTTCCAGTATCGTGTCGCCATAATTGTTGCCACCATACCAGTTAGAGTCCCATCCGCGGATGATTCCCAAACGATTACTTATCGGATTTGTTTTCTGTCCCATCTTGCTTAATTTTGGTTGTCGTTAGTATTTTTGGTATCCACATACAGTGTTACGTGATTGGAGCGCTTGCGGATACGATAACCACGTCCCTGAGGAGCGGTACGCAAACGTTTGAGCATTGTAGCTGAATCCACGTATACTGCACTTACATATAAATTTGCATTTTCTGCTTTATCTTCCACTTTTGTTTCCCAGTTGGCGATAGCAGATTTCAGCAGTTTTTCCATTCTGACAGAAGCTTCTTTATTTGAGAACTTTAATACGCTCAAAGCTTTGTTCACTTCCATCCCACGGATCATGTCCGCCACAAGGCGCATCTTGCGTGGTGATGTTGGAACATTATTAAGCTTGGCGAAATAAAGCGATTTGTTGGCTTCTTTTCTTGCTTCGGCTGATATTTTTTTTCTTTGACCCATTGTATCGAAATTTTTACTTTTTTCTTACTTTAAACTTTTCAATGGATTATTTCTTTTTACCACCGTGACCGCGGAAGATACGAGTTGGTGCAAATTCGCCCAGTTTATGTCCTACCATGTTTTCGGTTACGTACACGGGAATAAATTTATTTCCATTGTGAACTGCAATTGTGTGACCTACAAAATCAGGTGATATCATTGTAGCGCGCGACCAGGTTTTGATTACGGATTTTTTACCGCTTTCATTCATTGCCAGCACTTTCTTTTCCAACTTCACGTTGATAAATGGTCCTTTTTTTAACGAACGGCTCATATTATTTACTTAGTTTTTCTGATTATTTTTTTCTTCTTTCAATAATATACTGATTTGACTGGTTTTTCGGATGACGTGTTCTGTATCCTTTTGCCAATAAACCTTTACGTGAACGTGGATGTCCACCAGAAGCGCGGCCTTCACCACCACCCATGGGGTGATCAACCGGGTTCATAGCTACACCTCTCACGCGTGGACGACGTCCAAGCCAACGAGAACGACCTGCTTTTCCTGATCTTTCCAGTGCGTGGTCAGAGTTTCCTACACTTCCAACAGTTGCTTTACAGGTAGAAAGTATTTTTCTGATTTCGCCTGAAGGTAATTTAACGATTACATATTTTTCTTCTCTCGAAGTTAATTGTGCAAAGGTACCTGCCGAGCGAGCCATTGATGCTCCCTGACCGGGACGGAGTTCAATATTGTGAACTACGGTTCCAAGCGGGATATCCTGTAAAAACAACGCATTTCCTACTTCAGGAGCAGCCTGGGCACCTGAAAGAACTACTTGACCCACTTGCAATCCGTTCGGAGCAAGAATGTAACGTTTTTCGCCATCAGCATAATAAAGCAATGCAATACGGGCCGAACGATTCGGATCGTATTCAATTGCTTTCACTGTAGCAGGCACACCATCTTTGTTACGTTTAAAGTCAATTACTCTGTATTTTCTCTTGTGACCGCCTCCGATGTAGCGCATGGTCATTTTACCGTCGTGGTTTCGACCTCCGCTCTTACGTGTACCTGTTACAAGCGATTTTTCTGGTGCACTTGCAGTAATTGTGTCAAATGTACCAATAATCTTGTGTCTTTGCCCCGGTGTGGTGGGGTTTAATTTACGTACAGCCATTTATTTATTTTAGTTTCGAGTTTGAAGTTTCGGGATCTTATTCAGAACCCGAAACTCATTACTATTTTTTAGATATTGCTATAAAAATCAATTGTATCTCCTTCTTTCAGTGTAACAACCGCTTTCTTATAAGCGTTGGTAGCTCCCTTGCTGTATCCGCCTTTTGTATAGCGAATTTTGTTTTTAGGTGCTACTATCATCGTATTGATGTCAGTTACTGTTACATTGTACATCTCCTCGATTGCTTTCCTGATTTCAATTTTGTTGGCGTTTTTATCTACTCTAAAGCCGTAACGATTCAGCTTTTCTCCAAGCTGAGTCATTTTCTCAGTAACGATTGGTTTTGTTATTATTGACATATCTTTACCTCCTTATGCTTTAAATGTTTGCTGTAATACGGCAACTGAATCTTCAGTAAATACAATATTTTTTGCTCCAACGATTGAATAAGTGCTTAATTCTGAAACGGTTAACACATTCACTCCCGGTAAATTACGAGCCGACAAATATACGTTTTTATTTCCATTTGACAAAATGAAAAGTGTCTTTTTATCAGCTACTTGCAGATTTTTTAATATTGCTACAAAATTCTTTGTTTTAGGAGCTTCGAAATTCAGTTCGTTTACTACTGTGATGGCATTGTCTTTGGCTTTGTATGACAAAGCTGACTTGCGGGCCAGTTGTTTAACCTTCTTATTAAGTTTGAAACTGTAATCGCGTGGAACGGGACCGAAAATACGACCTCCACCTACGCGTACCGGCGACTTGATATCACCCGGACGAGCACCTCCGCTACCTTTCTGACGACCAAGTTTACGTGTACTACCTGCTATTTCGCTTCTTCCTTTTGATTTATGTGTGCCTTGACGCTTGTTTGCCAGATACTGTTTCACATCCAGATAAATAGCATGGTCATTTGGCTCAACACCGAAAACAGAATCATCCAGTGATACTTTTTTCCCGGTTTCTTTTCCTTTAATGTCTAAAATATTCAGTTCCATGATTACTTATTGATGATTACGATTGAACCTTTGGCTCCCGGTACTGATCCTTTGATAACCAGTAAATTATGTTCCGGTATAACCTTTAATATCTGCAAATTCTGCATTGTTACCCTGTCGCCGCCAGTGCGTCCGCCCATGCGCATGCCCGGCATAACGCGGGAAGGCCATGAAGATGCACCAAGTGAACCCGGGGCACGCAAACGGTTATGCTGACCATGAGTAGCATCACCTACACCACCAAAACCGTGTCTTTTCACTACACCCTGGTGTCCTTTACCTTTTGAAGTTCCGATTACATCTACGTAAGTGTCGGCTTCAAACAAATTGTCAACGGTGATTACATCACCTAATTTAAATTCCTGTTCGAATTCTTTGAACTCAACCAAGTGGCGCTGAGGTGCTACTCCTGCTACTTTGAAATGACCTGCTTCTGCTTTGGTTGTATGTTTTTCAGTCTTTGTCTGAAAACCTACTTGCACGGCAGAATAACCGTCTGTTTCTACAGTTTTAATTTGAGTAACAACACAAGGACCTGCTTCGATAACAGTGC
>CAZWLJ010000063.1:0-11139 GCA_964634605.1 uncultured Paludibacter sp.
TAACGGTTGAGAATGACACTTGCACGCTCCATACAGTATTCGGGCATCCGGTCGTTGATCATCATGGAAGACTCTATCATGGATGTGTGAAATCCGAATTCGCGGGCTTTCCACGAGAGGTAATACGGATCGAGCGGAATACAGTGGCCTCCAAGGCCGGGTCCCGGATAAAACGCCTGAAAACCGTAGGGTTTAGTTTTGGCGGCATCAATTACTTCCCAGAGATTGATATTCATTTTATGACAAAGCATTGCCAGTTCATTGACCAGTCCGATGTTGATATTGCGGTAGGTATTTTCCAGTATCTTTTCCATTTCGGCAATGGCCGGACTGGATACCGTATACACATCGCTTTCGAGCACGGCACGATACATGGCAGCTATCACTTCCAGTGCATCAGCGCCAATGGCACCCACCACTTTAGGTGTATTTTTGGTTTTATAAATCAGGTTGCCCGGATCAACCCTTTCAGGTGAAAAACCGAGATAGAAATCTTCACCGCATTTCAGTCCGGAACCTTCTTCGAGAATCGGTTTTACCAGTTCTTCGGTAGTGCCCGGGTATGTAGTGGATTCCAGCACAACCATAGTTCCCCGTTTCATGTATCGGGCAATGGCTTCGGTGGATGCTTTCACATAGCTGATATCCGGCTGCTGATACATATCAAGCGGCGTTGGAACGCAGATAGCAACAAAATCCACATCGCGGATAAAGCTGAAATCGTTGGTTGCCGAGAGCATTCCTTTGCTCACGATATCTGCCAGGTCTTCGTCCACCACATCGCCGATGTAATTGTGTCCGTCGTTCACCATTTTTACTTTGGAGTCCTGCACATCGAAGCCGATGGTTTTGAAACCGGCTTTGGCTTTTTCGACAGCAAGTGGCAGGCCTACATAACCAAGACCCACCACTCCCACTACGATTTCACGCTTTTCTATTTTATTCAGTAAAATTTCCTTAATCATTTTTGTATACGAATTGATGTATTCTGTTGATTTATTGGTGATATTTGAATTCGCAAAAATACTACTTTTTTTTCAGATTGAATTAATATTATTTTTGTAATCATCCGGATTATTTCAAAAAAAATATTTTAAATAAAAAGCACCTAAAAAAAAGCACCTGCATCTGCAAGTGCTTTTATAAGGTTTTACCGATTCAGGTGTCATTTTTTCCCGTACATATTTTCGTAATACTTTTCGTACTCACCGGTGGTCACATTGTCCATCCACTGCTGATTTTCCAGGTACCATTTCACAGTTTTTTCAATCCCTTCTTCAAACTGGAGCGAGGGTTCCCAGCCCAGTTCATTTTTCAGTTTGGTGGAATCGATTGCATAGCGCAGGTCATGTCCTGCCCTGTCGGTCACGTACGTGATTAAGTTCAGTGAATGACCTTCGGGATTACCGAGCAGGCGGTCCACTGTTTTGATCATTACACGGATTAAGTCAATGTTTGTCCATTCGTTGAAACCACCGATATTGTAGGTGTCGCCTGAATTTCCCCGGTGAAAAATCACATCGATAGCGCGGGCATGATCCACAACATAGAGCCAGTCACGCACATTTTCCCCTTTTCCATAAACGGGAAGCGGTTTGCTATGACGGATATTATTGATAAACAGCGGAATAAGTTTTTCGGGGAACTGATATGGTCCATAATTATTAGAGCAGTTGGAAATAATCACATCCATCCCGTAGGTATCGTGAAATGCCCTTACAAAATGATCGGATGATGCTTTACTTGCCGAATAGGGCGAATGCGGATCATAGGAAGTGGTTTCGGTAAACATACTGCCGTCAAACTCCAGCGCCCCGTACACTTCGTCGGTGGAAATGTGATAAAAACGATGCACCGGATAATTATCTTTCCAGGACTCTTTGGCTGCCTGCAAGAGGCTCAGTGTTCCCATCACGTTGGTCTGAGCAAATGTGAAGGGGTCTTTGATGCTCCTGTCCACATGACTTTCGGCAGCCAGGTGAATGACATCGGTAACTTCGTATTTTTTAAAGACTTCGAGCATCAATGGAAAATCGCAAATATCTGCTTTCACAAACGCGTAATTCGGGGCGTTTTCCACATCGGTGAGGTTTGCCAGATTTCCGGCATAGGTGAGTTTATCGAGGTTAACAATCCGGTAGTCAGGGTATTTGTTAACAAAAAGCCTTACCACATGATTGCCGATAAAACCGGCTCCCCCGGTAATCAGAATGCTTTTCTTAAAATTCATATTTTTTGACGGTTTACTTATTTATTCACTTCTTGTTTCAACAAATCCACGCACACTTTCAGCGATTCTTTCCAGTAAGGAATTTTCAGTCCGAAGGTTTGCTTTATTTTTGTTTTGTCCAGCACAGAGAAATTGGGTCGTTTGACTTTGGCCGGGAATTCATCGGAGTGACAGGGCTGAATATCGCACGAGTTGCCGAACTGATTTCTGATTTCTATGGCAAAATCGTACCACGAACATACTCCCTCGTTGGAGAAATGATAAATGCCGGTATTTTCGCTGTATTTTCCGGTTTCGATGATTTCCGTGATTGCTTTAGCCAGATCAGCCGCATAAGTGGGTGTTCCTGTCTGGTCAAAAACCACATTCAGGTTATCCTTTTCGAAAGTCAGTCTGCGCATGGTTTTCACAAAATTGTTGCCAAAAGAAGAATACAACCACGATGTACGGATAATCAGGTGCTTGCACCCCGAGTCAGTCACTGCGTTTTCACCGGCTAATTTCGTATGTCCGTACACACCCAGCGCCGATGTGGAGTCTGTTTCGGTGTAAGGCGTATTTTTTGAGCCGTCGAAAACATAATCGGTGGATATATGAATCAGTGTCATATCCAGTTTCGCGCTCACTTCCGCCAGATTTTTCACTGCCAGATGGTTAATCCTGCCGGCTGTTTCCGCATCATCTTCCGCTCTGTCCACGTTGGTGTATGCCGCACAGTTGACTATTAATCCGATGTTATTTTCAACCGCGTAATTTTCAACTGCTAACCTGTCGGTTATGTCAAGTTCGTCCACATCGGTGAAGTGGAAATGCCTGCCGGAAACCGCAGAAAGTTTTTTTATCTCACTTCCGAGCTGACCGTTGGAGCCTGTTATCAGAATTTTACTCATATAAATTTTGCTGGTAATCAAATAAATAATCCGCGTCGTTTAGCCCGCAACGGTTACGGTCTTTTTCAGAAAGAATAATCCGGTCGGCAGGTATCTGCCAGTCAATAGCCAGTTCGGGTGCATCCCAGGCAATGCCTCCTTCGCTTTCGGGCATGTAATAATTGTCACATTTGTACTGAAAAATCACTTCGTCGCTCAACACTGCAAATCCGTGGGCAAAACCACGGGGAATAAACATTTGCCTCTTGTTTTCGTCACTCAGTACTGCTGTCACATATTTGCCAAAAGTGGGCGATCCTTTCCGGATATCTACCGCCACATCGAGCACACTTCCCTGTACTACGCGAACTAACTTGGATTGAGCATAAGGGGCTTTCTGAAAGTGAAGTCCGCGCAACACTCCGAATCCGGATTTTGACTCGTTATCCTGCACAAAAAGTGTCCTGCAAACTTTTTCATTAAATTCCTGTTGCGAAAAGGATTCAAAAAAATAGCCCCGGTGGTCGCCAAACACTGCGGGTTCAATGATTTTTATTTCAGGTATTTCTGTATCGATAATATTCATTTCATTCAATAGATTTTTTGTACGGAACAGGATGAAAACCAGTCCGGAATCAGTCACTTTGTACTACTTCAGCAGTCCCATCAGGTACTGCCCGTATTCATTCTTAATCATCCTGAGCGCCAGTTGTTCCAGTCTCTCGCCCGTAATCCAGCCGTTTCGCCATGCTATTTCTTCCAGGCATGAAATTTTTAATCCCTGACGTTTTTCAAGCACCTCGATAAAAGTGGAAGCTTCGGCCAGTGAATCGAATGTGCCGGTATCGAGCCACGCGAAACCGCGTCCGAAAAGCTGCACTTTCAGTTGTTCGTCGTTCAGAAACTCCTGGTTTACGGTGGTTATTTCCAGTTCGCCGCGCGCCGACGGCCGGATTTTTTTAGCTACTTCCACCACTTTATTCGGATAAAAATACAGTCCCACCACGGCGTAGTTCGATTTGGGTTCCCGTGGTTTTTCTTCAATACTGATAACCTTTCCCTGGTTGTCGAATTCGGCGACTCCGTAACGCTCCGGGTCGTTTACCCAGTAGCCGAAAACGGTGGCAAGGTTATTTTCCTCAGCATCTTTCACCGCATTTCGCAGCATCGTGGGAAATCCGTGCCCGTAGAAAATGTTATCGCCGAGCACCAGGCAGGCAGAATCGTCGCCAATGAATTTTTCGCCGATGATGAATGCCTGCGCCAGTCCATCGGGACTTGGCTGTTCGGCATAGGTGAAATTTACTCCGTAATCGCTCCCGTCGCCAAGCAAACGACGGAATCCGGGTAAATCACCCGGAGTGGAAATGATGAGGATATCTCTTATTCCGGCAAGCATGAGCGCCGAAATGGGATAATATACCATGGGCTTGTCAAAAATAGGGATAAGCTGCTTGGAAATCCCTTTTGTAATAGGATACAAACGTGTACCGGAACCTCCGGCAAGTATTATTCCTTTCATGCGATTAGGTTTTATTTATTTTTTCACTAAATATTCTGCCTTTATACGAGCCCTGATTACAGATAGTAGGCTACACCTACCGATAGTGCAGGCATCAGGTCCAATTTGCTTCCTGCTTCGAAACCATTGTATCTGTCACTCACAATATTCAAATCAAATACCGCTTTCAAATCCATGAATTCATTCACCATAAAATTGGCCTGAACTCCTAACCGGCCTGCCAGGCTCATTAAACCTGCACCATTGGCAGTTATTTTGTTTCTGTAATGAATGCCTGTACCTGCAAATGCCAGAAAATCAAATGACCGGACCAGATTTTGTCCGTCCAGGTAATTGCTGATGTTCATCACCACATCGCCGGTAATGTACTTTGAACCAAATGAGACTACTTCTTTGTCTGACAGGGTGGCTTCGGGCCAGTGATTCTGGGTAAATCCTGCAAATCCTCTGATTCCCCAAACAGGAGTATAGTTGTAACCCACTTCTGCCCTCAGCATCGAACCTGAATTCCGAGCTAAAGAATTCCTGCTTTCGTAATTATACAAAACGTTGCTGTTTTCACCTCCCAGCCAACTGGTTCCGGTATTAAATCCCACATACCATCCGGGGTAAAAATCATCATTTCCAACAGATTGAGCTGATATCGGAAGTGTAGAGAACAAAACAATGACTGCAATTACAAATTTTCTCATTCGATCTGATTTACATGATATTTTTCGATTGTTTTTTTGATTTTTCTTAGCATCAGGGATTACCGTACTGGTATCAGTTCAGGAAATCCTTTCTGAAAAATGCTGTATTCTTCTTTTCTGTAAAATTGAATAAAAAAGAATATAATGATTCGTTTTTTTATTGATTCACAAAAGTACACAATTTTCTTTTACTCTGAAAAATTGATGTGAAATTATCGTGAAACACCTGCATTGTAAGCAGAAATTGACAATTGAATAGTTTTAATAACAAAAAAAACAAAATAATGACAAAAAATCGATTATCTTTACCTTCTGAAAACAAATAAATCTACCATTCTGTTACTGATTTTATAGCCGGAAAATGACCTTCCGGATTCATTTAATTATTTATGGGAAAAATGGAAATTCCTGAAATCAGGTCGAATAAGAATACAAAGAGAAAACGACAAGCAGATAATTCAAAGAAATTCTACAATGTGGTTTTCATTGACCTTGGTGAACTGGCTATTTTCACCGGAAAGGTAATCCGTCAGTTTGTTTCACCTCCATTCGAAAACAGGGAATTAATTAAACAGGCTTACGCTATCGGTAATAAATCGCTGGCGCTGGTAGCTGTTACCGGGCTGATAATGGGACTTGTGCTCACCATGCAAACTCAGCCTACGCTGGTTCAGTTTGGTGTTCAGTCGCTGATACCCGGCATGGTCGCTGTCTCTATGTTTCGTGAGGTGGGACCCGTTGTCACCGGACTGATTTGTGCCGGAAAAATAAGCTCGGGTATTGCCGCCGAAATCGGTGCCATGAAAGTTACGGAACAAATTGATGCA
The DNA here is from genome assembly GCA_964634605.1 of uncultured Paludibacter sp. Classification (GTDB taxonomy): domain Bacteria; phylum Bacteroidota; class Bacteroidia; order Bacteroidales; family Paludibacteraceae; genus UPXZ01. The sequence continues at coordinate 6,141 of CAZWLJ010000063.1, forward strand.
ATGGAGGTTTCGGGAACCAAACCTCTGGGTTTTGTAGTGGCTACCCGGATTCTTGCTTCGACCGTGATGTTACCTTTGCTTGTTTTTTTCTCAGACGCATTCAGTCTGTTCGGTTCGTTTCTGGGAATTAATCTGTTCGAGTCGATGAGTTTCCAGCTTTACATGAAAAATGCCTTTGATATGATTGGATTCATCGATGTAATCCCTGCGACTATCAAATCGGTGTTTTTTGGATTCTTTATCGGACTCATTGGTGCGTACAAGGGTTACCAGTCGGGAATGGGAACCGAATCGGTGGGACTTGCGGCTAACTCGGCAGTGGTAAACTCCTCATTGTCCATTTTCATTATCGACCTTGTAGCCGTATTGATAACTAACCTGTTTACCGGCAAATGACATGATTGATGTAAAAAACCTGTATAAATCTTTTGGCGGGAAGGTGGTGTTAAATGGTGTCAGTTTCCATCTTTCGAAAGGCGAAAACCTGGGAATTATCGGAAAATCGGGCTCCGGAAAATCGGTACTGACCAAATGCGTAGTCAGGCTTATCGAACCCGACTCAGGCGAAATAAGGGTACTTGGAAAAAATATCCTGACATTACCGACCGGTGAACTGAACGACATCAGAAAAGAAATCGGATATCTGTTTCAGGGTGGCGCTCTGTACGATTCCATGAGTGTGCGTGAAAACCTGGAATTCCCTATACGCCGGACTCAGATGGCAAGAGACAGGCAGGAGGTAAACGAAAGAGTGGAACAGGCTCTGAGAAGCGTGAGCCTGCTGGATTCAATAAACAAAATGCCAGCCGAACTCTCCGGAGGAATGAGGAAGCGAATCAGCCTGGCAAGGGCATTGATTTTGCGGCCCAAAGTGATACTCTACGACGAACCGACGACCGGACTGGATTCGGTCACCTCGGGTGAGATAAGTGAACTAATTCTGAAAGTGCAGGAAGAATACAATGCATCGTCCATTATCGTGACACACGACATGAAATGTGCGAAAATTACAACCGATAAAATAAAAATACTTGGAAACGGGACTTTTCTGACCGAAGGTACTTACGATGAATTAAGCAGGAGCAATGACAGGGAAATCAGGGCTTTCTTTTTATAACAATACTTTTAAACAGATAACAAAACCGTGTTATGAAACATCAGACAAACAGAGCATTGCGAGTGGGATTATTTGTCTTCACCGCGCTGGCCATATTTATTACCATAATTTACCTGATTGGGAGCAAAGATAATTTATTCAAACCCAAAACCCGTATCACAACCTCATTCAACGACATACGGGGTGTGGTAGTAGGAAATAATGTCCGCTTTTCGGGAATAAACGTGGGAAAAGTAACCGGTATCAACATCGTTTCGGACAAAGAAGTGATGCTCGAGCTCTCCATTGCCAGGGAGTACTCCCGTTTCATTTACAGGGATGCACTGGCAGAAATAAACCAGGACGGACTGATGGGCAACAAATTAATCAACATCACTTCCGGACATTCTTCGGCCGGTAAGATTCAGGATGGTACCCACCTGAAAGGGAAAGAAGGAATCGACATCGAGAACATGCTGTACGAAGTCCGCGATATACTTATACAAACCGGTGATGCTGTTGTAAGCCTGAAATCTATCGCTTCAAAAATTGATTCGGGCAACGGCGATCTGGCAAAACTGGTGAATGAGAACACATTAACCCCGGAACTTGCCGCTGCAACCCAACGACTGAATTCAACACTGGCAACAGTCAACCAGATTGCATTAAAGCTGAATTCCGGTCAGGGAGATGTTGCAAAACTTATTAACAGCAATGAACTGACTTCGGAAGTATCCGGCTTGCTGAACAACCTCAGCGAAACGGTAGAAAAGACACAGCTGGTAGCTGAAAATCTTGAAACAGCGACTCAGCGAATCAACCACGGCGAGGGAGCAGTCAATCTTTTACTCAATAGCAAGAATACGGCCCAAAACATTGACACCACCATCCTGAAACTGCAGAACAGCCTGAATGAATTTGACAAAACTGCGAAAGCAGTACAGAACAGCTGGCTGATACAGCTTTTCAGCAAAAAGAAAAACAAGGACAACAAACAACTCCGCGACACTTTAAAACAGCAATAACCGAAGCCGGTTACTTCGGTTATTGCTGAATCACATTTTTCAGGCAATCTAAATGGCTTCCGTTTTACGGCTCAGCCACTTTCTTTCCTTATCGGTCAGATTCGGGCAGAGCGTTTTACAAACACGCAGATGATAATCGTTCAGCCACTTGATTTCCCCTGGGGTAAGCATGTTTTTGTCAACCAACCGGGTATCAATGTAGAAAAGTGTGAGCGTTTCAAATTTCAGGAACTGACCAAATTCCGTTTTCTCAGCCGGGATCACCTGAACCAGGTTTTCAATGCGGATTCCGTATTGTCCGGTCCGGTAAAGTCCGGGTTCATTCGAAATCATCATACCGGGTTGAAGAGTTACCGGGTTTTCGTCCATCCGGATGTTTTGCGGTCCTTCATGCACATTCAGAAAATGACCGATTCCGTGGCCGGTACCGTGTCCGTAATTAACACCTTCATCCCACATGGCTTTGCGCGCAAGTATATCCAGCTGCGAACCGCGTGTATTCACCGGAAATTTTGCCATTGCCAGTTGTATATGCCCTTTCAGCACCAAAGTGAAATCTCTTTTTTCCTTCCCGGATGGTTTTCCAAGCGCGACGGTCCGGGTGATATCGGTAGTTCCGTCCAGGTACTGTCCGCCCGAATCGAGCAGCAGAATTCCTTTATTTTCTATTGTTGCATCCGACTGTGGTGTGGCCTTATAGTGCACAATAGCTCCATGACCGGCATAGCCTGCAATGGTCCCGAAACTTTCGCCTTTGAAACCTTTTTGTTCCGCGCGAAACTCACGGAGTTTCTGCGAAATGGATATTTCTGTCAGTTTTTCCTTTTTCAGATTTTCTTCAAACCACATGAAAAAGCGTGTAAGAGCCACTCCGTCTTTTATCATGGCTTTGCGTACACCTTTCATTTCCACGTTGTTTTTCACACTTTTCAGTTTGAAAACGGGCGACATGGCTGTTCGTTTGGTACATCCGCCCGGAATAGCTTCATAGAGCGACTGATTCAGTTTACCACCATCCACAAGTACTGCTTTGGATTTCGGAATTTTATTCAGTTCCGTGTGAATGTCGAAATATTCTTTAACGGTGATATTATTATCGTCCAGATACTTTTGGGTTTCGTTCGTAATTTTTTCGGGAGCGATAAATAAGCTGGCCGTTTGTTCATCTACCAGGGCGTAAGCTATTACCACCGGGTTGTAGTCCACATCATTACCCCGGATATTAAATAACCAGGCTATATCGTCGAGAGCCGACATCACGAACACATCGGCATGAAGTTTTTTCATCTCGCGCCTGAGCTCATCAAGTTTCTCCCCTACGGTTTTGCCGGTATATTTTTTATCGAAAACAAAAAATGGATTTTTCGGTAATTCGGGACGGCCGGTCCAGACAATTTTCATTAAATCTTCAGAAACCAGCTCAATATCGTTCAATGCAAGTTCGGTTTTCATGTTCGAAAAACCGTTTATCGAAAACATTTCAGCATTCACAGCCACTTTATCGCCTTTTTTCAGTTCGGCACAAAGCCATGGAATGATTTCAGGAGTTTCAGGTAATCCCTGTTTCATTAGTTCAATGCCTGAACCTGCCAATTGTTCCTCACCCTGCAAGAAATAGCGCGAATCTGTCCAAAGTCCTGCTTTTTCGAGCGTTAAAGCTACAGTACCGGCAGAGCCGTCGAATCCGCTGATCCATTCTCTTTCCTTCCAGTAATCGGCTATGTATTCACTGGCGTGAGGGTCAGTGCCCGGGATGATGCAGGCTGCTACGCCTGCTGTTTTCATCGCTTGCCGGAGCGAGTTGATTCTCTCATTAATTTGTGTCATATTGTTCGGATTTTTTAATTTGTTAAACACCATATTATCAGACAGATGGAACATTATTTTCAGGAGCAGAAAGTTCTGAAAAGTTCATATGAATCTGTGTTAATATACAAAGGTATAAAATTAAAACTGTTAAATTTAACCTATTAAATTTGATTAACACAAAAACAAATCCGAAATCATTTTTGTTTTCAGAACATCACTTCAAAACAGATACTATGGATTTTATCAACCAACCATTAAAAATTAAAGACACGGTATTTAAAAATCGCATCGGAATGTCCCCCATGTGCATGTATTCAGCCACCGATGGATTTGCCACCGACTGGCACCTGGTGCATTACGGTACAAGAGCCGCAGGCGGTACAGGGCTTATTATTCAGGAAGCTACGGCCATCACACCCGAAGGAAGAATCACCCCTTACGACCTTGGCGTCTGGCGCGACGACCACATTCCGCAACTCCGAAAAATAACACATTTTATATCAGCTTACGGTGCTGTTCCGGCTATTCAGCTGGCTCACGCTGGCCGAAAAGCCTCACACGATAAACCATCAAACGGTGGAAAATACCTTTCGCCCGAAAATGGAGGTTGGCAGACAGTGGCTCCTTCGGCAGTTCCGTTTTCGCCCGAAACAAATGTGCCTACAGCATTGACCGGATACGGCATTCAGCATGTAATTGAATTATTTGCAAAAGCCGCCCGGAGAGCCGTAAAAGCCGGATACAAAATAATTGAAATTCATGCGGCTCACGGCTATCTGCTGCAGGAATTTCTTTCTCCACTGAGCAACCTGCGAACTGACACCTATGGCGGAAGTTTTGATAACCGGATTAGACTATTGCTTGAGGTAATTGATGCTGTAAAAGCTGCCATTCCACCTGAAATGCCTCTTTTGGTGCGGGTTAGCGCTTCGGAATGGACCGGGGGCGGCTGGACAATAGATGAAACGATAAAACTGGCAGAAATTTTAATTGACAAGGGAGTGGATTTGATGGATTGCTCTTCGGGCGGGAATATCGCCGATGCAAAAATACCTTTCGAACCGCTCTA
>CAZWLJ010000064.1:0-10735 GCA_964634605.1 uncultured Paludibacter sp.
GGAAAGCGTGTATACCCCTAAAGGGTATCGCGGGTTCGAATCCCGCTTTCTCCGCAGAATGAAAAATGCATGGTTTTTGGCCATGCATTTTTTATTTTAAAGGGATATTTTGATTTTGTTATTTCAGACCTGAAAAAACCGAGCAGGCACTTTCTGTCGTCACGCGGTTTACTTCATCCTGTGAAACGTTATAGATTTCGGCCAGTTTAGCTGCAACGTATCGGAGATAAGAACTTTCGTTTCGCTTTCCCCGAAACGGTGCCGGAGTAAGATATGGTGCATCAGTCTCAAGTACCAGCTTTTCAAGCGGAATATGCATCAGACTGGCAGCCAGTCCGGAGTTTTTGAACGTCACTACCCCACCTATGCCCAGTTTGAAATCGCCAAGGCTGAATATTTCCGCGGCTTCCTCCGGAGTTCCTCCGAAACAATGGAAAATTCCTTTCAGTCCGCCACTTGCATAGGGTTTCAATGTATCAATCGTTTCGCGGTGCGAATTCCTCACATGAATGATGACAGGCAGACTGAATTCGAGTGCCCATTCGACTTGCGTTCGGAATACAATCGTCTGTTCCTTTTGATATGTTTTATCCCAGTACAGATCAATGCCTATTTCGCCCACTGCAAGGTATTTTCTTCGTTCGAGTTCAGCTCTGATTACGTCCAGTTCTTTTTGATAATTCTCTTTCACACTTTCGGGATGCAAACCGACAGCAGCATAACAATAGTCCGGATATCTTGCTTCCAGCTCCAGCAAGCGGGGCAGCGAATCCGAATCGACATTGGGAAGAATTATTTTAGTAACCCCGGCATGTTGCGCACGCAGGATTACCTCATCGCGATCAGCATCAAATTCTTCGGAATAGATATGTGAATGGGTATCAATCATTTACTCCCACTCGATGGTTGCGGGTGGCTTGGAACTGATGTCGTACACCACGCGGTTGACACCTTTCACTTTATTGATAATCTCGTTGGATACTTTTGCCAGGAAATCGTAAGGCAATTGCGCCCAGTCGGCTGTCATAGCGTCGGTTGAAGTCACTGCCCGGAGTGCCACCACATTGTTGTAAGTACGTTCATCTCCCATTACGCCGACTGAATGTACCGGCAGCAGAATAACCCCAGCCTGCCATACTTTGTCGTACAGGTTCCATTCTTTCAGTGCGCTGATAAAAATGTCGTCAGCATCCTGAAGGGTTTTTACCTTATCGGGTGTAATTTCACCCAGAATGCGTACTGCAAGCCCCGGACCCGGGAAAGGATGGCGTTTCAGCAGGTGGCTCATCATTCCCAGTTCGTAACCCACGCGGCGTACCTCATCCTTGAAAAGCAACCGTAAAGGTTCACACAGTTTCAGGTTCATTTTTTCAGGAAGGCCTCCCACGTTGTGGTGAGATTTAATCACCGTTCCGGTAATGGAAAGAGATTCAATTACATCAGGGTATATCGTACCCTGGGCGAGCCATTTTACATCTTTTATTTTATGAGCTTCGGCGTCAAACACATCAATAAAACCTGCACCAATAATTTTGCGTTTCCGCTCCGGATCGGTGACGCCGGCAAGCTTATCATAGAAATAATTTTTGGCATCCACTCCGATCACATTGAGCCCGAGATGTTCGTAGTCACTCAGCACATTTTCAAATTCATTCTTACGCAACAAACCATGATCAACAAAAATGCAGGTCAGGTTTTTGCCGATTGCCCGATGAAGCAACAAGGCAGTGACTGATGAATCGACACCTCCCGAGAGTCCCAGCACAACCTTATCGTTGCCAATGGTATTTTTCAGTTCTGCCACTGTACTTTCAATGAATGAAGCCGGTGACCAGTTTTTTGTCGAACCGCAGATATTCAGAAAATTCTCCAATATCAGCATTCCTTCGGTTGTGTGGTACACTTCCGGATGAAACTGCACACCCCAGGTTTTTTCACCTTCCACACGGAAAGCGGCTACATTCACGTCTTCGGTGCTGGCTATTTGCTTAAATTCTTCCGGTAGTACGGTAATTGAATCGCCGTGCGACATCCAGATTTGCGAACCCACATGCACACCTTTGAAAAGCTCGTCTGAGTTATCGATATTGCTCAGTATGGCTCTTCCGTACTCTCTGCTTCCGGCCGGTTCCACCTTACCGCCGGAGCTGTATGCCAGGGATTGCGCACCGTAGCAAATGCCGAGTATCGGGAATTTCTTACGAATATGGTTCAGGTCCACTTTAAATGCCGATGGATCGTAAACGGAATAGGGACTTCCCGAAAGGATTACACCTATCACACCGGTGGTATCTTCCGGAAATTTATTGTATGGCACGATTTCGCAATATTCATTCAGTTCGCGCAAGCGGCGTCCGATAAGCTGTGTGGTCTGTGAACCAAAATCGAGGATGATAATCTTTTCCATGAAGATGTATGTTTATTATTTCAAATGCAAAAGTACAAAATATTGCTTATGTGTAAAAATTTGTAGCAGCAGGATAATTAAAAAAAAACACACCTAACAAGCAATGTATCAGGGTGATTTTTTTCGGATAAATATTCCCGCAGACGAATGTGTACAAATTCATTAGCCGGGTTGGGATATAGTTCTGCTCCGTCAATTTCAGTCAGCTCGTTATCTGTGAAAGCTGTATATTCACGGGTGCTTATTTTCAGCAGGATTATCTACTGAACTTTTGGGACTAATTTTAAAAGCGTTCTGAAAACTTGTTTCAGGCTTTTTTATACTTTCAGCAACAGCGAACTGTCGCCATAACTCAGGAAACGAAATCCGTTTGAAAGGGCGTAATCATAAATCTTGCGCCAGTTACCATCGACAAAGGCAGACACCAGCAGCAATAACGTGCTTTTAGGCTGATGGAAGTTGGTTATCATTCCGTTGATAACGCGAAATTGAAAGCCCGGCTGTATCAGGATTTGTGTTTCAGCATGCAGCGTGTCCAGGTCATATTTTTCCAGATAATCAATAATATTCTGCAAAGATTTTTCAACCGGAATATCCTCGGTCGTTTCATAAGGCTCCCACTGATCAACTCTGAGGTCTGTGAGGTTTTCATCGGGTGAATACGGGAGATTTTTTCCTATATAATACAAACTCTCCAGTGTACGCACTGAAGTAGTACCCACCGCAATAATATTACCGGTTTTGCTCTGAATATGTTTAATCGTATTCAGCGGCACTGCAATGGTTTCGGTATGCATGGTGTGCTGATTAATCGTGGCTGATTTCACCGGCTGGAAAGTTCCGGCTCCTACATGCAGCGTGAGTTCTTCTATTTCAATATTTTTCAGCTTCAGACTTGCAAATACTTCAGGTGTGAAATGCAGTCCGGCAGTGGGTGCCGCCACCGAACCTTCAATTTTTGAATAGACGGTCTGATAGGTTTTTTTGTCGTTTTCTTCGGTTTTCCGGTGTAAATAAGGCGGAATGGGCAGTTCGCCGATTTGCATCAGTATTTCGGAAAAGCTGAACTCGTCAGCATCCCAGCTGAACCGGACGCGGTGCGTATTTTCTTCCGTTTCCAACAGTTCGGCAGAAAAAGTCACTTCTTTTTCATTAAAAAGTATCTTCTGTTGTAAGGCTCCTTCCTTCCACTTTTTTAAGTTTCCGATCAGGCACTTCCATTCACAGCTGCCTGTAGCCGATAGCGATAATGCGTAATCGGAAGGCTGTAATGGTTCCAGACAAAACACTTCAATGCGGGCTCCGGTCTGTTTGTGAAAAACGAGCCTGGCCTGAATGACCCTTGTGTTGTTGCACACAAGCAAACAATTCTGAGGCAGATATTGCGCCAGATTTGAAAAAACACTTTCAGATACCACTCCATCACGATAAAGGAGCAACCGGGACGAATCTCTCTTTGAAAGCGGATATTTGGCTATCCGTTCATCGGGCAATTCGTAGTTAAAATCATCAATATAAACAGCTTCTTTTTGTTCGGGATGGTTCACAAGGCAATAAAAGTTTGTAAATTTGCGCAAAATTAAGACAATTAAAACCAAGTGCCAAGCTAACAGGCAATAAAAATAAAGATTATGATAAAAACCGGTGATACTGTGCGTTTTCTGAACGCTGTAGGAGGTGGAAAAGTGACCCGCATTGACGAGAAAAAGAACCTGGTGTATGTAGAAGATGCCGACGGATTTGAAATTCCGGCACTCGCCCGCGAATGTGTGGTCATTCAGGCAGTAAACGAAAAAACCAATTTTCCGGTGAAGGATTTCTCCGCGAAAAGCAACACCGCAACGGTAAGCCCTTCGAAAGAGGTGAAAATGGAAGAACCTAAAAAAACGGAACCTGTCGTTGAAACCACAGAAGGTGAAATTCTGAATGCATTCCTGGCGTTTTTCCCTAAAGATATCAAACGGCTTGAAACCAGTAATTACGAATGTTATCTGGTCAATGACAGCAACTATTACCTTTTTTACAACTTCGTAACAGGGGAAAACAGTAACCGAAGAAGCATATCAAACGGGACTATTGAGCCTAACATGCAGGAATTTATCAGTGAAATAGAAAAATCACAACTGAACGATTGGGAAAAAGTGCGTGTGCAGATTATCCCGTTCAAAAAGGACAAAACGTACACCGAACAAAACGCGCTCGATTTCACGCTCAGGCTGAATACCGTGAAATTCTACAAACTGCACAGTTTCACAGAAACCGATTATTTCGACGACCTGTGCATGCTCATCAGTCTGACCGAAGAAAGCCAGAAAAAACAGCTGGCAGAGATATCACCGGCCGAAATCAAACAAGCTTTACAGCAAAAAACACAGCCGCAGTTACGCCCGAGAATTATTCATAAACAGCCGAAAAATGAAATAATCGAAGTGGACCTGCACATCAATGCACTGCTCGACAATACTGCCGGTTTGTCGAACGCCGATATGCTTGGCTATCAGATGGAGACCTTCCACCGGACACTCGAAGAAAACAGGAACAAAAAGGGACAGAAAATTGTATTCATCCACGGTAAAGGCGAAGGTGTATTGAAAACCGAAATTCATAAGCAACTCAAAAGCCGGTACAAAAACTACTACTACCAGGATGCATCCTTCCGTGAATATGGCTTTGGAGCAACCATGGTGACCATTAAGTGAAAAAATATTTCACATAAGAAAAGCAGTTCAAATTTTTCCCGAACTGCTTTTCTTATTTTCATTTTTATAACCGCTAAGGCACCACCACCTTTTGCCTGTTGACAAAATATACACCTGAATTTAATTGAAAAGTACGAACACCGGATAACTGTCCGAGAAAATGTGTACGTCCCGTTACATCCATCACTTTCACCTGAGCCGGTAAAATCGCTTTTACCGTTAATAAGCTTCTATTGGTATTGATAATCAAATTCGGATCGAAAGTCAGTTTCTCAACGCCTGAAAGCGGAACAAAATCAGCTGTAATTTCCACATCACCATCTATAAACCTAGCAGGTATTGTGTATTTATTATCGGTAATCTGTGTTGAGGGTATCGTATCCATCTGCCATTGCCTGTTGCCGTGAATAAATTTCGGATTTGAAAGATACCCGTGTTTAATCATCAATCCGTTAAGCCTGTAACCCTGGTTTGGGCTTAAAACCACATCAACCGCTGAAGCAAACGGAACCTCAGTATCTTTAAACGGAGTATTATCAGATTTCAGAACATCACCGTTTGTTTTTATTATTTTGATATTTGATGTCGTTTTATGTACATTGAGCAGCACATCGGCAATACCTCCTCCGTTTGCTATGATATTATTTGTGCTGCTGGCATTTCCGCCGGCATCTATATAATCCCAGTCCACTTTATAGCGCAGACGATAAATACCGGGTGTTGTACCGGCAGGAATTGTAAATGCGGGAGAATTCACTCCCGGATTTTGGTTTGAAACAGTTGCTCCCGTACTGTTTTTACCATTATAATATGAATAAGAAACTACATCAGATTCTGCTGATGGAGTACCATCGGTATTGACAGTCGATGCAAAAACCCCGTCGTTTCCCTTGTCCAGATACACATAACCGTGCATCCAGCTTCCGGTGTAAGTCATGGAGGGAGTCAGTGTTTCGCCGGGTAAAGCGTAACCGGTAACTGATTTCGTCAAATCGTTATTTAAATACCGGGATCCTGTAGCGGGTAATGTTCCGGTCAGGCTACCTCCCGAATTTCCGGTAAACTTTACAACATCGAGATGACGGTCGGTTCGTGTCATAACTGCTCCGGGAGCTGTATTAACGATATAATCTCCAATTAAATAATCGGCTGATGCAACCTTACTGTCCGCAAACCCTTCTTTTACCGCTATCGCTTTCAGAGTAACAGACCCGGATAATATCACAGGTGAAGAATACAGACTGGATGTCCGTCCGGGAGTCGTCCCGTCGGTTGTATAATAAATTGTTGCTCCGGCTGTTGCAGAAGTAATTTCTACCGGTTGCTCAGTAGTAAATTTCCCTGCAGCCGGTGAAAAAACCGGCATATCGCATGTTGGGCCGGGTGTTACTTTATATTGGCCGTTGACCGTTGTCGGAAAACTGATTGTATTATTGTCAACAAACGTAACATTTACCCGAAGATTTGTTGCCAGGTTTGTAACCGTTGCATTTTTTGCATAAGGAAAATTCACTTTACACTCCAGTCCTGCTTTTGAAGTGACAGTAGCTTCTGTCAGATTCCCTTTTTCCCACATGATATCCACTTCAAAATTACCAATCCCTTTCAATCCTTTCACTTCACCGTCAGTCCATGCATCGGGCATTGCAGGTAAGAGCTGCAGTGTACCGATATGGCTTTGCAGCAGCATTTCGGCTACACCGGCTGTGGCACCGAAATTACCGTCAATCTGGAAAGGCGAATGTGAATCGAACAAATTCTGGTAAATACCACCATCGCCGGCATTGGTTCCGAGTGATGTAGAAAGGCGCAGGGCTTTGTTAAGGATTACGCGGGCATGGTTTCCGTCGAGTGCGCGTGCCCAAAGGTTGATTTTCCAGCCCATCGACCATCCGGTGCTGGCATCACCGCGTGCCAGCATTGATTTTACAGCTGCATTAAAAATTGTTTTGTCAATCAACGGAGAAATCTGGTTGCCGGGATACAATCCCATCAAATGAGACATATGGCGGTGTCCGGTCCAGTCGCCCGCAGTTTTTTCGGAGTATTTCCACTCCCGCAAGTGGCCGTCGGCATCAATTCCTAAACCTGTATCCAGTTTTTGAAATTTGGCCAGCAAGGCTGTTTTGAAAGCGGCATCTCCGGCTACATCATCGCCAAGAATATCTATTGCCTGCAGGGTATTGTTGAATAAATCCCAAACCAGCTGCTGCGAGTGAGCCGTAGCATCTTCAGAAGCGGGTCCGTGCTCGGGTGAGTATTCGTTGGGACATACCCATGTACCGTCGGGCTGATACGTTTTCAGAATATGAGTACCTGCTGCCTTTCCGCGATCTTGTATAAGTCGCTCCATCCAGTATTCTGCAGCAGTTTTCATCACCGGGTAAGCCGTATTGAGCAGGTAATTTTTATCCAGCGTGTAGCGGTAGTGCTGCCAGATGTGCATGGCATACCAGGCGTTGGCTATCACGTAATTGTGCATGAATCCGCCGTGCCAGCCAAAAATATTGTTTTCGGTATAGAGTGTCCATCCTTTGGTTTGACCGGAGTCTTTTGCGTTTTTCTTCCATTGGGTCTGAATCTGCGATTCGTTGTAAATGTAATTCAGAAAAGTCTTGTGCAATTCCGATAAATTGGTGTTTTCGGCCGGCCAGTAATTCATTTGTACATTGATATTGCTGTGTATATCACTGCTCCAGGGCGGTGTGTTGCTGCTGTTCCAGATTCCCTGCAGGTTGGCCGGACTATCCAGCCCCCTGGCCGAAGAAATCATCAGGTAGCGTCCGAAATGGAAATAAAGCTGTTCGAGGAATAAGTTAGTATAGGCTCTGTTGTAGTCGGTAATGAGCTCGTCGGTTGGCATGGTGTTGTCAGTTCCGCGAAGTTCAAATTTCACCCGGTCAAACAGCGATTTGTAATCAGCTGTGTGAGCTGCTTTCAGCGTTGTAAAATCTTTGGCTGCAGCATCATTCACTATTTTATCGGTCTGCGGTTTAATGAGCTCTGCATCGAACGTATAGGTAGAGCTTGTGGGTGAATAATTCGTTTTTCCTCTGAGCACCATCATTACCGAATTTGCATTTTTAACTGTCATCACTCCGTCAACTACTTCCAGGGTTCCTCCTTCGTTTTTCACCGTGAGGTTTGAATAGAAACTGAGCAATTTCAGTTTTCCTGCTGCAGTGATGGAATTACCGTTGATTATGGGTTTAGCTCCGTGTGCATCCCACAGGAAGATCTCAAGATTAATCTTTCCTGCTTCCGAAGCCGAATAATTTACCACCAGGGCGCTATCGGGACAGGACGACAGATACTCACGCGTAAAATGCACATTGTCAATATCGTACTCTACACTGGCTATTGCATTTTCAATATCGAGCGAACGGCGGTAGTTCTGAACAGCAGTGACTCCGGGCGAATTGATAATTACACTGCCGAAATTCTGATAAGCACCGTACGTCGTTTTATCACCTTCCCACAGTGTTTTGTCGTTAAACTGGATTTCTTCCTGTTTGATTCCGCCGAATATCATTCCGCCAAACTGCCCGTTACCTACAGGAAGTGCGTGGGTCATCCATTGAGTGGCCGGCCTGCGGTACCAAAGCGAAAGTTTTGATGCCGGTGCGGCAGCCGATCCGGTAATAGTTGCCTCAGTAGCCGGTTTTTCGGGTTTAAAGCCCATTTCGGCAGGCAATACAAACTGCAAAGGATTGTTAGGGTCAGCAAAACTCCATTCACCTAATTGCTTGTCGATGCCGGCACCACCAAATTGATTGATGTACTGCGAACTTCCAACGCGCTGTAATTCCCAGCCCGGTGTATAGGTGGTATTCGTTGTAGCCTTGAATTTAAAGGTTGAGTTAGCTGTAGAACTTGTCTGAAAACGGGATGCTGATGTAGAGAAATTGATTTTTCTTCCGGTTTTAGAAGTAAATACATAGCTGTCGGTAGTTCCGGTAATTTTCCAGAGTTGTTCGGCTTTGTCTTTTACAGCAGCCTTGGTCAATATGTTGGTATTATTGCCCATATCCTGCATTACCCCGAAACCATTTTTGAACTGGATGTAGTACCACACTTCATTGCCCCCGGTACTGACGACGGGCATCGTCTGCGACCAAATGCCCGAATAGCTAATCAGGCAGAGGGTCAAAAACATCATTTTTTTGAATTTTCCTTTTTTCATTGTATTTGATTGGTTTTGATTTTTTTGAGTTGAAATTTGAATTATTTAATGCAACCGCATTCCCTTGAAGATTCTCCGCATCAGTTGCTGTTTTCAACGATGCAAGAATAAATTCTTCGGATTTTATATCTGTAGTAAATAGTTTGGCGCTGCTTTAATGCGAGAATTAAAAAATGCGGGGGTTAACAGTTTATCGCCTGTTACAGAAGATTTCCGGTTGTTATTACTGTTATGGGTTTTGAGATACCGGGAAGTTATAAGGGCTAATTTGTGGGTATTCATCTGTATATCAGACATATATCCAAGCAAATATATGCTGGAGGAAAAGCACAATCCTGACAAAAAAGGTATAACTTTAATCATAGATATTTCGGGATTTTAAGGTCATTATTGAATTTTCGGTTGTTATGAAAATTCAGACCACAAATTTATAAAATTTATTCATTTTAAATCAAATAATTACTCCATTATGGTTGATAATTATTGAAATAATACAATGACCGCCTGAAGTCAGGAAACAAGCCTAACAGAAGCATTCGGTTAGTATTCAGGTTGAGTAGCTTTCAGAACCGGAAGATGATATTTATAATCGAGTTATAATCCTTCAATACAATCAGTTGATAAAGATTATTTTTTTCGATAATAAAATCGCTTCAAAATATAAATAAGCCGCCTGTTTTTTCGGGATAAAGCTAAAGTTGAATATATTATAATCGTTAAATCACTAAAAGTTAACGTGGATGCATCCTTTTTTTGTATTTTTGCACTTTTATGTTTCTGTCTGTTTTGGAAGAAGTTAGAATAGTGCATTTTTGCAGAATGATGATGCTTTGAATTAAGACAAGAATTTGTATCTGGAAAAATCTTCTGTTTATGGAAACATAATTTGCCTGACTTTGTATATAAAACCTTTAAATCAAAATATTTTACTCATGAAAAAAACACTTTTACTTCTCATCGCGTTAGTGACGGCTTCTTTTGCATTTTCAGTACCCTGGAAATCAACAGACAAAAAATTATCGGAAAATGAAGCCAGGGCAATTATTGAAAAAATTCATTCCGATTCTTTTCAGGAGGTTCTTCCTTCAAATATTTTAGCAACCCGTGCTTACACCGAAATGGCCAAAGAAGGCTGGACGGTTGGCGAAATTGTTCGACTGACCGACGAGTACCTCGCAGCGCATAAACCTCAGCTTAAAAAAGAAGGTACAAATATCGATTATGCCAAATTCTGGCGACCTTACTATGTGAGCACCAATCTGATGAATGCTACCATTGAAGATGACTCCAAAGAACTGGAAAAAGTCAAACTCAATGTCGAAGCGACGCAGGTTGACCCACACGCAAGCTATCCACGTATATTTTATACGGTAAACGACAGGCTGGCAGGTATCCGCAATCCCGGATATTTTCGCCACAATGCCATTATGCCTGCCGGAGGACGTA
>CAZWLJ010000065.1:0-10550 GCA_964634605.1 uncultured Paludibacter sp.
AAAATGCCAAAAATGAAAACTAACTCCGGTGCCAAAAAAAGATTCGCTCTTACCGGAACAGGAAAAATCAAAAGAAAACATGCTTTTAAAAGTCACATTCTGACTAAAAAAACCACAAAGCAAAAACGCAATCTGACCCAGACTGGTCTGGTGGATAGTGTTGATGTGAAGAATGTTAAGGCCTTACTTCGCGTTTAATGGTTGTCAGATTAAAATCAGTAACTTTTTTAAAAACAAAATTTCTTAAAAGTCAAACCGAATGTTTAGCCAAAAAGACTGCTAGCGGCAGCGCTAACTTTCAAAAAATCATCTAATTATGCCAAGATCAGTAAATCACGTTGCTTCACGTAAAAGAAGAAAAAGAATTTTAAGCCTCACCAGAGGATACTTTGGCGGACGCCGTAATGTATGGACCGTAGCTAAAAATACATGGGAAAAAGGTTTGCAATATGCTTACCGCGACCGTAAAAACAAAAAACGCAACTTCCGCGCATTGTGGATTCAGCGTATCAACGCTGCAGCACGTATGGAAGGTATGTCTTATTCACGTCTGATGGGCGCTCTGCACAAAGCAGGAATCGAAATGAACCGCAAAGTTCTTGCAGACCTGGCAATGAATCACCCGGAAGCATTCAGCGCTATTGTTAAAAGTGTAAATCATACTGAAAGTAAAACGAAAGCTTCAAAATAAGCAGTACACAATTCACATAAAAACCGCGATTCTGGAAAGAATAGCGGTTTTTTTTATATCAGATGGACGAATATAGGCTTAACTTAATTTTCCGAATGAAATTCCCATTCGTTTGCCCTGTTTCACCATGATATGGTCGGGTGTAACCAGGCGTAGTTTTCCGGCAACTTCCCTGAGTGGCACATCCGAAATCTCATCAGTCCCTTTCACCGAAACCATTCTGCCGAATTTGCCGTCGCTGATGAGTTTTGCAGCATGGCCGCCAAGCAGGGTGCCTAAATTACGGTCGAAGGGTGAGGGTGAGCCTCCCCGCTGGATATAACCCAAAACGGTTTCGCGGGCTTCAATTCCGGTAAGTTCCTCGATTTTTCGGGCGAAATAAGTTGCCGGGTGATGACCGCCGGTTCCTCCTTCCACTTCTATTCCTTCTGCCACAGCTACTATTGAATAGGCTTTTCCGCTTTTTTTTCTTCTGTTAAGTACTTCGATGACTGTATTCAGGTCGTAACCCAGTTCGGGTAATAATATCACATCGGCTCCACCTGCCATGCCGGCATACAGGGTAATCCAACCCGCATGATGCCCCATCAACTCAATAACCATCACCCGCTGGTGAGAACTTGCTGTGGAGTGGAGGCGGTCAATAGCATCGGTAGCAATATCTACTGCAGAATTAAAACCAAACGTGAGATCGGTTCCGTACACATCGTTATCGATTGTTTTTGGAATTCCGATGACATTCAAACCTAGTTCCGAAAGCTGCCAGGTGGTTTTTTGCGTACCGTTTCCTCCGATGCATACCAGGCAGTCCAGTCCAAGCTCCTTGTAACTTTTTTTGATGACTTCCTGATCTTTTTTGTCGGGTGATTTGAGTATTTTTCTGAACTCTTTTTCGCGTGCGGTACCCAGTATTGTGCCTCCTAAAGTTAAAATACCGGATAATGAAGCCTCTGGAAGAGGAATAATATCCTTGTATAACAATCCGGAGAAACCATTCTGAATGCCGATAACTTCCATTCCATACTTGCTGATTGCTGTTTTGCCAACGCCACGTATCGTGGCATTAATACCTGGGCAGTCGCCTCCCGAAGATAGAATTCCGATTTTCATTGTAGTAATATTTTAAGAGTTTACTGTTTGCAAAGTAAAGAAAAAAACAGGAAGTTCTTTCGCATTTATCTTGTTTTTTTGTAAAAAAGGGAGGGATTATATCGTTTTGCTTATTGGTGACAGCCGTTTAACATTGCCTTGTATCCGGATACCAGTCGGCACAGTCGTGCCGGAGCTATTTTCGTAACAAAAAAAACTCCCCGAATCACTTTCGATTCGGGGAGTTTGTCTTTATTTTTTGATCTTTCTCTCAGAATAAATTACATCATTCCGCCCATTCCGCCGCCCATAGGCATTTGCGGAGCAGGATTATCTTCTTTTTTCTCCACGATGACACATTCGGTAGTCAGGAACATACCTGCTATGGAAGCTGCATTCTCCAGTGCGATGCGGCAAACTTTGGCCGGATCTACTACTCCTGCTTCGAAGAAGTTTTCGTATTTATCAGTACGAGCGTTGTAGCCGAAATCGGCTTTACCTTCATGCACTTTTTGAGCAACTACGGCACCTTCTTTTCCTGCATTGGCTACGATCTGACGAAGTGGTTCTTCAATAGCACGTTTCACGATTTCAATACCTGTACGTTCATCTTCATTGTCAGCTTTCACATTGTCTAAAGCTTCGATTGATCGGATATAAGCTACACCCCCGCCAGGTACAATACCTTCTTCGATAGCTGCGCGGGTTGCATGAAGTGCGTCGTCCACACGGTCTTTCATTTCCTTCATTTCCACTTCGCTGGCTGCTCCTACATAGAGTACAGCTACACCACCCGACAATTTTGCCAGACGTTCCTGGAGTTTTTCTTTGTCGTAGTCGGAGGTTGTAGTGGCAATCTGAGATTTTATCTGACTGATGCGGGTGTGAATGGCATCTTTATCACCGGCACCATTTACAATCGTTGTATTATCTTTATCTACGGTTACTTTTTCGGCAGTTCCGAGCATCTCGAGCGTAGCCTGTTCCAGTTTAATGCCTTTTTCTTCAGAAATTACTACACCACCTGTCAGGATGGCTATGTCTTCGAGCATTTCTTTTCGGCGGTCACCAAAGCCTGGAGCTTTTACTGCACAGATTTTCAAAGAACCACGAAGCCGGTTTACAACCAGGGTAGTAAGCGCTTCGCTGTCAACGTCTTCAGCAATAATAAGTATCGGGCGTCCTGATTGAACCGCAGGTTCCAGAATTGGAAGAAGTTCTTTCAGGTTAGAGATTTTTTTGTCGTAGATAAGTATTTGTGGTTTTTCAAATTCCACTTCCATCTGTTCTGTATTCGTAACAAAGTAAGGAGAAATGTACCCGCGGTCGAATTGCATACCTTCTACCACTTCGATGGTTGTTTCGGTACCTTTAGCTTCTTCGATGGTGATTACTCCGTCTTTGGAAACTTTGCGCATGGCATCTGCTATGAGTTTTCCAATGCGTGAATCGTTGTTGGCCGAAACGGTAGCTACCTGCTCAATTTTGTCGTAGTTGTCGCCAACTGTACGGGCTTGTGACGCGATGTTTTTTACTACTGATTCTACCGCCTTGTCAATCCCGCGTTTCAAATCCATCGGGTTAGCTCCGGCAGTTACGTTTTTAAGTCCCACATTTACAATGGACTGAGCAAGTACAGTTGCAGTTGTTGTTCCATCACCTGCATCGTCGCCGGTTTTTGAAGCTACTTCTTTTACCAGTTGTGCTCCCATATTCTGGTATGCATCTTCCAGTTCAATTTCTTTTGCTACGGTTACACCGTCTTTAGTGATATGCGGTGCGCCAAATTTTTTTTCAAGTATCACGTTGCGGCCTTTGGGTCCGAGCGTAACTTTTACCGCGTTAGCCAGTTCGTCAACTCCTTTTTTCAGTTGATCGCGGGCATCGATATTAAATAAAATTTCTTTTGCCATTTTTATATTTACGATTTAATTATTTACGAATTACTATTGTTTCTATTCTCAAAATCAACTCATTCCGGATATTTGATTACGAATGTCAGATTATAGCCAGGATATCACTCTGACGCATGATCAGGTATTTTTCACCTTCCCACTCGAGTTCTGTACCGGCGTATTTACCGTAAAGCACGGTATCACCAACCTTTACTACCATTTCTTCGTCTTTGGTTCCGTTGCCTGCTGCAAGGATTTCACCTTTCAGCGGTTTTTCTTTTGCACTGTCGGGGATTATGATTCCGCTCACTGTTTTTTCTTCTGCCGGGGCCGGTTTTACCAGCACGCGGTCTGCTAATGGTCTAATGTTCATACGTATTCTGTTTTAATTATTATTTAATGAATTTACTTTCTGAAAATCAACAGAATTTTAGCGAAATTTGTGCCATCTGCGGCAAGATGAAAAATTGGCATGAAATAACGGACATCAGGCAGCTTTGTCGGTGAAACTACTGACAAGTTGTCACTTTGAAAGTGAGAGCCTGGCAAGGAAAAGTAATTTATAAGAATCGAAAAGCCTGAGAGAAGGATTCATGCCCGTCAGATTCCTGATGATTACAGGGCGGAGCGCAGGGTAAAGTGCGGCTAAAACGCGTATGAAATTTTTCTTTCTGAATTGATTGAATTTAAAAAGCAGTTTCGATTGCTGTTCGAAGAAAGGATATTTGCCTGAAAGATAAAGGCGGTACAGGTTTCTGATGCTTTCTTCTGTCTTACTTATGAATGCGTTATTTTCATCCAGTCCCTTATGCAGCAGCGGGTTGTCAATGTGAAGCATGTTGCATTTCATTTCTGCTATTTTGTGTCCGAACAGCGTGTCCTCATGCCCGTATCCCCGGATATTCTCGTCGAATCGTATCTGAGTGAATATATTTTTCGATATCAGAAAGTTGAATGCTGAAAAATGTGAATACTGACCATCTTTCTCACGTTCTAGAGCTGATTTTGCTTCCCTGAGCCTTCCATATTTCAATCGTAGGCTGTACCGGGGATCTTTGTTTTCCGGATCGTAGGCTGTGCCACCCACAACTACCGAGTTTTCTTTACAAAAAGCGATGTATTTCTCAATGAAATGAGGCATGATAACTTCGCTGTCGCAATCCATGAAAAGCAGATGGTCGTATTTGGCTTCGTCGGCTAAACGGTTTCGGATGGCTGAGCGACCCATATTTTTCGTGAGAATAGTGTATTTGCAAAATGTCAAATCAGCTACAGCCTTGTTTTCATCCAGAAACAGGGTTGAACCATCTTCCATTACCAGAATTTCAAAATCAATGTACGTGCCGGATGCTTGCCGGTGAAGTTCGTTTACAAGCAGGGTAATGTTATAATTATATGTCGGGATAAGGATTGAGAGCATTTGATTATGAAATTATATTCTGATTCATTCGTCTGAAATTCAATGTTTTATACTGTTAATTAACTCAATCAGCTTTTTCTCTTCATTTTCCCATGAAAGTTCATTTCTGGCTTTCAGGGTATTATTCCTGACAGTCTGGTATCGTGATTGGTTTTCAAAAATCAGTTTTACTGTTTCAGCTATTGATTCGGGTGAATGATTTGGTACAAAATATCCAGTGTCATATTGGTCAATAATATTTTTAATCTCGGGCAGCGGTGAAGCCAGTACCGGTATGCCGGAATGTATATAATCAAACAGTTTGTTAGGGAGCGAGAAACGGTGATTCAGATTGGTGTCTTTGTCGAGAGCAAGTCCGAGGTCGGCATTCATCGTGTATTGTCGCAGGTCTGCAAAGGGCATTTTCTGCTTGAAAATTACTTTTTCATCCAGCTGCTCCTTTCGAACTATATCGCGGAGTTTGGGTAATACATCGCCACTTCCTGCGATTAGCAGCACAACATTATCGAGGTGTTTCATTGCTGAAACTGCTTCCTCGGCGCCACGGTCGATGTTGATGCCGGTGCCCTGCAGAATCAGAATTTTTTTATCTTCAGGCAAACCAAGTTCTGACCGGCTTTTAATCCTTTCAGGGTTAAAAGTGGGAGGAATATTCCGTACAACCAGAATTTTTTTATGATATTCATCCGTGTAAAGTTTTGCTATTGAGTCGTTTACCGTGATGATGTATTGCAGTTTTGGAAAAATAAGCCGTTCGAAAAATTTCCAGATTGCCTGTGTATTTCTTCGGCTTGTCAATTCGGGCATTTCGGTAAAATACTCGTGTGAATCATAAATGATTTTTTTTCTTCTGATTGCTGAAACAAAGTAAGCGGCAGGAAGTGTATCCAGATCATTGCTGAAAATCAGATCCGTGCGGACAAAAAGCAGATAAAAAAACAGTCGGATGTTATATTCTGCATAAAAAAGCGGACCGGTGTTGAATACTAATTTTTTTCTGCGGATGGTATACGTCGGTGCAAAATCCAGGCTGTCGGGAAGCAATCGTCCGGTTTCTATCACGTTGTAACCACATTTGACCAGCGCCATGCACGATTTTCGCACACGCTGATCAGTCGTCAGGTCGTTGGTCACACATACAATAGCCGTTTTACGCATGGTTACATATTCATTTTCAGATAGTTGATTATCCAGTGGTATAAGTCTCTGTGGTACTGGTTGTTATGCTTCTCTACCGATGTGTTGTGCCATAGCAGCACCAAATCGCCATTGTGTTTCCTGACCAGATCCATCATTTTTTTCGAAAACGAAAACGCTTCATCCGCTTTCAGATTCATGTATCGTTCGTCGCTGAGAGTACTATCCATCAGCGTGAGCGGATGAAGTGTCAGGCCGGTGAGCTCCAGCGAAAGCGGATTAATCCACTTCACCGACCGGCAGGTGCCCAGCCTGAATCCGGCGATATCTGCATAAGTCATGGTGAAATCATCCGACAGGCCTGCATCTATCAGAGCCTGCAAGTCTTCGGGTTCCCTGTTACTCAGGAAGTGGTTGCGGGTGAATTTTGTGTGTTCGCTGGTTGTATCGTCGAGTACTTTTTTCTCGTATTTTATGTACTCCGGATTCATGCCTGCATGATAGGAAGGGTGAAGTCCTGTTTTCACGCCGTGTTGTTTACAAAGTCTGAATAAAACTCCGAAATCCTTGTTGCTGATCTGGTGTAATGGTTTATCGGTCGTCAGTTCGCCACCGCCGGTTTTAATAAAAACAATGCATTCGACTCCGGCTTGCGGTTTCGCGTTTTTCAGTTCATCGGCCAGAATAAAAAGCCATGGAAAGGTAAACCAGGGGTCGTTTTTTATTCCTCCGAAGTAGCTTTCGACAGCTTTCAGGGTTTGGTACGGATTTTTAAAAAATCGTGATACAGCGCCTCCCAGTCCTCTTAAATTTCTGTAGTGAGCCAACTGGTCCACATCATGTGTCAGGTATATTTTATTGAATTTTTCCGCGGGTTCTTTGATGTCAAGTCCGGTTTCTCTGAGTTTCGCTCTCAAGGCTTTACCGTACTCATCAACAACAGGCTGTTGAAGGAAACCGGCTCTGAAGGCCAGCGATTTTTTACCGGGAAATCGTCCGTGCTGATCGCGTTCGCTCCGGTATAATGTTTCTTCGTATCGGCTTATCAGAAAAAAGGTACTTGCTATAATATCTGCATGAATCAGGATGGTGCCACCCGCTTTTTCAGTTTTGGATTTACCAAAAAGTAACGGAATGTTTTCCCAGTTCTGAAGCGGTAGTGACGGAGCCGATTTTTCGGTTCCGAATATATCTTTACCGAAAAATCCGGATGGTATTATTACCACATGAAAATCCGAAAAAGCTTCCCCGCCGGATGTATATCCTACGAGTGATGCATATCCGGCATTTTCATCACCCAGCAGAAACCGGATGATGTAACTGGTAATTTCATCCAAATTCTTTTCCATTCTGAATTACTTTAATCTTCTTTTTTGGAGGTGCGAGAATGTGATTACTACAGCCACAACCAATCCGAGAAACAAGTCGGAGCTTTTAAATACTCCCCAAAGGCCGTCTTCAACGGGCAGTTTTCCGGCTGCAAGTCTTAAAACCCAGGTTAGAATCATGAAAATAAAAAATGCACTGAAGGCATATATTACTGTTTTCAGTTTTGAATTCATAGCGGTACATTTTGTTTTTTACAAAGTTAAGAATTAAATTTTAATAATCAACTCTCCCGTATAGCTGACCGAACATGAATAAGCGATGAAAGGCGCTGAAAGAACAGATTATTTTCCGGTTATTGCTGAAGTTCTTTTTTCAGGTATTTACCGGTTTCGCTTTTCGGATTCTCTGCAACTTCACGGGGTGTACCGGCGCAAAGGATATATCCGCCGCGGTTTCCGCCTTCGGGACCAATGTCGATGATATAATCAGCTACCTTAATTACATCCAGGTTGTGCTCGATGATAATCACGGTGTTTCCTTTATCAACCAAACGGTTCAAAACTTTCAGCAGTACCCGGATATCTTCAAAATGAAGTCCTGTTGTAGGCTCGTCAAGTATGTACAGCGTCTTTCCGGTATCTTTTTTTGAAAGTTCTGTCGCAAGTTTCACCCGCTGGCTTTCGCCTCCCGAAAGCGTGGTGCTGCTCTGGCCGAGCTTGATATAGCCCAGACCGACATCCTGCAGCGTTTTTATTTTATTCAGGATGGATTGCTGGTTTTCGAAAAACTCCACCGCCTGGTTGATGGTCATATTGAGTACGTCGGCAATCGATTTCCCCTTGAAGCGAACTTCGAGCGTTTCGCGGTTGTACCGCTTTCCGTAGCAGCTTTCGCACGGAACGAAAACATCCGGCAGAAAATTCATTTCAATGGTTTTATATCCGTTTCCACCACAGGTTTCGCATCTTCCTCCGGCGGTATTGAATGAGAAACGGCCGGTTTTGTAGCCTCTGATTTTTGCTTCGGGCAGACTGGCAAAAAGGTTGCGGATATCGCTGAAAACTCCGGTATAAGTTGCCGGATTTGACCTTGGAGTTCGTCCGATGGGCGACTGATCTACCTGTACTACTTTATCCAGGTTTTCAATTCCTTCTATTTCGCAATATTCCAGCGGATCTTTAAGCGAACGGTAGAAATGCTGGCTCAGAATTGGCTGAAGCGTTTCATTGATAAGAGTTGATTTTCCACTGCCCGAAACGCCTGTTACGCAAATCATTTTACCCAAAGGAAAGACTGCGTCCACATTTTTCAGATTATTCCCTTTAGCACCTCTGATTGTGAGAAATTTTCCGTTTCCTTTTCGGATTTCTGCGGGAATTTCAATTTTCCGTTTGCCGGTCAGGTAATCGGCTGTCAGTGTATCTGAATTTAGCATTTCGTCGGGTGTACCGGCAAAAACAAGTTCACCCCCATGTCGTCCTGCCCGCGGGCCCATGTCTACCACATAATCTGCAGCCAGCATCATATCTTTGTCGTGTTCCACCACGATAACCGAATTGCCGGTATCACGAAGCTTTTTAAGCGAACTGATGAGTCGTTCGTTGTCACGCTGATGCAGCCCGATGCTTGGCTCGTCCAGGATATACAGTACGTTGACCAGTTGCGAACCAATCTGTGTTGCCAGCCGGATGCGCTGGTTTTCACCTCCGGAAAGCGAAAGAGAGGGCCGGTTCATTGCCAGGTAATTCAGTCCCACGTCTAACAGGAATTGCAGACGGCTGTTCAATTCTTTCAGGATTTCGGAAGCTATGGTGTTTTGTTTTTCTGACAGGTATTTGTTTGCATTTTTCAGCCATTCAAACAGTTCCAGAATATCCATTTCGGCCAGCTCGGCAATGTTTTTATCATGAATCCGGAAAAACAGCGATTCTTTACGCAGACGATGGCCGTTGCATTCAGGGCATTTGATAGTTTTAGAGTATTGATTTGCCCATTTTTGTTCGGTTGCTGAAGCTGTGTTTTCCTGTTGCATCTCGATGTATTTCAGAATTCCATCGTAGTTAATGAAGTAATTTGAGTTTCCGAGCGATTGGTTTTTAATATTCAGCCGTTCCTCGGTTCCGTTCATTATTTCGTCGATAGCATCGTCCGGAATATCGGAAATGGGTGTTTTAAGGTTACATTCATATTTCTCCAGAATAGCTTCTATTTGCCAGAATATCATGCTGTTTTTGTGTTTCCCGAGCGGGGCGATTCCACCGTTGTGAATGTTTATGGATTTATCGGGAATGATTTTTTCCATATCAATCTCGTTTACAAAGCCCAGCCCCTTGCATCCCGGGCAGTAACCGTGGGGTGAATTGAACGAAAAATTGTGAGGTGCCGGTTCGTCGTACGATATTCCTGAAGTGGGACACATCAGTTTGCGGCTGAAATACCGGACATCGTCTTTATCTTTTTCGAGGAGTATAATGATGCCGTTGCCGTGCTGCATGGCTTTCTGCATCGAGTCTTTGAGGCGTTTGCGGTCTTTTTCGGTCACGAGCAGACGGTCGATTACGATTTCGATATCATGAATTTTGTAACGATCCACCTTCATGTTGTGGGTGATTTCGCGGACTTCGCCATCCACTCTGACATGCAGGTAACCTTTTTTGCGGATTTGTTCGAAAAGATCGCGGTAGTGTCCTTTACGTCCGCGAACCACCGGAGCAAGCAGCAGGGTTTTCTTTCCCTCGTAATTCTTCAGTATAAGCTCGATAATCTGGTCATCGGTGTATTTGAGCATTGCTTCACCTGTGACGTACGAATAAGCAACACCGGCCCGGGCAAAAAGTAAACGCAGAAAGTCGTAAATTTCGGTGGTGGTACCTACAGTGGAGCGAGGATTTTTATTGGTAGTTTTTTGCTCGATGGAAATTACGGGACTAAGACCGGTAATTTTATCCACATCGGGGCGTTCCATATTTCCCAGAAAACTGCGGGCATA
>CAZWLJ010000066.1:0-10515 GCA_964634605.1 uncultured Paludibacter sp.
ATTTCTCTGTCTGCTCAGAAAAAATCAGCAGGTTATCCTATTTCGCCTGTTCCATTTACCAGTGTGAAGGTTACCGATCAGTTTTGGGGACAAAGGCTGAAGGCAAGTCGTGAAGTAACTATTCCTTTGGCATTTAGTAAATGTGAAGAAACCGGACGTTACGAAAATTTTGTGAAGGCTGCCAATCCAAGTGAAAAATACAAAGTGGAAGGTTTTTCGTTCGACGATACCGATGTGTACAAAACAATCGAGGGGGCAAGCTATTCCATGCAGACTTTTCCTGATAAAAAACTTGAGAAATATATTGACAGTGTATTGTTGATTGTGGCAAAAGCGCAGGAACCTGATGGATATTTATATACCTCGCGCACAATGAATCCCAAGCATCCGCACGCATGGTCAGGTTCGAAGCGTTGGGAAAAGGAAGAAGATCTCAGTCACGAACTTTATAACCTTGGTCACATGCTCGAAGGTGCGATTGCACATTATCAGGCAACGGGGAAACGTAATTTTCTGGATATTGCCATAAAATATGCCGATTGTACGGTGCGTGAAGTAGGCGATAAACCCGGACAGGCTTGTGTGGTTCCGGGGCATCAGATTGCCGAAATGGCATTGGCAAAACTATATGTGTTGACCGGTGAAATGAAATATCTGAATCTTGCAAAATTTTTACTCGACAAAAGAGGCTTCACCCCAATGAAACATGAATACAGTCAGTCGCACAAACCGGTTCTGGAACAGAACGAAGCTGTTGGTCATGCTGTCCGCGCTGCTTATATGTACACAGGAATGGCCGATGTGGCTGCACTTACAGGCGATTCGGGCTATATAAAAGCTATTGATAAAATCTGGGAAAATATTGTGGGTAAAAAACTCTACATTACCGGAGGTATTGGCGCCACAAGTCACGGCGAAGCTTTTGGTAAAAATTACGAACTTCCCAATATGTCGGCTTACTGCGAAACCTGCGCAGCTATTGGAAATGTGTATCTGAATTACCGTTTATTTCTTTTGCATGGCGAAGCTAAATATTTCGATGTGCTCGAACGTACGCTTTATAACGGTCTGATTTCAGGTGTTTCGCTCGATGGTGGTGGATTTTTCTATCCAAATCCGTTGGAATCTATTGGCCAGCATCAGCGTCAGCCCTGGTTTGGTTGTGCCTGTTGTCCTTCGAATATTGCGCGTTTTATTCCTTCAGTACCGGGATATGTGTATGCCGTGCACAATTCTGAAGTGTATGTGAATCTTTTTATGTCGAATAATTCCACACTTAAAGTTGCCGGAAAGAATGTAAATCTTCAGCAAAATACTGCTTATCCCTGGAATGGCGATATCAAAATCAATGTAAATCCTTCGGGCAAGCAGAAATTTCAATTAAAAATCCGCATTCCGGGCTGGGTACAGGATCAGGTTGTTCCATCGGATCTATATACATATAGCGATCGTAAACAGCTTTCGTATAGCATAAAAGTAAATGGTGAGGTTCAGAAATCGAATCCGGTCAACGGTTATTTCAGCATCAATCGTCAGTGGAAAAAAGGCGATGTGGTGGAAGTGCATTTCGATATGGAACCACGTACAGTGAAAGCACATTCAGCGGTTGAGGCCGATAGGGGAAAGTTAGCTGTGGAGCGTGGCCCGGTTGTTTATTGTGCTGAATGGCCCGACAACGATTTCAGTGTTTTGAGTGTGATTATGAACCGAAAACCTGAATTTAAAGTAGTGGAAAAGCCAGCACTTCTGAAAGGAATCACACAACTTCAGACCGATGCTCAAACACTGAGTTATAACAAAGCCGGAAAGATTGAAGCGCGCGATGTGACGCTTACGCTTATTCCGTATTATGCATGGGCACATCGTGGCAGTGGCGAAATGGCAGTGTGGTTTCCCGATGAGTTGAGTGCCACGCGACCTGTAATGCCTCCGAGTATTGCCTCCGAAAGTATAATTACAGCATCGGTTCAGTCAAAATCGCTTTCGGCTATCAACGACCGCCTTGTGCCAAAAGACGAAAACGACCGCTCGGTGCCTTATTACCATTGGTGGCCAAAAGAAGGAACTATTGAATGGATTTCGTATGAGTTTAAAGAAAAAATAACTGTCAACGGAAGTTCTGTTTTTTGGTATGATGATGGCCCATGGGGCGGATGTCGGGTGCCACAGGCTTGGCGATTGTACTACCGTGACAATGCAGGTGCATGGTTACCCGTAAAAAACACTACTGACTATAAAACTGAGAAGGGAACTGCTAACTATGTGTCGTTTACCCCAATTCAAACGGATGCACTGAAAATTGAAATAGATCTTCCTGAAAAGAATTCTGCCGGAATTTTTGAGTGGGAAGTGGAATAAATACTGTTTATTGAAATTTAATTTCGGTAAAGAGTTTCAGCCTTTTTCGTACTTTGTCAGCAGTAGGTTCAGAGTTGTCGAAATGGGGCAGTTTTCCCTGAAAATTGCCTTTCACAACTGAACTGTCGGACATTACAAAATCGCATTTTATAAAATAAGTATTACGGCTTTTTAATTCGCGTGTATGTGTGCAACATACCTCACGGCACCGCATAGTCTGATTTGCTGTTCTATGCACGGGCAATCTTATCTTTTTCGCATTTCTGAATTCTTTTTGTCTGTTCGCTCGGTTCCCCGTAAGTACAAAAGCATTTTAGCCATAGATACAGTATCAAATCATAGTCAGGCAAAAAAACCGGTGATTTTCGGTCAGCTTCCGAAACAATTTTTTCAGGACAGCATGAATTATCCGGGAAAAGTTAATTTGTTTTTAAAAACAGTGTTAATATATAAATGATTAGAACTATATTTGCGCTCAATTTTAAAAATAAACCATGCGGAAAACACTTCTCCTCCTGTTTTGCGGGATATTTGCACTGAGCGCTTACGCTCAGGTTTCGAAAACCATCAGCGTTGCCACTCCCGGCACATTAAGTTCACTGCTGACCTCCGGCGAAAAAAGCACGATTACCAGCCTGACTGTTACAGGTACCATCGATGTGCGTGATTTCAAAACCATCCGCGATCAGCTTCCGGCTCTCAGCACGCTGAACATCAAGGAGGTGAGCATCGCGGCTTACAGCGGCAATGACGGCACCGGCAGCATTGCCAACTATCCGGCCAATGCCATTCCCAATTCTGCCTTTTACCAAAAAAAAGGGTTAAGCTCCATTGTATTGCCCGAAAGCGCTACAACCATTCAGGCCTGGAGTTTCTTTAGCAATACAGGTCTTACATCCATCACCATTCCTCAGTCGGTAACACTGATTGGCGAAAACGCGTTTCAGGATTGCAGCAAGCTGGCAACTCTTATCATCAGCGATGCCTCCGCCGCAATCGGCGACGGCGCTTTTTTCAGATGCTCTTTGCTGGCAGATGTGAGCCTGGGTAAAAATGTAATTTCTATCGGCAACAGTTCATTCTCCAACTGCAAAGCCCTTGTATCGATGACCATCCCTGTTTCGGTCAAATCCCTCGGATCGTTTGCGTTCAGTGTTTGCACAGCCCTCAAAACGGTAGATATTCAGGGAGCTGTCACCGAACTGCCCGACTACGCTTTCGATTATTGTACCGGTCTGACAAGCGTTACGTTTCCGCCAACGCTGATCACCATCAATCAGCTGGCTTTCCGCGATTGCTGGATGCTTGATAACGTGGTTTTTCCCAATTCGCTTAAAACCATCAAGACAAATGCTTTCAGCAACTGCAAATCTATAACCTCACTGGATATTCCCGCGTCCGTAACTACCATCGAAAGCGGTGTTTTCTACGGCAATACGTCACTCAAAACCCTTACGCTTCCATGGTCCGTTTCTAATCTCGATATGTCAACCTTCCGCAATTGCACCGCGCTTGAACTCATCACGGTTAATTCCTACCAGCCAATTCCCACCGTATCATCCAATCCCAATTTCCCTTATGGCGTATTTGATAATGTGGATAAAACCAAATGTGTGCTGCAAGTGCCCTACAAGTCGAAGAAATTTTATCAGGTTGCCAGCGAGTGGAAAAATTTTCAGAATATAACCGAAAAGGAAACCGGGGTTTCGCCTGAAGTGCAGAAACTGTATATTTCGCCCGATGAAGGAACAATGGGCGAAATTCGCCTGAGTGCAAACTGCTCCTGGACTGTCGGTCCGGATAAATCATGGCTCAGCGTATCACCGGCATCGGGTGTAAACGATGGAAAAATTGCGTTCACGGCTGCAAAAAATGACTCTGTCGGAGCACGAAACGCCAATATCCTGCTGACCGACGCGGACGGCATTCCGCAGAAAATAGCCATTGTTCAGAGCGGGAAACTGCTCCGGATTGACAACACGGCCGGAGAACTCACCAGAAAGCTTACGAAAGCGGAGAAACTCGTTGTCGGGAATATAAAACTTACCGGCACAATGGATGCGCGCGATTTTAAACTTATGCGCGACTCCCTGCCCGCGCTGAACTCTTTGGATTTAAGTGAAGTGAAAATATCAGCTTATGCGGGTAATGATGGTACTTCGCAGGAATATAATTACAATTATGCAGCCGATGAAATTCCGGAATATGCGCTTTATACGAATATCGGGGGGATGGGAAAGTCGTCGCTGGCATCGGTAAAACTTCCGTTTAAACTCAATACGATAAAGAAATATGCTTTTATGAAGTGCAGCGGACTTACCGAAATATACATTCCGAAATCGGTAAGTAATATAGGCTGTGAAGCTTTCGACGGTTGCACAGGACTGAAAAAAGTGATTGTAAACAACAGAAAACCGGCTCCGTTAACTTATTGCTGGTACAGTTACCGGGTTTTCGACAGAGTCGATACCACCGGCTGTAAGCTGATCATTCCGTATAACACGAAACCGCTTTATGCTGCTGCCGATCAGTGGAAAGAATTCAGAAACGTGGAAGAATATCCTTACTATCTGTTCCCTGGTACCGATACGTTGAGACTGACTTCGAAAACAGGCAATACCGTTAGTGTAGCCGTACAGTCCAATGTGTCATGGACGGCGGTGTCGGATCAGTCATGGATTACATTTAAATCAGTAAGCGGCGCCAACAACGACTCGCTGGTGATAGTGGCCGAACCCAATCCGGACTTAACGCCACGTACAGCCATTGTCCGGCTGAAAACATCAGAACTCGAACCCGAGATACTTGTTGTTACGCAGAATGGTTTTGAAGTAAATGTCAGCTTAACTCCCGGAACCTTAAAAACAGCCGTTTCCTCCACGCTCAAAAAGAATCTGACCACACTCGCGCTAACCGGAAGTATGGATGCAAGGGATTTCAGGATACTGCGCGATTCGATGCCCAACCTCACTAACCTCGATTTGAGTAAAGTGAAAATTGTACTTTACAGGGGAACGGCAGGAACGGGTCAGGAAACGTATTTGGCTACTACTTATCCTGCCGGTGAAATACCGGAATTTGCCTTCAAAATATACGACAGTTGGAGCGACAGTAAAGTAGTGCTGAAAAACATTATTTTACCCGATTCGCTGGTGTCAGTAGGTAAATTTGCATTCTCGGATTGCGCAACTCTCCGGAACTTTGAATTCCCGCCTTTCGTTACCACGCTGAAAGATTATGCTTTCGAAAGTTGTTACGGGCTTACATCCCTGAAGATTCCCGGCACGATAAAAACATTTGGCAGCGGCGTGTTCTATGACTGTGATGGAATGACGTCTGTGCAGTTTCAGCAGGGCGCCGCTGCGACAGGTACCGGCATGTTTGAAAATTGTTACAGACTGGCAGAAGTTACACTGCCCGAAACACTGGTAACAATCGGCGATGCAACTTTCAAAAGCTGTCCGAACCTGGCTGAAGTAATTCTGCCCGCAAAAGTAAAAAATATCGGAAACTCTGCTTTCTACAGCTGTTCGAAACTCGCCCGGATAAATATCCCCGACAGTGTTGCTACGGTGGGTAATGCGGTATTCTATCAGTGTACCGAACTGACCGGTATGGCGTTTCCTCAGGGTGTGAAAACCCTGGGCAATGATTGTTTCAACGGTTGTACAAAACTGGCAAGCGTTCAGCTTCCCGATTCGCTCATTGCCATCGGTAATAACTGTTTCGAAAAATGCAGCAGTCTGACTGCAATCAGTCTGCCGTCGGGTTTGAATTCAATCGGTTCATCGGCATTTACTTACAGTGGCATTAAAAGCATCGACATTCCCGACGGGGTAACTGTTATCAGACCCTCCACATTCGGAGGATGCTATTCGCTGACCAGTGTAAAATTACCCAAAACAATCACAGCCATCCAATGGTTCGCGTTCAACGATTGCGCTTATCTCCCGGCCATTACCATACCCAACAGTGTAACAGCCATCGGCGACTGTGCATTTCAGGGCTGTAAAAGCCTGACTTCAATCGTATGTAAAACCACATTGCCTGTTATTTTCAGTTACGACGACTGGGTTTTCAACAACGTGAATAAAACAAGCTGCGTGCTGTATGTGAATTACAAAACGAAATCAGCTTATCTGTCGGCTATGGAGTGGAAAGACTTTAAAAACATCGTTGAAAGCAGTGAAGGCGTCTTCGTGGAAACCGACAAGGTGTATCTGGAAGCAGCCGGTGAAGAGCCAAAAACACTCCCCGTGACTGCAAATGTACAATGGGATATTATCAACAAAACCGACTGGATAAAAGCGGTAAAAGGTAGCGGCAACGGATCGGAAGCAGTGGTGATTTCCGCAACCGACAACAACACGTTTGTAAAAAGAAGCGGATATATCGAATTGTCAGATACGAACGGCGAAACGTATAAAATTACGGTAAATCAGGATGCAGCCTTAAAGGTGGTTGACTGTACGGTCAATACGCTGAATACCAAACTGACCATTCCCGAGAAACGGCAGTTGCTTTACCTGAAAATTACGGGAACCATCGATGCCCGCGATTTCAAAATCATACGCGACAGCCTCACCAGCATCCAGAGATTGGATATTTCGGAGGCAATCATCGCCGAATACCGCGGATTTGTAGAACTGGACCCCGACCGCTGGGGAATGGGTTACACCTACTACGCTGCTACCATACCTGCCAGCGCGTTTTACAGTAAAGGTACACTGAAAGAGGTAGTACTGCCGGTCAGGGCAAAGAAAATTGAAAAACGCAGTTTCATGCAATGCGATAATCTGAAATCCGTTGTGGTGCCTGATTCGGTAACAGCAATTGATTACTACGCGTTTTATGCCTGCGACAGTCTGAAATCTGTGACACTGGGTAAAGAAGTGAAGGCCATCGGCAGCGATTGCTTCGCGTACTGTTATGCGCTCAGTTCCATTACAGTGAACAATCCGGTGCCGGTTACTCTCAGCGCTTCAGGTTATGTGTTTGATGGCGTGAGCAGGACAACTTGCAGCCTCCATGTACCCAACGGTTCGCTGGATGCCTACAAAGCTGCTGCTGTGTGGAAAGAATTTCTGAATATATCGGAAAACTTTACCGCTGCTGCGGATAACCGACTGCCTGAGTTCAGCGTATGGCCAAATCCCGTTGCGAATGAACTGTACATCCGCGGACTTGCAGGACCTTCATTGCTTACCGTTTATGACCTGAACGGGAAAAATGTCATGCAAACACAAACGGACGATAATGCCCCGGTTTCGGTAGCGCATCTGAAGTCCGGAGTCTATTTGCTGCGAATTCAGAATTCCTCCGGAACAGCTACCCGGAAATTTATCAGGAAATAATAAAAACAATACCGGATTGCAGGGGCAATCCGGTATTTGTTTACTGATTATGCACCGGAAATCTTCGTCTTAAATTCCGGATTTGCCTTTTTTTACCGGGAAACAATATCCGGTGCAGTGATTCAACAAGTGCATATTTTCGGCATCAGGCAGACACTTCTCAGACATTGTCCGCAGGGTATTTTTTTGTACTTTTGCATACATTATTAAAAAACAAACGATCAGCATTTCAACAATCATGTCAACCCCACCCATCTCCGCTGCGGCTTATGCAGACTCCAAACCCCATTACGAAATACTCGATGGACTACGCGGTGTAGCCGCAATCATGGTGATTTTCTATCACATTTTCGAAGCATTTGCCACCAGTCCGCTCGATCAAAATTTCAATCACGGTTATCTGGCAGTGGATTTCTTCTTTATTTTGTCCGGATTTGTAGTCGCTTATGCCTACGACGACCGCTGGGGAAAGATGCGTGTAAAAGATTTTTTAAAGCGAAGATTAGTGCGTCTGCATCCGATGATAGTCATGGGATTTATTTTGGGCGCCATCACATTTCTGATTCAGGGCAGCGTAAAGTGGGACGGAACGGCTACCTCAGTTTCCATGGTGATGCTGGCGTTGCTGCTAAGTATGTTTTTGATTCCTTCATACCCTGGAGCTGGTTATGAAGTACGCGGAAACGGTGAGATGTTTCCGCTGAATGGTCCTACCTGGTCTCTCTTTTTTGAATACATTGGCAATATCCTCTACGCATTGATTATCCGCAGGATGAGTACCAAATGGTTGAAAGTTTTTGTTGTTTTTATGGCAATAGGCTTATTCTCGTTTGCTGTTTATTTCTCAGAGTTTAAAGCTATGGGCGTCGGTTGGACGTTGGGAGGCAATAATTTTACCGGCGGAATGCTGCGCTTGCTGTTTGCGTTTTCTGCCGGATTGCTGATGTCTCGACTTTTTAAAGCAACCAACATTCGCGGTGCTTTCTGGCTGTGCAGTCTGGCTATAGTCGTTTTACTTTCCATGCCATACATCAGTGGCAATCCGGAAGTATCGTGGGTAAACGGACTTTATGATGCGCTCGTAATTATCTTAGTTTTCCCGTTGCTGGTTTACTTAGGTGCTTCCGGCAAAACCACCGACAAATTCACAACAAAAATGTGTAAATTTTTAGGTGATATCTCCTATCCGCTATACATGGTACATTATCCGTTTATGTACCTTTATTATTCCTGGATTTGGAAAAACGGGCTTACTTTTGCTCAAACCTGGCACGTGGCTCTGTTGCTTCTTATTGGAAATATTCTGTTGGCGTATCTGGTGCTTAAACTGTATGATATCCCTGTACGGAAATTCTTAACAAAACGACTGTTGAGCAATCAGCAATAGTCATCCATTCAGCATACATCACAAAAAAATCCCGCTCCTGATTCGAAGCGGGATTTTTTTACGAGAAAATATGGATGATATGCTCTCTGAAATCAAGTTATCCACAAATATACAGGCAAACGTAATGTACAGACACTCCAACAGGCGATTCGGAAAACCTGCGGAATCCATTGTATCCCGCATAAAGAATGCTGAAAATTAACACTTCCTCTCTGCACACTCCCCCGTTTGCCATGTTTTATAACATGTTATTTTATTTTTTCCTGCCGAAAAGATTCCGTAAGTTTACTGCATAAATACAGATTGTGATTTTTAACAATTCCCGTGCAGCGTTTCGGGGTGGAAATCCATCTTACTATTAGCACTATGCTTTTTTATTAACTCATAAAACTTTTTAGCGTATGAAAACGAAAATGATTTTATTTACAGTAATTGTTTTTTCCCTGATGGTGGGAGGGGCTGGGTGTGAGAGGAATAATAATATCTCTTACCCTGATGCTACAATCATAAAAGAATTGCCTAAGATTACTGATATCGGTAGCAATACAAAGTCACTTGTCATGCAGTCTCAAAAAGAATTAGAGAGTGTATTTAATAAAAATGAATTACAACGGTTTGAAGACCTGCAACAAATTGATTTTTCCAAATATACACTACTTTTAGGCTGTGGCAGCTATGGCAATGAGGTTTCAAATATGGAGCATTCGTTTATTAAAACAGGAACAAAATCTTATACGTATTTACTTAAGGTTGGTGGAGATGCAACACGTCCCAATACGTTTCGATACGGTATTCTAGTGGAAAAGCTTCCTAATTCGGCAGAAGTAACATTTAAGATTGAAGAATTACATTTGTAAAATTAAATAATTATTTGTCATGAAAAGAATATTTTGGTTATTCTTGCTTTTGCCTTTTTCATTATTTGCACAAGAGCATTTTTATTATTACAAAGAAAAAAAGCAGTATTTAGAATTAGATACAAACTATGTTTTTGTATCTACCATAAACAATGTCGCTTTACAAAAAAGTAATTTAATGTCAAATGCGGTGTTGAGATTAAATAAAGAACAGCATACTGGTTTCTTAAAGTACAAACAGAATATAGCTGAAGATTTTTACTGGACAGAGATGCATTTACTAAACGTAAATCCGGGGAAAACATATATAAACAAAATTGTCGATATCAAAAAAATTAATGGTATTCAAACGGTTTCCCCCTATTTTAAAGGAAAAGCCGGAGAAAAAATAGGCTTATCGAATTTCTTTTATGTTAAGTTAAAGTCTCTATCCGATACAACTTTATTGTATAAATTTAGCACTGAAAAAAACGTAATTGTCATAAAACAGGATCGGTTTATGCTCCGTCCCATCCTTTAGATTTGCATTTGAAAATTGATTAACGGTTTTTAAGGTTGA
>CAZWLJ010000067.1:0-5512 GCA_964634605.1 uncultured Paludibacter sp.
TTTACGAACTTTATGAACTTTACGAACTTTACGAACTTTACGAACTTTACGAACTCATTACCTGTTTCCCGTGCTCTTTCGTATTCACTTCTTTCGGTGAAATGATTTTTTCGATAATACCGTTTTCGCCGATAATAAATGTGGTTCGGAGCATTCCCATGTAAGGTTTACCATAGAGTTTCTTTTCGCCCCAGGTACCGAAGAGTTCCGAAAGCGTCTTGTCGCCGTCGCTGATCAGGTTGAAGGGCAGGTCGAATTTTTGGATAAATTTTTGGTGCGAAGTGGTGCTGTCCACGCTTACGCCAAGTACTTCATACCCTTTGCTGCGCAAATCAGCATACTCATCGCGCAGACTGCATGCCTGAGCCGTGCAACCGGGAGTATTATCTTTCGGATAAAAATAAAGAACCAGTTTTTTTCCTGCAAAATCAGCCAGCCTGATTTCCTTTCCGTCCTGATTGATGCCCAGTATTTCCGGGGCTTTATCTCCAACTTGTAGTGCCATATTGTTTCGTTTTTGGATTTTGTTTTCAAAGTTAATTCATTTTCAGTAATATTGGTGAAGTATTGTAAAAAAAAATGCCGGAATGATTTGTTCAAACCGGCACCTTCAGGCAAAACGTCTTTAAATTACCTTTTCTTCATTTTTCCATAAAGCCAGAGCAGCAATATGGAACCACCCACTGCAAGCAGCAGATTTTTAATACTGAATGAATCTACTGCTCCCCATCCGAGAAGTGAGCCCACCAGTCCTCCGACGAATGCACCGCCTATTCCCAGCAGAATAGTAATAATCCAGCCTCCGGGATCAGGACCCGGATGAATAGCCTTGGCAATGGCACCGGCAACTAAACCTAATAAAATCCAGCTTAAAATTCCCATAATGATTTATTCTTTTTGATTTACGATTTACGATTTACAATTGAAAAAATTATTTTTTAAGTCTTTCAATGATTTTATAACAACCGAAAATAATATAAGTTCAATCATTTTGAAATTTCACAATTCAGGAACAAACCAATCGTAAATCTAAAATTGTAAATTGTACATCAAAGTATTCCCTGTGCCATCATGGCTTTGGCCACCTTCATAAATCCGGCAATGTTGGCGCCTTTCACGTAGTTTACGTATCCGTCGGCTTCGGTGCCATATTTAATGCATGCTTCGTGGATGTCGCCCATGATGCGCTGCAGTTTTGCATCCACTTCTTCGCGGGTCCAGTTCAGACGCATGGAGTTTTGAGTCATTTCAAGTCCTGAAGTGGCTACTCCGCCAGCGTTAGCAGCTTTACCAGGAGCGTACAGAATTTTGTTTTTCAGGAAAACTTCCACGGCTTCGGGAGTCGAAGGCATGTTGGCTCCTTCTGAAACGGCAAAACAGCCGTTGTTAACCAGCGTGAGGGCATCTTCGCCTGTGAGTTCGTTCTGAGTGGCCGAAGGCAGTGCAATGGTGCATTTTTCACCCCAGGGACGGGCGCCTTCCACATATTTGCATCCGTATTTCTCGGCATATTCGCGGATACGTCCGCGGTATACATTCTTCAGTTCAAATATATAAGCCAGTTTTTCACTGTCGATACCATCCGGATCATAGATATAACCGTTGCTGTCGGAAAGTGTAACTACTTTTCCACCCAGTTCGAGCACTTTCTCGGCTGTGTAGGTTGCCACATTTCCCGAACCGGAAATAGCTACCACTTGTCCTTTCAGGTCGGTGATTCCTTTGGTTTTCAGCATATTCATCAGGAAATAAATGTTGCCGTATCCGGTTGCTTCAGGCCGGATAAGCGATCCGCCGAATTCAAGTCCTTTTCCCGTGAATGTTCCGGTATTTTCGCGGGCAAGTTTTTTGTACATACCGTACATGTAAGCCACCTCGCGTCCGCCTACGCCGATATCACCTGCAGGTACATCCGTATCGGGTCCTATGTGGTTCCACAGTTCGGTCATCAGTGCCTGGCAAAATCGCATCACTTCGTTGTTGGATTTTCCTTTGGGATTGAAATCGGAACCTCCCTTGGCGCCGCCCATGGGCAGGGTGGTGAGGGCATTTTTGAAAGTCTGCTCGAAGGCAAGGAACTTCAGAATGGAAGGACATACGGATGCATGAAAACGCATTCCGCCTTTGTAAGGTCCTATCGCGTTGTTATGTTGGATACGGTAAGCCATATTGGTTTGCACATTGCCATTGTCATCAACCCACGTTACGCGGAACGAGAACATGCGGTCGGGGATGCATAATCTTTCAATCAGATTTTGTTTTTCAAACTCAGGATGTGCGTTGTACACCTCTTCAATCGATTCGAGAACTTCATGAACTGCCTGGTGATACTCAGATTCATTGGGGAATCTTCTTTTCAAATCATTTAAAACGTCTTCGGTTTTCATTAGATACAAAAATAATTGTTAAGTGAATTGTGTGAAAAAAATTTCGGGTGCAAAGTTACAATAATTAATTATTACACAAAAATAAATATCATATCAATTTTATTCAAGTCAAATAACTTACAAAAAATCTCAAAAAGCAGATGGAATCTCTGTTAAATGTCATTTGCAATTAAAATTAAAATATTTTGCATCAATGAAATAAAAAAGGTAATTTTGCAAACCGATTCAGGGAAAGCTGCCAGAGTGGTCGATCGGGCCGCACTCGAAATGCGGTGTACGGGTGACTGTACCGGGGGTTCGAATCCCTCGCTTTCCGCTTAATTGCAATTAAATCCCGAAAACAAGGTTTTGTTTCGGGATTTAATTTTTTCAACGAAATCTGTATTTTGTATTCCAAACGTCTTTGTTCACTTCGGCTGCGCTTAGTGCGGCGTTTTGTTTTAAATATCTTTTTCTGAGAAATAATGAAAAATAAACTTTGTCCTCAATGCAAAATACGCCGTTTTCAGGTGAAAAATGAGCGTGGTGAATCTGTGGTAGTTACCGTATCGGAAAAAAACGAAATTATTCCGGTTCATCCGGAGGAATCGCTTGAGGGATTTGATCTTACCGTGTTGTATTGTTTGGGTTGCTCGTGGAAGGGGAGTGTTAATAAGCTGATTTGAAGCGCTGCTCTCCGAATGAGAGTTGCCAGAAGAGTTGAATACTAAGCTTTCAGCTATCAGCTATCAGCTATTAGTTCTCAGTTCTCAGAACCCAGAACTCGTAACTTGAAACTTGAAACTCAATAGTCAGAACTCAAAACTCAAAACTATATGCAAATTCCTTTTGAACCCCGCCCTGCCGGATGTACCGATATTATGTGGCGCTACAGCCTCAATCCGGTTATCGATCGTTATCACATTCCATCGTCCAACAGTATTTTCAACAGTGCAGTAGTGCCTTTTGGCGAAGGTTTCGCCGGAGTATTCCGTTGCGACAACAAAGCTGTACAGATGAATATCTTCGCCGGATTCAGCAGCGATGGTATAAACTGGGAAATAAATCATGAACCCATTCAGTTCAGACCAGGCAATACCGGTATGATAGACAGCGAATACAAATACGATCCGCGTGTGGTGTGGATTGATGACCGTTACTGGATTACCTGGTGCAACGGCTACCACGGACCTACCATCGGAATAGGCTATACGTTCGATTTCAGGGAATTTTTCCAGTGCGAGAATGCATTCCTCCCTTTCAACCGCAACGGAGTATTGTTTCCGAAAAAAATTGACGGGAAATACGCCATGCTCAGCCGCCCCAGCGACAACGGGCACACGCCGTTCGGTGATATTTACCTGAGTTACAGCCCCGATATGAAATACTGGGGCGAACATCGCTGTGTGATGAAAGTCACTCCTTTCCCCGAAAGTGCCTGGCAATGTACCAAAATAGGAGCCGGTCCCATTCCGATCCTGACTGACGAAGGCTGGTTGCTTTTTTATCACGGCGTAATCACTACCTGCAACGGATTTCGTTATTCTATGGGAGCTGCATTGCTGGATACGGAGAATCCTGCAAAAGTGCTTCACCGTACCCGTGATTACCTTCTTGCACCGGCTGCATCTTACGAACTTGCAGGCGATGTTCCGAACGTGGTTTTCCCGTGTGCCGCACTTGTTGAAAATAACAAAGTTGCCGTGTATTACGGTGCCGCCGATACGTGTGTGGGAGTTGCATTCGGATATATTGATGAAATTATTGCATTTATGAAAGAACGGGGGATATAAAAAAGAAAGCCCCCAACTCCCTAAAGTGTGAGATTTAGTGCTCTGAATGAAAAGGTGCATAATACCGTTTCTGAAGAAAAAATTTATAAAGATGGTAATGAGGCGGTGCTACGCACCTTTATTCTGAAATTTTATTTTTCTACAAATGAAGTCGCTGCTAACGCAGCTTTGCATGTTTTGAAATGGCATTGATTTATTAATGAGAAAAGGTGCATAGCACCGATTCATTTGTAGCTAACAAATATAATATGTAAGTTAGGTGCGTAGCACCGTTTCAGGAATTTCGAATCAGGATTTCATAAATAATATTTAATTCAAAAAATAAAGCAAACACATTAATTAACAGATTCTTATCAGTAATGTCGCTGCTATCGCAGCTTTGCATGTTTTGAAATGGCATTGATTTATTTATGAGAAAAGGTGCATAGCACCGATTCATTTGTAGCTAACAAATATAATATGTAAGTTAGGTGCGTAGCACCGTTTCAGGAATTTCGAATCAGGATTTCATAAATAATATTTAATTCAAAAAATAAAGCAAACACATTAATTAACAGATTTTTATCAATAAAGTCGCTGCTAACGCAGCTTTTTATTGCTTCAAAAAATGTACATATTTCTGCAAACTAATAAAATAAAAATAGGTGCATGGCACTCAATCATTTTTATTCAACTATAAACGCAACTTTTTAAAGATCCCAAAAACATCAACAACTACACGTTCTTTAGACATAAAAGGTGCATAGTACCTGTTCATTTGTAGTTAATGAATGAAAAATGAACACAAGGTGCGTAGCACCGTTTCAAAAAATAATTTTTTCAAAAAATAGTTATATGGCAAATACGTACTCCCAATGTTATTTTCATCTGGTATTTTCACCAAAAAACCGAAACACCTTAATTGCCCAAAATTGGAAAGAAAACCTCGAACGTTACATGACAACTTGCATACAAACCAGAAATCACAAACTCATTGCAATAAATGCACAACCTGATCATGTGCATATTTTTATTGGCTATTATCTGTCTGATTTAATTCCGGATTTAGTTGAAAATATTAAAACCGCAAGTACACAATGGATTAAAGAGAATAAATTTTGTAACTTCAAATTTGAATGGCAAAAAGGTTACGGAGCATTTACTCATTCAAGATCTCAAATTGATCAGGTAGTAAAATATATTTTGAATCAGGAAAAACACCATAAGAAAAGAAGTTTCAGAGAAGAATATCTGGAAATCTTGCGAAAAAATGATGTCAGGTTTGATGAAAATTATGTATTTGATTTTTTTGATTGAGATTATATTGTTAATGAAACGGTGCTACGCACCTTAATTAAAAATTTGCATTTTTTC
>CAZWLJ010000067.1:5612-9623 GCA_964634605.1 uncultured Paludibacter sp.
ATGTCGCTGCTAACGCAGCTTTGCATGTTTTGAAATGGCATTGATTTATTAATGAAAAAAGGTGCATAGCACCTGTTCATTTGTAGCCAACAAATATAATATGTATGTGAGGTGCGTAGCACCGTTTCAGGAATTTCGAAGCTGCAAAATCAATTCTATTTATCACATGAAACGAACATGAACCAACGATCAACGTAGTTAATACGGATATTCATCAATGACAATGAATTGAAAATCAACGAGACAATTAAAAAAAGAAACTATTTTGGGTTAAAATCTGACATGCGAAACTTGTTCCGATGTATCGGAATTCCATATAACCTATAAAAAACAATTATTTACACATGAAATCAACCAAAAACATTTTAATACTCTGTTTATTCTTTTTTTCGCAATTTGCATTCTCCCAAAACCTGACTGATCTGGTGAATCCGTTCATCGGTTCTGCCAATTACGGAACAACTAATCCGGGGCCGGTAACACCAAACGGAATGATGTCAGTGGCACCATTTAATGTAATGGGTTCGAAACTGAATAAATACGACAAGGACTCACAGTGGTGGTCTGCTCCATACTCAAGCGACAACAGGTATTTTACCGGATTTTCGCATGTGAACCTGAGCGGGGTAGGTTGTCCGGAACTGGGTTCGCTCCTGCTGATGCCAACATGCGGCGATCTGAACGTGAATTTTGAAGAGTACGGCAGTGAATATACCGACGATAAAGCTTTGCCGGGATTTTACACCAACCGGCTTACCAAATACAACATAAAAACGGAAGTTTCGGCTACAACACGTACCAGCATTGCCCGATTTACTTTCCCCGAAGGGCAGGCTAATATACTGATGAATCTGGGTGAAGGGCTTACCAACGAAAGCGGAGCCTGGATGCGTCGCGTAAGCGATACGGAAATTGAAGGCATGAAGTTGCTCGGCACTTTCTGCTACAATCCGCAGGCAGTTTTCCCTATCTATTTTGTCATGCGGGTGAATAAAAACCCGGAAACTGCCGGCTACTGGAAAAAACAACGTGCGATGACCGCAGAAGCTGCCTGGGATAACACTGCAAATACCCGGAAGCTTTACTCAAGATACAGCAGGGATATTGCCGGAGATGATATCGGTGCCTATTTCACGTATCAGGTAGCCGAAGGCGAAACCATAGAAGTGCAAATCGGCGTTTCGTTTGTGAGCACTGCCAATGCACGCAAAAATCTGGATGCCGAACAAAGCGGATTTGATTTTGAAAAGGTAAAGAATGCGGCACGTGAAAGCTGGGAAAAGGAACTTTCGCGTGTGAAAGTGGAAGGCGGCACACACGACCAGCAGGTGGTTTTCTACACCGCACTTTACCATGCGCTTATTCATCCGAATATTCTCAACGACGTGAACGGACAATACCCGGCTATGGAAACCGGCAAGACGCTTACCACATCAACCAACCGTTA
This sequence comes from uncultured Paludibacter sp., assembly GCA_964634605.1. Lineage (GTDB taxonomy): Bacteria > Bacteroidota > Bacteroidia > Bacteroidales > Paludibacteraceae > UPXZ01. Next base: position 7,060 of record CAZWLJ010000067.1, read on the forward strand.
TACCGTTTATTCACTTTGGGATACGTACCGTAATGTACATCAGTTACTTACATTGATTTATCCTGAAAAACAAACAGATATGATTCGCTCCATGGTGGATATGTACAAAGAGAGCGGATGGCTGCCCAAATGGGAACTATACAGTCGAGAAACACTCACTATGGAGGGCGATCCGGCCATTCCCGTGATTGTGGACAGCTGGATGAAGGGTTTGCGTGATTTTGATGTGAAAACAGCTTACGAAGCCATGTATAAATCGGCCACCACTGCCGGTAAGGACAATTTTCTTCGTCCGGATAATGACGATTATTTGAACATGGGCTTTGTGCCGCTTCGCGAAAAATACGACAATTCCGTTTCGCACGCGCTGGAATATTACATAGCGGATAATGCCCTGTCTAAAATGGCTGCCGCACTCGGCAAAAAGGAGGATGCAGCCCGGTTTCACGCTCAATCGATGAATTATAAAAAATATTATTCTCCCGAATACGGTGTATTTCGCCCGGTCTTGCCCGACGGAACATTTCTTTCGCCTTTCAATCCCAAACAGGGTGAAAACTTCGAGGAAGTTCCCGGTTTTCACGAAGGAAGCTCGTGGAACTACTCCTTTATGGTGCCGCACGATATTCCCGGACTCATAAAAATGCATGGCGGAAACAGGAAATTCACAAAGAAGCTACAGGAGGTATTTGACGACGGGCATTACGATCCTACCAACGAACCGAATATAGGCTATCCGTATCTGTTCAATTACGTAAAAGGGGAGGAATGGCGTACTCAGAAACTGACACGGGAGTTGATCCAAAAGCATTTCAGAAACGTGCCCGGTGGTCTTCCCGGCAACGATGATACCGGAACTATGTCGGCGTGGGCTGTGTTTACGATGATGGGATTTTATCCGGTTGTGCCCGCAGATCTGAGCTATGCCGTTACATCGCCTGTTTTTGATAAAATTACCCTTCAACTCGATAAAAAATACTATCCGAATGGTGAACTGGTTATTGAAAAGCGAAAACCGGCACGACACGGAGACTACATCAAACAGATTAAAGCAGACGGTAAGAAAATTAAGGGTAATTTTCTGAACCATAGCGATCTGACATCTTCCAAATCCATAATTATTGAATACTGAGAAAATGAACAATACTCCGGAAACATCCAAAATTCGCAATCCGGTAACCTGGGTTCCAACGGTTTATTTTGCCATGGGATTGCCTTTTGTTATCCTGGCTCAGACATCGACTCTGATGTTCAAAAACCTGGGAATCAGTGACACGGAAATCACTTTCTGGACGTCGCTCGTCATGCTTCCCTGGACGCTGAAATTTCTCTGGAGCCCCTTTCTGGAAATGTTCAGATCGAAAAAGTACTTTGTGGTACTCACTCAGTTAATTTCAGGTATCAGTTTTGCTCTGGTGGCTGTTTCGCTGCCTTTTGACGGTTTTTTCAGGTACATCATTGCCATTTTTGTAGTGGTGGCATTCAGCGGAGCCACCCACGATGTGGCTACCGACGGAATTTATCTGAATGCGCTCACAGCCAGGCAACAGGCTATGTATGTGGGCTGGCAGGGGGCTTTCTACAATGCGGCCAAATTTCTTTCGGCAGGAGCATTTGTGGCGCTGGCAGGCGTTCTCGAAAAAACAATCGGCATTAAAAGCGCCTGGATGGTTGTGTTTGGAATTTTTGCTGCCATCATGATATTATTGTCACTTCTTCATACCCATACGTTGCCACAGGGTGGAGTTTCAGCCGGAGTGCAAACTTTTGAACAGGTAAAAGCTACGATGAAAGAAGTACTAACAAGTTTCACCCGGAAAAAGCACATTCTTTATTATCTGTTTTTTATTATTTTGTACCGTTTTGCCGAAGGTTTTGCCATCAAGGTGGTACAATTGTTTCTGAGAGCCGACAGATCAGCAGGCGGACTTGGTCTTGCCACCGATACAATCGGACTGATAATAGGGGTAGGAGGGGCAGGAGCGTTTATTTTGGGCTCGATTCTGGGCGGATACGTCATTGCGCATTACGGCCTGAAGAAAAGTTTATTTGTGCTGTGTCTTGCCTTTAACATTCCGTTTGTGGCTTATGCGCTTTTGGCCGTTTTTCAACCGAATAGTGTAGCAATCATCAGCGCTGCTGTTATTTTTGAATATTTTGGTTACGGATTTGGTTTTGTGGGACTTACCTATTTCATGATGCAGCAGATTGCACCCGGAAAGTACAACATGGCTCATTACGCCATTGCTTCCGGCATCATGAATTTAGGGTTTATGCTGCCCGGGCTGGCAAGCGGTTGGTTGAGCGATATGATTGGTTATAAGTCATTCTTTATCTTTGTTTTGTTTGCCACTATCCCCTCGTTGCTGATTACCTGGTTTGTTCCCTTTACCTATTCCGACAACAAAAAAGAGGAGCCGGTAACCTGAAAAATATTTTGTTAAATAAAATAATAATACTACCTTTGCACTTCGAAATCAAAGTCGACGGGGTGTAGCTCAGCCCGGTTTAGAGTACTCGTCTGGGGGGCGAGTGGTCGCAAGTTCGAATCTTGTCACCCCGAC
>CAZWLJ010000068.1:0-9037 GCA_964634605.1 uncultured Paludibacter sp.
GAGGCGGAAAAAGGAGAAATTACTTTCTTTCCGGCTAGTATTAATTGCGGATTTAGTATTCTTGGATGTGCGAAGATATGTTATTTATCATGAAAAACAACTCCGGAAGAGTATTTTATTTTTCCTGAAAGTATTTATATATCGGGAATTAAAAGAAGTAAACAATAAGAAACCATTTATAGAATTTTATAAGTAAAAAATCATTCATTTGTATTGCGGTAAGGCGAACTACAGCATTCTCTGTCTAAATCTACTTTTATAACTGATTGTATTGATTGTGAGGTGATTGCTTGCCGGAGTTGTAAGTCAGCGTAAATCCGTGATTAAAAATAGTAACCGACACTTGCGAACGGGTAGAACTTCTTCGTAAGGTCCGAATAGTTCATTCTTAAGATAACCGGTCCTACCAGCGTATTGTAGGTGTATCCTATTGTACCGCCGAAAAAGGATTTGCCTTTTAGTATTTCCATCGGATTATCGTTGTGCATCGTGTAGTTGAGCACCAGCTGAACTGCGTGATTTTTCCTGAAGTTGTATTTGAAGTTGATCTGTGTTTTCACAACCGTTTTCGTGAAAATTTCCATTCCCGGTAATCCTTCGAGTGCAATTTGCTGATTGACATAGTGATTGCTCCATTGACCTCCAACCATATTGGAATAAATGAACGGAACGGTATCGCTCATGATGATTCGTCCTGCAATGTTGGGGGTTAATGTCATTTTTTCATTCAGTTTTACAGGTTTGATCAGCGTGAAGTTCAAATCCTGCATCGGTTTCTTATTTTCCAGTTTGAAGAAGTTGCTGGTTGTAACTGTATAGCTGAAATCAAAATAGGTCCCTTTAGTAGGGTAGTAGCTGCTGTTCAGGTTGTCGTAGGTACCGCTCAGTGAATAGTTTATATAGGGTTTTGATTCCAGGTACAAAGCAGGCTGTCTGGCATTCCGGAGTACATACTGGTAATGGAAATAATCGAAATTGGCACCAAGCTGCAACTTGATGTTATAAAAATAAAATTCGCTGAAATTAAGTTTCAGGCTATGTTGGTAAAAACCGATATTATACGCCAGATTTCCCGCATCGTATATATTAATGTCGTTCTTCGAAGTCTTGAAGCGTACACTCCCGCGGTGTAGTAAATTCCGGTCAAGTGAATAATCAACTATCAGATACGGATTCCGGTTGAGACGTGCAGTAACTCCGAATGTCGAATTGAGTGAGGTGTTCAGGCGGATACTGGTGTTGAGTAAAATAGATGCCAGATCGCCGGTGTCAAAACGTGCGCCGATGTTCAGATTCCGAATATTTTTCTTTTCAATCTCGAATATCAGATCATAGGGTGGCAGGGTATTTTCGAGCCGGTAATGAACTTTCGAAAACATATCGGTACCATAAAGTCGCGCGATGCTGTTTTGAAGGTCTGTGCGTGATATTTTCTGTTGAATCCGTATCCGGTTTAATACCAGTTGCTGGTCTTCGGGCGATAAACCCTCGATATGAACACTCCGGATCCAAAGGGTATCCATACCTATGTATGGATTATGAATGCGCGGGCTGAGGTCACGGTCCGAAATGCCCAATTGTTTTTTCAGTTTGGTGAGTTCATCCCATTTTGCACGTGTGGTGGCTTCGCCGATGTGAATGATGCTGTCAATCTCGTCCATCCGGAAACTTGAAATGCTGTAATTATCCAGATTTATCCGGATAGGAAGGTCGGTATTGCGCAGGTTTTCATCAAACTTTTCTTTTCCCAGAAAATTTTCGAAGTTGTGAGTCAGCTCCAGTATCGAACCCATGTCTTTTTCAACCTTTTTCTCATTCTTTTCAAAGCTGATGCCGATTACGATGTCGGCTCCCATTTCTCTGACCACATCCACGGGGTAATTGTTCAGAATACCGCCATCTACGAGCAGCATACTGTCCTGATTCACAGGACTGAAAAAACCCGGTATGGCCATGCTGGAGCGCAAGGCGTTGGGGAGCGATCCCCGGCTGAGTACCACTTCCTTGCCGGATTTCATATCGGCTGCCACGCAACTGAACGGGATGGGAAGTTCCCTGAAATTGAGTTCTTCGTGATAACCGGTGGTTATGTCGAGCAGGAGGTTCAGTATATTCTGCCCGCTCACAATGCCTGAAGGCAGTTTAATGCCTTGCTTTTCGTAGTTGATGGAGGCAATATAGGTTTGCGCTTTTTCTCTTTCTGTTCCCGAAAGGTTGTACCGGTAAACATCGTCTGTAAGCAGGTGCATCCAGTCCTGACGATGGACGAGCGAATCGAGCGAATGTGAGTCATAGCCGATGCTGTACAAACCTCCCACAATAGCTCCCATGCTGGTTCCTGCAATATAATCCACAGGTATTCCGGCTTCTTCAAGTACCCTGAGAGCACCCACGTGAGCAAATCCCTTGGCACCACCACCCATCAGAACCACACCCACTTTCTTGCGCTGGGCCGAAGCGGGCAACGACAGGAAAATCGTGCAAAGCAGCAAAATCAGATATTTGGATATAGTTTTCATCAGGTTGTTGTATTTAATAACTTCATCGGTTCGAAAAAGTTCAGTCCGTATCTGTAATTCTCCATTTTTCCTTCCATTCACACTGCTCACTCATGAAGGATAAAAATCGATGCGGAAAAGTTTCCGGTCCTAGTTTCGTTTCGAAGGTTGTAATGAATGAATCTTAAAATTCAGGCAAATGCCAAACAACACCGTCTGAGACGACAAAATTAAACATTTTATCCCGATTGATTGTGATTATTAACACAAATTCAGATGAATCCGCTCCGGATTGCGGGTGAAAATGAGGGGGAACGTAACCACACAGGTATGATTCGCCGTGTTTTTGTTTTGTAAAGGCATACGGGGAAAGATCCTGTTTGCCACTAAGGCTTACTCAGTTTGATTATTCTGTCAGCAGCCAGCTTGCCCGTGAGTATCGACATCGGCACACCCGCAGGATTGTAAACCCATTGCCCGGCCTGAAAAATGTTGGGAATGGGTGTTAAAACCGAATCAGCCGATTTCTCGATTTTATGAACTGAAGGCTGTTGTGTTTCAAAAGACCAGCCAACCACGGCTCCATCGGTGCTGGAAATCCTGTTTTTAATGCTTACTGGCGTAAACGAAAATTGCCTGAACACGTTTTCTTTCAGTTTTGGGTAAACCGTTCCGGTAAGGATTTCGATAATACACTCCTCTGTTTTTTTACGAAATTCATCATACCATCCCCGTTCCCGGAGTTTGCTGAAAAGCTCGTATTCCACCAGAAAACTCACAATGACACCGGTTTTACCTTCCGGGACAAGGTCGGGATCTTTCAGCCCGGGAATGGATATTTCAAACGTATTTTGTTGCAAAAACCGGTTCAGCCATGAGAAAACGGTTGATTTGCCGGTATTATGCCAGTTATCCATCATTGCTTTCAGTTCGCTCCGGCTAATATTTCCCAAACCGTTTTTTGACGGGGTATAAAAAAAGTGCCCGTTTGCAATCCGGTCGAAATAGGAGAGAGGCAGGTCAACTTCCAGGTAAAGCGAAAAAATGGATTCGCTCCCTTTGCCCTGCTGAATCTTTTGAGCAGTGTATTCAAATTTTTCTATTGTTTTGTTATCCAAACCTACAGGATTGGTAATATTGTACAGCGTTTTGGAATCGGCTGCCCAGATCAGATTTTCATAACTGAAGCTACGATTTTTGTCGTCAGAAATCGTATTCTTACCTGCATGAATTTCACTGACAGTGCTTTCAGGCAGCAGTTCACCTCCATATTCCCTGATTTTTTCAACCAGTGCAGCGGCAATTTTGCCCACACCTCCTTTCGGATAAAAATAATCGAGGTATAACGAGAAATAGCTCAGTGCAAAGAAAGTCGGTGTTCCCTTGAAGAAATGCTGGGTAATGATATCTGTCAGTGAAGCATTTTTAATAATTTTTGCCAGGTAACTTTCATAAGGGCGATTCAGGCGGTTGATTTTTCCCACTGTGAAGATAAACCTTGGCAACCAGGGCAGCAGTGTGTTGAAAATATACTCCTTATCCCTTTTCAAATCCTTGAATGAAGGATTCTCTATACCATATAACACATCGAGCATTTTCATTATTTTGCGCATGGTACGGATGTACCTGTTCACATCCTCAGCGCTGTCGGGGTACAAAATGATCAGAAAATTTCTGTAATCCTCTATCGATTTTTTATCTTCGATATGCAAAATACGGTCTTCAACACCTATCGAAACCTTGCTCCTTACATATTCAAGTTCAATACCCAGGTCCTTAATCATCGGAAGAATAATACCGGCATTTTCAAGGGCACGCACTCCTGCTTCAAAATGAAAGCCATCGCTTGCGAATGAATTGACCAGCCCGCCAAATTCAGAATTTTTCTCAATGAGCAGAATTTTCTTCCCAGCCCGTGCAAGATAGGCAGCAGATGTAAGCCCGGCAATGCCACCTCCGACTATTATAGCGTTGTATTTAGAAGTTTCCATGACTTAAACCGAATGCTGCGGATTGGTGTCGTTGATGAAGGCGACCACATCTCTTATTTTTACGGCATTGCCGTTTTCAATGGCGCAAATGCATCGGGATTCGGAGGTTTCCAGATCGATTGTACTGTTTGAAGTCTCAGCCCAGCGTTTCCCGGCTCCGGTGAGGTTTCCCACCGAAACTCGCCGCATAATGCCCCTGATATCTACATTACTGCCGTTGGAACAGCCTGGATGTTCACAAAAACGGCAGCGCATGGCTTCGAGCATGATTGTCCGTTGCTTTTCATCGTACCCGGCATACAGATGCTCATGGATAAATGGTTTTTCGACCAGCCGGACACAGTTTTTCATGCCTTTGGAGTATACAAAACGTTCTTTTTTCAGTTTCTTAAGCAATACGTTGGCTGCCGTGATACCCGATGTGGTAACCGTGGGAGTTCCTGTGCCCATTACCGTTGATTCACCGCAACAAAAGAGGTTGTCCCAGTCGGTACTGGTGTGCTGTCTTTTAAACATATGCTGTCCAAGCATCTGCTTGGGACCTGCCACAGCGCCTCCGTTTTTCATGTTGTATCTTTCGATGGTTAAGGGTGTGGCAACTTCAGCAAATCTCACTGCCTTGCCGATACCCGCGAAGCGCCGTTCAAGAACGGCAATCAGCCTTTCCTGTTCACTTTTTTTCATTTTCAGATAGGTTTTCCTGTCCAGGTTGTCCCACCGTTCGAAAGTCGGACCAATGGCCACTATCGTGTGTTCATCGCTGGCACACAGAGTCCGGTCGTCGATGCTCAGTATGTAGGCAGTTACTTCACTTTCGTCAATCCTGTCCGGATTTCCTACCAGCATTTCTATCGGAGCCGTATCTGCAGGAATGGCTTCGCGGTCGACCACGGCATATAAAACCACACTCGGATAGGTCGGAACCTGGTTTTGAGCCCAGGTTCTTTTCCTGGTTGTAGTAAATGCCGGATCGATCAGTTTGCCGTACAGATTCCATACTGTGCCCGAATAGATGATATCCGGCGCAAAGAGTTCGCTTCCGTCAGCGAGTTTCACTCCGGCAGGTTTACCATTTTTAAAAATCAGGGAGACAACTTCTTTCTCAAGCAGCATATCGCCACCATTCTCCTCGATAACTTTTTCCAGCTTTCCGGGCAGAAATAGCGTGGAACCGGCCGGATAATAACTGCCGCCAACGTGATTGTTGACAAACATAACTGCCGCCAGTACAGCAGGTGACTCTTCGACTGTGGTGTAGCAATACGTTGATGTCAGTTTATCGAAAAATTTGAATATCTCCGGATCGGTAAAATACTTTTCCAGTAAGCTTTTGGCACTTTTGTTCAGATAGCTCAGAAACCGGATGTAGGATAACGGGTGTTTTAGCATGCTTTTCAAAGCTACTCTGGGATCGGTTTCGTCGGCTGAATTGTAACTCGGGACCTCAATCATCACATGCCGGTACATTGTCAGCATATCATGGTAAAACCTGCTGATATTGTCTTTTTCACCCGGGAAAACACCTGAAAGTTCTTCGACAAAACGGTCGATATCTTCGTAAAATCGGATTCTTCTTCCTTTGAAAACCACACAATAAAGCAAATCATGACGAATTACGTCAATGGGTTCTTCCAGACAATTAAACACAAACCGGTGAGCATTGAAACCCTCCTCGCCAAATCCGTAGAGCATGGCCGAACCCTGGTCAAATGTGACATGCCTGCGTTTGAAAATACCGCATGAGCCTCCTGGCTGATAACTTTTATCAATGACAGCCACTTTAAGCCCGCGCTTTGCCAGCAAACTTGCAGCTGTCAGTCCTGACAGGCCTCCTCCGATAACTATAACATCGTAATCCATATATTAATTTTCAAATTTTCAGGAAAAAATAATCAGATTTTTTTATTGTCAACAATCTCTTTGTGTAATTTTATATACATCTCAGGCATTCGTTCGTATGCCTGAATCCGCACTTTCCGGGATTTGAAGGCCACACCCATACCGAGGTTAAACAGCTGCTTGCTCCGGTTTTTATGCGGAAAATCATATAAACCGTTTTTCTTATAAAAGCGGTGATCATCGCCCACCACGCCTCTCATGCTGTAAATCAGGTCGCGGAAGATTTTTATGCCGCCCCATCCGAGGAAATTGATGCTTTTCTGATAACCGGCTTCGGCAGCCTGCGAAAGCCTCACTGCCGAACTCCTGAGCAGGTTTTCGAGATAGGATGAATCCTCATATTCATCGCTGATGATGCAAACGGAGTTCTCACGTCCCACGTTGTCTTTGCCTTCAAGAAACTGGCGGACACCCGGTAAATGTCTTAGCGGACCGGCCACCAGGTAGGCTGTGTGTTTGCCCATCATGCTGGTACGGTGACCGTTGGAAAAAGTACGGTCAAGGAAAAGTTTCCAGACTGGCTTCAGATAACGCTCTTCCGTGTTCATACCAAAAATCAGTACATCGCAGGTTTCCACCATATTCAGGTAAAAATCCTGAAAACCGTCTTTGCGCTCGCAATCTCCCACCAGTTCGCACCTCAGACAGCCATGACAGCCCGCCTCAAAGGGATATTCATTGATGTCAACAACTTCAACCGGATGCGGATAAGCATCCAAAAAAACGTTTATCATCCGCGAAAGGTTACCGTCCTGATTGATTTCATCCGTAAGCAACACCGTTCTGAATACCTTTTGATTAGGATTTTGAGCAGTTTGAGAAGAACTGGTTACCTCTGAAGTTGACATAGAATTTGGTATGAATCGTGGCGATTCAGTTGCGGGCAGCGGCATAAATTTTCGCTCAACAGGGAGTCTGTAACGGCATGCATTCACAAAATGTTTCATAAAAAAACGCATGCTGCTGCGATGATCTTTGTTGAGCATATCTTCATTATCAGCCGTACGGCCTTCGATAAAAAACATGCCGCGGTCTTCGCTCATACCCCTGAGCCAGTCTTCAGCCAGGTGGTCGTAATAATGAAAAGTGGTCATCATGCTGGTGGCATATTTATCCTGAAATACATCGTTGCGGCCTGCTTCCTTAATCAACTGAAAAAATCGGATGAGTTGCCAGGGTACCAGCATGGTATAAACCGGAGTATTCCAGATAATGGCATCTGCCCAAGCGATATCTGCCAGTGCAGTTTGGAGCCAGGCTGCTTGTAATTCTATTTCAGTCAAATCCCTTCCTGCATGAATTACTCTGTATTCGGTATCTTCCTCATGCCCAAGCATGTAAAGGCTGTGCTGAAGTGTCAAGCTGTACTCGCCTTTCGGACTTCCGTTAACAACCAGAATCTTAATTGTTGTGTTCATTTGTTGCGTGTTTGAGTATGCCGGTTTTTGTTACGTTAACTGCAGAGAACAGACTGTAAATTTATTTGTCTAAAAGAAAGTTAAATATGGTATTTTTAATTAAGAAATTCGATTGTAAACACAAATTAAGAAATTTAAAGAACTGTTTAATAAAAAAGCATTCGGCCTGATCACGGGGTTCAGTGAATGCTTTTTTCGGTTGAATGCAGGATAATTGATATGTTATCTACCACGAAAGAATAAAGTACCTGCCGGATGATTTCCGTCTTTTGTACCAGCTTTATATGAAATGGTGGTATATTTAGTACTTATAATTCTTTCAGCATGAGTTTCTTAACATATTTCAGGCACTACAGGCTAATCAACAGGCTGAATGAAATTCATCAATTCCCTGTCGTGGTTTTTAACAATTCTGCATTCATTATCAAAATACATCGTTACACCATTTTCCTTTGTATAGGCCTTCCATTTTGGCAGTTTACCCTTCGCGTTAGGATTGCCTGTTTTTACGAAGTTTATCCATGCGGTGCTCATTTTATCAGCTAATTTCCACGCTGCATCCGTATTGCCTGTCCAGTCTGCCCTAAGATCAACATTGTTGAATGCCAGTGGAATGTCCAGGCCATGAAAAGAACCTTTCGAGGCATTATCTGCCTCGCTTTTCCATGCCAGAAAATACACATACAGCGGGGCTGTAGATTCTTTAGCCCTGGCATCGGCGGTCCGGATGGTATAAGGCCTGAAGACCTTATCGATGGAAAGAAGTTCCTGCGGTGTATAATCAGGATATGCCTTCGCAAACAGTTTAATGTATTGTTCGGTTTTGTTGCCATATTCTTTTGCCAGGCTTTCTTTTGCCTGTTCCAGTGTCATGTTTTTATCGCCATAGTACGTTTTCATGAGTTCGTTAAGTGTCGAACCTATCATCAGGGGAATATCTTTGGAGATACCTGCAAATCCGGGACTGAACGGTTGCTGTAACAAAACAACCCCGTCGGCGGAAGGTGCGAAGCCAAACATGGTTGGTGATCCGGGCATTCTCTGACCTGAGATTCCGGCAATGGCATCGTTTCCGGCTTTCACAAGCCGCGCGTATGAAACGGTATCGAGTTTATCCGCATCATTGGGAGTAAGTCCGAGATTTTCAAGTACGGCTAAACCCAGCGCCTGTGATTTCTCTTTTGTCATTGTATTCAGCAGGGTGCCGCTTTGGATTATTGCCTTATGAAAC
>CAZWLJ010000069.1:0-9032 GCA_964634605.1 uncultured Paludibacter sp.
AATAAAATGGGTTCTTTTCTAAACTGACTGAAAAACTAATTTTTAGAACCCACCAATAGTTATTTTGTATTTGAGAAATATAAATTATTCGTATACGAAAATATTTTTTACCCATTCTCTTGGTAATGAGAGATCTTTTGTATTATCTTTGTGAGCGAATATTCACTTACTTATTATTTGTAACATTTAAACTTCAAGAAATGAAAATTACAAAGTATCAGGCTCAGGAAATAAAGGAAACCCCTCACAAAATTGATATTCGGGAAATGTATAACAAAGCAACGGCTCAGGCAGTGCTTATGGCCTTAAAACCAGGAGAAAGTCTGAAACCACACAAAACACCGGTTGATGTATTCTTCTTTGTTGTAGAAGGTCGGCCAACCATACATATTGGCGACGAAAGCGAAGCATGCGAAGCAGATACGCTTGTTGAAAGCCCTGCTGATATTGTACATTGCATCAGTAACGATACAAATAGTTTAGCCCGGATTCTTGTTGTTAAAGCACCACGGCAAATTAGTTTAACCAAAGTGCTATAATTTTAAAAAAATACACATTTAAAAATAGATTATCATGGATATTACTCCCCGTCAGTTTGAAATAATTGAAGCAGCCGGAAAAATTCTTACATCATCAGGTGTGAGTGGATTGACCATCAAAAATCTGGCAAAGGAAATGCAGTTTTCAGAAAGTGCGATTTATAGACACTTTACCAGCAAAGAGGAAATTATCTTAGCTATACTGGAATATCTGGCATTAACAATTGAGGAGAGACTACAGAATGCTATTCAAGCTACTGATGAGCCGGACGTAAAATTAACTGCTATGTTCCAAAGCCAGTTTGCTTTTTTCGAAAGTCACCGACATTTCGTGGTTGCCGTTTTTTCTGATGGCTTATTGAAAGAAAGTCAAAGTATTAATGAAGCAATCCTCAAACTGCTCGGGATAATTGGAAAAAAATTATTTCCGATATTGCTTGAAGGACAGCAGAAAGGAATATTTTCAAAAACTGTTCCTTTAGAGGACTTGATGTACATTCTGATGGGGGCTTTCAGATTGCAGATGTTAAGATGGAGATTAGAGGATTTCCAGTTTGATATAAATGAAGTTGGTAATAAAATGATACAATCCGCGCTGACATTAATTAAAAACAAATAATAATGAAGAAGATTCTTCCATTTCTGGCTGCGGCAATATTAGTTGCATTGGGTTTACTTACATTATTTCTCAGTAGCTCAATAATATTTGATTTCTTCGGCATCAGAGCTAAAGAGGGTAATTATGTGCTGTTTGTTGTTTGGGCAATTTTTTTGAGTAGTCTGTTCTATCTATCAGCGGCTTCCGGATTTATTGAAAGCAAAAATTGGACTGCCCCTCTGTTAGACATTTCAGTAATAGTGCTTCTTCTCGCATTTGTTGGGTTATTTATTCACATCAACGCTGGGGGTACATACGAAACAAAGACAATTGGCGCGATGCCATTCAGAACAACTGTAACGCTTGTTTTGTCAGCACTGGCTTATTCTTCGATAAACATAAAAATCTAAGAAAAAAATTTTCCAGCGCAAGTTGGTGAATATTTACTAACATTTATAGAATATGGAATCAACAAAAACAGCGATGGTTGAAGCTGCCGGAAGGATCATCCTCGAATCAGGTGTAAATGCCTTAACAATTGAAGAATTAGCTTTTAGAATGGAAATACCACATTCTGAACATTCAATTTATTTCGAAAAGGATAAAGATATTCTTAAGATGATGTTATTCAGTTTGGATAATGAAATACGGAAATTGATTCATGATGTTGTGTCCAGCACACAATTGCCGGAAGAGGAACTCAGTAGCCTTTTTAGGAACCTCTATAAATTTTTCAATAAAAAGCCTTATTACCTGTCTATTATATTTGCTGCGGAGTTGATGAAAAATGATTCGGACATACAGGACATTCTATTGAAAATTAAAACAGCTGCAGAAATCTATCTGTTCGAGGTTATAAATCAGGGAAAGAAGAAAAAGCTATTTAATAATCCAACAACAACCATGTCAATAGTAAATAAAATCCTGGTGAGTTTTCGAATGCTCATGAACGAACAGCAGATAAGTATTAAGTTGGTCAGAAATTTTGAGATACAAAGGGGAATAAATGAATAAGATTATGAAGAAAACTAAGCTAAAAACAATCGGACAAATATTAACACGTAGTTTCCAGCGAACTAATATAAGTTTGCTCAAAGTCGTTTTAATTGGGGTTATCCTGATTACAAATGTTGTTGTACAAGCTCAAACATTTACGCTGGAGCAATGCATCGACACTGCATTGCAGTATAACCGAACCATCAAACTATCACAACAGGATGTTTTTTTGGCCAAAGAAAAAAACAAGGAAATCAAAGGCAATCTGTTTCCAAAATTAAATGGGATGATTGATTATCGTTATTATACCGATTTGCCATATCAGTTGATGCCTGCAGATGCTTTTGGAGGTCCTGCCGGAACTTATAAGGAAGTACAATTTGGTGTGCCGCAAAGCCTGAATGCCAATCTGCAACTAACGGTTCCAATTTACAACCCAACAGCTTTAGGTGCGATAAAGACGACGCGGATATCCGGTGAACTTTCTGAGATTCAGAAATTTAAAACTGATGAAGATGTTGTGCTTGAACTTTCGAATGCCTATTACAACGCTCAAATTTTGCTGAGTCAACTAGCTTTTTTGGATAGCAACATGATCAATACCAATAAACTTCTGCAAGCAATCACCTTACTGCACCAACAACATATCGCAAAAGGAACTGATGTTGACAGGCTGAAATTGCAACTGGATCAGGTAGCTAATCAAAGGAAAACCGTTTTTTCGCAGCAGCAGCAAGTGTTAAATGCACTCAAATTTCTGATGGGCAAACCAATTTCTGATTCCATACAGGTTTCAATAACTGAAAACACTTTGGTTCAAATGGAACCTCAGATTCAGGTGACTACTGACATGAAGTTGATTGATAAAAAATTACAATTTAATTACGCTGAACTTAAAGGGCTTCGTAGTTCAAAATTGCCTTCGCTGGGTGCTTATGGGGTCTATGGTACAACTGGCTATGGCAATACTGGTGCCAATAGCTTTTTCAATTTTCATCCAATCGGATATGTTGGCGCTCAACTGTCTATCCCACTGTTTAATGGCACGATTACAAAACACAAGATTGTACAGAAAAAAATAGATATACAGAAAACAAATATTCAGAAAGAACTGGTCTCAGAAAAAACAAAACTCGACCTGATTAACGCCGAAATGCAATATGCGCTTGCAAACCAGAATATTGCAACAGTAGACCATCAAATAAAACTGGCAAAAAAGATTTACAACAATACTGTGCTGCAAAACAAACAAGGAATGGCAACCATTACTGATTTGCTGCTGGCCGACAATTCCTTACGAGAAGCACAGCAAAACTATATCGTTGCACTGGTAAATCTTCGAAAAGCAGAACTGGAATACAAACGGGTAACAGGAAACCTGATTGCAATTAAAAATTAATAACTACGAACAAAAAATCAACGAAATGAAAAAAGAGATCATTTATATAATTGTAGCATTGGCTTTAATCGCCATAGTGGTAATTCGCCTGAAGACCAACAAAGAAACTACAGTAAACAGGGTTTATCAATATGATAAAGAACAGGCTATTAATGTACAGGCCATCACACTGAAGCTTGAAAGTGTTAAAAACGATATTTCTTACACGGGGACTTTTGAGCCCAATAAAGAAACGAGAATCAGTGCAGAAATTCAGGGAAAGATAAATTCAGTTTTGGTGGATGTAGGAAGCGCGGTCAGAAAAGGTCAGGCTTTGGTTCAACTGGACAACTCCTTACTGAAACTTCAATCACAAACCATAGAAATTCAGATTGAAGGATTAGAAGCTGATGTAAAACGCTATATCGTACTTGCCAATGCCGATGCCATTCAAGGTGTTCAGTTGGAAAAGACCGAATTGGCTTTAAAATCCGCCAAAGTGCAGCAGGCTACAATAATAGAGCAAATCAATAAAACGACTATTACAGCGCCTTTCAGCGGAATTGTTACTGCGAAACTAACCGAAGAAGGAGCTTTCGCGACGCCGGGTATTCCTTTACTCCAAATCACAGATATCTCAAGCCTGAAGTTTACTGTAAATATTTCCGAACAGGAGTTAAGTCAGTTCGAAATCAA
This sequence comes from uncultured Paludibacter sp., assembly GCA_964634605.1. Classification (GTDB taxonomy): domain Bacteria; phylum Bacteroidota; class Bacteroidia; order Bacteroidales; family Paludibacteraceae; genus UPXZ01. The sequence goes on from CAZWLJ010000069.1 coordinate 4,208, forward strand.
TCAACAATACGCTCTTTCTGCAGATGCTTATCCGAAAACGGTGTTGTCGGGGAAGGTTATTATGACAGGCAGCAAAGCCAATATGGGGAATAGTTTTCCGGTACAATTTTCAGTAAACAACACCGCCGATTTGAAAATCAAATCAGGAATGTTTGGAAATGTACAGTTGAATAATAATGGTAATGAAAAGTTTATTATTATCCCGGCATCTGCTATTGTTGGTACAAACATTCAACCACAGATTTATCTGGTTAAAAATAGTAAAGCCATTCTCCAAGATATCACTACTTCAAACCGGTTTCAAAATAAAGTACAGGTTTCAAGTGGTTTAAGCGAAGGCGATGTAATAATAACCAACGGGTTTATCAATCTTTTTGATGGCGCAAATGTGACAATTAGCAACTAAGTATTATGAACATTACAAAAATAGCAATCAATCGTCCATCCCTGATCATCGTTCTTTTCAGCGTATTCGCATTGTTGGGGATCATTGGATTTACAAACCTTGGATATGAACTGTTGCCAGACTTTAACCAGCCGGTGGTTGTAATAAAGACAATGTACCCTGGCGCCGAACCCAATGAGGTGGAAACTTCTGTTTCCAGAAAAATTGAGGATGCCTTGTCGAATCTCGAAGGAGTTGATTATTTGGAAACCAAGTCGATGCCCAATGCTTCAGTTATTATTGCCAACCTGAAATACGGAACTGATTTGAACATTGCAATGCAGGATGCCCAGCGGTATATCGACAATATTAAAAAAGATCTTCCGGCAGACATTTTGAGTCCGGTGATGAGCAAGGTTTCGCCCAACGATTTGCCAATTATTTCGATCAGTGCAACAAGTAGCCTGCCTGCAACGGAATTCCATCAAAAAATGAAGGATGAATATCTTCCTCAAATTCAGCAGTTGAAAGGAGTGGCCGAAATTACGCTGCTTGGCGGCGAAGAACGGGAAATTCAGGTAAAGGCAAATCAGGATAAACTAAAACTGTATAAAATTTCTCTCTATCAGGTGGTTGATGCCATTAACCGCTCTGGAATTGATTTGCCTGCCGGTAAAGCGCAAACCGATATGGAAAGTAATTCTGTCCGTCTGACCGGAAAATTTTCGACCGTAAACGATATCATGAATGTGCAGGTTGCAATGTCTGCGCCGGGAATGCCTGTCTATGTAAAAGATGTGGCAACCGTTATTGATGGAGTGAAAGAAATAAGTTCTGTAAGCCGTTACAACGGTGTAAACGGAATAGGCCTTTTGTTGAAAAAACAAGGCGATGCAAATGCTGTAGAAGTTTCCAAACTAGTTCACACGAAACTCAAACAAATTGAAAGTGCAAACTCCAACTACGGGGTAAAATTTGTTGTTGCCGATGATTCAACCGATATGACTATTGCAGCAGTAAATTCAGTGGTTTTTGACCTGATTTTAGCGGTAATCTTGGTTTCGTTGGTTATGTTTTTATTTTTACGAAGCTACCGGAACTCGTTGATAGTTTTAATCGCAATCCCGACCTCATTAATTACCGCGTTTGCCGTGATGTGGCTGATGAGTTTTACCTTAAACCTGATGACCTTGCTGTCCATGTCGTTAATTATCGGAATCCTGGTAGATGATGCGATTGTAATCCTTGAAAACATTCAAAGGCACCTTGATATGGGCAAAGACAAGGAAACTGCGGCATTGGAAGGGCGTATGGAAATTGGGTTTTCGGCCATTTCAATTACCCTAGTTGACGTGGTTGTATTCTTACCCATTCTGTTTTTGCAGGTTTTTGTGGCTGATATGTTGAAACAATTTTCAATCGTAGTAATAACATCAACACTTACCAGCTTATTGGTGGGTTTTACCTTGGTGCCATGGTTAGCTTCACAAATAGGGAAAAAGGAAGATTTACAACCTGTCAACTTAGTGAACCGTTTTTTGCTGTGGTTTGAAAAACAGTTAACAACATTCATCAATTGGTACGGCCATCAGTTGGAATGGGTACTTAGCCATAAACTCATCTTTACCGGAATAGTTATTTTCCTTTTGGTAATGACTGGGGTGATGATGAAACAAGGCATTATCGGAAAAGAAATGATGTCGACCGGAGATCAGGGAAAGTTTCGTTTGAATCTGGAATATGATAAAATTACCACCGTTAAGGAGAACAATATCAGAACTCAGCGAGTAGAAAACTTTATCCTTCAGCAACCTGAAGTAGCCACACTCTTCAGCAACATTGCCGGGCCAAGTACTGGAATCGGTAGTCTTGGAGTTGGCTCGGCCAATTTATCAGAATTTACCATTCAGTTAAAACCGGAAAAAGAAAGGGACATCAAAACAGAGGCGTTTATGAAATCGCTTCGTGAAGAGCTGAAAAAGCATTTCTCGGGCATTAACTTTTCAATGGCAGTTCTGGGTTTACTGCCCAAACAGGCGCCTATCAAAATAACCCTGAGCGGAAGCGATCTGGATTTAGTAATGAAAACCGGGGATAAACTGAAAGCGGCTATTGAGAAAATACCGGGTGCCGATAATGTTCAGTTATCAGTAGAAGAAGGAAGCCCTGAATTCAAAGTGATCCCTGACAAAGATAAGATGCAGCGGTTGGGATTAACAACTGCTTACGTAGGTTTAAATTTGAGGACAGCCTTTTCCGGAAACGATGATGCCACGTTAACTGAAAATGGAACAGAATACCCTGTAAGGATATGGCTGGATGATTTTGACCGGAAAAACTTTGAAGATGTGCAGCGTATTTCCATCGTTAACCCAATGAACATCCCCATAGAAGTGTCTCAATTCGCTGAAGTCAGGCAAGATAATTCGCCTTCGTTACTCGAAAGGCTGGACCGGCAACCTTCAGTAACCATTACTTCCGAATCGTTTGGAAGGCCATCAGGAACACTAGCTGATGAAGCAATTAGTTTTCTGAAAACTCAACCATTGCCAGATGGGGTAAAATTAACCTGGGGGGCAGATATCAAAACACAGAATGAAAGTTTCGGGGCTTTAGGTTCGGTTCTTTTAATCTCATTTATACTGATTTACCTGATCATGGTAGCCCTTTATGATAGTTACATTTATCCATTTGTGGCGTTATTTGCCATACCGATGGCTGCCGTTGGTGCATTCCTTGCCTTAAACTTATCGCTAGACCATCTCACTTTGTTTGCACAGTTAGGATTGATCATGCTCATGGGGCTGGTAACAAAAAATGCGATCCTGATTGTGGACTTTACCAACCAGTTGAAAGCCCAGGGTAAGCATTATAAAGAAGCATTGATTATTGCAGGCAAAGAACGTTTGCGCCCTATTTTAATGACCACGCTCGCTATGGCAATCGGAATGTTGCCTATTGCATTGGCTAAAGGTACAGCCAGCGAATGGAAAAACGGCTTGGCATGGGTAATCATTGGAGGTTTGCTGTCGTCCATGATTTTGACTGTTTATTTAGTCCCGATGGTCTACTACGTTGTAGATAGGATAAAAGAAAAAATTACAAAAAGAAATAAATAAAATGATCATAATTTTCAAGTCGTTTTTAGTTGTTTTACTGCTTTCTTCATTTAGTGTTCAAAAGCAGGAAACCTACTCATTAACAGTTGATGTGAGTGAATTGCGAAATTCAAAAGGCACTGTCCTCTTCGCATTGTACAACAGAGAAGATGCATTCCCCGATGAGCATTACAAAAAGTATTTCAAAAAACTTACCGGGGAAATAGTAAACGGGGCATCGACTGTAACATTCAAAAACCTGCTGGAAGGAAAATATGCGGTGAGTCTTTTGCACGATGAAAACAATGACGGGAAAATTAAAAAAGGAATCATCTTACCCAAGGAGGGTATCGGTTTTTCCAATTTTCGATCCATTGGTATTTCAAACAAGCCTACATTTTCAAAAGCCTCTTTTAGTGTGCTGAGCGACAAAAAGATAAAGATCAATATTATATACTTATAAAGGATGAAATAATGCTCACTTTTGATATTGATTTCTATCTTCCTTGTCCTTCAAGCATATAGGATAGGAAAGAGACTCAATACCCCAGATTGGGCTTTCTATAATTTCGCCGGTCAATCAGGCGAATAGATATATAACTTTTCCTACTGATATCGTTAATATTGAACCACTCTGGTTCGAAGGGAATGTTATCTCGAATTTCTACTTGAAACAACTGGCAATAGTCATAAATCCCACTGTCCGAGATTGGATGACATATTATGGATCACCAGCAAAACCCTGTGGATTTAACATATTTATAGTTTATCTTTTGGCTTCATCTCTTGGTTTCTTTGTAGCTTTGTTTTCAAATCATACCGTCATGAATCCATACATTGCGTTAGCCAAATTGATGCTCCCTCAGGAGATCAGTGAGTCCTTTGATTTAGTGAAAGTAGAAGAGAAAAACGTAGCCCTCGAAAAGCTTCTCCATCTGTATCTTGATGAGTTTGAAACACCTCCAAATCACCGCACCGATCTTAAACCCAACGGTTTTTACCCTGAAACTTTGATGGGAGACTTTCCTATACGTGACAGGAAGGTGGTGCTTCATGTACGCCGCCGCAGATGGCTTGACCCGCACGGGGAGAGTGTTTCCACGGACTGGTCGTTGATCTGTAAAGGCACCCGCTACTCGAAGGAGTTTGCGGCTTTTTTAAAAGAGTTTGCTTGATAAGTACCCGATTACTGGCCGCTCTCTTGAGCGTTTTTACCCTATCCAAGGTGATCTGTTTGAACGGGCTTACAAACAGCACCTAAGTGGTTTTACGGAATGGGAAGATGCTTCACATGCACAGGATTGGCTTATCTTTCCAGAGAATATTAGTCCTCATCTGAGTA
>CAZWLJ010000070.1:0-8651 GCA_964634605.1 uncultured Paludibacter sp.
GCTTTGGAAATAAATTCCCTGTCGTAGGCTTCGCTCATGTCGGGGAAGCGGGTGCCAAGTTCTTTGAAGTTTTTTCCACGCAGCGGATGTTCGGGGAAAACATTGATATGATCGGTAATAATCATCAGGTCACCGATTTCGAAACCGGAATTCATACCTCCTGCAGCATTTGACACCATCAGATTTTCGATACCCAGCGCTTTCATCACCCGTACAGGGAAGGTAACCTGCTTCATATCGTAGCCTTCGTAAAAATGGAAACGTCCCTGCATAGCCAGTACATCCACATCACCTAGTTTTCCGAAAATGAGCTTTCCACTGTGACCTTCCACAGTAGAAACGGGGAAATTCGGGATGGTTTCGTATGGAATTTCCTGTTTACCGGTGATTTGCGTCACTAAATTGCCTAAACCCGTACCCAGAATGATGCCGGTTTTGGGCATTACGCTAACTTTTGATTTTATAAAATCAGCTGTTTGTTGAATTGTTTCTAACATAATTTTCAATTTTTTGAATAAATATATCCTGTTCGTTATTTAATATTTTAACTTCCAATGGCAGTGCATATAAATTCTGCATTAAAAGGTTCGAAAGATAAGCATTTGATTTGAAGCGTGCTGCATCTTTCTCGGTAGTAATGATTATTTTATTGCCAATCAGACACTCAAATTCTTTTTCAATCTTTTCCAGTTCATTTTTAGTGAATTCATGATGATCCGGAAAGAAATACGGTTGGATGTTTTTTGTAAAATTCTGTAAATGACCGACTATCGGTTCGGGTTTTACAATTCCAGTGATCAAAAGGACGGATGTTTCAGTATCAATTAATTTAGCATGAGCAAACCCCGGGAAAACCGGATAGATTTTTCTGTATTCAAAAGACGAAAAAAACAATTCCTGGTGTGGTTTGATGCCTAATTTGTCTGAAATGAGATTGAAATCAGTTTTTTGTACGCCGGCGGGACATTTGGTGACAAGAATGATGTCAGCCCGTTTGCTGTTGTGCTTCCACTCCCGTAATGTTCCGTAAGGCAACATCACATCGTCGGAATAAAGGTTGGAAAAATCGGTCAGCAAGATCGATAATCCGGGCTTTACATACCGGTGCTGAAAGGCATCGTCGAGTATAATTGCCTCTGTGTCAGGAAACAGCTTCAGCAGTTGTCTGATTCCATGCACCCGTTTTTCGTCCACGGCAACCTTTACATCCGGGAATTTACTGTAAATCTGATACGGTTCGTCGCCAATTTTTACAGCCGAGCTTTCTTTGTCTGCCAGTATAAATCCTTTCGTGGCACGCTTGTACCCCCGGCTAACGACAGCCAGTTTGTACTTTTTGCCAAGGTTACGGAGAATAAATTCCGTGTGCGGTGTTTTTCCGGTGCCTCCCACCGCCAGGTTTCCCACGCTGATCACCGGTGTTTCAAACCCGACAGAACGCAACATTTTTTTGTTAAAAAGAAAATTGCGAACGCCCGTGATTACCCCGTAGAGCAGGGAGATCGGGTATAGAGCGATATTTCGGTGCGGTTTCGGCATAATTTACAAAGATAAAAAATGTTTTTGGGTTTTGGGTCAACCCGGATTTGGTTTGTAATGAAAACATCAGGCGCCGCCTGACCGGATACATAAAAAAAAGACTGTTTTACACGAGGTAAACAGTCTTTTTCTAAAAAAAACAGAGTTCTATTTTTTTACTATTTTACAAACCTGATCATTCACCCTGACAAAGTAAACGCCAGATTCATAATTGCTCATATTGATAATTTCCTGATCGCTGGAAGCTGTTGTCAGCATCATTACTGTGCCCTGCATTGAAATTACCTGTATTTTATCTCCTTCATTCAGGCCTGAAATGGTGAGTATATCTTTCACCGGATTTGGTGAACAGCGGAATGTAATTGAAGCCATTTGGTTTGTGCCGGAGTTGATGTAGGGAGCTCCGAGATACTGATTGTCCAGATACGAAAGCCGGTTTGTGATCCAGTTTGAAACAAAAGTCATTTCATTGTTGATATCTCCGATACCCCATTTGGTTCGCTCGCGGCTGCCTGCTCCGCTAAGGTTGAAAAGCTGGTTGTAATTCTCAAAACGCAGAAACAGACTGGAGTAGCTGAAGTATGAACTCCGAAGTTGCAGGTAGCGGTTCTTGAGTTTGGTATTAAAACCGTTGTGATTCAATTTTATAAGTCTTATATACAAGTTGTTTTGTGCATGTTCATACCTGTTGATGAATGTTTCGAAATTCTGGTTGGCACTGGTCAGATTTGATGAACCATCCCACCGGCGTCCCCAGGTTCCATCGCAATCCCAGGGAGTAATGGTCAGTTTGGGTGAAACACTCTGATCATATACCGAGAGGTACGTGTTTTTTCCCTGATTGTCGGTAGCAAGCATCAGTTCGATAAACAGGTAATAATCAAGGAATACCGGCAAATCGTACGTTGCATCGACCATTGCTTTGAAATTATCATCGCTGTTATAATCCGACGAAACATTTACTGCATCGTACAATGGTTTCCACTCTATGGGCTCTCCATCGCCAAAGTCGGGGTATTTATTCTCGTAGCCGCTCCAGTTCTCTGAGAAGTTGTAGTACATGGGCACTGTAGCATTATAAAATATGTCGCTGGTTTTTTTACCTAACAAGGTACTAATGGTCCAGCTGCTTCCCTTGTACATTCCTCCCCGTTGTGTTACTATGGTTGAGTCGGCATTGTATTTAAGTTTTTTCAGATTGAGTTGCTGCCGGTCTATTTTCTCAGTCATACAGTACAGTCCGTTGTATGAATCATTCAGAAAAACTTCGACAAATTTGCCACGGGTTCCGTTCCGGAGCTTTGGCTCGGAGGGAGCGTAGTAGGGCAGAGTGGCAAATTCGTTCCATAAGTCGGTCGAAATACGGTTTCTCATCCTGGCCGGATCGATGTACATCGCATCCAGTATCCAGTTGTTGTCACTGCGCAGTCCCAAAAACGAACGGTCGAGCGGAGTTATACCGTCAACATCCTTTAATTTGATGGCATACGATTTTTTTGGTTTTCCTCCGGCTGTTGCACCTCTCAGCTTTATATTCATTTGAAGCACTTCCGTGCTGTCTGTCTTGTCGGGTTCGGTCACGGCCAGATTTGAAGCATTGTAAATCCACCCGATTGTATTTTCTGAATAAATCTGTACCAGCGGCAGGCAACTGAACTTCAGTGTACCGCTTGCCAGGAGAGTAGCTCCGTCGTAGATTTCAATCGGATAAGAACCGGAGGCGTTGACATTGGTGAATGTAATGGATGAGTTGCTGGTTACCAGTTGATTATCAATGTAGAGTCTGTATGAAGGCGCTCTGAGCTTGAAAATCACATTCATCGAAAAACTGGTTCCCATTTTTGATTCGGGAATGGTCAGGTAGAATTCTTTTTTCGGTGTATCCACTACCGGGGTTTTCTGATCGAATTTCAGTATTTCTGCAAAATTGGAAAAGGCACCCAGGGTTTGCTGTCCGAAAGAAGGCTTTTGAATCACGCTTTCATCATTTACAGGCGTTCCGTCCGAATCTGAAAATATGAACAGTTCGTTGGAAGAGCCCGAACCGCTATATACACCCACCGGATAATAACCATCGTATAATCCCCCTCTTTTATCCCATATTTTCTGATTATTCACCACCGAGCGGATGATGTAATAACTCGGGATGCTTGTTGTTCGCAGTTCGAGGGTGAAAGATGTGGATTTGTCGGTCTGCAGGGCATCCACCAGTACCAGCGCCGAACGGTCATTAGTGACAGTAATGTCATATTTGATGTATTTCTTCGACTCGTAGTTTTGAAAAGTATAGGTACCGTCGGCTTGTTTTTTTATAATCCAGTAGTCGGCATTCGTGGCGGTTTCGTAATTCAATTCATTGTTATAGATGAGCGGATAGGCTGTTATACCGGGGCATACGGCACCTTCACCGCTTTCTGACTGAACTGATATGAGGTATTTACTTTTGGTAAGGATAGGACCGGCAAAACAAATATTGCCCAGAAATGTCAGCAACAGAAGTGCTAAACCGAATTTTCTCATAGTAATTAATGCCTTGAATTTAAGATTGATACCGCAAAGGTAACACAAAATACAAAAATATTAAACATTTGATTGAATATTTGCGCAATTTACCCGTTTCCTTGCCCTGTGTTTTTTTTTGTCTGATTGAAAATTGTGTGAGCCGGAAGTTGTTTGCCAACCGTATTAAAAAAGTCGTTCTGATGTATTCCGGAACTGATTGCAGTCATAATCAAAGACCTGTTTATTAAGCAGTCCCCGCATTCCGGATTGTGGTTTATTTTCCAAAAAAAAAGCGCCGCCCTGTTGATGGCGATGCTTTAAATATTTTCTGCGGGAAGTAATAAAACTTCATTCCCCGACGGGATGAATAACCCCTGCCGGAGTGATTAAAACAAATAGCTTAGTGATACTTTGGAGTAGTCATATTCGTAGTACCCGATATTCCAGCGGTGTCCGGCGCTCAGCTGAAAGTGCTTTCCAACCTGAAATCCGCTGTAAAGCTCGCCGCCTACCGATGGTGCGGAGCCACCGTAACGATCATATTCCTGGTCACTTGAAATGTACTCCTGATTTTCGAAAATGACTCCTATAGTAGGTCCACCCTTGACAAACCACTGAAAATTACTGCCTATAGGAAGTTTCACACCAATCATAGCAGGAATCTCGATACAAAGATTTTTTTCACGCATCCACGGTATATTTTCTCTGGAAGTCGTGGTATTCAGGTATGAAAAATTAAACTGTGTACTCCAGAACAGATATTTCACATCGGGGTTGGAAAACTCCAGCATATACCCCAAATGAAATCCGGGCTTATGTGTATATTCATAGCTGTACGAATCCTCATCCGGCTGAAGTGTAATTCCGCCTGTTACACCCCGTGTCACAACGTTTGGAGTTGCGGGCTTTTCGGGTTCGGCATATACGTTTTCTTCGGCTTCGGGAGCAGCTTCAGTGGCGGGGTCGTAAAACTCTACAACGTACCCTGACACGATATACCTGACTTCGGTCATGAAAAAGACCTGTTTGAACTGTGTTTCTACCGTTTCGTTGATTACGGCCCGGGATTTGCCAATCAGACCGGCGTTTTTCAGCATTTTTTCACGGGCAAGGGCTACCATTCCCCGCTGGTTTTTACCGCCACCGATACCGAAATAATAGCGCGCGTATGCATCTCCTTCCACATACCTGATGATACGGTAATTTTTTTCACTTAGCACCACTTGTGTCTGATGCTGGTTCTCGTTGCGGGTCAAACCATCGTGAACCCGGCACGAAGTAGATAAAATAACAGTTAACAGGAGCATTGCTGCCCATTGATACTTTTTCATTGGTTAAAAATGGATTATTGTTGGTTATGTGTTGGGGAAATTTATTTTCCCGTGTTTTTAATTTGAGTCAAAGTTAGTGTTAAAAAGGTTTTCCTCCAATTTTTTTGAAGGAAAACTTTGCTAAAGTTCTGGACTTTGCCAAAATTAGAGGATTAGTTTAAAAAGCAATGAGGCTGCCCGTTTCAGGACAGCCTCATTTCATAATACATTTTACGTGATTAGTTCAGCGTAATATTCATTGGCATCAGCGCATGTATTCCGCTGAAGGTTTTTGCCTGTTCGATTTGTTTGAGCAGTCTGTAATTCTCATCGCCGAGTCTGGATTTAAGCAACCGCGATTCCACTCCCGAGTTCATATCTTTCATCAGGCGGGTCATGAAATCTTCTTTAGCCGGAAAATCCTTTACCATGTAGTTCGTGAGGTTTGCTTTTACAGCAGCCATTTTGATGGCATCGTTCAAGCCTCCCAGTTTGTCAACCAGTCCGATACGCAGTGCATCCTCGCCTGTCCATACACGTCCCTCGGCAATGGCTTTGATTGAATCAATTTTCATGCTGCGTCCGTCGGCACACCGTTTGGTAAATAATTCGTACCCGCGGTTCACGTAGCCCTGCATCAGGTTTCGTTCGTCGGGTGTGAAGGCGCGGTTGAAGTCAATGGCGTCGCTCATTTTGTTGGTTTTCACTCCGTCGTGGGTCAGACCGATTTTTTTATTCAGTCCTTCGATATTCGGAATGGTTCCGAAAATGCCGATAGAGCCGGTCAGTGTGTTGGGCTGTGCAATGATGCTGTCGGCAGCACAGGCAATGTAGTAACCTCCGGATGCGGCATAGTCGCCCATCGAAACAATCACGGGTTTCACTTTTTTCAGTTCGGTGATGGCGTGCCATATCTGTTCGGAGCCATAAGCGCTTCCACCGCCCGAGTTCACCCTGAAAACAACCGCTTTCACCGATTTTTCCTCTTTCACCTCGTTGATTGTTTTTACCAGATCTTCGGATACTATGCCGTTCGAGTCGCCCATGTCAATGCCGCCAACGCCGTAAATCACAGCTACTTTCTGTTTCTGCATTTTCAGGTTGTCCGGTACATTGTTCATGTCGGTATGTGAAATGAAATGAATATTTTTGATGTCATCCTGTTTGGTGAGTTTTTTCATCACCTCGTCCATGCCGTCGGCATACAGCAGCGAGTCGACGAGTTTTGACTTCAGATACATTTCGGTTGGCTGAAAAGTCATCATTGCATCGGCATACCGGTTAAGTGAATCCACAGAAATCTTACGCGATTCGGAAATTTCGGCTAAGACATGATTCCAGATAGAAGTTATAAAGGTAGTAACCTGCAACTTGTTGGCTTCGCTCATTTCAGTGTTCACATAAGGTTCAACAGCCGATTTGAAAGTGCCCACTTTCACTATCTGCATTTCCACGCCCAGTTTGTCCAGTGTGTTTTTGTAGAAAGTGGTATTGGCGGCAATTCCCTGAAACTCGAGCATTCCCTGCGGGTTCAGATACATTTTGTCGGCTACCGAACACAGATAATAGTTTTTCTGGCTGTAGGTGTCGGCGTATGCCACTATAAATTTTCCCGACTTTTTGAAATCAGCCAGTGCATCCCGGATTTCCTTGAAAGATGCGTAACCACCCGTCAGTACGCCGCTTTTCAGGTAAATGCCCTGAATGTTTTCGTTGTCTTTGGCTTTGCGGATGTTGGCAAGTACATCATCCAGACCGACAGGCCCGGGAACATCCTGTCCGAAGGCGCCGGTGAAAATCTCGGTGAACGGATCGTCCTGCGAGCGTTCGACAAGTTGACCTTCCAGTTCCAGTTCGTAAACCGAGTTGGGCTGAATCTTCACAGTTTTGTCGGCAGAGCTGGCAATAGCTCCTATAATTCCGAAGGTAATTAACATTCCGATAATGGATGTAATAATGATGCCGGCAATAGTGGCCAGTGTAAATTTAAGAAATTGTTTCATAGGGTTTGTTTTTCAAATATTTAGGGTACAAAGAAACGAAAAAAAACGGGAAAGTAGCTGTTTTTATTTCAAATATGAACCAAAAAACAATGATTTTCTTAAATGTGCGACAAAAGAGTTTTCAGAAGTGTTTGTTTGTCGGTTCCGCCCGGGTGACGCCACACGAGATTACCGTTTTTGAATATGGCAAAGGTAGGCACAGCCTGAATCTGGTACCTGGCTGCCAGCTGCTGATTTTTATCCACATCAATTTTCAGTACGCGGGCTTTGCCCTGTACTTCTTTACCTACCTGCTCTACTACGGGCGCCATCGCTTTGCAGGGTCCGCACCAGGTGGCGTAAAAATCTATCAGTACCGGTTTTCCGGAATTGATTATTTCGTGAAATGTTTCCATACAAAAGTGTTAAAAAAGAAAGGGAGAACGAGCGAATCATTCTCCCTTCAGATTCAAAAATTTACTTACTTAATCTCAATAGCGCGCGGAGCTTTTGGTTTTGCTTCTTCTTTTTTGGGTATCGAAACGGTCAGAATGCCTTTGTCGTAAACGGCTTCCACTTTTTCACCATCTGCAGTAAGCGGTAAGGTGAACGAACGGCTGAATGACTGGTAGCTGAACTCACGTTTGGTGTATCGTTCGCTTTCGTCTTTTGTTTCGTTCTCAGCCTGTTTTTCAGACGAAATGGTGAGTACGTCGTTGTGAACTTCAATTTTGAAATCACTTTTATCGAATCCGGGAGCTGCTACTTCAATGCTGAACTCATTGTCATTTTCTTTCACATTAACCGAGGGTAACGTGGTGTTGGTTTTTGAATAGTTTTTTGATGTCCAGTCGAATAAATCGGTGTCGAAAAATCGGTCAATCAACGGATTGCCTGTAAATCTTACGAGTGTCATAGTTTTTTTCCTTTCTATAATTTAATTTGGTTATTAATTTGTTTTTTTGTTTTACAACTACATGATTGCAAATTAAATACCAATGAAATAAAAGTGACAAAATGACATCTTTGTGATGTGCTTATTTTTGTTTTCTATCTTAAAATATAGTTTAAGGGCTTAAAAGCTGTTTTAGGTGTATGACAAAATGACCGATAATTGTTTCTTATGAAAGTTACTGTCTTTCTTTAGCTTCGTAGGGATGAGTTTTCTTAGGATTTCTTTCCGGAAATGTTGTTTAATTGCTTAAAGTTCTTCAATCAGAAGGATCCCGATTTATCGGGATCCTTATAGTATCTAAGGCGGGATTAGCTAAATCCCGCCTGCCAGCGAGGTCATTTACTCATTTATCAGACATATCCG
>CAZWLJ010000071.1:0-8292 GCA_964634605.1 uncultured Paludibacter sp.
TAGAATAAATACCAAAACCGGCTATGGTAAGTGTAAAAAGTATAATTATCAGCTTATACTTCAGACTGAAACCTATTATTTTCTCCAGCATACATTTAACTTTTTTTGTTAATATTACTGTCCGCTGATTATAATAAAGGCAAAATTAAAAAAATGATTCAGATAATTGTGCTATAGTGTGATTAAAATATAATATTTAGAATAGATTTAGACAACATGAATCGAAATATTCCCCCAGTCCTTCCGGATATGCTCTTTTATCGGATATATCCGATGGGACGAAAGCATAAGAGGCAAATTCCCGTGAAGGAAATGTCTCTTAAATTATAAATAAATATATGCATTTAGAATAATAAATCCTCACGTCGGGTGATGACAGTGCTTTGTTTACAGGAAAAAACTGACGAATAATGCAACGTTCAATATCGAAACAACAGCTCCCAATGAATACAATACAATTCGGGTGGAAGTACGGTTTTTGTATTTTCCCATCACCTTCTCCGACGAAGTGAGGTACACCTGTGAGAAAATAGTGATTGGCAACTGAATGCTCAGGATCATTTGCGAAATAATCAGGCCTTTGAACGGATTGCTGATAAGCAGGATGATAAGAAATGCTATGACCAGCGAAATGCCCACACCTGTACGCGAATGATTGTCCTTGATATCATACGGTTCTTTGAACATGCCGGCAAAAATAGAACCGGCTGCCATGCCCGAAGTCACTGTGGAAGCAATACCTGCAAACAACAACGCAACAGCAAAAACAATGGCTGCATTGCTGCCAAGCAGCGGAACAAGTAACTGATTGGCCTGCTGAAGTTCCGAAACGGGAGTTTTTGTTTGAAAAAACGTGGCAGCTGCCAGCAGAATCATGGCGCTGTTGATAGCCCACCCTATCAGCATGGACATCAGGGTGTCGAAAAATTCGTACTTAAGCTGCTTTTTAATCACAGTGTCGTTCTCACGGTTCCACTGTCGGCTCTGTATTACTTCGGAATGAAGAAACAGGTTGTGGGGCATCACCACGGCTCCCAGTACACTCATAATCACGAACATAGAGCCTTTCGGGAAACTCGGCGTCACCCAGCCCATAGCGGCGCTGTTCCAGTCGATATTCACCAGAGAAAGTTCGTAGAGGAACGATAAGCCAATAATGGATACAAAGGCAATGATCCATTTTTCGATAGCTTTATAGGAATTGGTAAAAAGCATGATAAGCACAAAAGCCATCACCAGCAACGCTCCTGCACGAATCGGGATATTAAAAAGCATATTCAGCGCAATGGCACCGCCGAGTATTTCGGCCAGTGAAGTGGAAATGGAGGCTCCCATGCCTGAGACCAGCAGTAATTTTGAATAGCGGGATTTCATGTGCACCGTAGCTGCTTCCGAAAGGCAAAGTCCGGTGGCAATACCCAGGTGAGCCACGTTGTGCTGCAAGAGGATGAGCATAATAGTGGAAAGCGTAACCATCCATAGTAAGGCGTAGCCAAAGTCGGCTCCGGCTGCCAGGTTGGAAGCCCAGTTGCCCGGATCGATAAAGCCTACGGTCACCAGCAATCCGGGACCAATGTATTTGAAGATATCCAGCCCGCCAAACTGCGGTTTGTGAGCCTTATTGTCTATATTTCTGAATAATCGGAACATAATTATTGTATTTAATCCGGTTTCTTTCGTTTCTGTTCAATCTGTAAGAAGAAAAACGATGCTTATATAAATCAAACGGTAATGAGTACAAAATTAAACAATTTATCCGAATTGTCCGGCATTTCAGTACACCACTCCGAAAAACTCTGAAAATCCGGAAAAGCTGAGTTTAAGACCATTCGTCGCTGACGATAATTCAGCCAGTATAAAAAATCAGGATACATTACAGCAATCACAGGAGTGTCAGGGATTGTATCATAAACCGACAGTCACATTTCGGAAGCAACCATCGTACAGAATGTACATCAGCAAATAATACCCAGAATGAAAATTTATCAAAATAAATTGATTGAAAACCTCCCGATATTTCATGGTTTTTTGTACTTTTGACGGAATTTTTCTGGTACCCACAAATTTCCCGTTTCATAATTAATCGAGTTGTTCGAAGTGTAACTGAAAATCTGAATTCAGATCGCTGTATTTGAGAAGATTTAAAAAATTACACCCGGATTCTATGCATGTGCCTTAATGAATGAAAAATCGCTTGCAACAACGTATTTTTTATTTCCAAATCAACTAATATTTAAGAAAAACTCAAAAAAACTATGAGCAGAAAAACAATCGGCATTTACGAGAAATTGCCCTTACTCGAAAGTATTCCATTAAGTTTTCAGCATCTTGCAGCCATGTTTGGAGCCACTATTCTGGTTCCGATACTTGTCGGTGTTAATCCGGCCATTGCCCTGCTGATGAACGGTATCGGCACCCTGATTTATTCGTGGGTTACCAAAGGAGGAATTCCCGCTTACCTGGGTTCCAGCTTTGCATTTATTGCCCCGATTATCCTGATAAGCACTACGTATGGTGGCTTCAGTCATGCCCAGTCGGGATTTATTTTCTTCGGATTATTCTTCATCCTGATCTCTTTCGTCGTGAAAAAATGGGGTGTGAGCTGGATTGACGTAGCCATGCCGCCTGCCGTGATGGGTGCCGTTGTGGCGATCATCGGACTGGAACTTGCACCTGTAGCTGCTCAGCAGGCAGGCCTTGCAGCCGGATCAACACCTGTGGGACAGGTCGTGCAGCCATTCGTGATGAACAACGATGTGATCATGGTTTCGATGTTCACGCTGGCAGTGGGTATATTCGGGTCGGTACTTTTCAGAGGATTTTTACAGGTTATTCCTATCCTTATTGCTGTTATTGCGGGTTATTTTTTCGCGCTTGCCAAAGGAATGGTCGATACTCAGGTTATTGCCGATGCATCGTGGTTTGCACTACCTCATTTTCAGGCACCGGTTTTCGATCTGAATGCCGTAATGATTATCATGCCTGCCTGTATCGTTGTACTTGCCGAGCACATCAGCCATTTGATCGTTACGGGTAAAGTTACCGAAACCGACCTGATCAAGGAACCCGGACTTCACCGTTCGCTGCTCGGTGACGGTATTTCCAACCTCGTTTCGGGTTTTGTTGGTTCGCCTCCCAATACCACTTATGGTGAAAACATCGGTGTGATGGCTATCACGCGCGTATTCTCCGTGTGGGTAATCCGCGGAGCTGCCCTGCTTGCCATTGCATTTTCCTGTATCGGAAAAGTCTCAGCAGCTATTTCCACTATTCCCGGAGCGGTTATGGGCGGTATCACTTTTCTGCTTTACGGTGTTATTGCCGTGCAGGGTTTCCGTATGTTTGTGGAGCAGAAAGTTGATTTCAGCAAAAACAGCAACATGGTGCTCGGAGCCGTTACCTTCGTTGTGGGCGTGAGCGGTGCAAGCATTAAAATTGGTAGTGTGGAACTTAAGGGGATGGCATTCGCTGCCGTTACCGGTGTAGTCCTTTCGCTGATATTCTGGGGACTCCGCAAACTGAAATGGATGGAAGAATGATTTGAAGGTGAGCAGCTAAAGGTCTATTTTGCTGATTTTAAAAATTGACAGACAAGTTACCGGTAATGCTCTTTCATAATTAATAATTCTGAAAAGATTTGCATTCAGGAAAATAACGAAAGAAAAACGGCTCCGAAATAAACCGGAGCCGTTTCTTTTGTCCCTTATCAGGATTTTATGAATAAAAAAGATACTGCCAGATGCTACTGGATGAAGATATAATTCAGTATGAACAGCACTGCCAGAATATACATGGCAATGGATACCTTTTGGAATTTTCCACTGATAACATTCAGCAATACAAAAGCAAGAAGTCCCAGTGCAATACCTTCGGCAATGCTGTACATCAACGGCATGGCAATGATACAGATAAACGCAGGAATAGCCTCAGAGTAATCTGTCAGGTCAATATTCCGGATAGGATCGAGCATCATCAGACCAACCAGGATAAGAACCGGTGCTGTAGCAGCGGCCGGAATGGAGAGAAACAGGGGTGCAAAGAACAACGCCAACACGAAACATACTGCTGTAACCAGCGAAGTCATCCCGGTGCGGCCTCCTTCAGAAACACCCGAAGCGCTTTCGACATAAGTAGTAACGGCACTGGTACCAAATACAGCTCCCGAAATAGTTCCGATAGCATCCGAGTAGAAAGCTTTCTTTACATTGGGTATCTGACCTTTTTCATCCAGCATATTAGCTTTGGAACAAACACCGATAAGCGTACCCACCGTGTCGAACACATCGACAAAAAGGAATGTAAATACCACGATGAGCATATCCCAGGTGAAAATCTGCGAGAAGTCGAATTTGAAGAACAGAGGAGCAGGACTGGGCGGTACGTCCATCAAACCGGTGAACCTGGTGATTCCCATCGGGATACCGATAACAGCAGTGGCAATGATACCGATCAGCAGGCCGCCTTTGACTTTCTTTATCAGAAGCACAGAGGTAATTATTAATCCGATTAAAGCCAGCAATGCAGTACCTGAGGTTATATGGCCAATGGTAACGAGTGTGGCATCATTTTTAACAACGATGCCTGAACTTTGCATACCTACAAAAGCGATGAATAAACCAATCCCGGCGCTGATGGCATTTTTAAGCGTAGCCGGTATGGCATCGACAATAGCAGCCCGAAGATTGAAAAAGTTCAGTACCAGAAAAATCAAACCTTCGCAAAGGATAGCGGTAAGTGCAAATTGCCATGAATAACCCATAGCCAGACAAACCGTAAAAGCGAAAAAAGCATTCATTCCCATACCGGGAGCCTGAGCAAAAGGTAATCTGGCTAATAACGACATGGCCAGTGTGCCGACTATAGATGCCACAGCAGTAGCCGTAAAGAGGGCGCCTTTGTCCATCCCTGTCACCGAAAGAATGTTAGGATTTACAGCCAGAATGTAGGCCATTGTCAGAAAAGTGGTAATACCGGCAAGAATTTCGGTTCTCATATTCGTGCCGTTTTCCTTCAGCTTAAAATATTTCTCAAACATATCTGATGTGTTAATGTTAAATTGTATGTTTCGCTAAATTTAGAAATTCCATTTAACAGCCAGTGTAGGATTAACCATGAATCCATCGTTACCTGCAAAATTGGTAGAAACTTCCACTTCGCTACCGGCAGAGATATTCGGAGTGAAGTTATACCAAAGCTGGGGTTCGGTGAGGAAAACCGGATTGGCATCAGTTCCGGCACCGGCAAAAGTATCCTTTTCCCACCACAGGTCAGCAAAACCAGTGAATGTCAGTTTATTTTTGAGCATCTGAATAGTCCATACACCGGTGAATTGCGGAGTGTAGTTTTTCCCAACGATGTTTTTGGCTAATGCTTTCAGATTCAGTGTTTTCGAAAAGTCTTTGCTGTGGATGAAATAATCAACACCTAACAGCCAGGCGTTGTTGATGGCATAAGAACCGCCGGAATAATCGGAAGGAGCAACGGCATATCCGCCAAGACCTCCGTTATACTCGATCTGAGCGCTCAGGGGACCTCCCCAGAAGTTCAGACAACGGGCAATTTCCATGTAGGTGCCCGACGGGGAATTCTTGCTGCCATAGTTGAAGTCGTAATCGATAAAGGCAAACGTATTACCCCATTTGTCGGGTTTGAACATTTCAAAAGTTGCTGTCACATGCTCTCTGTTTTCTCCGAAATCATAATGAATCTGAAGATTTTGTGCCTGAGCAACCGATACAGTACCTAATAACAGTGCGAATAGTACTTTTCTCATAAACTGATGTTTTTAAAAAATAAATAATTAATATTGATTGAATAAAAAAATGAAAATTCTGTTTCAGTGAATGTCCGGCAAATTTCAAAAAAGAAATAATCCATTCAGTGCATCATTCGACAAATAAATCTCAGAATTAAGCAGTTAGGGTAAAAAGAACTCAGAAAATAAAGTGAATAGTTTCGCTCAGGAAAAATAAAGAACCAATGAAGGACTCTGTGAAAAACACAGGGAAAACAAACTAAAATCTAAACCGGAATAATGATCCGTATCGGGATACAAAATTATGAAAATTATATTAATCTTTTGGTTAAATCGCCGGGATTATGAAAAAAAACAGAAATAAATTTTCTGAATATCTGATATTCAGGAAGTAAGCATGCCTTTGTCAACCCGCGAATCAATACACCCGGAATTCCTGACATATTCATCCGTTACACTAAGAAACTCATGAAGTAATTACTCCTTTATCGTGCATATCCGGTGGTTCGGTTCATCATCTTACAACCGGCAAATCTTCTAAAAAAACCTGACCGGTTTTCAGGAAAGTTTACTAATATTAAAAAAAAATAAAGACCCCGGTTAAACCTATAAACAATTATAATTTAACATGTTAGTGCAAAAACTTAAATGCCCTTTCCCATGTTTTAAAAGTATAAGTATATTAAATTCCATCCAGTCATGCACCTGAGAAATTACGGATAATCCTGCGTGTATTTGCTGCAAAAAACCGGGGCTACCCTTTGAGTATAATTGCTATCTGTTTATTGAACCTTTTAAAAAATAAAATGCAATGGATGAGGAAAAATTAAAACTAATCATGGACCGACTCCCGTTTCCCGTTTTTGATTTGCTTAACACACTCAAAAGTAATTGGGCAAATGAAGCAATTGACATTCATGCTCCTTTCAGCAGCAGTCAGTGGGATGATGCCGGAATCTTCAAATTTGACAAAGGACTTGTACTGGTAAAAAACGATGCAGGTTTTCTTTATCTTGTACTGGATGTCATAGCTGACACTGTGGATGATTCAACCGGAAGTAACAGAGATTATTTCTGGCTGAGTTTTGATGTGGACAAAAACAAGAGTATCACATCAAATGTAGATGTGAATTACGGTCTTTATCCAAATCAGCCACCGAAATTAGGCAGGCAATTCTATCTGGGCCCCGGCAGATGGACCGGGATTCTAAATTCCCCTTCCCCGTCGGGAGTGAAACTTGAGTTCTCAACCTCCGCGTACTCGGACATACCGCACAAAATCTGGAAATTCAAAATCCTGTTGTCTGAAATCGGAGTGAGTCTTGCACCGTTCCTGTATCCCATATTGCACCCTGCTACACCCTATACCTATTTTGGTTTCAGGGTAAGATCGGTTACGCCTCATTTTGATTTTGATTATCCTAAAGATTTTTTCATGGATTTCAGAAGGTTAAAAAAACTGGAATTCTCAAGAAAGCCAAAGATTCCGTCCGATCAGTTAGGACCACTTATCGGCTCGGTAGGGTTAATCCCTTCAACAAAAATTACAGGCGGAAGAGCTACCACAGCAAGCTCATACTATGTTCATGTTCAGAATGCGGCTTTTGGCGGCACTTTAAACCTGATCGGCAACCGGACTAAACTATCCGCGCTATATGCTGCAGGAAACAGGAATTACATCGTTGAAATCAAACGACCGGGCGATACCGGTTTCTCACCGCTTGTGTCTGCCTGGACCAATTATGTCTGGAACGGAACAGATTATGTACTTGAATCATTTTCACTTACCGATGGCAAATACAAACTGCCTGATCCTGCACTTGATTTTTCGATCGACGATCTGCTGATTCAATTTTCGACCTACGGGCTGGCATCGGGTATTCATTCTGTCAAAGTATCGTTCTTTAACGGCGCAGGCACAACCGTGACCGAATCGCAAACTCTCGATCTGTTTATAGACAACCATCTGCCACTGACTGTCATCGAAAAGATTCTCCACGGCACGGCTGAAGTTTCCACCTGTGCTATTGAGGAAATTACCTCTGCAACCGACGGATTTACGTTCGAAATTACAGCTTCTGATCCGGAAGGCAATTTGCTGGATGTTAACTTCGTAGCTGAAGCAGGCAACGGAAGTTCCACTGTAGTTTACAACGAGAGTTATGATCTTTCAAAAGGGAACTGGACAGGCTTTTCAAACAAAATCGTTCCTTCCGGTTCTGTATGGAAACCACCCTTCCAGTGCTCGTACAATTTCAGGCTAAGCGCCCACGCACGAACTACAAATGGGTACAGTTATATCGGTTACACCTATTCATTTAAGGGACTTACCGTACTTATTAAAAAGTAAATCCGAAGTATATCTACAAAAAAAACTGCACAACAACGGGTTGTGCAGTTTTTTGTTATGATAGCATACCATCAATCTGTATTCCTTTCCGACCCGGATATGCCCTGTAATTGCTAAAAATCCCCCCTCCCCCGCTGGTCGCCGGGAAACAACGTTCGGCGTAGCCAATTAATTAATCCCGGCTCTT
>CAZWLJ010000072.1:0-8046 GCA_964634605.1 uncultured Paludibacter sp.
TAAAAAATAGTTTATGGCTATAAGAATTGTCGGAGTAGATTTACCCCAAAACAAAAGAGGGGAAGTTGGATTGACTTATATCTACGGAATAGGTCGCAGTAGTGCAAAAAAAATTTTGGAACAAGCCGGTGTTGATATCAACATCAAGGTGAAAGATTGGACTGACGACCAAGCAGCTAAAATCCGTGAAATCATCGGAACCGGATTCAAGGTTGAAGGTGATTTGCGTTCGGAAACACAATTAAACATCAAGCGATTGATGGATATTGGTTGTTATCGTGGCATCCGTCATCGTATCGGTCTTCCGTTGAGAGGTCAAAGTACCAAAAACAATGCTCGTACCCGCAAAGGGAAAAAGAAAACAGTTGCAAACAAGAAAAAAGCAACAAAGTAAAAGGTAGTTAACGGTTTGCGAATTTTAGAAAAGCAAAAAAATTAAAAAATAAGTATGGCAAAGAAAACAGTTGCAGCCAAGAAACGTGTCGTAAAAGTAGATGGTGTAGGTCAGTTACACGTACACTCATCTTTTAACAACATCATTGTTACTCTTGCAAATTCAGAAGGTCAGGTGATTTCCTGGTCATCAGCAGGCAAGATGGGTTTTCGCGGTTCAAAGAAAAACACTCCTTATGCTGCTCAGATGGCAGCTCAGGACTGCTCAAAAGTAGCATTCGAACTTGGTCTTCGTAAAGTGAAAGCTTACGTAAAAGGACCCGGAAACGGACGTGAATCAGCTATTCGTACCATTCATGGTGCAGGTATTGAGGTGACAGAGATTGTTGACGTTACCCCGCTTCCACATAACGGTTGTCGTCCTCCAAAGCGCAGAAGAGTGTAATAGTCATTGTTTCACCCGTTTTTGATTCTTTGGTTTTGTGATATGACTGCATTTTCAAACCTCTCTGCAGTCGCGGCTGTCATTTGAAACCCTGAGAATTAATACTGTGACACAATAAAAATTAAATAAAAAATTAAAACATAAAAAATGGCAAGATATACTGGACCAAAAACTAAAATTGCCCGTAAGTTTGGCGAGCCCATTTTCGGACCTGACAAAGTATTGTCTAAAAAGAATTATCCTCCCGGACAACACGGAAATTCACGTCGCCGGAAAACTTCCGAATACGGAATTCAGTTGCGTGAAAAACAGAAAGCTAAATACACCTACGGTTTGCTGGAAAAACAATTCAGAAACACGTACGAAAAAGCAAAACGTACGAAGGGTATCACCGGGGTGATTTTAATTCAATTACTGGAGTCACGTCTTGATAATGTTGTTTATCGTCTCGGATTTGCTCCCACAAGAGCATCTGCACGTCAGCTGGTTAGTCACAGACACATTACCGTTGATGGTAAAGTAGTGAACATAGCTTCGTACACCGTACGTCCCGGACAGGTAATAGCAGTACGCGAGAAAAATAAATCGATGGAAGTGATAATCAATTCATTAAGTGGTTTCAATCACAGTAAATATCCATGGATTGAATACTCTGATTCTACTATGTCAGGTACATACCTTCACATCCCCGAACGTGATGATATACCTGAAAATATTAAAGAACAGTTAATCGTTGAGTTGTATTCTAAAAACTAATTGAAGCCATGGCAATATTAGCATTTCAAAAACCCGAGAAGGTAATCATGTTGGAAGCTGACGATTTTCAAGGTAAATTTGAATTTCGTCCGTTAGAACCAGGTTATGGTATTACTATTGGTAATGCTTTGCGCCGTATTCTACTTTCGTCGCTCGAAGGCTTCGCTATTAATCTTATTCATATTGAAGGTGTAGATCACGAATTTGCTTCTATACCGGGAGTACTGGACGATGTAACCAACATTATTCTGAATTTGAAACAAATACGTTTCAAACAAATAGTTGAAGAAGTCGAAAACGAAAAAGTTACCATTACCGTAAAGGGTACTACTACTTTCAAAGCAGGTGATCTGGGTAAATACCTTACAGGCTTTGAAGTGTTAAATCCTGAACTGGTTATTTGTACCATGGATTCAAAAGCCAGCTTCAATATCGACATCACGATAAACAAAGGTCGCGGATACGTACCTGCTGACGAAGTAAAACTCGCAACTGCCGAAATAGGTGTCATACCGATTGATGCAATCTACACACCGATACGCAATGTGAAATACACCGTTGAAAATTATCGTGTAGAACAGATTACGGACTACGAGAAACTGGTTATTGAGATAACAACCGACGGTTCAATACATCCAAAAGAAGCGTTGAAAGAAGCAGCAAAAATTCTGATTCATCACTTCATGCTATTTTCCGACGAGAAGATTTCACTCGAAGTACCCGAAGGAGATGGTGTGGAAGAATTCGACGAAGAAATATTGCATATGCGTCAGTTACTGAAAACCAAACTGACCGATCTGGAACTTTCCGTGCGCGCACTTAACTGCCTTAAAGCAGCTGACGTAACTACACTGGGAGAACTGGTAAGCAATCATCGCCACGATTTGCTGAAATTCCGTAATTTCGGTAAAAAATCGCTGACAGAATTGGAAGAAAAACTTGAAAGCTTGAATCTGAACTTCGGTATGGATGTAAGCAAATATAAATTAGATAAAGAGTAAGAATTAATATGAGACATAATAAGAAATTCAATCATTTAGGACGTACTTCATCTCACAGGCAGGCGTTATTGTCCAATATGGCTATTTCACTGATTCGCCACAAAAGAATTGCTACTACTCTGGCTAAAGCAAAAGCACTGCGCGTATACGTGGAGCCACTGCTTACCAAAGCTAAAGAAGATACAACTCACTCGCGTCGTACAGTATTCAGCTATCTGCAAAACAAGGAAGCCGTAACAGAACTTTTTCGCGATGTAGCTGTGAAAATTGCTGACCGTCCGGGCGGATATACACGTATTCTTCGCACCGGTTTTCGTCAGGGTGACAACGCTGAAATGTGTATCATCGAGCTTGTGGACTACAACGAAAACATGCTGAAAGATAAAGCTTCCAAGAAAGCAACCCGTACGCGTCGTTCTTCGAAAAAAGCTACTGATGCCGCCGAAGTAAAAACTGAAGCGCCAAAAGAAAAAGCACCGAAAGCTGAAGCGAAAAAGGAAGAACCTAAAGCAGAGGTTAAAGCTGAAGAATCAGAAGCAGAAACTGCAGAGTAAAGTTTGATCAAACTTACATAGGACCGGAAAAAGAACAAATCATCAGAATTGTTCTTTTTTCATTTTAAATACACTTATTTCTCAAAGTGCACAAATTGTGCCTGAGCAGAATTTCGATTATTAAATGACTGCCGGCTATTCCGGAACGTAAAAATAAACGTCTGAATTTTCCAATACCTCCCATGAATTCTCACAACGTTTGCAAATTTGAAGCAAATTACTTACTTTTGTTCTTCAAATCATATAGCAGACTATCAATGATTAAGTACAATAGAATTCTGTTGAAGTTAAGTGGCGAATCACTTGCAGGAGCATCCAGGCAGGGTATTGATACCGTAAGACTGGAAGAGTATGCCGGGCAGATCAGTGAAGTGGCAGCAATGGGTGTTCAGGTAGCCATCGTGATTGGTGGCGGAAATATTTTCCGGGGATTAAGCGGTTCCAGAAAGGGTTTCGACCGGGTTCAGGGCGACCAGATGGGGATGCTGGCTACTGTCATTAACAGCCTGGCGCTCAATTCCGCCCTGCAGGCATACGGGACCAGATCGAGGGTGCTTACTTCCATTCGTATGGAACCAATCGGAGAATATTTCAGTAAAAGATATGCCATGGAATGTCTTGATAAAGGAGAAGTGGTACTGATTGCTGGTGGAACGAGCAATCCTTATTTCACAACTGATACAGCATCAGCATTACGAGCCATTGAGATTGAAGCAGATGTAATGTTGAAAGGAACACGCGTGGATGGTGTTTATACTGCCGACCCTGAAAAAGATAAATCAGCTGTGAAGTTTGATGAAATCACTTATGATGAAGTATACAACCGAAATCTGAAAGTGATGGACCTGACTGCTTCAACCATGTGTAAAGAAAACGATATGCCGATATACGTGTTTGATATGGATACCGTCGGAAATCTGAAAAAAGTCATAACAGGCGAAAATATCGGAACATTGGTACGCAATTAAGTGATTCGATAGCAAATCAGATGCAATAAGGATTTAACTCCTCAAAAACAATAATCGTAAATTGTAAATTTAAAATAAATAGTTATGCTGGACACAAAAGTAATACTGCAGGAAGCAGAAGAATACATGAAGGCTGCGATTGAGTATCTCGACGAAGCGCTTGCCCATATTCGTGCAGGAAAAGCCAATACTCGCATTCTGGATGGAATACGCGTGGACTATTACGGTTCGATGGTTCCGATAAGCAACGTAGCGACAGTTACTACTCCCGATGCGAAAACAATAGCTATTCAACCCTGGGAAAAAGGGATGATTCATACTCTTGAGAAAGCAATTATGAACTCGGATGTAGGAATCACACCGATAAATAACGGCGAAGTCATCCGGCTTGGCATCCCTCCTCTTACTGAAGACCGGCGCAAGCAACTGGTGAAACAATCACGAGCGGATGGAGAAGAAGCAAAAATCAGTATCAGAAACGCACGCCGGGAGGCAATAGAGCATTTTAAAAAAATGGTAAAAGATGGGCTCCCGGAAGATGTTGAGAAAGACTCTGAAGCCGACGTTCAGAAAATTCATGATAAATACATCAGAAAAGTGGACGAATTGCTCGTGGAGAAAGAAAAAGAGATAATGACAGTGTAACTAAGAGGTGAATGTCGGGCAGTGAGCATACTGTAAGCTGCAAATATCTGATAAAAAACAGCGGTTATTTTCAAATAATCGCTTTTATTTATCATGTTATTCCTGCATAATCCTGCTTGCCGGAACTGCTTTGTTATCTTGCTCTGAATTATGTTAATCATGCTGTTGTCCGTTTTCTGAAACTTTTTTTTATCTTTTTTCCAAATAAATGCAGGGACTTGTAGTAAGAAATACCGGTAGCTGGTACACAGTGAAAACCGATGATGGCAATCTGATTGATTGTAAAATCAGAGG
This sequence comes from uncultured Paludibacter sp., assembly GCA_964634605.1. Classification (GTDB taxonomy): domain Bacteria; phylum Bacteroidota; class Bacteroidia; order Bacteroidales; family Paludibacteraceae; genus UPXZ01. The sequence goes on from CAZWLJ010000072.1 coordinate 5,057, forward strand.
CAATCTGAGAGTACGGGATATACGCAGCACCAATCCGATAGCAGTAGGCGACAGAGTGGAGCTCTCTGTCGTAACCGACGGCTCGGGCATGATTCAGGATGTATGCGACCGCAAAAACTACATTATCCGGCGGTCGTCCAACCTGTCAAAATACTCACAGATTCTTGCCGCAAATCTTGATCTGGTGGCGTTAGTAGTCACTGTTAATTACCCCGAGACCTCTTCGGTTTTTATTGACCGTTTTCTGGCAACTGCCGAAGCGTATCGTGTTCCGGCTTGTCTGATAATAAATAAAACAGACAGGTACGATACATCAGAAATCGAATATGCCGTAAACCTGAAAAAACTCTATGAAATTATCGGATATCCGGTTTTTCTTGTGTCGGCAATGCATTCCGAATCACTGACAGAACTCCACCAATATTTTACAAATAAAATTACGCTCATCTCCGGAAATTCGGGAGTTGGGAAATCATCCATTATCAATCAATTGATTCCGCATACAGTAATCCGGATTGGTGAAATCTCCGAATACCACAACAAGGGAATGCATACCACCACTTTCTCGGAAATGTTCGAATTACCCGGCGGAGGCGGAATAATTGACACTCCCGGAATCAAGGGATTTGGTACCATTGACATACAGGAAGCCGAGGCAGGTCATTTCTTCAGGGAAATCTTTGAATTTTCAAAAAAATGCAGGTTTAATAACTGTACGCATACTCATGAACCCGATTGCGCCGTGCTTGAAGCTCTCCGGAATCATTATATAAGTCAGTCCAGATATCAAAGCTATCTCAGTATTCTGGACGACAGCAAAAATGAAAAATACCGTTAGAAAATAAGTTTTTTTTAGAAATATGTAATAATTGAAAATATTATTAGGAATAATGAAATAAAATAAATAATTTTGTACGTATAATTATTTTATTTGAAATTAACCTTAAAAAAACTTAAACCAAAAATGGGGCATCATCAAATTGACCGGTTGGATAAGAAAATATTACAACTCATCTCGAAGGACGCTCGTATTCCTTTTCTCGAAGTAGCGCGTGAATGTAACGTTTCGGGAGCTGCCATTCATCAGCGGATTCAGAAACTTCGTAACCTTGGCATTATCAAAGGTTCGGAATTCGTAGTAGATACGTATAAGATTGGTTATCAGACCTGTGCGTATATAGGTATTGTTCTTTCGAACATAAATAAATTTCAACCGGTGGTAGCCGAACTCAAAAAGGTACCTGAAATAGTAGAATGCCATTACGCTACGGGTAAATATTCCATGTTTATCAAGATATATGCGAAGGATAACCGGCATTTGTTGCAAATTATCCTCGAGAACATTACAACGATAGATGGAGTACAGCATACTGAAACTTTTCAGTTGTCGCTTGATGAGATTTTTAACAGACAGCTTTCTGTATTCGATACCGATGATGACGACGATACTGAAATAGAAGAATGATTTTGAGATGGAAATATGATATAAACAAAAACAGCCTGATTATCAGGCTGTTTTTGTTGTAAGTGGAATGCTGAATCTCTGAAACAGCTTCAAACTGTCGTTGAATACTTTCGTGTTGTCAGGCTGAATAATAATCGAGTCAATCTTCATTTCGAAATTATTAAGATTGAGTGAGTCCGTGATTGTTGTGTTACCTTCCGGATTTGTTCCCGGTTTCGGAATTTGTTTCAATTCGGTTTTCGTAATTATTACACTTGCAATACCATGACCTACGACACCAATTTTTTTGGCAGCAGCGTAGGATAAATCAATTGACCTTCCCCTGACAAAAGGACCACGGTCGGTTACCCTTACATATGTCTCCCTGTCATTGTGCGGATTTTTAACTTTAAGAATAGTACCGAAAGGATAGGATTTATGAGCACATGTTAAACTGTCGCGATTGTAAAGCTTGCCGCTAGCCGTTTTTTTTCCGTGAAATTTATCGGCATAATATGAGGCTTTCACTCTTTGCTGGCTGTAAAGAGATGATGAAAACATCATCGAGATTACAACAAGCAACAATATCAGTTTCTTCATAATTGAGTTTTTCTTTGCAGCTTTCTGCAAAATTATGCGGCAAAATTACGAATAAAAAATGGAACTCACAAACGTGGCGTTTAAAACTTTGTTAATCAGTGTGTTGAATTGCTAACACCTGCAGACTGAACAGCTCAGCCGGGTAAAGCCAAACAATATAGTTTTTATTTCATCTCAGTGTTTTTGAAAAAATAAAATCGCTCAGTCAGTTGTTTGTAAATCTGAAAAAAAAGCATTATATTTGCACCCTCAAAATTATGTACTGATAATAAACATTATAACTAAAAAAATAGGAGGAAACAAGCAATAGCAAAACAACCGATTATGAGACCCAGACAAGGTCATCAAAAAGAAATGCCTAACAGAATTAATGAAAAAATCAGAGGCGTTAAGGAAGTCCGGTTAGTAGGTGAGAACGTAGAGCAGGGCATCTATTCGATAGAGCGTGCCATTCAGATAGCTGAAGATTTGGAGTTGGACCTGGTTGAAATTGCCCCAAATGCAGCACCCCCGGTATGTAAAATTGTTGATTATCAGAAGTTTCTGTATCAGCAAAAGAAGAAAGAAAAGGAGAATAAAGCCAAGTCTACCAAAATTGATGTAAAAGAAATCCGATTCGGACCGCAAACTGACGATCATGACTACAACTTCAAGTTGAAGCATGCCGTTAAGTTTCTTCAGGAAGGCGATAAGGTAAAAGCTTACGTTTTTTTCAAAGGGCGTTCGATACTGTTCAAGGAACAGGGCGAAGTACTTTTACTTCGTTTTGCCAACGACCTGGAAGAATATGCCAAAGTAGACCAGCTTCCACAGCTCGAAGGTAAACGGATGATTATCATGCTTTCTCCTAAAAAAACGAAATAAAAATATCACTAATATATAAAACAGGATAAAATGCCAAAAATGAAAACTAACTCCGGTGCCAAAAAAAGATTCGCTCTTACCG
>CAZWLJ010000073.1:0-7700 GCA_964634605.1 uncultured Paludibacter sp.
CGTTCGTTCCTGTGATGGTAATGTCAATCACAGCTATGTCTGTACCGCCATTTCCATCACTGATAGTATAATTGAAATAGTCATGAACCTGTACACCGGCATTTAATGATGCGGCATTATTGGCCACGTAGGTATAACTACCATCGGAATTGATGGTTATTTGTCCGTAGGTACCTGTGAGTGTATTTCCAACGGTGCCGGTAGTTCCCGAACCTTCGGTTTGTCCTGTACGGATTGCCGTAACGGTTAAAGCATCTCCATCCGGATCGGTATCGTTACTTCTTACTCCGGGAGTGGTTACTGTCAGAGTAGCATCTTCGCTGACACTTCCTGCATCATTGGTTGCAACCGGAGTGGAGTTGTTTACTGTAGTGGGAGCAGATGTTTTATAGTTGTTACACCCGGTTCCGGATGTTCCTCCGTTGCATTCAAGCAAATAATCGGTCGGGGCACCGACGATAGCACTCGTGGCATCCTTGTCGGTATAATCCGAAGGGCGGATAACGTAGGCGGTGGGAGCGGTGGTGGTATGTGCCATTCCTGTACCAACAGTTCCTGTAATGGTGTAAGTGATTGTACCGTTACTTGTAAGGTTGAAATTGGAAGTAAATGTATTGCCTGATACGGCTGACCTGCTGTTTTCCGTAAAGGTGCCGCTTCCGCTTCCGTAGGTTACGCTTGTGATGTTAAATCCGGTTGGAGCCGTAAATCCGAAGGCAGCTCCCACCGCATTGTCGGTGTAGCCGGTAGAAAAAGGATTGGCAACCACGATGGTGTAGGTTATTGTATTTCCCACCACCACACTCGTAGTGTTTGGAGTAATGCTGTTTACTGCCAGATCGAGGTTTTTTATACTTATGGTTGTACCTGACGCTGATGCATTGCCTTTTACAAATGCCCAGGTGTCGAGTAATTTATTGTTTCCATAGTCATTTTCAATATCTCCAACTGAAAATGATCCCCATTTATGCCCGTTTGTATTACTGCTTACACCGGTAGTATTTGTTAATGGTGAAGGTGCAGTACCAGTACCGCCACTCAGACCAGTATCATTCCAGTAAACCAAATCTCTGGTCGGTGAAAAAAGAGAGTTGTCGGGTTGTAATTGTTCGATAATAATCCCGTTTGGATTGATTTCCACATCTTCGAACGGGAAGTGAATTTCCCCTGATTTAACTTCATTTGCGGCAGTTACTGTCACACCGCCATTCACTGTAGTACCGCTTCCGTTTTTACCATCCCAGTAAATCTGATTAAGACCAGCCACACAACTTCCGGTTAATGTCCGGGCAGTTCCGGTGCTGAAAGTAAGTGTGATGGAATAGGTTCCTGGAACATTGGATGTAAACTGAATGTATGCCCCGTCGGGTCCAACCAGGCCCGGTGTGCCGCCTTCGGCACCAACTACCGATAGATTGGTAATGGTGGGTGTGGTCGGTATGGTGGAAGGTACCAGCCAGGTGGTGGTAGCTGCTCCGCCGTTATACCGGATAGGAGCACTTGCAGGTAAATCGGCTGCAGGAGGATTGTAAAAAATTTTATGGGTAATATCGGCAGTTCCTGAAGTTAGATTGTCAGGTTGTCGTGGATCATACATGTATGTTTGTGAAGTTGCATCTGAAAATCCTATACTTTGATATCTCGGAGTGCCATTTATCCATGTCAGAGGAGTGGTCGCTGAAGAATTAGCTGTTCCCGAACTTGAATTTTGCACTCCCTTGTTATTCACGAAAAAGTTAAAACTTTTTCCGTTGAATCCGTTTGTTTTTACTCTGTATTTGAAACCGGCATCGGTCAAAACATATAAAGTAACATCCAGTTTGCGGTTAGTATCCCCCGCTGTTTTACTATCTGACAGATTTCCGTTGAAGTTGTTCATGAAAACCCTGCCCGGGATTAGTATAGCAGGATTTGATGCACTACCTACGGAAACATCCCATGCAACAATCATTGCTCTTTTCTGTTGAATCCAGTCTGCGTTAGCATTGACATCATATTGCGGAACTGATGTGGTATCCGGATTAGTCGGTGGTACAAAGTCTACTTCCCAGATGCCTTCTTCAGCAGATGTTACTACTCTGGTATATGGAGTATAACCTGCTGTTACTCCGGTCCTGTCAGGGCCTGCCAGTTCTTCTGCTCTGTTGACTATTCTGCCGGTGGTGGTTGATGAAGTCCCGGAAGTGTATGTTGTTCCGTTCGGGGTACGCAGGTTAATAGTTCCTGTATATGTAACTGAGGGTGAACCATACGTTTGAGAAATTCCCTGCGCACTTGAACCCACGTAGAGGGTTTCGCCCGTTTTTACATACACCTTCATGGTGCCCGGAGTGGGGAACATGTCAAAAAGCCTGGGAACTGTTCTTGTTCTTGAATTTAACGAAGCTCTTTTTCCCGTTGCAGTCGATGGGTAAAGGGTGGCACTCCCTTCGGCAAATACCGGTTGCGAAGCATAAAAGAAAGCTCCGAGCAGGAAAAAATGCAGAATTAAAAGGGATTTATTTTTCATGTTTTAATCATTGTTTTTTTTTTTTTTTTCGATCGATCAGAACCTGATAAATACCGGATTATACGGCATAAACACGGTCCGGGAATTTTTCAGGTGATTGTTTGTATGTTGTAGTCAGAAGTTTCATTCGGGAAAAGTGTTCCTGTATAAATGCTTCGACTGTCGGTTTTGTTTTGCAAATACTGAAAAAAAAATATTTTTTCTCCATAAGAAAGCTGAAACGTCCTGTAACACTCTGTTTTTACGCTGTTGACGTGCACATCTTTTTTTATTGCAAATTACATGTAACCTGATAATTCACAATATAAAAAAGGGGATGCTTAATGGTGTTTTGTGATTTTAATGCGAATAGAAACAGAAAGGTATAGGTGCGACAAACAGAATTTGGTTAAATAATTTGCAAATTTATCCTTAGTAATATTAATAGTTACTCTGTTGCACCAGCAAATATCTGCTGTTTTTTAATTTCAGAATAGATTTATATCCCGCCCGGGCTTTTTTTTGACTACTGTTTTTCAATTTCAGAAGAATAAAATTATATTTATACAGAAGAATTTCCGGATTAATATCATGTAATAGTCATAAGGCATTGTCCTGCTGATGTTTCTGATGTCTTTTTGTATAAAATACTAAAATAAATACAGTAACGGGTGGGTTGAGAAATGTTAAATATCCATGAAATAACCTGATTTATTTGATAAGTTTCCTTCATTCTGCAAAATTTTAATTAATTTTGACGCTTCCGGATAATGAACGGTAACAATACTTCTGTGAGTTATTTTTTAAGTTTTATTTATTGAATCCGGTGATGATTACACGGAGTTTTTTTTCTGATTAAAGATAATTTAGCATCCAGTTTTTTTTCTGATATATGATTACTAATCTTGTCATATCCATATCATTTCTTATTGCTATTATTGCTTTAGTACTGGTTATATATAAACATAAATACAACCGGAATGTATGGTTTATGTCCGGATTTCTGATTGTTTATGCCATTCAGAGTGTCGTAGTCTCTATTACCAGTTTCGGAGGGCCGGTATTGTTGTATGCTATACTGCTCAATAACTTTGCCCCCCTGTATTATCTTTCCCCTGTGCTTTTTTATTTCTCGGTTCGTTCGGGAATAACCGATTCCATTCGTTTCAGAAAAGCCGATATTCTGCATCTGATTCCATTCACTATCAACCTGATAGCCATTATTCCCTATCTGATGACCGATTTCTCATACAAGTATGAAATAGCCGGACGGGTAATGGCTGATTATTACGAATACATGCAATATGACTTCAAACTTTTTTATCCTCCCTATATCAATCAGATAGCCCGTCAGGTAATATTTCTGGGTTACCTTGCCGCATCGCTTCTCATTATCAGAAAGGTGATACCCCTTTACAAAGAGTCAACAGGTGTCATGCGCAGTCAGTTCCGTTTCATGATACGTACTGTTTATCTGGCTGTGGGGTTGTTTTCATTTTTTACAATTTCTCAGCTGATAGTTTACCTTGAGTTTTTTCTGAATATTAATCTCGAAGTAATTCACACTCAATCCAGGTATCTGATGTGGTTCTCAACATTTCTTTATCTGGTAATCCCTGTGTATATCCTGTTGAATCCGGAGTTTCTGTACGGATTGCCCCGGATAAAATTGAAGGAAATGAATCTGATGTCTCAAAAACAGGCGGATACAGATGTGCTCCCGGACAATGAAAATAAAGTTTATGAGGTCTCACAACAGGTTAAATCATCTATTCGGGCAACAAAAAGTGATGATGAATTCTTTATACTTCTGACTGACCGCATTATGGATCACCTGAAAAAAGAAAAGCCTTATCTGGATGTTAAATTTTCAGCACATCAGCTGTGTGTCGATCTCGATATGCCCCGTCATCATTTGCATTATTGCCTCAATATGATATTAAATAAGAGTTTCACAGTACTGAAAAATGAATTGCGGGTAGATTATGCCATGGAACTGATGAAGAACAACACCAATACCAATCTGACCATTGAAGGGGTAGGACGTAATTCGGGATTTGCATCCAATTCCAATTTTTATGCCGCATTCAGGCAGGTTACCGGCCTCACACCCAATCAATGGATGGAGCAACATCATTACCAGTCATCAAAACACCCATATTAGAATTTTCTGAATATGGTCAGCTGAGCCGTGTTAAGCCGGTTTTAGAAATCCGGAACCGTTTTTCAGACGTTTTATTTTATAAAGACAAAATAATCCGTTTAGCTGAAAAAAAGCATGATATTTGCATTCACCTGATTTAAAAAACTTTACCCATGAGAAACCTGATCATTTTTTTGTTTACCATTTTTATGGCTTTCAGTGCCGTTGGGCAGAAAAAAATAAGCGCCACAGAGGCTGGTTATATTGCGGAAGCAAAATCGGAACTTGCATCAGCGCTAAGCCAGGCTGATATGTCCGACAGCGAACGGCTGAGGATTATAAAACGTTCGGCCACTACGCTCAAGGAATACGGACAGCCGGCCGCATGGCCCGATGGCGATATCCCGCTCCAGAAATGGATGGACGGTCAGTTTGAACAGTGCCGCAGTGAAATATCCGAAATGTCGGACTGGGTGCTCAAGCTGGAGCATCAGACACTTAATCAGAAAATGAAACTGATCAATACCATGCAAATTGAGGTTTTAGAGCATCAGGTTGAACTGCTGATTCCGGGTAAAACACCCGTTCAGTTAACCTCCGATGCTGTAAGTACCATTTTCGGGATCAACTTTGCCGAAGGAGCTGGCGGAGGGAAGCGTCAGGATGCGCAAAACCTCAGAGACCGGTTCAGGAAACTGGCAGAATCGAAGGAACTGGTCAGCCATTTTAATATTCTGATTGGCCATCACCGTGAATCACTCCGCCTGATAGATGCCGAACGTGATGACCTCCGGAAAAAAGTACCCGGATGGAAACAGGCATATATGAATGCTTACAACGGGGCTTTTACTTTTAAGGAATACCAGGGAACTGCAGAAGTGAACGATAACGCCGATAGAAAGCCGAATTCCCTGCTGGGAACCTGGAAATTCGGCTACCCGCAAACGGGCTATTTTTATCTCACGTTTAATTCGAACGGCGAGTACATCTTTGAAGATAAGATGAACAACGGTGATACCGAAAAAGGCAAATATTCGGTGAACGGCAATGTGCTTATACTGGGCGGACCGGTATCGCAATGCGATAAGACGGAAGGTACGTATCACTTCGTGACAGAGGATAACGAACTGGAATTCGTTAAAATTGAGGATGCCTGCCTAAGCCGTAAGTTTACTCTCATGCATATCTGGTCAAGGAAATAGCTGCCAGCGTTCAGCATAACGAATAAAACGAATAACAGCGTGCATCGGAAGCAAACGAAATGGTGCTGTGAACTTGCATCTGTTTTTCAGGTTTAGAATAAAAGGAGACATCAACATCCTGTATAAAAAACGAAAAGACCATCCTTCCGGGACGGTCTTTTCGTTTTGAAAATTCGCGTAATTCGCTTTAATTCGTGTAATTCGCTTTATTAATTCGTGTAATTCGTATTCTCAGAAACTCATCGCTTCTTTCATGATCCGGTCCACTTCATCGGTGACCGTTTTGGCAAATTCATCCACCCTGAGTGTAAACTGATCGCCTCCTCCCTGTTTGCGTACTGATACTTCGCCGTTTTCGGCTTCTTTTTCACCTACTATCAGCATGTAAGGGATGCGTTTCAGCTCGTTGTCGCGGATTTTGCGGCCTACTTTCTCGTTGCGGTCGTCCACGGTGACGCGGATATCCTGCGAGTCTAATTTTTTCGCCACTTCGGCAGCGTAATCGTTGAACTTTTCGCTTACAGGAAGTATCACCACCTGTTCAGGGGTTAGCCACAGCGGGGTACTTCCTGAAATGACAGATAAACTGGTACTGTTACCGGCGAGGTAGTTGTTGTACCCTGTACACCCAATGCCTGCCACTTGGCAATAATGGCATTCACAGCCGGTGTGCGGTATTCAGCCCTGATGAGAAATGGTCCGCCCTTGTATTCAATCCCGTTGTATGTAAAATCGGCTCCATCCTTCAGTTTCGACGGATTTATAACCCAATCAACCATGCAGTTGACATTCAGCAACTCATATACTAATCCATAAGGTTTCAGCCCGTTAGCAACTGTTTGGGGTACTACGCCCATGTTGATGATAAATGAACCGGCAGGAAATGAGGTGATTTGCGCGAATGTCTGCTGTCCGCCCGCTGTAAGGAGCAGAAAAGCGACAAGCGCGAGTCGGAAAAATGAAGAACTTTTATAGGAAAAGTTCAGGTGGTGTAGTTTTCGTTTCATTTTTATAGTCAATATGCCTTTTGGCCCCCGCATGGTGATGTTTCCACTTACTTTGGCAGATCTGTTCCGTTGACTGACCGCTTTGAACAATGCGGAGTACCCGATAAATTGCCTCGTATGGATAGGTGAAAGGCAGGTTATTAATCAATTTCTGTTATTTGTCCGTTGTCGGGACTTAAAAAAAAAGAATGAAAAGGTATGGGTAGGATAAAATGTAGCACTTTAAGTTACAAAAGTACAATAATATTTTAATTTTTATAAAATTATCGTCACTTTTATTGAAAATATTATCGTGGTTTTAAAAAATAAGTTTTTTTTTTGATGCAACATACGCATTAATATTTTAATTTTTATAAAATTATCGTCACTTTTATTGAAAATATTATCGTGGTTTTAAAAAATAAGTTTTTTTTTTGATGCAACATACGCATTTTCGCGATTTCTTTCAACAGAGTCGGTGCTCTGTAGTCCCGAAACCGACAGAGTTGGAACTCTATTGACCTGTTACTGAGCAGTTCGGGGAAGGTGCAAACAGTGCGAAGGGAAAAAAGAAATCATGTGCCTGCGCTCACCTTTCCGCGTCGCAGTGATCGGGCTGAAAGCTGCACCTGCAAATATGAATTGAAAATTCAGGAGCATAGCTCTGACATCATAATTTGGCTCATGTAATGAAAGATGCCACCGCTAACGCGGCTTAATTTATGCAAAACATGCTTTGCTGCAAAGAATTCAGGACTACGTCCCTCAATATCATTCTTTTATTGAAATAATAACTGCACCTGCACATATCACGGTGCGCTGCACTTTTCTGAATGTACCGGTGATATTTGTGACAAATTTAGCGGTGCTCAGCGCTTTGC
>CAZWLJ010000074.1:0-7484 GCA_964634605.1 uncultured Paludibacter sp.
ATCTTCGGGGTGGGCTGCATAACGCAGTTCGTAGTTGGTTTTCATAATCATATATATTTTACTTTTTCATTTATTTGATTCTCAGACAGGAGGATAAACCTGTATTATGGAAATCCGCCTGATAAACGGTAAACAAGAAAAATACAGTGCAATTATTGATTGAATATGAGCGATAACAGCTCTTAAAATCATACTATCCGTGCACGTACACAATATTTTCACTTAAAAAAACGAATGATTAATTCGTCAAAACGTGCTCTCTTCAATTTCAATTTTCACAAAAGTAGGAAAAATTATTTACATCAAGAAACACGATCTGACCTTTTTAATTCTTTTTATCAATACAAGCAAAGCCAGTCAATGTATTCGTATAATGAATCCCGCGATGAATTATACTTTAAACTGTCTGACTACAGAACCTCTGTCCTGTTATTTTATCAGTTGAAATTCTCTTGGCATCCCATGCTGACAGGTAACCTCAATAATTGTTTCACTGGTGCTGCTGCTCACTAATTTTACAAATTCATTCGGCACAGAAATCCGCCATTTTCCTCTTAATTTCAACTGTACTTCAGATTTCCCCGATTCATTTTCTATCCATTTCCGGGAATAAACACTTCGTTCCATGCGCATCCCGTCTTTATTGTACACTTCATCGGACGGACCTTCGTAAAATCGCAAATCGGGGTCACATACGCTTAAATTGATCTTATCATTTCCCAATTCCTCACTCATGAGCAGGCAGGGTAAATTTGTTTCGGCAACAAGTGCAGTCATATTATCGATTTTCCCTGCTTCAAAAAACACATAACCTGTAGTTTTCGTTCCGGTATCAAATACGATGTGTGCCATTGAATCCTGCTGAAGTACCGAATAAACTGGGAGTTTTGAATCCAATGCAGTTTTTAAATCTTTTTGGACCGGTTGTACGAGAATCATATACTCATATTTCCCGTTTTTTGGGTTACCACCGTGATTGATAATAGCTTTAGCAAAATCATTCTGAGTAGGTTGGTCAGTTTCTTCATGGAGTGAGTGCTGAGTCATCCTGGTGAAATCAACATTACCCTGTTTAACAAAGAAGTAATTGTTCAGCCCATCAGAAAGCACATTTTCGCCTTTCACTGTTTTTCGATAAGGGAAATCGGAGATTTCACTTCCATTCAGATAACAGGGTTGTTTTTGATTGGGCAGATACACCTGAAACAGAGTCGTGTGAACTTCGTAGGGCAATGCCGACTGTACGTTTGTACCAAGAGCTACGACACGGTTTTCGAAAAAGAAAACGGATTTCCGGGCTCTGAATGAACCGTTGTATTTGTCGTGCTCGTGCAGTTTCATTCCGAAAGCACCGTTTTTGTTCCGGATGGATATTCCACCTGCAAAGGCTTCGTCGGACACGAGCATTTCTTCCCATCCTGAAAAGTCGTCCACATTACGGATTCGGGCTCTCAAATCGGCAACAGGCACATTCGTTGCCGTAGTTCCCGGGAAATGGTTCCAGTCCCATCCTTCCTGTTTGAAGCCTGATCCTTCACTGGAAACAGGATTCCCCGTGGCTAATATCTGAACAGATCCGTATCCGAGATATCGTCCATACATATTTTCTCCCCGGTAGGTTTCGCTACCCCATAAGTAGCGACTAAATCCTTTTACGGTAACCATCCAGTCTTTTCTGCGTTGTACGTTGAGAGTAGAGTAGTTGTACGTCCAGTTACCTGATGGCGATTTCTCAGCCACAAACCCTTCCTTTTCGAGATTCAGTGCACGGGTTGTTTTCTTTGAAAGGAGGCGAAGATAAGCTTCAGCCATTTCTTTGTCAACAGGTTTTGAACCATCGGGAGTACCCGCGAGTGCCAGAAGTCCGTACTGTTCCGGATTTAAGCGGCCTTTCCCATCCGGATGCCTTCCTGAAAGTGCAAGCGGCCAGTTTTGCAGGTTACAGTATGTTCTCAACGCCAGTAAAGCCGTTTTCAAGTGTTGGTGTCCTTCGGAAGAGATTTTAAAATCGGTTCCCTGAAGTAAATATACAGCTTCTACTGCTCCACCCAAACCTCCAACAGCATAGGCAGGATAATTATTGCGATGGTGAAACATAGTGCCGTCAATTTTAAATGTTCCGGCTGTTCCATCCACATAGGCATACCCGTTATCAATCCAACGGGCAAATGCTTTCATATACCGTACTTTTTCCGGACTGTTTTCCATCATCAATATGCTTGACAACCGGGCAATGGCATAGGTATTGAAAGCATCCACATCAATTCCTTTGACAACCGGTGCTGTTTTCACTTCACCTGTTCCGGCAAACCACTCCATGGCATGCTGGGTCGTTACTTTCAGACCGCTTTGACGTAAAGGAGATTCCATCAGATACATGGCGATATAATAGTCGCGCATACTGTATCCCGAGTGGTGTAAAGTTCCCATTGCACTTCCGGCCAGAAATCCCTGGTCCATCAAATGGCGGGTAAGCAAAATGAAAAGTGCAGCATACAGTTCCTTGTCTGCCTGAACGGTGGTTTTATTGTAGCTTACCGCTAAATCAAGCAGTAAACTATTTAAGTTACTCACTCCCATCGGGTTGTCGTAAAGAATGTTGTATCGCTCAGCCCCCAGCATTTCATACGTTTCTCCGTAACGTTCAAAGAAAACCGGAATTCCTTTTATTGTTCCGTCAGAATTCATGCTGATATTATACTCCGCTACTCTATTCTTGAGTTCAGCAACCGGAGTAACTTTTTTACCAAGCATCAACAGGTCTGTCAAACGCAGCTGAATCTTTTCGACACTTAAAAGTTCTGATGGAGATATATTTTTATTCAATGGTAAATCAAAATCCTTATTCCATGATTTCAGCAGAATTAACCAGTGATTAGTGGTTTTAGGATTTACGTAAGGTGCCTGAAAATCGGCTGTGGCCTGACGAGCATCCTGTAATGAAGACAATATGATATGATCCAGATACAATGTTCCATTCATTGTGTTTGGAGCTGTAAACCTCACTTCGTCCATTCCTTCAACCGCTTTTCCCTGCATTTCACGGTCGAAAGCAATCCATGCGCCCCTCCAGCCCTGAAATTCCAATCCATACTCAAAAAAACATTGAACTTTCCTGTTTTTTAAAAATTCAACACGCATTTTCTCTCCCTTAATCGGTGCTGAAGAATACAACCAGAATACAAACGTAGAAATGTATGGATCAGAACCTGTCTTATTTGGACGATAAGGTATGGAATCCCTAATACTCCATTGTGCACCCGGAAAGTTCCAATCCCACTTCAAACTGCTTTTCAAATGTTTGTAATGATCAGAACTAAGGGTAAACGAAGAATTTTTGTCTGCCCGGATAAACGCGGGCGGTTCTTCGAATGAAAGAATCCCCGGATTTGTAAACTCCTCCACTTCAAGGGCTGATAATGAAGATGAAGCCGTCAAAACGAACAAAGCAAATATTGAAAAATATTTTCTCATGAATACAAAAAAATTAATTGAGAATAAACCAAAAAAAGATATTTCAAAAGCAGTTTTGCGGTTTATTTCTTTTCAGTATTCAACTTTCTGGTTAACGCTTCAAGGTAGTAATAATCGGCATAGTTAAGAGGGACGTCGATTTCGTGACCATGAGGAATGCTGCCGGTAGAGTGCATCAGCACAAAATTTCCATTGGTACCCACTAATGCGAGATATGAAGGACTGCTCAATGATGTCATAATTTTGTCAGCAGTTACCTTATATTCAGGATGCCCATAAGCGGACGCTTCGTAAAGCGCTGAAGCAATAATGGCAGCAGCTGATGCATCGCGTGGTTCATTCGGAATATTTGGTGCATCAAAATCCCAATAAGGAACTAAATCAGCAGGTAAATTCTTATGATTAAATACAAAATTATACACGTTGTTAACTAAATCCATATATTTTTGATCTTTCGTGTATCGATAGCAAACAGTAAATCCGTAGATTGCCCAGGCCTGCCCGCGTGCCCAGGCCGATTCGTTTGAGTAACCCTGTGCCGTATGTTTGTTTCTTACGTGTCCATCAGAGTTTTTTGCATAGTCAATTACATGGTAACTGCTCCAATCCGGACGAAAATGGTTGGCTAAAGTAACATCGGCATGTGATACTGCCATTTTGTGGAAAGCGCTGTCACCAGAATATTTTGTTGCCTCAAACAGCATTTCCAGATTCATCATGTTGTCAATGATAACGGGACATTCCCATCCTCTGGTTCCTTGCCAGCCGCGATCTTCATCCCACGACTGGATAACTCCCGGAACAGGACGGAAGCGGGTTCCTAACGATTTTGCCGCTTCTATGATTACATCCTTGTAGGCTTCGTTGCTGGTTAACCTAAGGGCATTGCCGTAACTGCAATATATCATAAATCCTACATCGTGGTGCCACTTGAGGTATTTTATACTATCCAGCGTATCAGTGTATTTTATGCCATAATCCAACCATTTTTTATCTTTGGTAAGATCATACATGTAAAACATGGTACCAGGGAAAAAACCGCTTGTCCAATCATCAGCCGGAACATATTGAACTATTCCGTCCACCACTGTCCGCGGATTAATAAATCTGCCTGAATCTTCGATTACCTTTACCTGATACCCGATTTGCTGTTTGGCAACTTCGATTGCGTTTTTTGTATAATCCCCGGAGGTGGCTGAAGTTTCATTTTTAATATTGCATCCGATTAGCACGAATATCGTGAAGGCTAAAATTATTGAAAATTGTTTTTTCATGATCTGTAATGAATTTATAAGTTTAATTCTGCTGTATGCTATATTAAAGTTTTATTTTAAATGAATATGTGAATTCAGAAGTGTTTATTTTGCATATATAAACGGTATGATTGATTCCAATACCGGATATAACCACATTTGTCTGATTTCCGGCAACGGTTGATTGTTTTACCAATTTTCCGTCAATGGAATAGACCGATATCCTTCTGTCAGAAAAATCATCCTTTTTGAAGTCGATAACCAGTTCATTTCCAATTGTTTTATATGCAAAAAAAGTTTCCGGAGTCAGGTTTTCTACTCCTGTGCCTTGTTTCACTGCGTTGAAGAAGATTGTCTCTCCTTCTCCGAAAGTCAGCCTTACATTGGTTTCACCGTTGGCGGGAGCTGAGAATACAACTCCATTTACCGGGTTTTGAAGATTCCATTCACCTGAAAGCACCAGGTCAACGGTTTTCGGTGTACTGATCCAGCTGTAATCCGGGTCGGAAACGGGATTCAAATCGGGACAGTTTGCCGCAAAATGAATCATATTGGAATCTCCTTCCTTTTCCATCATCAACATACGCGAACTCACACTTTTAATATTTCCAAAAGTTAAACCGGATACCGCTCCAAAAAAAGTATAAGCATGAGTATTATCCTTCAGGAAAGTAACCGAATGAATTAATGAATTTTTCTGGTTGATCCGAATCAGGTTTTCATAATTTTGAGCTAATTGTTCCATTTTTGTGGCATCAGCTGCAGGAACCACCAAAAATGAGTATCCTTTTCCTGCTGGTTTTACACCGTGATCAATATATACTTTTGCAGCAGTTGCCGAAGTAGCAGGAGCTGAAACATCCGAACCATCCTGCTTCGGAGATTTTTGCGACACAAGGCTGACATTTACGTTTTCATTTCCTTTTGGTATAAGATAACCTGTGCTGCCTGGTGAAATAAACCAGTTATCGGTATCGGTGGGCAGACTGGCCTGATAACCAGTTTCTACAGCCGTTCCGTTTACTATCAGGGATTGCGTGCTGAAATTAGCGGAATAAATATTCTGAAAAACAGTCGTCAGCGTATTCCATGCATCGCTGTATGAACCCTGTGCTTTTATATCACTTCCCAAACTGACAATCATACTATCGTAAGCAAACATGGATTTTTTGAACATCAGATTAGTCGGTGTGAAACGCTGCGTTCCCCAACTGTCGTCCTGATCAAAATCTGCAGCAAAAATTCCCTTGTCTCCCCATGCCAGTGCACCGGCAAAGTTTTTGGTTTTAGCGTATTGGTCAAAACGGGAAGTCAGATTCTGAGAAGGCATTAAATCAGTCCATGAAGTATATTTTACTGTAGTTCCCCCTTGAGGCATGTTCCAGTCCCAGCCACCTCCGTGTCCGTTTGTAGGATATCCGCTTTTTATCAAATTCCCGGGATACATTACTTCAAGTGTTCCATGACTCTGGTAACGTCCAAATCTGTTTTGCTTATCATAAATCTCAGCTCCCCAGAATTTTGTAGTCGGTGCCCGCATTGTCACTACCCAATTGTCTTTTCTGTAAATTGCCAGCGGACTGTAATTAAACTGATAGAAACCCTCCTGCTTATTTTCGGAAACCGAATAAGCGTTAGTCTGATAAAAATAATTATACGCTCCGGCAAGTTCTTCGTCCAATTGCCCGAGAACTTCTGTACCCGTTTCTATCAATTTATCAAATAACGCTTTGGCAAAAAAGAGATTTTGCCCGCTCTCGAAAGGATTTCTGCCCGACAAGGCTAATCCATACAGGCGGTTTGAATCGCCGGTACCCAAAGTAGCCATTCTGTAAACAGATACAATCGCTTTTTTTATCCGCTGATACGAATCACCGGATATCTGAAACTCTGTCCCACGAAGCAGATGAATATTTTCAATCCACGTTTGATAGGCATACATGTAGTTATTGTAGTGGGTATTATGATGGAATCCGGTTCCGTCGGGTTTCAAAATATCCTTACCACCAGGCACATACTCACTGTTTCTGTCGAGAAATCGTTTAAGGGCTTTCAGTTCACGAACTGCCATATCCGTATCGGGATAATGGATAGCTGCGGTAGTAAAATAAGGTAAAAAAAGGTAGACAATATCCGAATTCAGATTTTTCAGGTAATCCGGTCCGGCATAGTACATGGTGTAATAATAGCTAATCCAGTTTACCAGTTTAATAAGTTCTTTTTTTTGCGAATTACTACAAACCTGCAATATGTTGAGCAACCGATTCGGAATATTACGGGCATTGGTATAATCTGTGGTTCCGATACTGAAACTGCATCCTTCAGCTATTCCCTGCTCAATGAGATGGTCAAAGAAATTATTAAACCGGTCTTTGATAATCTGGTCCGAAGGATTATTCTGGAAATCAGCTGCCAGAGCTTCTAACTTCTGTGCGTAATCAGTCATGGTGGCTGCTGTGAGAGCTGTATTCGAATTGTCAATCATCTTTCCTTTTACTGTTCCGTCGCCGTTTCGGGTAATATTAAGTCCATCGGCAAAGGTACGGGCGTTATTGAGTACAGTCGTATTAGGTTGTGCTGGCTTCGGAAGTAAGCGGGTGCGAAGTAAATTCAAATCTTCAATTTCTGCACTTGTAGCTGCCGATACAGGTATATCTTTTGGAAATGAATACAGTGTAAGCGGAGTAATATTGTTATAGGAAGCAAAGTAACTGACATCATCTGTCCATTGAATTCCAGGTACGCGATCATTTTCAA
>CAZWLJ010000075.1:0-6972 GCA_964634605.1 uncultured Paludibacter sp.
TGAGCGATTTCGATTTACGTTCGATACCCATGGCTGTAACCACCACTTCATCGAGTAGTTTTGTATCGTCATCCATCACAACGGTTACATTTGTTTTTCCGCCCAAAGTAATCGCTTGTGATTTCATGCCCACGTAAGTGATATCCAAAATTGCATCCGAAGGCACATTCTGTAATTCAAATTCTCCGTCAATATTTGTTGCAGTACGGTTGGAAGTACCTCTTACAGTTACAGCCACTCCGATAAGAGTTTCACCTTTGCTGTCTTTTATCACGCCACTTACCTTCCTGCCTTTGTCGGATACTGCTGATTGAGCCTGAGCAGTCTGAGACTGTTGTGAAATTTTTTCTTTCACAGTAATAACAATTGTTTTACCCTGAATGGAATATGCCAAATTGGTATCTGATAGTAACTGATTCAACGCTTTTTCAATTCTGGAATTGGTTACGTTGAGGGTTACTTTCTTTCCTAAGTCAGTCAATGCTTCATTGTAAAAAAATGTATGGTCCGACTGGCTTTCGATTTTCTTCAATACTGTGCGTAAGGTTTCATTTTCAGCTTTCACAGTTATCTGAGCGTGAATAGTGAATGATAGGAAAACCATCGATAAAAGAACGAGTTGTTTCAGTGCAACTTCACTCAATGTTCGTTGCAAGCGTAATTTTTCAATCCTGATGTTCATAAAATTGTGTGATAGTGATAGTGATAGTGATAGTATTAGTATTATTTTTTATTTATTGTTCTGTTGAAACAATTTGTTTTCAGAAGGCACATCATAAAGTATTACCACCGAATCCTTCTGCTCAAACCGGATGGGAGATGTAAGTGAAATGATACGGAGCACCGACAGGAGACTGTTGTTGTTGATTTTACCGGTGAAACGGTGCTCTTTGATTGATTCGGATGCAAAACGGATATCTACATTGTAAATTCGCGAGAAATTGGCCACTACTTCTGCCAGCGTTGCATTCTCAAAACTCAGTTCATCGTTGAGCCAGCCGATGGAACCTGTTGCATCAGATAAGGTCAGTTTTTTTAGTGTATTGGCAGTTTTATCAAACTCGACTCTCTCATTGGGATACATCTCAATCAGCTCACCGGGAGTTTTTACTTCTACAATACCTTCGGTGAGTGTGGTCGAAATATCATTTTCATCCGGATAGGCTTTCACGTTGAATGATGTTCCTTTGGCTTCAACAATCAGTTTGCCGGCTTTTACCACGAAGGGGATTGCGGCGTTTTTGGCTACTTCGAAATATGCTTCACCCTCCAGCTCTACAAGTCTTTCCAATTGGTTATATTCAGTACTGTATTTCAGGGTTGATTCTGAATTGAGAGTCACTTTTGTCCCATCGGGCAGAGTTACACTGGCTTTTTGCCCGCGTAATGCACCTATTTCGGCAAATTGTATTTCCCCCTTTACATTGTTACGATAATAAAGAGCCACATTCCCTACCGTCAGGATAATGAGTATTACGGCAGCTGCTGCTTTCAACCAGCCGGGAAGTACAAATTTTGGTTTGTCGTGAACGCCAATTTTCTCGTGAATCTTTTCAAGAATATCCGACTGCTTCGTTTTATCCATATCATCCGGAGAATTTTCAAGCTCATTATTAAGCCACGACTGCAGTTCTTCGTTGGAGGAAATCCAGTCATTAAGTGCTTTCTGTTCTTCGTCAGTAGCAGTTTTCTCAAGAAATTTCTTAAATAATTTCATTTTTTATTGGTACATTGTTTTGATGTACATTAATTATACAACTTTCAATACATTAAACCCCCATTGCCATGTGAATTAATTTTTATAAAAGTTTTTGCAAACTGAATTTAATTTGGTGCAGTACTCGAAAGGCATTGCCTGAAAAGTTTAACAACGACACAATCATAGTGTACACGGTACAGTTCTTTCAGGTTATCGAAAGATTTAATATTGCGATGGGAAAAACAGAAAAATGCAGAAGTGTGATGATGCCGTAAAGCTATTCTTAAGCTATTTTAGAAAAGAGAATCAGATAGAAAATCTTATCGTAATGTGTGAGTAATTGTTTACGAATGAATTCGTTGGCTTCCGACAGCTGCTTTTCAATCGTTTTTTCAGATTTACCTGTTTTGGCGGCTATTTCCTTCACTGTCAGTTTATCAAAACGGCTCAGAATGTAAACTTCCCGGCGAGCAGGCGTCAGTTTCTCTATTAGTTTATCCAGGTACTTCATCAGAAATGTATATTCTATTTTGTCTTCGCTCTCACTACTCTCTTCCACTTTACTTTTAAGGACAAAATCGTGATAAATATATTGCACCATCTGGTGTTTATATTCATTCATCAGCATATTTTTGGCGATAGTACAAATGTATGAACTAAAAGATTTTTGAGGATCAATCCCTTTTCTCTCCTCCCATATTTTAATAAATACGCGCTGAACGATTTCCTCCGAAATATAACTGTCGCGGTTTGAAATCTTAAAAATGAAATTGTAAAGCCTGGCACTGTAAATTTGATACAGGGTATCAAAAGCTCTGATAGAATTATTATTAAGCGACTGAACTAATTTTTCAGAATCAGGATACATACAAAATGAAATATTTCTTCAAAAATAGTAAAAAATCAGAAAGTAAACAATTCTCATATATAAATCGTAACCTGTCATTTCAGATTCAGCACCTCATTTTCATACGCACTCCGGACAATACACCTTTGCTTTATCGTTTCGGTTAGTTTTTAAAACAAAAAACTTCTGCTGTCTTTCGACTGCAGAAGTTCTTTTTATGGATAAAGAGGTTAAATTAGCTTCTTGGAGTTGCTTCTTTAACTACCATTGTACGACCATCAAGCTCAGCTCCGTTCAGTTCAGCAATTGCTTTTTTAGCTGCATCGTCGTCAGCCATTTCAACAAATGCAAAACCTTTTGATTTGCGGGTATCGCGGTCAATGATAAGTTTGCAGGAATCAACCTGACCATACTCTTCCATTACCTCTTTGAGGTCATTTTCTCTAACTTTGTAACTTAAGTTACCAACGTAAATGTTCATAAAAATAAAAAAATTATAAATAAATATTTGTTTGAAAAGAAGTATAATTACGCAGGTATAACAATTTCTGATTTGGAAAATTAGAAGTGATAATAGTCAGACGAAATAATACAATACTCTTTCGGTTACAAAGATAGTCTTTTTATTTATATTTCAAATTAAATCGCATCAATTAATTTAAAATAAAGAGAGATAACTTAATAAACGTATAAATCCTGAAAAGTTTTCGTGGAAAAGATTGCTGCATATTCCTGAAACAAAAAAAACTCCTCCCAGATTTCTCTGAAAGGAGCTTTTGTGCGGCTGAAGGGACTCGAACCCCCACGCCTCTCGGCACCAGATCCTAAGTCTGGCGCGGCTACCAATTACGCCACAGCCGCCTGTGGTTTACGTTTTTCAATAACGGGTGCAAAGATACAATCTTTTTTCTTACTACTCAAACAATGCTCCGATTATTTCACGAATATAATACGGCTCATGATTCTGTTTTCGCCCAGCAGACGGACTACATAGGCTCCCGGTATTAATCCTATTTCACTGACAGAGAATTCATCATCAGCTGATCTGACAATATCCTGATACAGTTTGATGCCATTCAGGGAGTAAATCTGTATGTAAGCATTTTCAGCATTCTGAACTTTGAAGTATGTATCGATTACCGATGGTAAAATCCTTACTTTTTCCTCAAACGGCAGAGTATTCAAATTTATGTTTTCTCCCAGGCGAATTCCAACCACTACCGGATCATGATCGGACGAACGAAACATATTCGGCTGATATGCCGAACCACTGTATTCAAAAATGGAGGATTCATCAGCATTAATATGAAAAGCTGTCACACCGGTAACTTGCCTGGCCATTCCTTCGTTGACAAGAGCATGATCCAGATATCCGGCTTCTCCGCGGTAAACGTAGCTGTAAGCACTATCGGCATGAAACTGCCGGTGCAGGTCGGTGTAGCCGGAATTAACAAACGCCTGAATCGGATCTTCCATGGCGTAGGCATTCAGATCACCCATTACAAGTGCATCTTCGTCGTCGTAAAACACTTTATTGGAATTGATTGCTGAAATTACAGCGTTTGCTTCGTCCACGCGGGTAGCATTGTAACAACTTTGTCCGTCATTTTGATCGGCATCGGCTCCTGTTGCCGAGCTGCATCCGCTTTTGGCTTTGAAATGATTGATACTGAAAACAAACCGTTCGTTGTTGCTGTTCAGAGTAAATCCCTGGAGTTTTTTCCGGTTTGAAGGCCCTTCGGAGTTGATACTTTTTAAAGATTTATAGGGAGTAACCTTGTCAGAACGATACAAATATGCAGCTTTGGTATATGTGCCGTTCACCGAACTGCCATCGTTTACGAAAGCGTATTTTTTACCTGAGGATGCCGAATTGAGTGACTGGGAAAGTTTGGTGAGTGCCTGCTGTCCCATTTCAATTTCGACAAGTCCGTACACGTCGGCATCAATCGCGAGCATTGCATTCACTATTTTGGTATGCTGCCTGTCAAGTTCGGTCTGACTGGAGGGTCCCATACCCGAAGAATTAGGTGTGGTAAGGTAGTATTCGAGGTTAAATCCGCAAACTTTCAGGTTGTAATTGCCGATGTCGTTGTGCGTATTTTTTCTGGAATTTCCATAAAAATTTACCGGAAACCGGACGGGATAAACTACATATTTTGAATTTGCATAATCCACCACAGCTTGTAATTTATCTATCCGCTCACCTGTTCGGCGTGAACCGTTTTCATCTCCGAAAACGGGTGGATACGTATATGAACTGTAAGCATCATCCATATAAACAGGTCTCAGTGAATTTTCATTCACGAGTGCCGAATATCCGGATGAGCCCGGAAAAGCCAGATTAGTCGGCGATGGTTTCCGTCGAATGCCCAGCTCCAGTTCCCCATTCTGCTGCAGATTGTAGGTATTATTTACGTAAAGAGTTTGCTGAAATTCCACCAGCATACCTTCGTATTTTTCCCAATCCCAGTTGTAAATATCATACGTAATTTTCACAACAGGCAAGGGGTTGTTTTGGCCCAATACCTCCAGCGCGGTAACGTCCGAGAGCTGAGTTCGGTTGTTGTATTCGCTCACACGGGCAGTAACCCGGATCAAATCACCTTGTGTGACACTGGCGGAGGATAAATACACAAAAATCCCGTCGGAAGTGGACGAATTGCCATCACCATTTGAATCCTGCACAAAAAAACCATTTATCTTACCACTGCCTGTATAGACCGCAGTAACAATTCCGGAAGTTGTAACATTCTGGCCACTGTATGTACCTGAAGCACCGCTTCCCTGAATTTCAGGAATGGTGACAGTCTTTTGAGCCGGAAGGGCAGCAAAACAAAATAAAAACAATAATACAGAAATATTCTTCATAAAAAACTTATCTCAAATTAGTCTGCAAAGTTAAATAAAAAGCACGGGATATTATTCATTTCGGAGTAGTTCTATTTTTTTGTAACTTTGCATGCTGAAAACAAAAGGATGGCTTCTGCAGGAAAAGACGAAACGTATTATCAAGGATTTCCGGATGAGCTGTTCATACAGACTGAATAAAATGATTGACAACTCCATATTCACAAACAAAAAAGTAGTTTACCATACACTCGGCTGCAAATTGAATTTTGCCGAGACTTCTGCCATCGGCAGGCAACTTGCCGATGAAGGATTTATCAAAGCACGTGCCGGAGAAGAAGCCGATATTTGTATCATCAACACCTGTTCGGTGACTGACACTGCCGATCACAAATGCAGGCAGGCAATTAGCAGACTACACAGGCTGCATCCAAAAGCCAAAATGATTGTGACCGGCTGCTATGCCCAACTTAAACCCGAAGAAATTGCCGCTATAGAAGGTGTGGACCTGGTGCTCGGAGCAAACGAAAAATTTGATATTCTTAACTATCTGGATAATCATGACAATGCTTCCGGATCGAAAATCAGCAGGGGAAACATTTTGAAGGTAAAGGAATTCAAACCATCTGTTTCGCACGACGACCGCACCCGTTATTTCCTGAAGATACAGGATGGATGCGATTATTACTGTTCATTCTGCACAATTCCCCTGGCACGCGGACATAGCCGGAGCGGCACTATAGCTGAAACTGTAAAAATGGCTAAGGATGTCATTTCGCAAGGGGCAAAGGAAATAGTGCTTACCGGAGTTAATACAGGTGAATTTGGCAAACGAAACGGTGAAACGTTTGTGGATTTGCTGAAAGAGCTTGACAAAACCGAAGCTGAAGTCCGCTTCAGAATTTCATCGGTTGAACCAAATCTGCTTACCGAGGATATTGTCAGGTTTGTATCTGAAAGCAAGCACTTTATGCCTCATTTTCACATTCCGCTTCAAAGCGGCAACAATCAGGTGCTCAAACTGATGAAAAGGCGATATTCAACCGGGGATTTTAATGCGAAAGTTGATATCATCAGGCAATTTATTCCCGATGCATTTATTGGCGTGGATACAATAGTGGGTGTAAGGGGCGAAACGGATGAACTTTTCGAAGAAAGTGTAAAATATATCCGGATGCTTGATTTTTCTCAATTACACGTATTCACCTATTCAGAACGGGCTGACACCAAAATGCTTGAAATTGAGCACAATGTGGCAATAAAAGAACGTAAGCGACGGAGCGATCTGCTGCATTCCATTTCTGACGAAAAAACGAAATCATTCTACAGCAAACAAATCGGTAAGAAAGCCAAAGTACTTTGGGAATCAAAACGTGATGGAGATGTAATGCACGGATTTACAGAAAATTACATTCGGGCAGAACGTATTTACGACAAAAAGATGGTTAATAAAATTGAAACTGTAACTCTGGGTGAATGGAACGACGAAAAAACCGCCCTGCTTGCCTTGTCGATTGGTTGATTTGAATTAGTTTCGATTTAATCTGACAGTTAAGGGCAAAAAACTTAAATTTGT
>CAZWLJ010000076.1:0-6599 GCA_964634605.1 uncultured Paludibacter sp.
TTGATATGTTTATAAAGGGATTGCCCTTTAATCCGTCTCTCAGATTGATTGCTAAGTCTTCGGCACAATCACCTCCGCAAAAAAATACGGACCAGTAAGAAGCCAACAAATCGTACCAACTGTAACGACTTTGTTTAGGTAATGGCGGCA
Organism: uncultured Paludibacter sp.; assembly: GCA_964634605.1. GTDB lineage: Bacteria > Bacteroidota > Bacteroidia > Bacteroidales > Paludibacteraceae > UPXZ01. The sequence goes on from CAZWLJ010000076.1 coordinate 151, forward strand.
ATTCCTTATTGACAAGATTTCTTATCCCGAGTTTTTCGAACTCATTCAATACAAAATTTAGTCCTCCAAATGGAGATATGTTGGAACTTTTTACTACTTTCATCGACGTAATTATAATTGCACTAAATTAAGTGATTTTGTGAATAGCGCAAAATACTTACGGACAAAAGTTTACATGTGTTTTTTATATATACTTGCGGATTTTAGGTTAAAACGAGTGGGCGTTTGCCCAGTCAAGCCGGATATATTCTTTGAATAATAACACACAAAACGTCGAACCGTAGGGTGGGATTGAAAAATCCCACCCTTTGTATTTACCCCCGATGAATTTGCCACAGAATGCATAGCACAGAAAATACCATCCCTACTGCAAATCATTTTTCGGAATATTCCCTATATTTGTACTTTCCAAAGCTGAAAAATCTTCCTTATGAATACGTTGGTATGGATAGGGTTTTGTCAGAGTCTTTTTGCTGCTATATTGCTGTTGGCTAAGCGAAAAAGCACGGTGTCGGATAAAATATTATCGGCATGGTTGTGTCTTTTGTCCATCGAATTTCTTACCTGCGCACTCGATAATATAATTTTTCAGCAACCGCTGTTATCCAGTTCGTTTTTATTGTTTAATCCTGCGCTGTTTCTGTATGTGCAGTCGCTTACTCTGTCAGGCTTCCGGCTGAAATGGACGCAGCTTCTGCATTTGCTTCCGTTTGTGGTTTTCGAAACGCTGGCCTACATTATTCAGGAGCCGTTCAGTCTGGATGGTTTTTTCGAACCGAATCATCATTTAACTTTCAGGATATTTTTTGCTGTCGCCAATCTGGTGTCATGGCTGGTGTATAATCCGTTGAGTATTGTTCATGTTCACCGGCATCGCATGCATTTGCGGAATGAACATTCCACCATTGGTAAAAACGAAAATCTGGGTTGGGTGTTGTCGGTGTCGGTGTTTTATGTGGTTTATTGCATTGTTGCCGTGATACTTGGAGTTTCTGCCTATCTGGCGCACCGTTATCCGCTGAGTCCGCATTTTTACAATTATGCAATGTTGTTGTTTCTGGTGTATATTCTGAGTTTTTATGGATTATATCAGAATGAGTTGCCTCAAAAACTGCTTCAGAAACCGACCGATCTTATTCCGTATAAAAATTCTTCGTTAAACGCGGAAACAAAGCAACTGATACATCAGAAAATCAGAAATTATATCGAAAAGGAAGAGGCTTACCTGAATCCCGAACTGAATATGGACATGCTTTCCGCTGCTCTGAAAATACCCAAATATCAGCTTACTGAGGTGCTGAATACAGAAATGGGACAGAATTTCTTCCGGTTTGTGAATGGTTACCGGGTAGAAGCTGTTAAAAAAATGCTATCCAATCCGAAGAACCGTTTCTCTGTCGAAGCCATTGGTTACGAGTGTGGCTTTGCCAGCAAATCGGCTTTTTACACTGTTTTTAAATCGCTGACAGGTCAAACGCCTATGGCTTACCGCGATTCACTACAAGCGTAGTTCAACTTTTTAAAATTACACTACAAGTTGTTGTCCCGATTTTAAAATCAGGACTGTTTCCGCCGTTTTGTTTGCTATACTTGCAGCCTTAAATAGAGTCTGCTGAAAAACTAAGAAAAGAGATAGAACGCTGATATAGCTGATTTAGCTGATGCTCACTGATAAATATTAAACGGATTTATTAACTGATTTTTTTCGATAAATCGAACGGATTTGTATCAATGATGATAACAAATCCGATTCCCGATAGCTATCGGGACGAAGAAAACAATATCAGAAACAAATCCGTAAATAAATTTGAAAATCCACTTATATTCGCTTCATCTGCTATATCAGCGTTCTATTCTTTATATGAATGAATAGTTTTTAAGCAAGTCTTTAATCAACATGATATGGAAACAATAAGTCGCGTTTTATTGACCGGTGCATCCGGTACGGTTGGTCAGGAAGTGTTGCAACAATTAGCCGGACAGCCGAATATGCAAATTACGGTTTTTGATATTGCCAATGACCGTTCGCGCAGAATATTCGGAAATCTCGGTTCGGATATCCGGGTGATGTATGGCGATATCTCAAACGAAGAAGAAGTAAAACAAATTCCGGCAGGGTTCGATGCTGTCATTCATTTGGCTGCCATCATTCCACCTTTGGCCGATCAGTTTCCCGAACTGACACGCAAAGTAAATGTGTCGGGAACGAAAAACCTGGTTGAGCATATTCAGAAAACTTCGCCCGATGCATTTTTTCTCTACAGTTCGTCGGTGTCGGTGTATGGCGACCGGGTGGAAACTCCTTTTATCTGCGTGACCGACCAACTGCACATCAGCGAAGGGGATGTGTACGGACAAACCAAACTGGATGCCGAAAAAATTGTGCAGGGCAGTTCGCTCGATTGGTCGGTGTTCCGGTTGGCTGCCATTATGAAAAATCATAAAATTTCGAAGCTGATGTTTCATATGCCGTTGGAAACCATGCTCGAAATTTGTACGCCCGAAGATACTGCTGCAGCTTTTGTAAAGGCGATATCTGCCCGTGATCAACTGAAAGGCAAGGTGTATAATCTGGGAGGAGGTGAGCGTTGCCGCGTTTCATACCGGCAATTTCTTGAACGATCGTTCAACATCTATGGACTGGGTAAACTGAATTTTCCGGTGCATGCTTTTGCCGAAAGAAACTTTCATTGCGGCATGATGGCCGATGGGAATGTGCTGGAAGATGTGCTGCATTTCCGGCGCGATAGTCTGGATATGTACTTCCAGCGTACTGCCCAAAGCATTTCTCCTCTGTTGAAATTCGTAGCACGACCTTTCAGTCCGCTGGTGAAATGGTGGTTGCTGGCTCAGTCGGAGCCGTACAAAGCCTGCAAAACCCGCAATATCCTTCAAATGAAACATTTTTTTAAACCTGCCGTTATGCCGGCCTCAGGAGTATGAAAGTCCGTCAACTGCTATCCGTAATTGTGTTTTGTGCATTTGCAACACACATCTTTGCCCAAACGATGGTACTCAGTATTTCAAATATTTCTGATGATAAGGGACAGTTATGTATTGCAGTGTTCAGCTCGGAGGATGATTTTAAAGCTGAGAAACCCTGTTACGAAAAGCAAATCGATAAACAAAAGGTTATTCATCATCAACTGATTGTCGAAATACCGTTTCATTCAGGTCACTATGGCGTATCAGTGCTCGACGATTCAAACTACGACGGAAAAATGCAGTACAATCTGATTTGCATTCCCCGCGAAGGTTTTGGTTTTTCCAATTATTTTCACCGTGGATTATCAAAACCCGTATTCAGTGATTTTGCCTTTTATCTGGAGAAAAATGAAACAAAAACTCTGAATATCAGAATGCGGTATTATTAATGGGTGTTTCAGAAGATAAGCGTTTTAAGTGCTTCTTCCGGCTTTTCAACCGGCAATCCGCATGTTTTATCCTTGCAGACATATATCAGTGTTTTATCGGCCACAATCCGGTTTTCCAGAAGCGGAAGTGTTTCCCGGTTTCCACCTGCAAAGATACAGTCGGGTAAATAGTGCGACTGAATTTTCAGGGCAGTTTCCGTGGCGTTATCGCCGGTCACCACAACTTCTTTTTGCGGATGTACAAATAGCCCGAGAAGAGCAGCCCAGTTAGCATAATAATGTCCGTGTTCGATGGTTTCGTTCAATACTTTCTGCAACATTCGCTTTGCCTGTGCAATAAAGGTTTCATTTCCGGTGAGCCTGCCGAGTTTCAGTAAAACATGTGCCATTACCGAATTGGAAGCCGGAATCACATTGTCAGACGTTTCATATTTTCGGGCTATCAGACCTTCGGCAGTATCGGAAGTGTAGTAAAACAGTTCGCCGTTCCCGCTGATAAAATGCTGCATCACATAATTTGTCAGTTTGAGTCCCTGTTGTAAATGCTGATGTTGGAAAGTAACTTCGTACAGGTCGGTGTACGCCTGTATCAACAGTGCATAATCGTCCAGAAATGCATCCACCGAAGTTTTTCCGTCTTTATAAACCCGATGCAAATTTCCGTCAGATTGAAGAAGATGCTGTTCGATAAAAGCCACGATTTTTAATGCTCCGGTCAGATAATCTGCTTCGGACGTAGCCTTGTAGGTTTGTATGTATGCGCTTATCATTAAAGCATTCCAGGCGCACAGAATTTTATCGTCGGTGGTGGGTCGTACCCTTTTCGATCGGGCATCGAAAAGTTGCTGATTCGCTTTTTGCAACATTGCTTCGAAAGCTCCGGCAGTCATGCCGTTTGCAGCAGCAAAAGCGGCTTTGTCCCGCGTAAAATGAAGAATATTCTTACCGTGTTCCCAGTTTCCGGCATCCGTAATTTCATAGAATTTCAAAAAAACGGGGCTGATGTCATTGTCCAAAACATCGGTTATTTCTTTCTTTGTAAACACATAAAATTTACCTTCTTCGTGTTCACTGTCGGCATCGAGCGAAGAGTAAAAACCGCCACTTGCATCCTGCAGTTCTCTTTCGCAGAAACGAATGGTTTTTTCTGCCGTTTCGCGGTAAAATGCTTTTCCTGTCACCTGATAAGCTTTGGAATATAAACTTATTAACTGAGCATTATCGTACAGCATTTTCTCGAAATGAGGAACCAGCCAGCGTTCGTCGGTGGAATAACGCGCAAATCCGCCACCTGTTTGATCGTTCAGACCACCCATAGCCATGGCATCGAGCGAAATTGTCACTGCTTCCAACGCTTTTTTATCTTTGGTGAAATACTGATACTGCAGCAGAAATTCGAATCCAACAGGCATCATGAATTTGGGTGCTTTGTTATATCCGCCCAGTTGGAAATCAATTTTCCGGATATGGTTTTCGTACGATAACTCATAATCTTCAGCCGTAAAATCTCGCTGAATGCCGACGGACGAAAAATCATTGCCTGAACGGATAAATCTTTTGAGAAAAGGGCTTTCAGGTTATTGTAAGCAATCAGATCACCGCATTCTGCATAATCTTCATTTTCAACCATATCAAAGGTTCCGGCTTCCAGTCCGTAATGCTTTTCGATATAATCTGTTTCAATCTTTTCCCTGAAATTATGAATTCCCATATACTGTCCGTTGAAATAAACGGTACACCAGCGATACGCCGAAATATCCAGATTCATGTTGAGCAACGTAGAATTTTGCCCCAGAATATCGCGTAGCAACGTATGGCTCCAGTCGTCGCCCGAAGCGCGTAAAGCAAAAGATTTAAATCCCGTACGGTTGGAGTCGTAAAAAATTGAATAATCCAGCGTGCCGGCTCCGTAGCGTTTTTTGAAATAAACTCCCAGCATTTTTTGCGGTAATTGCCACGAATACAGTCCGTTGATTTTCACACCGGCTATTTCGTTGAAAGCAGCACGGTCGGAACCGTTATTCTCAAATAATTCAATATTGACCGGAATTTCCCAGTCGGGCTTAAACGTTTGCACATAAATTCCTTTGACGGGATCCCAGAAATTATCGGGGTGGCTGGAAAGAGAAACCACAGGTAAACCTCCGGTTTGGATATTTTCGTTGATAAAATAGGTATTTGTAATGTCAGGTCCCGGCAACATATCCGGTTTGAATATGCGTGCCCTGACAAGTGTTGTTTTGTCTAAAAACAGCGGTTGTGTATAAATGGGAGATTGTGATGTGGGTTCCGAGCCATCCAGCGTATACCGGATTTCGCCACCCAGATCGTTAAACAGAGTGATGGTGAGAGCTGAAGAATAAAATCCGCCCCGTATGTTGAAAACCGGTTCGTTCAGTGCAAAATCGCTGAAAAATTCGGTGGTGTTGGCTGCATTGGGTGTAGCTTTCGGGAAATGACCCCAGAGCGATAAATCATTCATGTTTCTGCCCTGCGACACATCGGGCTGCTGATTGACATAACTGATGGAATCAACAACTCCAATATCAGGTCCAAACAATCCTATCTGTTCAATCTGAGCGTCGAGTTTGAAACTTGTATGATTGCCGGTGTTATTACCATCCGCCCAAAAAACAGCAAATCCTTTGGCGGGTATGGTTACATTCCCTATCATCCATTTGACCGGATTTTCCAGATTGTCGGTCAGAAAATATCCGCTGAGGTTGACGGACGAATTTCCATCGTTGTAAAGTTCAATCCAGTCGGCATCAGCCCCAAAATCCGGATCACTTATGGTAGAGGCATTTGAAGCCATAAACTCGTTGATATAAAGCTGACTGTAGTTAGTAATGGAAAAGAATAAGAAGAGTATTAGCAGTCTGGATCGATACATGATTTATTATACAATTTGCTTTAAAAGGTTTTTCTGAAAATTCATACAATTTATCAGAAATGGAATAAAATAAGTGGATGCCAAAAATAATAAATCACAAAAGTAATGAAACAAATGTCACATTGTTATTTTCTCACACATTTAACCTTCAAAAATTATATTTTTTAAAACCCCCTGCTGCC
>CAZWLJ010000077.1:0-5713 GCA_964634605.1 uncultured Paludibacter sp.
ACTGGTAACTGGTAACTGGTAACTGGTGACTGGTGACTGGTGACTGGTGACTGGTTAATCATTTTTTATTTGTTAATAGATTTGATGAGACCCTGTAGCATTCTTGAAATTGAGTTTAATTCAGTTACTAATTCCTCTGATTTTTCATCGGTAATATATCCGAGCATTTTTGAAATAATCAACTGGGTTTCAAGTTCCGCTCCACTTCCTAAAGCAATATACAGGAATTGACGAAATTCATTATCATGGTTACGGGCAGCGCCTTCTGCTATATTCGAAGGGACTGAAACAGCCGACCTTCTTATTTGTGAAGTCAATCCATACAATTCCTCTTTTGGAAAAGAAGATGTGATTTTATAAACTGAAGCAACCAACTCAATAGATTTCCTCCAAACATCTAAATCTTTATGCGTTTTCATAACCAATCACTAATAACTATTCACCAATCACTATTCACTATTCACTATTCACTATTCACTATTCACTATTTACTATTCACCAATCACCAATCACCAATCACCAATCACAACTTCACTACTTTCAACAGCAATTCCTTCATCCCCTCCACATCCAGTTGGGTGGTGTTGTGCGAGTGATAGTCGTCGATGTTCGATATTTCCTCCTGTCCTTCCACGAAGTACTTATCGTAGTTCAGGTCGCGGTTATCTGCCGGAATGCGGAAGTAGTTGCCCATATCCTCGGCTTTAGCCATCTCTTCGCGGGTAACCAGTGTCTCGTACAGTTTTTCGCCGTGTCGCGTGCCGATTACTTTCACTTCGGTATCGGCATGGTAGAGTTGTTTCAGTGCATCAGCCAGTACCGACAGCGTGGCTGCGGGTGCTTTCTGCACAAACAGGTCTCCGTTTTTGCCATGCTCGAAAGCATACAGCACCAGATCCACTGCATCATCGAGGGTCATCATGTAGCGTGTCATGTTGGGGTCGGTGATGGTGATGGGATTGCCCGATTTTATCTGGTCGATCCACAGCGGGATGACCGATCCGCGACTGGCCATCACGTTGCCGTATCGGGTGCAGCAGATGGTGGTGGCAGCGTTTTCGCCGAGCTGACGCCCTTTGGCAATGGCTACTTTCTCCATCATGGCTTTGCTGATACCCATCGCGTTGATGGGGTAAGCGGCTTTGTCGGTACTGAGCACCACCACATTTTTCACCCCGTGCTGAATGGCCGAGTCGAGTACATTCTCGGTGCCGAAAACATTGGTACGCACTGCCTGTATGGGGAAAAACTCACACGAGGGCACCTGCTTGAGTGCAGCGGCATGAAACACGTAGTCCACACCCGCCATAGCGCCATCCACACTCCGTTTGTCACGCACATCGCCGATATAGAATTTTACCTTCGGATTTTGTATTGCATGACGCATATCATCCTGTTTCTTTTCATCCCGACTGAAAATGCGGATTTCTTTGATATCGGTATCCAGAAAGCGATCGAGTACGGCATTGCCGAATGATCCGGTGCCGCCGGTGATTAAAAGTACTTTGTCTTTGAACATATATATTTTAGTTTGTCAAGTTTATCAAGTTAGAAAGCGTCGCACTGAGCTTTGAGGTCACTGAGCTTTGAGGTCACTGAGCCTTGCGGTCACTGAGCCTTGCGGTCACTGAGCTTGTCGAAGTGTCGAAGTGCCGAAGTGCCGAAGTGCCGAAGTGTTTGTCAAGTTTCTGGTTGATGACATTTGGAACACGGATGACACGGATTAGACTGATTTAAACGGATAATAGTTTGAACACAGATGACACTGATTAGACTGATTTAACCGGATAAGAATTTTATTTAAAAAATCAGTGTTCATCCGTTCAATCCGTGTCATCTGTGTTCTAATTAATCTGTGTTCATCCGTTCAATCCGTGTCATCTGTGTTCTATCCGGGTTATCATCTTCCACAGCCCTTTCAACCCTATCCACCACCGGTAAGGGTAGTACAGCCAGTACACAGAAGAATGGCGGATTCCGAACCGGTTTCTCATAAATCTCTCAGGTGGAAAAACTACCATTCGCAGGTAATGCAGTTTAGCTCCCAAGCTGTTCTTTTTCGCTATGTTTCTGATATGACCGGATGCACCAAACGATTCTGTTTTAACTCCATTTAAATACTGTATAAACCGTTTTTCGTCCTGAGCGGTTAATAAGTACCCATACTTAGCCGATATATTCTCCGGTGCAGATACCCTGAAATACTTTATTACCATTGCCAGGTATTTGTACACGATATCTTCGCTATTGTATTGTTTGCAGCGCTCATTCAGCACCTGCCAGTCTGTTCTTTCTCCCTGAAATTCAATCCAGTTTACGATGTCCATGAAATTGGTAAACTGCACTTGTCCCATTAAGAAATGTTTATCCAGGTGAATGCACAGGAATATCAGCAAATCGTACATTTCCATTACCTGCGTGTCAACACCGTGAATTACGGCGGTTTCACTGCGTGCAATGATCTGCTCCGAATCCAGGCGGCAGTTATTTTTCTCCCTGTGCAGTTCGATGTGTATTTCCACCGAAACACCCTCAAAAATCATGGCAGGATAATGGATCACTCCCAGACTGTCAGCAATCAGATGCGACACCTCATCGCCCGATTGTACAAATCCGATTTCACGGAGCACCTTCAGACTTTTTTCGCCATCCGCCTTACGTACCAGCAAATCGATATCGCTCAGCTGCCGCAGACCAATATCTCCGTACAGTTTCTCCGAAAGGTGAATTCCTTTGAGTGCCACTGCCGGAATGCCATTGTCCGTAAAAGCCTTTATTACCTTTCGAAACACACTGTAAAGCACCATGTTCCGGCTTAGCGTATGGTAATAGGTTTGTTTCAGTTTCTCCTGAGCCGAACGGGGAATCCGTTCTTTATCCGGAAGCTGCTGCATGTGCCGGTAAAACAGCGGACCCACACCACGGGCTATCAGCGAATCTGCGAGTTGCTCCCAGTCTTTTACTTCCCGAAGCAAACGATTCACCTCGCTCACTTCTTCATCGGGCAGGTGTATCTTCGCTGATAAAAGCAGTATTTTATTTTCAGGAGTTAATTGCATTATTTAGAAGATAGTGCTGTACTGTGAGAACCTAAGTGTTGAAGTGTGATTGGTGATTGGTGATTGGTAAATTGTAAATCGTAAATTGTAAATTGTAATTCCTGACTTTCAACTTTATGAACTTGACGAACTTTACAAACTACTTTTCTGTTAACTGCTTTACAACTTTGCACCGGTTACCCACTGCCAGTACATTGTCGGGAATATCTTTTGTTACAACCGAACCGGCTCCAATTATACACCATTTGCCTATTTTTATTCCCTGGATAACAACTGTTCCGGCTCCAATCCAGGTCCCTTCACCAACAGTTACATTACCACATAATGTGGCATGCGGTGAGACATGAACAAAATCAGCAATTTTACAATCGTGATCAACGGATGCTCCGGTATTAATGATACAATGCTTTCCTATTTCAACACCAGACTGAATAATTGCACCCTGCATAACCACAGTACCTTCATTAATTACGACATGAGGCGACACAACCGCTGAAGTATGAACAGCTGTCTCAAATTCCACATCCTGAAGTTTTCCAACCACTTTCTGTCTGGTTTTGTTGTCGCCAATGCTGATAATAACAGGTGAAGGTCTTTCCATTCCGTGAAAGACAGCATAACCCATCAGTTCATCGATTGCCGGATTATCGTCAACCATTCCTGTTAACTGTTTTCCCTGTGATTGCAGAATGTCAGCAATTACTTTCGCATGTCCGCTTGCACCGTATAAATACATTTTTTTTAATGATGAATTATGAATGATAAGTGATAAGTGATAAGTGATGAGTTAAGAACTCAGAAGTTAGACGTTAGAACCGAAACTATAAACTATTGACTATAAACCACTTTCTAACTTGACAAACTTTCAAACTTGATAAACTTGATAAACATTTCGACAAGGCTCAGTGCGACGCTTTCTAACTTGATGAACCTGAAACTCAGAACTATAAACTAATTCCCTCTAAAAGCCTCCATCGTTGTACTGGTATCCGAACTGATTCCCTCCCGTTTAAATACATTATAAACAGTTTTTAAAAGGATTTTAATGTCCAGTAAAAATGTAACATGCTCCACATACCACACATCGTACTCAAACTTCTGTTCCCAGCTGATGGCATTCCGTCCGTTTACCTGTGCCCAGCCTGTACCCCGTCATCAAAGAAACCCACGATGTTCCATTCCGGATTGATACTATTAATTGATCCGATAATGGATGCTATTTCCCTGCCAAAACCTCCAAAACCGTAAATTGCTATATCTTTCATATCTCTGAATTCGTTAAAAAGCATTGTTCCCGTCGTTCTCTTAATTCTACTTTTTTACAAACCACGGGAACAGGATTATTATCTGCCTAAAGAAGCTAATGAAATCACATTTATTCCATCCGGTCTTCGATAACTCATTCCGGTTCCGGTAATTATATTCAATGATTTTGGTAATTCCATTTTGGCAGTATCTATATTGGCTGCAAATTTTTTAAGATTTTCGGCTGCTTCTTCAATGTAACCTACACCCAGCTTTATTTCAAAAGCAGCATAATCTCCATTACGTTTCTGTACAATTGCATCTACCTCATAACCATACGAGTCGTTGTAGTGAAACACAGTAGCATCGTTGGCTTTAGCATACACATTTAACTCGTGGGTAGCCAGCGATTCAAACAAAAAGCCGGTATATTTAATGTCTTTTATCAATGATTCTTTATCTAAACCCAATGCTGCTGCTGCCAGCGATGTATCACACAAATGTCTTTTAGGTGATTTACGCAACGAAGCCGATGAGCGAATATGCGGATTGAAAGCTGGCTGTTCATACAAAATCATTAATCGTGAAAGGGCATCTAAATAATCTGAAATTGTGTTTCGCGACAATTCATTTTTTTCAGTAGTCTTTACATCCTGTTCCAGGGTTTTATTATCAACCAGGGTGGCAGTATTACGCGAAAGAGAACGTAGCAGACTTCGTACTTTTAACGGGTCGCGTTTCACTCCCGAAACCCGGCTCATGTCCACCTCACATAGCAAATCAACATAACCGCGATTTATGCTGAGGGCATTTTTTGTATTTTCGCCCATTAAAGCAGGCCATCCGCCTGTTAACATTCTATCTATAATAAAATCGAGCTGAATTGCAGGTTCATGGAAGTTACCCAAATCACCCCGGAGTAAATCCGACATTTTCAGGTTGCCGCTGGAATAACCTAATTCCTGCCAGGTCATCGTGTCCATCTGCAACACATTAAAACGTCCGGCTCCACTATGCAGTTTTACATCATCGGGCGGATTTGCAGAACCGGTGAGAATAAACTGTCCTTTAGCTTTCCGGTCGTCCACTTCGTGCCTTACATAATTCCATATCTCAGGCTGCTCCTGCCACTCATCAATTAACCGCGGGGTATTCCCTGCCAGCAACAGTGAAGGATTAGTAGCCATCATTACCGGTATCTGAGGATCTCTGTCCATTTCCAGTATACTTTTGGCATATTGTCTGGCTGTGGCTGTTTTTCCGCAATATTTTGGCCCTTTAATCAGCACAGCACCTGCGGCTGACATTTTTTCCAACAAATCATCTTCAATTAGTCTTTTAATATATTCCATAAAATTGCATTTAATTATTAAGGCAAAGATATCGAATAATATTTTGTTGTGCAAAAA
>CAZWLJ010000078.1:0-5707 GCA_964634605.1 uncultured Paludibacter sp.
GCAGCTTTCCGGTGAGCAAGATTCAGCCATCCGAATGCCGAAGGTTTCGGATTTGTTCTGCCGCCAAACGAATTGATGGAATAATCGTATCCGATTTCGCCAAACTGCCAGATCATTTTTGGTCCCGGAGTTAGTACTGTGAAGGCAATATTCAAAGGAACGCGTCCAATACGGGTAATTGAATCGGAATAGATAACACCATTTCCACTTTCTTTTGCTTTGAAGAAGTTGCGTTCTTCATCATGGCTTTCGGCATAACCAATCCATTTACTCGGGAACGAGTTCATTCCGTTGAAATCGGAATTGCCTTCGTTTATTGTTGACTGGAATCCCATTGCAGCGGCACTGTATGGTTTATTCATATTTCTCCAGAGATACATTCCCTGGGAGGCCAGATATTCTTCCTCAGTACCTCCCACAAAGTGTTCGAGAATAAATATGGCATCGGGTTTCACAGCTTTTACTGCATTATTATATTCCTTCAGGTAGTTAATGCGGTTTTGATCCCAGGCAGATTCTGTTCCTGAACTTTGTGTAAATCCTTTTGTAAGGTCCATGCGATAACCATCTACCTTGTATTCGGTAAGCCAGTATTGCAGCACCCGTTTAAAGTATTCACGTGTTCCTGCATAACTATGATTGAAGTCATTCAGCACGCTGAACTGATGCGGTGCATCCACATTCATCCATGGATTATTCGAAGCCGGTTTGTTGGTCGCTGAATTCCAGTATAGCAGCGCAAAGGGATGTAGACCGTTTGCCTGATTGAACACCATATCGAGTAACACGGCTATGCCCCGTTTGTGGCACTCATCGATGAAGAGTTTATACATTTCGGGAGTACCATAGGCTTTATCAGGCGCAAAGTACAGGTTCGGATTGTATCCCCAGCTGTTGTTGCCATCAAATTCCTGAATCGGCATTAATTCAATAGCGGTAACTCCCAATGTTTTCAAATAATCCAGTTTTGCGATGGCTGCCTGAAGTGATTTCTCGGTAGTGAAATCGCGCAGCAATAGCTCGTAGATAACTAAATTGTCCGGATTCTGAACTGTAAAATTGGGGACTTCCCAGTTATATGCCGGTTTTTTGCTTTGCAAAGTAGCTACCAGTCCCGTGGTTTTTCCTTCTGGATAAGCAGGTATGCCGGGAAAAATAGTTCCATGTTCGTTAATCCATTTGTCATTCCACGGATCGAGCACCAGCTCGGTATAAGCATCGGCAATACGAATTGTACCATCCACAAGGTACTGAAAAGCATATAATTTTCCAGGAATAAGTCCCGAAAGCGTTATCCACCAGTAGTCTCCGTCCTTTTTCAGCTGATAATCATTATTCTGCGACCAGTTATTCATATCTCCGATCAGGAAAACATTATTTTTGCCCGGAGCATAAAGAATGAGGGTTGCCTGAGTTCCATCGGCTGAATAAGTGATTCCGTCCTTAAGCCCTGCCGGACGTGGTTCGCTGATCACCGGAGCTGCCACATTCACAACAATCGTGTCGTATTTGGATTCAGAACCTACCGTTGCTTTTGCTATCAGCTGGTAATCAATTGTTTCAGAATAGGTAAAAGGGTGAGAAAGCGTAGTAGCTGCATCAACTGTTTTTACCGGTGAGCCACCGTTAATATATAACTCTAGTTTAGCCTGAACAGAGGAAGTAAATGTGATAGTTTCTGTTGTTCCGGGTGAAACAGATTTGTTGGATACCGGATTTGTAAATACCACGTTCAGTCCGGTTTGATACACTGGGATAAAAATGTCAGCACCTCCTATACCTCTACCTGATGGTGAACCTGTTGAAGTTCTAAAAACAAAAGACAATTTTGTTATAATAACACCAGCTGGGACACCATAATATGCATTTATACCGTTAGTTATCGTAAGTTTCCATTTATTGTTTCCCAATGGCGTTAATTTGTATTTAGGATCATTATCCAACCAGGTATTGGGTTTGTAAACCCAATCAGCCGTAGCAGTACTTGCCCCAGTATAAGCATAAACGTCTGTACCCGAATAATTATTCAATCCCTTGTCGCCCAAAGAAGCATCAAAAGTGACTTCAAAAGTACCTCCGCTTTGTGTTATAATTGTTGGATTTGTAGTTACAATCTGAGCCCAGCTTAATACAGAAAAGAGCAAACCGGTCAGAGTAAAAAGAGTAAATTTTTTCATGTTAGTTTTTATTTATGATTTTTGAATGTCTTCTATGTAATGAATTGATGTAAAACATTTTCCACAAAAATAGTGCAATTAATTGCTTTACTAAAAGTTAGGATTCAGATTTGTATTTCAACACCAATGCAAACGTTTGCAATTCGATCAGATTCTTACAAAACAGATTGGTCGGATGGTTTTAAAAACAGCAGTGCCGGTCTCGAGGAAGTCCGGCACTTTACTGAGCATGTAATCAGAAGCTTTTCTATTTCAATTTTTTCAACACAACGGCTTTCATCGGATTTAAGCGAAAGTTACCTTTTCCGTATTTTTTCCCCGTGAGTAAATCGGTAAATATTCCTTCGGGCAGTTCAAAAGTACTTTGAGTACCTTCCAGATTAAATAAAACTATGATTTCATTATGATTGTCGGAGCGTGAATAGCCCAGTTTCTTCCCTTCACTTACGACGAATTTAAAATCACCGGAAGATAAAACCGGATTATCTTTTCTTATCTGAATGAGTTTCTTGTAGAACTCAAAATGTTTATTATCGAACCGGATTTTATCATACGTTTTCATTCCCGGCTGAAAATTATTCCGGTATTCCTTTTCAAATTTGAGTTCAGGCCACATAAGCGGTTTGCGGCAGTTGGGGTCATCGGCTCCCCACATGCCCATTTCATCGCCGTTCCAAATCTGAGGTGAACCAATTGTAGTAAACAGATGAATGAGATAAAGTCGCACCCGTTGATAGGCTTCCTTATCCGGTTTTCCCGTTTTGTAGGCAGCATTTTCTTCCGGATTTGCCTTGAATTTATAGCGGTTTTTATTGTAGAAATCGCTCAACAGTCGCGGTGCATCGTGCGAAGCTCCCACATTCATCATGGCATATTCATTCCTGCCTGGAATTCTATTCCATTGCCGCTCCAGGCTGTCTCTCAGCTGTTTTGCATCGATTGCATCGTCGGAATTATTGAAGAAACTTCTTGCGGGTTTGTACACCTGATAAAACATCACGGCATCAAACACATCACCCTGCATATAGGGAGCCGGGTCCATCAGCACATCGGGCCATTTTTGCCACCAGATTTCACCTACCAGATAGGCATCGGGGTTGATACTTTTCACAAATTGATGGTAATCGCGCCAGAAACCCATTCCAATCTGTTCTGCCACATCGAGTCGATAGCCGTCAATCCCTTTGGAAACGTCGCCATCGGGAGCCAGCCAACGTTTCGTTACGTCGAAAATATGTTTCTTAGGTCCTTCGTGGATATTTCCTTCGTAGGGTAGCCCGTGAATCCGCTGGGTGGTGAGATTGACTTTTTTAAGTTCCGGAAGGTAGCCGTAACCACCCCAACCGTTGTATTTGAATTCATTTTCAGGTGTCGCCGGATTATCAAACGAACTGATTTCGTACCAATCCTTGTATTTAGAATTTTCCTGATTTTTCAAAATGTCCTGCCATGCCCAGAAATTGGTTCCGGTGTGGTTCCAGGAATAATCAACAATAACGCGGATGCCTCGTTTGTGAAATTCTTCCACTAATTTCAGAAACAATTTATCAGCGGATGTCCATTTCCAGGTCGATGGGTCGTTGGGATCTTCTGTAGCCATCAATTTCATGTCGCCATCGGGGTCGGGACCGAAATTCACATCGATGTGATGGTAATTGCGGGCATCGTACTTATGAAGCGAAGGTGCGTCGTTCAGCGGATTGAAATAGATGGCGGTAATTCCCAGTTCCTGCAGGTAATCCAGTTTATCCATCACACCCTGTAAATCACCTCCGTATCGTCGGGACTGGATTACCGAGTTGAAGCCCTGCTTTGGGTCCAGTTCCCACGGCTGACGTTCAAACCAATTGCTGGTCCACTTTGAAACCTGCCAGCCATCAGGCGGAAAAATTTTCATATCCGGCACGGTAGTGTTTTCCGGAGTCGGATCATTAGAGGGGTCGCCATTGTTGAAACGCTCCACAAAAATCTGATACCAGATTACATTTTTCGCCCATTCGGGGGGATTTGATTTTGCAACTTGCGCAAACAAACTGGTCGATGATAAAATTGCAACCAGTAAAAGGAGGTATTTTCTCATACTTATGTGTAATAATAAAAAAGACCGACCTTGTAAAAAGTCGGTCTTTTAATTAAACGGATTTACAATTCATTATTTCTTGTACATGTAGTAGCAACCATCAATGTCGTTGAACATGACCAGATAAGTTCCGGCCTGGAACGGGATATTCGGTCCGTTACCAACACCCAACCCTACAGGGAAGGTATTACTACCCCAGTTTGTTCCCCAATCGGCATTTGCGCGGAATTTACCTTCGGTATTTTCGGTAAATGTAACTTCCTTGTACCAGGCATGATTATTGGTTGATGCCCATGCTGACATTACAATGTCTCCACCCCAGCCGTTAAATCCACCAATCATACCTATTTGATTGTATGTATTGGCAGGAGCTGTTGCAGCAGTAATAGTCATTGTATGGTTGATGGAATTCAGACTTATTTTATAATAGCCACTTGTAGCGAGTTTGATATCGCTTGATCCACCATCGTTGTGAACATAAGCTCCACCTTTTTCACCCCATTGTTCGTCCCAATTACCCAGATCGCGGATGAGCTTGAATCCTTTACCAGCTTCAAAATATCCGGTGTAAGTGAAAACTCCATCACCCTGATCGTTGTAAACATATCCGTCAACAACGCTCAACGGGAAAATAGATACGCCCAGGCCACCTACAGAGTTGTTCCAGCCACCATCACCCAGACCGATGATATAGTAAGGTCTTACTTTCACTTCAGTAAATTTCTTCATCGCAGTGACTGTAATTACCACTTTACCGGTAGAAGTAGAATTTCCATCGGAAACAGTATAAGTAAACTCATCAGCTCCTACATAACCTGCATTGGGTGTATAGAGGATTGAGCCACCACTGAAAGATGCTTTACCGTGAGCAGGAGTGCCAACAGCAGTAATCAGCAGTTGATCGCCTTCTACATCACTGTCATTTGCCAGTACATTGTAGAACAATTCCTGATCCTTGATAGCTATTACTGTATCATTTACTACTTTAGGCGCATAATTGAATGAGGTAACCTTGAAAGGCATAGTGGAAGTGGTGTACAGGGCTCTTGTACCACCCGAAACGATGTATGCCAGTACACGTACAAAGGCATCGTGACTTCCAAGAGCCGGATTCAGCGCTTTCAGCGTATCGTTTATTACTGTATAGCTGGCCACCAGATCCGAACCGGAAGTACCTCCGTAGGTTGTCGGCAACAATTTGAACGTGGCAAAATCCTGCGTATTTGACAACAATACCTTGTACTCGATATGAGCAGCGCTGTCAATCAACGTGGGACGTGAATCAATTTTCAACAAGCTGAAATTTGTAGCCAACTTATCATTCGTGATTACCAACGGATTGGTCAGAACTGTTGCTTTAAAATTAGCATCCTGCAATGCTTCCTGTTCGTAGATTGTAGGTTCAGCAACATCCTGACCTGCATAAGGGTCTTCACAGGCACTGAATGCA
>CAZWLJ010000079.1:0-5515 GCA_964634605.1 uncultured Paludibacter sp.
CCTTACCTCTTGCCTCTATAAATTCTGTTTCCCGGTTCTATCAGAACGCTTTCCGGAAAGTACAGCCGTTTTTCCATTCGGAGCAGCCGTAAGCAGTTTTTCCTTTCAGGATTTTCCCTTTACCACAGACGGGACAAACGGTTCCCACCAGGTCTTCAGGATTTTCGGATAGCATGGATTGCGCGACAAGCTGTGATTTGGTACGGTTGTCGCTTTTCACGTTGTAGTCAATTTGTAAAATCATTTCCTTCAGTTCGTTCAGGAAATCGGCCGCCTTGTATTCACCTTTTTCTATCTGCCGGAGTTTTTTCTCCCAGCGTCCGGTGAGTTCAGCCGATTTAAGCAGTTCTTCCTGAATTATCTGTATCAGTTCCACGCCGGTATCGGTTGCTATCAGGTTCTTACGTTCTTTTCGGATGTAGTTCCGTTTGAAAAGGGTTTCGATGATAGCCGCGCGTGTGGAAGGACGTCCGATTCCGTTCTCTTTCAGAGCATCGCGCAGTTCATCGTCATCCACCAATTTCCCGGCTGTTTCCATGGCACGCAGTAACGTAGCTTCGGTATAAGGTTTGGGGGGTGAAGTCCACTTTTCGGATAAAGTGGGTTCGTGCGGACCGCTTTCACCTTTGGTAAAAATGGGAAGCGTTTTTTCATCCTCTTCTGTTTCTTCTTTCTCAGTTTCCGCAGCTTTGGCAAATACAACCCGCCAGCCTTCTTCCAGAATCTGTTTGCCGTTCACTTTAAATTCTACGCTTTCCACTTCGCCAAGTACAGTGGTTGTAGCCATTTTACATTCAGGATAAAAATTGGCAATAAACCGGCGTGCAACCAGGTCGAACACATTACGTTCCAGATCGGTGAGCGCCACCGGCTGAACTCCCGTTGGAATAATGGCGTGGTGATCGGTAACCTTGCTGTTGTCAAAAACTTTTTTGGACTTGTTTATTTTGGTTGCCAGCAACGGTTGTGTCAGCAGTTCGTAGTCTTTCAATCCTTTCAGAATTTCAGGTATTTTCGGATAGATATCGTCGCTCAGGAAAGTGGTATCCACACGCGGATAAGTGGTGTATTTTTTTTCGTATAGGCTCTGGATGGTTTTCAGCGTGTCATCCGCCGAATAACCGAATTTCTTATTGCATTCCACCTGCAATGCCGTCAGGTCAAACAGCCTGGGTGCATTTTCAATTCCTTTTTTGGTAGTGATATCCGTAACCACAAAGGGAGCATTCCTTACCGTTTCCAGAAAAGCCTGCCCTTCTTCCACGCTTGCAAATCTTCCTTTTGAAGCGGAGAAAGTGGTATCGCGGTAAACGGTTTTCAGTTCCCAGAAAGCTTCAGGCTTGAAATTTTCAATTTCCAGTTGCCGGTTCACTATCAGTGCCAGTGTGGGTGTCTGCACCCTTCCGATGGAAAGGATTTGTCTGTTTTGGGCGTATTTGAGGGTGTAAAGCCGCGTGGCATTCATGCCGAGCAACCAGTCGCCGATGGCACGTGAAAGTCCCGCTTCGTAGAGCCGCTGATATTCCGTCTGGTCTTTCAGTTTGCTGAATCCTTCGCGGATTGCATCTTCAGTGAGCGACGAAATCCAGAGCCGTTTTACCGGGCATTTACACGATGCTTTTTGCATCACCCAGCGTTGTATCAGTTCACCTTCCTGTCCGGCATCACCACAGTTGACTACCTCATCGGCCGCAGCAATCAATTTTTCAATAATCAGAAATTGTTTTTGTATCCCCTCATCTTCCATCACCTTGATGCCGAAAGGTTTGGGTATCATGGGTAAACGGGACAAAGTCCAGTTTTTCCATTCGGGTGTGTATTCGCCGGGTTCCATCAGTCCGCACAGATGTCCGAAAGTCCAGGTCACCTGATACCCGTTTCCTTCCATATACCCTTCCCTGCGGGTTTTGGCTCCGAGTATCCCGGCTATGTCGCGCCCTACGCTGGGCTTTTCAGCTATACAAACGATCATTTTTCCTTTTTCAGTTTTACAGAGCAAAATTAGCTAAAAAAAATCTCTTTCGTGCATCACTGAAGTGAGCTTTACTGAAAGGAGTTTCTTATTTCCCTGATTTTTAATCATTCACCGGAAGAAAATATGACTATTGTCTTTTGAAATTAATTTTCTTTAAATTTAATAACCGTGACGTGTCTTAAAATATAGCTATATTTGCACGATTTAAATGGCTGAAAGCATTAAAAGTGACAACGGTTATGCTTTAACAGAGATAAATCAACTAAAAGAATATAACCTGAAAATCGGAAAAAATCATATTGGCAAAC
Source organism: uncultured Paludibacter sp. (assembly GCA_964634605.1). Lineage (GTDB taxonomy): Bacteria > Bacteroidota > Bacteroidia > Bacteroidales > Paludibacteraceae > UPXZ01. The sequence goes on from CAZWLJ010000079.1 coordinate 2,284, forward strand.
ACACGGGAAGAAAATATCTGCCTGTATTTTTCTTACTCGTTCTTTTTATGCCTTTGGCGACTACTCATGTCCGGTTATCGCATCAGCGCCATATTGTCCGAAAGGAAATAAAGCGAAAAATAATAAAAGGCATTGATAAAGATAAACTTGTGAAGCTTTCGTTTACTGCCGCTGATGCCAAAACGAAGCTAATATGGGAACATTCCCGCGAATTTGAATACAACGGCGAGATGTATGACGTGGTTGAAAAATCGGTAAGCGGAGATACCACCCATTACTGGTGCTGGTGGGATAATGAAGAAACGCTGCTCAACCGACAGCTGGCGAGTCTTGTAAATGACTATCTCCGGCATGACACAAAAACTGCAAACGGACGAAAAAGTCTACAGGCTTTTCTGAAACAACTTTATTTCACTGAAACGTTAACCTGTGATTTTGCAAATCCGTATATAAAAACAGGAACCTGTTTCAATAAAACGGTTCTTTATTACAGCTACACTTCACCACCTCCCGCACCACCCCCTGAAATCTGAGTGTTATGGGAATAATGCTTTTCTGTAAAAAAGAAGTTTTACAAAGTGTTATTATCCTTATTATAAATAAACTGCGATTTGACGAGTGATGAAAAAAGCGTACAGCAATTTCTGTATGCTGCTTTTGCTGCGCGTTAACTATCGGTCATTGGACAAGCAGAATGTCCCTGAATAATAATCTCAGAAAAAAATTTAATTTACAAATGAAGAAAATACTATTAGCTTGTATGGGAATGTTTGCAGCAGTTACAATGACAGCTCAGACTACTCCCGTGCATTATAACGACACCCTCCGCGAGGTGGTCGTGTCGGCCAGCCGGTGGGAACAGGAAATCAAAAATGTTCCGTCGCGTGTTATCGGGATCAGTTCCAAAAAGAATGAATTCAACAACCCGCAAACTACCGCTGATATGCTCCAGAATACCGGACAAATTTTTGTTCAGAAAAGCCAGACAGGAGCCGGAAGTCCGGTGCTGAGAGGCTTCGAAACCAACCGCATCCTGCTGGTGGTTGACGGTATCCGCATGAACAATGCCATCTATCGTGGTGGTCATGTTCAGGACGTGATTACCCTCGACAACGCCATTCTGGACAAAACCGAAGTGCTTTTCGGCCCGTCGTCGACACTGTACGGATCGGATGCGCTGGGAGGTGTTATCCATTTTTACACCAAAAATCCGAAACTGAACCGAAAATCGGGCAATGCTTATGTGCGGTATTCATCGGCCAACAGCGAAAAAACCGGTCACATCGACTACAACCTGGGTTTCGGTAAATTCGCATCGCTGACCAGTGTCACCTACAGCGATTTTGGCGATCAGCGAATTGGAAAATCGGGTGATTTCGGACCTTTCGGCAATTTTGGGAAAAATCTGTATAACGTTACGCGCGTGGATAATAAAGATGTGGTCAGCACCAATTCCAATCCATATATCATGGCAGGAAGCGGTTACAAACAAATCGATGTACTCGAAAAAATGTTGTTTCAGCAAAATGAACATGTTTCGCACATGCTGAACCTGCAGTATTCCAACAACATTGGTAATCTGCCACGCTATGACCGCATGCTGGAACTCAGCTATGACAAAACAACAAAAACGATGCTGCCAACCTACGCTGAATGGAATTACGGACCTCAAAAGCGCTTCCTCGGAGCTTACACGCTGGATATCAACAAACAAAACCGCATGTTTGACGATGCAAAATTCATCCTGTCCTTTCAGTCGTTAGACCAGGATCGTATTTCGCGTAAACTGAACAAGACGAACCGCAAAACACAGATGGAAGATGTCAGCGTTTTCTCGGCCAACTTCGACCTGATGAAAAAAATCAGTGAAAAGACGACGCTGTATTACGGACTGGAAGAAACATTGAACCTGGTGCAGTCGACTGTTACAAATATCGACATCACTACCGGGGCAAATGCCTCACCGGCCGCCACACGTTATCCCGACGGAGGAAATAGCTGGAATTCCGCAGCGTTGTATGTGCAGGGCAATCACACCCTGTCGCAGATTTTCTCGCTGACAGGTGGCCTGCGACTGACATCGGTGTATATGAAATCCGAATTTAAGAATGACCGCTCTGCCGGAAATGCCATTTTTCCTTTCGACAAAGCAGAAATCAACGAAATAGCTCCCTGCGGCAACTTGTCGGTGGTAGCCAATCTGCCATCGAAAACAAAAATCAGCGCCATCGTTTCTACCGGATTTCGTGCACCGAACATCGACGACATGGTCAAATTTTTCGACAATACGAGCAGCACAACGGTGGTAGTGCCCAACACCGGACTGAAACCCGAATATGCCTACAATGCCGAACTGAATATCGTGCAATCGCTGGGGCGTACCGGAAAAATTGAAGCCGGAGCTTACTACACATTGCTGGACAATGCACTGACTGTTCAGCCTGCTCAGTTCAACGGAAGCGACAGTGTCGTAGTTGATGGTACAAGCCTCAAAGCGATGTCGATACAGAATTCCAACAGCGGACGACTTTATGGTTATTATGCCAGCGCCACAATTTATCCGGTCAGAAATCTGAGTTTGAACGGGTCAGTAACAGCCACCTATGGGAAATACACCAATGATGAGAAAGTAGTTGTCCCGATGGATCATATTCCGCCGATGTATGGAATAGCCGGAGCCAGTTACAGTTTCAGCAAGCTGAGACTAGAAGGTTTTATGCGTTTCAGCGCTGCCAAGAAACTGGCTGATTACAGCCCGAACGGTGAAGACAACCTTAGCCAGACAGCGGTGACTGCCGTAAATGCCAAAGGCGAAGCAACAGCATGGGCAGGTACTGCCGCATGGTACACTTTAAATTTCCGTGCTGCTTATGATGTGACAAAGCATATTAACCTCAATGCCGGTATTGAAAACATGCTCGACCGGCATTACCGTCAGTTTGCTTCGGGTGTAAGTGCTCCCGGCCGGAATATTTACGGAACCTTGCGGGTAAGCTTTTGAGATAAATAAAAATATCAGCCCCCCAACCCTCTGAAGGGGGAGTTGAAGTGCGTTTATTTGGTAAATCCAAGGTTGCAGAATATGTTTTTATATTTATGAAATACACTTAAAAGTAGTATTTATAAATTTACAACGGGTCTGAATATTTACAAAAAAACTATTCGAAGAAACGCGTTTCTTAATCTGAGAGGATGGTCAACACGATCATCCTCTCTTATTTAATTACATAAC
>CAZWLJ010000080.1:0-5377 GCA_964634605.1 uncultured Paludibacter sp.
TTAGTTTTACTGTGTCTGCTGAAACTGATGACGGATATCAGTATTTCTGATTGAATTGTGGATCCGGCCAGTTTTCAGAATGTTTTTTTTATCCGGCACCACTGTGTCGGTTCTTTTTTTGATTTTTTATTCAAAACTGGTGTAGGCTGTTTCTCCGTGTTGAGATTCGTCCAGACCAATGGCCTCCTGCTTATCGTTAGCCCTGACAGGAATTATTAATTCTGTGACTTTAAAAATAATGAATGTGACCAGTCCTGAATAAACGATTGTGGCAAGGATTGCTATCAGCTGAACGACCAGTTGACGCCAGTTTCCGTAGAGAGCGCCACTATAAGCATTCTGAACTACGGGAGTGGCTAACAGTCCTGTCATGATTGCACCAATCATACCGCCAATTCCGTGTACTCCAAAAGCGTCAAGCGAGTCGTCGTAGCCCAATTTTGGTTTTACTCGGGCAACCATGACGAAACAAACCAGCGATACAATCACCCCTATTGCCAGTGCGCCACCTGCACTTACAAAACCGGCAGCCGGAGTGATGGCGACCAGCCCGGCTACGGCACCGGTGCTTGTACCTACGATTGTTGGTTTTTTATCGTTGAACCAATCCAGAGCGGCCCAGGTTAGCGCTGCGGCTGCTGCTGCAATGTGTGTAACCATGAACGCGTTCGCCGCCAGTCCGTCCGCTGCCAGTCCGCTCCCGGCATTAAAGCCAAACCAGCCCACCCAAAGCATCGCAGTGCCTATTACCACGTAAGTGATATTGTGTGGTGGGAGCGCGTGTCCTTCGTAGTCGCGGCGTTTGCCAAGCATCACTGCGGTAACAATGGCTGCTATTCCGGCATTAATATGCACTACGGTGCCACCCGCAAAATCGAGTGCTCCGAGTTTGAACAGCCAGCCGTCGGCTGACCAAACCCAATGAGCAACAGGATTGTAAACAAGCAAAGACCATAACAGGGTAAATAACAAAAATCCTTTGAAGTTGATGCGCTCGGCAAACGCCCCGATAATCAGAGCAGGTGTAATGACAGCAAACATGCATTGGTACATCACAAATACAAGGTGAGGGATAGTGCCGGTATTGGTACCATCAGCCGCAACTTGAGAATGTGAAATAAAATACGGGCTTAAATCTGAGATATGGATATTGTTTAATAAAGCCCAGTCGAAGCCGCCTATAAAGGGAGCCAGAAATCCGCGAGAACTGCCGAATGAAAGACTGTAGCCGCAAACAATCCATTCGATGCTGATGACGGCTACAATTATAAGACATTGCATGAATACGTTCAGTACATTTTTACGACGAACCAAACCTCCGTAGAAAAGTGCGAGCGCTGGAATTGACATGAAAAGAACCAGCGCGGTGGCCATAATCATCCAGGCAGTGTCGCCCGAATCAATTGATGGGGTGGCAGGAGTGGCAGGTTCTGCTGCTGACAGACTGACTGCTGAGATTGCTGCTAAAGATAAAAGTATATATTTTTTCATTGATTTTGATGTTGTGAATTGTGAATTACTTGTCTTCGAAATTTTCTTTGTTGTAGAGTGCTCCCGGGCCTGATTCCCCTGTTCTTATTCTGTATGTTTCTTCTATGTCGTAAACGAAAATTTTTCCGTCACCCATTTCACCGGTTTTGGCCGATTTGAGTATTGCATTGACTGTTTTTTCGAGGTTGACATCGCGAACGACGATCGAAAGCATCCGGCGTTGTATGTAATTTGATTTGAAAATCTGACCACGAACTACCTGATCTTCGGTTGATTTTCCCAATCCGGTAATGTCCCAGTACGAAAACCAATCAATGCCAGCCTCGTATAATGCTTCTTTCACATCTTCGAATTTGGATTTGCGGATTACTGCTTCAATTTTTTTCATTTTTTTTACTGATTAGTTGTTGTCTTGATAATTGTTTGCATTTTGTAAACCGAAAAGAGGTATCGGCTGCAAAAGTATATAAAAAAATCATATTACAAAACAAAAAGATAAATAAATGCCATGTTTAACAAAAATAATTTATTAAAACTAAATAATGTGTGTCAAAGTGAATGGTTTATGTCTTTATTGTCTTTCAAAATGACATATTAAACTTTTGCGTTCTTTGCGGTTTGTATAATTAAAGTGTGATGCCAGCAACGAGATAATACTGTTTTGTTTCAGGGTTCAGAATGGCGCTTACTTTGACAGGTATGTGGAATGTATCTGTGACCGGTAGTTCTTTTGTGGCGCTCAGGCCAAGATTAACTATGCCGAAATTGCCTGTCGGCGTGTGCCATCCGTCGCCAGCTCCGGCAAATACGCTTATGTTCTTCCAGTTGTATCCCAGTTCGAAGTATTTGTCTCCTCCGTATGTGGCTGCTCCTCCGGCTTCATTCAGTATATAGTTTCCACTGAATGAAAAACCGTGTGTAGTATAGCCAAGGTTGATTTCTAGTCCGTGAGAACCTGTTTCTTTGCTGAATTCGAAGTAATCACTTCCGGGGAAGTAATAGTCTGTCAGGCCGATTGTGAGTCCGAAGTCGAATGCATACCTGGTAAATAAATCCATTTCCAGAAAACCATCGGTCCCGGCAGATCCCCACGAGCCGATGGTTAATCCGCTCTTGCTCCACTGGATGGATGGCTGAATGGATGGTCCTGATAATTTGGTGCCTCGCCAGACGTAAGTGCTGACGAGATCAAGGCCTGTGCTTACTCCCTGCGCGCTGATACTTAAAGAAAGGGTGTTTACCAGCATGAAAATCAATACAATTTTTACCTTTTTCATAAATTCATTTTTTTTTGTGTTAATATAAAATCAGTTAATCGATAGTTTGTTGAATGAATTAGCAATCGTGATTTGTCATAATAGTAGAAAAAAGTATTTAAAGAAATCAAAATGATTTTCAATTGATGCAAAAGTATTCAATAAGACAGCTAAAACAATAAATAGCTATCAAAAATATAAAATAAAATTTAGTTGGATGGTAAAAAGAAAGCAATTTCCTGAAAAAAGTGTCAATAATACACTTAAAGTATAAAATATATGACAAATTGTAATTTGAGAAAAAATGTTTTTCCTTTTTTTTCTGAAAAAAAGTTTAAATTTTATTCGTATTTTGTGCATTTTTTGGAAGTTTTGATTTCTGATGTCCGATTATTTGAATTTTTTTCCGTTTTTTTCTTCCGGGGGATTTCGTTTGGGTTTGAAATGATCTGAGATTTGGAGGAGAATGAAGGTTGGTTTTTTAAATATGAAAATCCCGGTCTGCAGGTAGCGAACCGGGATTAAAATTTGTAAAAGGTATTGATGCTTTATTTTTCGAGTCTTTTCATTGCTTTGAGCGTATTTTCGCGGCTGCCAAAAGCTGAGAAGCGAACAAATCCTTCTCCGGCAGGTCCGAAACCGGCACCCGGTGTACATACGATGTTCTTTTCTTTCAGCAGAAAGTCGAAATATTCCCAACTGCCAATGCCGTCAGGTGTTTTTGTCCAGATATAGGGAGCGTTTACTCCTCCGTATACGGTTAGCCCGGCTGCTTGCAGTGATTCGCGGATGATACGGGCGTTTTCCATATAGTAATCCACCAGAGCTCTTACCTGCTTTTTACCTTCGGGGCTGTAAGTTGCTTCAGCAGCGCGTTGCACAATGTATGAGGTGCCGTTGAATTTGGTGGTTTGACGGCGAAGCCAGAGTTTATTCAGACTTACTTTTTCTCCATTTTCCGATAGTGCAGTCACTGTTTTGGGTACCACGGTATAACCACAGCGTGTTCCGGTAAATCCGGCAGTTTTGGAGAAGCTGCGAAATTCGATGGCCACTTCTCTGGCTCCCTCGATTTCGAAAATACTGTGCGGGACGTTTTCTTCAGTAATATAGGCTTCATAAGCAGCATCGAAAAGTATTACAGAATTATTCTCACTTGCGTAATTAACCCAACCGGTCAGTTGTTCTTTGGTAAGGGTAGTTCCTGTCGGATTGTTTGGGTAGCACAGGTAGATAATGTCCACTTTTTCGTTCGGAAGTTCCGGAACGAAATTATTGGCTGAATTACAGGGTAAATATACCAGATTGGTCCATTGTCCGCTGGCGGAAGGTTCGCCTGCACGGCCTCCCATGGCATTGGTGTCAACATACACAGGATAACTGGGATCGGTGATGGCCACACGGTTTTGCAATCCGAAAATATCGCCGATGTTGCCGGTGTCGCTTTTTGCTCCGTCACTCACAAAGATTTCATCCGCTTCGATATCAATTCCGCGTGATTTATAGTCATTTTCAACAATGCTGTTTCGCAGGAAATCGTATCCCTGTTCAGGTCCGTAACCTCTGAAAGTTTCGCTTTTTCGCTGTTCGTTGGCAGCCACGATCATCGCGTCAACCGAAGCATCGGGCAGTGGGAGCGTAACATCGCCAATTCCCATGCGGATTATGTCAGCATCCGGATTTTCAGTTTTGTGCTGCGCAACGCGTTTTGCAATTTCGGAGAACAGATATGTCGCGGGTATTTTAATAAAATTGTCGTTGATATAAGCCATTTGTTAGTTTATAATTTGTAGTATATAGTTTATAGTCAATCGTTTATAATTCCACTTCTCCTTCGAAGACGGTAACAGCATCACCGGTAAGATATACGTGATTATCAGCTTCTCTCCACTCAATTTCCAGATTGCCTCCGAGCAACTGAATCGTTGTTTTTCGATTGGCCACTCCATTGAGCACCGCGGCAACAGCCGTTGCGCAGGCTCCTGTTCCGCATGCCATGGTTTCGCCTGCTCCGCGTTCCCAAACGCGCATTTTCAGCACGCTTTCAGAGATAACTTCAACAAATTCAGTATTTGTTCGTTTCGGGAAGTATGGGGCGTGTTCAACAACGGGTCCGATTTTCGGCAGATCAAGTTCGCTTACATTGTCCATGAAAATAATGGCATGCGGATTACCCATCGAAACACAGGTAACCTGATAATCGGTATATTTTCCAAACGAAACGACTTTGTTGATCACCGGTGATTCGTCAAAGGTAGTGGGGATGAGTTTCGCGTCCAGAATAGGCTCGCCCATGTCCACAGTCACTTTTTCTACCATGTTTTTTTCGTTTACAAATAGCCGGAGTATTTTTACACCTGCAAGAGTTTCCAGTGTAACTTCGCTTTTGGTTGTCAGGCCTTTGTCATATACATATTTGCCAACACAGCGCGATGCGTTTCCGCACATTTCGGCTTCCGAGCCGTCGGAATTGAACATGCGCATGCGAAAATCGCAGGTTTCGGACGGAAGTATCAGAACGAGACCATCGGAACCGATACCTTTGTGACGGTCGCTCAGGCGGATGGCAATTTCGCCCGGATTTTCAATGATTTGTTCAAAGCCGTTTACATATATGTAATCGTTGCCAG
>CAZWLJ010000081.1:0-5222 GCA_964634605.1 uncultured Paludibacter sp.
TATCGCTCCAGTATCCCGAGAAAGCTTTGAGCAGCGAAGCGGTACTTTCAGCAATACCTTCGATGAGCGAAAGGCTGGTTTTGGATGCACCGATTGATATCAAAAACATGGGCATAACCGAATAAACCATTTTCGTAGCCGTATCGGTCAGAAAACTGACAATACCTGTGTAAAAAACATTGGGCGAAAAGCCGAAAATCTTTTTATTCCGGGCAGTTGATGTGATTGCATTCATGCTAATTTCAACAGAATGATGCTTGAAATGAAAACATCAAGAAATATAAACAATGCAAAAGTACTAGTTCTCGCTCTTTTTTCAATGCAAATAAATCTTTGTTTTATCAAAATTTTACTGGAAAAATTTTCAATAACCGAGCTGATGTTCGGTAGTTACATTTTTCGCTTTTTTTATATTACATAAGTGTTTCATTCATGAAATAATAATTATCTTTGTGACACCAGTTTAAAAAAAAGAGACATTCGTGACAGAAACAGAAGTCGCATTTTATGAGAATTACAACTTAAATTCTTTCTTTTATAAAACCACTTCAGATAAAAATATAAAATGGAAACAAATCAACAAGAAAGAAAAATATTAAAAAATCAGCTTTTTCACGACAGAAACCGAACCAATGTTTTAAAAGGCATTGAGCAAAAAGCAATAACTTATTTTGTACAGCGAATTCCAAAATGGATCAGTTAAGACGGACTAACAGCAATAGGTTTTTTGGGCAATGCGATAACAATGTTAAGTTTGATATTGGGAAAATATTTGGGAGTTTATTGGTTATTACTTTCAGCTGTGGGATTATCTGTTAACTGGTTTGGCGATTCGTTGGACGGGAGATTGGCTTATTTCAGAAACAAGCCCCGAAAATGGTATGGTTTTACACTCGATTTAATGGTTGACTGGCTTGGAATTATCCTCATTGGTTTTGGATATATGGTTTATGCTCAAGGTCCATGGGAAATTGCAGGATATGCATTTGTAGTGCTCTATGGCTGGTCAACGATAATAGCAATTCAACGGTATAAAATCAGTGGTGAGTATTCCATCGATTCGGGATCTTTCGGCCCTACCGAGGTGAGGTTCGTTCTTCTGGCCGTAATATTCCTTGAAGTTTTTGTACACAACTCTATTCTGGTAACTTCTACTATTATCTGTATTCTCTTATTTATAGTCAATTTGGGTGATGCTTTTAAATTATTAAAAATGGCCGACCAAAAAGATAAGGAAGAAAACGCAGCAAAATCGAATAACAAGTAAATATATTTTATCTGATGCTGGAAAGAATATTTACATTTACAAAAGCTCAACTATCAGCCTTTGCCGGAGGTGTTGTTGATTATTTTGTAATGATATTCTTTACAGAAGTTTTTCACCTGCATTATACCATTTCTATCGCTATTGGAGGAGTTGTCGGTGCTATGGTCAACTTTTCAATAAACAACAAATGGACATTTCGCTCTAAGGATAAGGAATATAAACATTCGTTTTTCGTTCAATTGTTCCGTTTTGTGCTGGTAGTAATCAACAGTATAATTCTAAAGTCTTCAGGAACTTATCTGATAACCCAGTATTTACATATTGATTATAAAATAAGCCGTCTTATTGTTGATCTCATCGTTTCTGTTCTAATCAACTATACACTTCAGCGGTTCTGGGTGTTTGGCAAAAAAACACAAAGCAATCAGGACTTTAAACAAAAATAATAACTCAGATTTGATTCGGAAGTTTCCCTGGCGCGGCAGTTTCGACCGGATAAGAAATATTATTTTAAGTTTAGAAATTATTTTCCCGGGAACTGGAAGTGTTGATTTCTAAATTAATAGTCACACCAAAATGATTAAAGGAATTATTCCAATCCTTCAATGTCCGGATCATTTATTCAACAACTGACATCAATGAATGGAGAAAAATCCGACGAGATTCACAGGTATCTGTCAGGTTACAAAAGATATTTTCAGCGTATCCTTGAATTTTTTAACAGAATAAAAAGGCCAAACAGCTATTCGCTAAATGAAGTGAAAGAGGTCTATGCTCAAAATCATCAGGCTGTTAATTGTTTCAGTGCGGAGGATGCACAGTAGCACTTTGCCATAGCAATTGTACTTTTAAGTGAAACCGGATTTTTCTATAAATTAAAAAATTACTAACTTTGTCGATTGTAAAAAACTGACAATCCGGATTTATTTGAATAAAAATGCATATAAGTCATCCTGATACGCATTTTAAGTTCCGAATCAGTACATATTATTCATCGGATTTGCCTATATTATCAATATTACAATTATTTATTCTGGTAAATATAAGTAAATTTTAATATGGGATTTGAAAACAAAATGAGCAATTAATGAAAAAAGTCATTACTTATGGAACTTTCGATCTTTTTCATCAGGGCCATATCAACCTGTTGAGCCGTGCTAAGTCACTGGGAGATTATCTGATAGTAGGAGTTACGACCGATAATTATGACAGAGGCAGGGGCAAACTGAATGTTCACCGTACGCTGATGGAACGCATTGAGGACGTACGCAACGCAGGTTTAGCCGACGAAATTATCATCGAAGAGTACGAAGGACAGAAAATTGACGATATTCTGAAATACGAAGTAGATATATTCGCTATCGGTTCGGATTGGCTGGGCAAGTTCGATTATCTGCAGGAGTATTGCCAGGTAGTGTATCTGGAGCGTACCAAAGGGATATCAAGTACTCAGCTGAGAATTGAAGCACAATCGGTAACCGATTTGGGCATAATAGGAAGCGGCAGGATAGCGGGACGGTTTGTACCCGAATCAAAACTGGTGAGCGGCATTGAAGTGAAAGGCGTTTTTAATCCACGCATTGATTCGGCCAAAAAATTTTGCGAAAAACACGAATTGAGTTTTTATAGCGATGATTTTGACGAATTTATATCCAAAGTGAATGCCGTGTACATTGCATCACCGCATCTCACTCACTACGACTATATCAGGCGTTGCCTCATGAACGGAAAGCATGTGCTGTGTGAAAAACCGCTGGTATTGACCGGGAAGGAAGCCGAAGAATTGTATCAATTAGCCGAAAGCAAAGGTCTTGTGCTCAAAGAAGCCATCAAAACAGCCTATTGTTCTGCATTTTCGCACCTTATTACGGTAGTGAAAAGTGGTGTGATAGGCAATATCAAAGATATCGACGTTTCCTTTACCAAACTTAGCAGCGGTAATATCCGCGAACTGGATGCTCATCAGGCAGGCGGCAGCGTCACCGAGTTGGGCACTTACGTTTTACTCCCGATTATCAAAATATTAGGATACGACTATCGCGACATACAGTTTTTTTCACATATAGTGAACGATGTAGATGTGTTTACCCGTGGTCTGATGATTTACGACAAAGCGATTGCCTCCTTCAAAGTGGGGCTGGGAGTGAAATCTGAAGGCGAACTGATTATAAGCGGGACCAAAGGCTACGCCTACGTTCCAGCGCCCTGGTGGAAAACGGAATATTTCGAACTAAGATACGAAGACCAGAATCAAACACGAAAATATTTTTACAAGTTTGATGGCGATGGATTGCGCTACGAGATCAACGATTTTTTAATAGAAATGAGTATTCAGGGCCAAAAACAATTTAAATTAAAACCGTCAGACTCCATAGTTATAGCTTCAATAATTGAAAAATTCAGAAACAACGAAAACGTGCACCGGATTCAGTGAACGATTGGAAATAAATTCTGAACTGAAAACCAAAATTCCTCCAACCACTCAATCATATAAAAACAATACCCAATAATGAATAAAGACGTAGAAGCATCACTTAAATCACTAGAAACGGAGAACTTCCTCGACAGGGTTTTTTATCGTCCGGTAGGTTATAAAATAGCCAAAGCAATACAGAACACAGGCATTACTCCGAATATAGTGACTATTATATCCATTTTTATCGGTGTAAGTGCCGGTATTTTCTGGTGGTTTCCATACAACATTACGCTGGCCTTTCTCGGGGTTGCGGTATTGATCATAGCCAATATTCTGGATTGTGTAGATGGTCAACTGGCCCGCATGACGGGTATAAAATCGCAGGTAGGACGAATACTGGATGGATTTGCAGGCGATTTGTGGTTTCTGATGATTTACATTGCATTTGCACACCGGCTCGATATGCAGTTTTCTGCTCCCTACGATCCGTGGATATTCGTTCTGATTGCTTTTATGTCAGCTGTTTCGCACTGGAATCAGGCATCCATCACCGACTATTACAAAACACTTCACCTGCTTTTTATCAGCAAAGAAAAAGGGAAGGAATTTGAAAATTCGAAAAGTATTTCCGAAAGGTACAAAACGATGAAACCCGGGGTAAATAAAGTGATTACCTGGGGATACATTCTATATACCAAAAACCAGGAGCGATTTACACCCGAACTGCAAAAAATGAAAGCCCGGCTTGACAAAAAGTATGGCAACGATATACCTGACGATGTACGAGTTAATTTCAGGGCAAAAAGCAGCAGACTAATGACGCTCATAGATTTGAATTCTTTCAACGGTCGATCAATCATACTGTTCACCTCTGTGATATTCAATAAAATATGGCTTTATTTCGTTTGGGAAATTGTTGTTTTGACCGTCAACCGAATAGTAATCATAAATCGCCACGAAAACATTTGTAAAAACACCGAAAATCAAATTTGATGTTCTAACTGATTCGATACATGTCCGGCAAACTCAGTAAATACCACAATTATTTCTTCCTTATCGGGGTACTGGTTCTGGCTTTTATGGTGTATAAGCTTGGAGTTCAGACCATTTACGAAAATCTGCGCAATACCGGCTGGTGGTTTATTCCTATTTTTGGCATCTGGATAATAGTTTATTTTTTCAATGCGTGGTCGCTGAATATTATCATTACCGATGGAACGCCCGAATCCAAAAAGGTGAAAATAAGGCAGCTGATGAAGCTTACCATCAGCGCCTATGCCATCAACTACATGACACCGCTGAGTATTGGCGGCGAACCTTACAAGGCGCTCAAACTGAAAGACGATTTGGGAACCCACAAAGCCACTTCATCGGTATTGCTTTATGTAATGATGCACTATGTATCGCATTTCTTCTTCTGGCTCATTTCCATTCCTGTATTTATTTTCATCATGCCCGAAGTGTCCGGAGTTATTCAGATTGTACTTTGGGCAGTTTTCCTGTCGTGCGTGATGCTTATTTTATGGGCATATTCTGTTT
>CAZWLJ010000082.1:0-4666 GCA_964634605.1 uncultured Paludibacter sp.
GAGTTGTTCGCTTTCCTTCGCTGTTTGTGATAACGATAGGTTCGTTACCTTCCATCACGGAAACACACGAGTTAGTGGTTCCCAGGTCTATTCCAATTATTTTTCCCATAATGTTGTTGATGTGTATTTTTGATTATTTAATTTTTCTGTAAACAATTTGTGGTTCTCTTGTCACATCAAAACCGTGTTTCGGATATCGTTTCCGGCCACCCGATGACTGTGGGGCGCATCGGTATAGCTGAAAAGTATCGTTTATACTCGTTTCGTGTTAAAAAGTCACGCTTCTTTTTTTACAAATGACATGCCATGCCCTGATTTTGCGGAAATAAACAACTTTTGGCAGAAAATCGGGAAGAATGAGTGAAAATTAAAAAGGAAAACTGACAAAAAGGCAGATATTAAAAAAAATCTCACAACTTTTTTAGTCGTGAGATTTCTGTACCGTATGTTGATTTTCTCAGAAAGTGTAACCCAGTGATATCCCTCCCCAGGGGAATATATCCATGCCATAAAGTAAGGGAGTAAATCCGGCCCGGAACAGAAATCCGCCTTTTCGTGGTTGGTAGCGATAGCCCAACCTCAATACCGGTATCTGGAAAAGGATTAAACCCGCACCAGCTTCAAGATGATGTGAATTTTTACCAAACAACAGGTTGGCTTCGGGTGTGAATAGAAAAAAATTTGATTTGGAAGGAGAAACCCCGTCGTGATATGAATTGATAGAGTAAAGCGCCATACCGGCTCCCAATGCAAGTTTTGTCCTTACTGAAACAGTAAGTGAATAGTCGTAATTGACTGAATAGGCACCTGAATTTCCACCCAGTTCAAGATAAACTGAATGGTGTTTGATGGGCGGTGTGCTGATTTCCACGGATTGCTGAGCAGTTAATCCGCTGAAAAAGATGAAAGATAAGAACAAAGTAACAAGGAATTTTCTCATGGTTATGTTCGGGGTTTGATTTTAATCTTATGATGGTTTTTTGGACCGAAACGCTGCAACCACAGGTGTTAAATAAGTTTAAATCACAATTCGAGCAATCCTTCGGGTAATTTCAGATGGATTATTTTTCTGTCGTGGTCTATGCCGGTAATATATTCTTCGGCTACCGGAATCAGAATTTCTCCCGAAGGGGTTTGCACTACGAAAAGTGAGTTGGCAGTGCTTTGATCAACGGCTGTAACTTCGCCGATGTTTCCTTTATTATCGTCATTTATCTGAAAACCAATGAAATAATCGGTTTCGATTTCATCATCACCGATTTCATCCAGAAATATGTTGGGTAAATAAATGGTAAGTCCGGCATACTCACGTGCCTTTTCCTCACTATCCACCCGTTCGAGTTTGAGCAGTCCGGATGTATTGCTTTTCATCCGGACAGTTTCAATATAGAATGGCACTAGCAGACCTTCAGGTTCGAGTATTATGAAAGGTACATCCACATCTTCCAATATAGTTGAGTTGGTTGTAAACGACAATTCACCCTTCAGACCGTGGGTTTTGGTGATTTGTCCGACAGGAAAAGTTTCATTTTTGAGTATCATATGAAACAAAATTCCCCCGTTCGTTTGACAGAAAGGGGGATTCTTTTAAAAGGTGACTGGTTTATTTTACTGTCCACATGCAGCGAACCGGAGAAACAATTAATTCTTCCTTCTTCAGCTGGTTCATGGCTTTATCCACTTCTTTGCGGTCAAGTCCGGTAAGTTCGGCTATTTTTCCCGCATTAACGGGTGCATCAGCTTTTCTGATAGCATCCAGTACTTTTTCTTTTGCTTCCATTGTTTGATAAAAAATTAATTATTGTGAGTAATGTACTATTTATTATACAGGTTGGAAAACTCCCGGAGAATTTTTCCCGCAATTTCTGTCATCTGCTCGTGTGTCAGC
Source organism: uncultured Paludibacter sp. (assembly GCA_964634605.1). Taxonomy (GTDB): domain Bacteria; phylum Bacteroidota; class Bacteroidia; order Bacteroidales; family Paludibacteraceae; genus UPXZ01. The sequence goes on from CAZWLJ010000082.1 coordinate 1,889, forward strand.
TTCAGCTTAGGGTTGCCGATGTTCATGTCTGATTCTTTATTGATCGGAATCAGGTGTATGTGAGTGTGGGGTACTTCCATTCCTATCACCGCAATGCCTATCCGTTTGCAGGGTACCGCAAGCTCAACAGCTTTTGCCACCTGTTTTGAAAACGACATCAGAGCGGTGTAAACATCATCTTCCAGCCGGAAGATGTAATCTTCTTCGGTATTCCTGGGTATTACTAGTGTATGCCCTGCTGCCATGGGATTGATATCCAGAAAAGCGTAGAAATTGTCATTCTCAGCCACTTTGTAACTTGGTATTTCACCTGCGGCTATTTTGCTGAAAATTGTCATATTCGATGAAGTTTGAAATTCGTGTCAATCAGGTGTTTGCTGAACTGTCTTTTTCCCGGTTCTGTTTACAGCGAAATATCCAGAACCTCGAATTCCATTGCACCCGAAGGAACGTGTACGGTGGATTTTTCACCTATTTTTTTGCCAAGCAATCCTTTAGCTATCGGGGTGGTCACCGAAAGTTTTCCTTCCTTGAGGTTTGCTTCGTTTTCGGATACGATTTGATAAGTCATAATCTGGTTGTTTCTCGTGTTTTTGATTTTCACACGGGTCAGAATCTGAACTTCGTCGGTTGAGATGCGGCTTTCATCAATCATCCGGGCCGAACCAATGATATCTTTCAATTCGGCAATCTTCATTTCAAGCATTCCCTGTGCTTCTTTTGCAGCATCATATTCGGCATTCTCAGATAAATCTCCCTTGTCGCGTGCTTCGGCTATCAGTTTTGAAATTGCCGGACGTTGCACATTTTCCATGTCATTCAGATCCTGGACTAATTTTTTGTACCCTTCAGCGGTCATGTATGTTACGGCCATAATTGGTAATAGTTAAAGATTGAGAAAAACAAAGAGAATTCCAACAAAATAAAGTTGGAACTCTCCCTATAGGTTTATATTACAAATACAAAGATACAGGATTTTTTTTGATAAAAAAAAATAAGTTCAAAAAAATCCTGCAGGTGTAAAAAATATTACTGGTATTTCCTGTTGAAAATTTCGGATAAGATAAAAGCATTTTTTGCTTCTTCGGGGTCAGTCAGGTCTGAAGTGAAGATTCTGATACTCTCATCGTTATCTGTTACGACGGGTAATTCACCAGCAGATGTTTTTGTCTTGAAGATGCTTTCTTTCACTTGTTTTTTAGCACGCAGAGTGCTTATATCTGTGGCTGTGTCGTAGCTCATGCTTTCATATCCGGTGGTCTCATATTCGGGCGACAAAATAGCTTCTGCCGAACCGAATGGTGCCGTTTCTGTTGCCGGTTTTGAAAAGGTTTTGCTGACAGTTTCTGCTCCGGCAGAAGGTTGAGCGGGTTTCGGTAAGTCTGTCATTTCCTCAAATTCCTCCCATGTTTTGGGAATCTGATCAAATACAGATTTCTTTTTCCCGGCGCCGGTCACTTCCTTTTTCTTTTTTCCGAACAGCCCGCTCAGAGCTACAACTGCTAAAAGTATGAAATAAATATAATCGCCTATGTCTTCCATGAATCTGAATTATCTTTTGCAATGTTACGAAAAATATTTGATTAATGAAAACAGCTTTAAAAAAACAATGGGTAACTTCACAGCCACCCATTGCTACATTTTAACCTAAACCTTAATTATGAAAAATTTATCTGTTTGTTTACCCTTGCAAATTTAATACAGGTTTTTCTATAATGCAAGTTTTTTTGTAAAATATTTTACTAAATGTTTGAAATATTTTCTAATTGCCTTATTATCAGGAGAAAAAATTTCAATTTTTTTCTGATTTTTTTAAATTGAATGGAAAAACCAGCGTAATAATAAATCCTTTCACTCCCGTAAGAGGGTTTTTATTCTGTTTTTATTCATAATTGAGAGTTGATTTTATCAATTTGTAGTAAAACTACAGATAGAATTTTAAAAATTTTATCTTCTTATAGTGTATAAGTAAGCTATTGCTGTCTGGTTTCAATCGTTGTTGTTGTTTTTTGTAATCAAATACGGGAATGTTTATTCCTGTTTATTATATGAAAGTTATTTCATGAATTTTTTTATGCAGCAGAAGGTGCCCGGGAGAATTAAAACTGTTTAATGTCGCTGAATGAATGGCTTAATCATGTATATAAAAAAAGTAGTAACTTTGCAGTAAATTAATTAATACACAAAACAGAGAATAATGGAAAAAAATCCTGTTGGTTCGCCGGACTCTAAATCCGAGCTGAACGACAAAAAACTTTTTATTGAAACCTACGGCTGCCAGATGAATACGGCTGACAGTGAGGTTGTTGCATCCATTATGCAGATGGACGGATTCCGGTTGACTGACAAAATTACCGAAGCCGATGCAATTTTTGTAAATACCTGTTCAATTCGCGATAATGCCGAACAGCGGGTTATCAACAGGCTGAAGAACTTTCAGTCGCTCAAACGAAAAAACAAAAAACTGGTTATCGGTGTCATCGGATGTATGGCCGAACGGGTTAAAGAAGACCTGATTGAAAATCACGGAGTCAATATTGTTGTAGGTCCCGATGCTTATCTGGATATTCCAAATCTGATGGGGCATGTGATGAGCGGAGAGAAAGCCATCAATGTGGAGCTTTCAAAAACCGAAACCTACCGCGATGTAATTCCTTCACGCATCAGCAATCCGATTTCAGGCTTCATTTCCATCATGCGCGGATGCAATAATTTTTGTTCCTATTGCATCGTGCCCTACACCCGCGGACGCGAGCGCAGCCGCGATGTGGAAAGCAT
>CAZWLJ010000083.1:0-4645 GCA_964634605.1 uncultured Paludibacter sp.
CATCAGGCTGAGCTGGTAAAAGTATCAGGCGTTACCATCAGTGATGTTGAGGGAGGTACAGGTGCATTCGTTGTTTCAAAAAGCTACAACCTGAATGCAGGAACCAATCCCGTACTGCGTACCCAATACGGTGACCTCGATTATATCGGACAAACCATTCCTGCTGCTCCACAGGATATGGTGGGTGTGGTGCTTGTTTATGGCACTACCACACAATTTGTTCCGCGCAGCATGGCCGACATGATTACCACCGGAGTTGCCAAAACGAACCTGCAGGCATTGAATCTTTGGACTGCAGCAGGAAAAATTAACTTCAACGCCACAGCAGGTGATGTAGTTGAGGTGTACAACACACTGGGTCAGCGGATTTACAACGCAGCAGCTACCGATGGTCAAAACCAGATTGAGGCAGGAATCAAAGGCGTTGCCATTGTAAAAGTGGGTAACCGTGTAGGAAAAGTAATTTTATAAGACTTAAAAAAAACAACTGTATATTAAAAACTAAACAAGCAAAAGAGTGTTATAGTCAAAATCTATAACACTCTTTTTTAGCACTTACAACTTTATGAATTCAATCAAATCTGTCATTCTTCCGGTGTTGTTTTTTCTCTGCGTGTTTCAGGCAGGAGCGGTTCCGGCTATTCCTTTCCCGGTTACCATCACTCAGCCCGACGGAACACAACTTACCTTAGTGCTTAAAGGGGATGAATTTCGACATTACTACATCACCGAAGACGGATTTCCCGTTGTAAAGAACGAAACTGGTGTTTTCAATTACGCTTCTGCTGATGCCCGTGGACAGCTGACCGACACCCGTGTGAAAGCCAATAATGCCGAAAAACGTTCTGAAACCGAACGCGCATTTGTCAGTCAGCTGACGGCTCATCCCGATATGCGGGCAGCCGGAGCACGGCTACGCTCTGCCCGTATGCCTGAAAGTAAATCGGGAGTAAAACCTCCTTCACGTTTCCCTATTTCTGGTTCTCCGCGTTCGCTGGTGATTCTGGTGGAATTTTCGGATTTGTTATATAAAACTCCCTCCACGCAGACTGCATTTACAGCACTCCTCAATGAAAAGGGATACTCTGCTAATAGTAGTACCGGTTCAGCACGCGATTATTTCAGGGATAATTCCATGGGGACATTCACACCTCAGTTTGACGTGGTTGGTCCATTTAAGCTCAATAAAAATTATAAATACTACGGGGAGAATGACGAAGAAGATTATGATATAAATCCTGTTCAGATGATAGTGGATGCCTGTGTTAAGGCAGACTCTGCAGGAGTGGATTTTTCAATTTACGATACCAACAACGACGGACTTGTGGACAATGTGTTTGTTTACTATGCCGGATTCAACGAAGCAGAATGGGGTGGAGATAATACAGTCTGGCCTCATCGCTGGGGCATTTATCCCACTTCTGTTTATAACGATGGCAACTACAGCGGATCAGTGGCGTCGGTTACCTTCGACGGGAAACGGGTGGAAGACTATGCCTGTACCTCCGAATTGCGCGGAAGTTCGGGTACCAACATGGCGGGCATAGGTACTTTTACACATGAATTCGGCCATGTTATCGGACTTGCCGATATGTATGCCACCGATGGAGCTGAGCATCAGACACTGTCCTCGTGGAATATTATGGATGGCGGCGCTTACCTCAACAGTGGCAGAACACCTCCGGCCTACAACGCTTTCGAGCGGTTTCAACTCGGTTTCCTGACGCCCGAATTGCTGCTGAACTATCCGGCAAACGTGTTGCTGGATACCCTCACTACGAGTAACAAGGCATACCTGATTTCGTCGACCGCAAATCATAACCTGAACGGAACAAACCCTAATCCTGCAGAATTCTTCTTATTGGAAAACCGTCAGAAAGCCGGTTGGGACAAATACCTGCCAGGGAAAGGGATGCTTGTTTACCGGATATTTTATAACGAAGACGACTGGTATTACAACGAGCCGAACAATGATCCGGCAAAAATGGGCGTTGATATCATGGAAGCCGATGGAATTGCCAGCGATGCAACACTAAGCGGTGACCCTTTCCCGGGTACAGCCAATAAAACATCGTACGGGCTGGTACTTCGTTCAGGAACAAAATTGTATAAAAAAATCAATAACATCACCGAAACCGGAGGGATCATCGGTTTCAGCCTGGATAAAATAGCTGCTATAGAAGTAAATGCCTCAACGCTTAGTTTCACGGCTGAAGTCAATGCTACCAGTGCTTTGCAGAATGTCACCGTTACTTCTGTCAATCTTTCGGGAACGGGGCTTATCTGCAGCATCACCGGAGCTGACGCTGCTATGTTTACTCTGAACGGGAATGGCACGTTACCTCTTGCCGGAGGTACCCTTGTTCTTTCGTTCACCCCCACATCCGAAGGTCAGAAAACGGCGACACTCAAAATAACCGATGGTGTTACCGAACAGCTGGTAACGCTCAATGGTACTGCTACCCAGTCGCCGCTCGCAGCTCCGGTGGTACCTGCTGATGCAACGACAATCGTAACCGGCACCCAGGGCTTCACGGCTGTGTGGAATGCTGTTGCTAACGCTGAAAGCTACCGGCTGAATGTATATACCAAATCAGGAGGAAGTTTGGCTTTCGACAGTATTCTTACTGAGAATTTTGAAAAGTTTACAAAAGGTACATCCTATTCAAGTCCATCAAGCACCGATATTGGTTCTTCGCTGAACGATTATACGCAACAACCGGGATGGTCAGGAGTTAAAGTGTACGAGGCAACAGGAAGTGCCAAAATCGGTTCATCGGGTTCGCTGGGTTATCTGAATACGCCTTCTCTGAATCTTTCAGCTGCAGGTGGCAACTTTAAGATAAGTTTTGATGCCATGGCATGGAACGGAGATGATACATCGATGAAAATATTTCTGGACAATGTGCTGGTTCACACCGTTACCGGACTGAAGAATGATTCGTATGATTTCGCAAAATTCACAGTGAACCTTTCAGGCGGAAAGAGCAACTCTGTTATCCGTTTTGAAGGAAATAAGGCTTCGAAAGGGAGATTTTTCCTTGATAATCTTCTGATTTCGCAGGGAGATGAAAATAATCTGGTGCCTGTGACCGGTTCTCCTTTCTCTACGGCTCAAACCTCTTATTCTCTCACCGGACTTTCACAGGGTGTGTCATACTACTATTCTGTTACTGCTGTAAAAGGCACTCAGGTGTCGGCATCTTCGTCGGAAGTCGGGCCGGTTGTTCTGGTTTCCACCGGACTTAATTCGGTTTATGCAGACGTGAACGCGTGGGTGTCCGGGGGAAAAATCAACTTCCGGGCAAAAGCCGGTGAAGTCATCGGGATTTACAACACACTCGGTCAGCAGCTGTATAATGCACCTGCAGTTGAAGGACTCAATGAGGTTCCTGTGGCTGTAAAAGGCATATTAATTATCAGAGTGGGCAACAGGGTGGGGAAGATTATTCCCTGATTCCTTCCCTGGCCGGCCTAAGGCCTGTACTCTGTCTGCTGAAGATATGTGTAACCTGCATGGTAGTGCCTGATTGAAGCAGGTATCGGCTCACCATGTATGCCGGACAATATATCTGAGAATCATACAGAAAAAAGAAAAACCGTTTTCATGAGTGAAAACGGTTTTTCTTTTTATTTGAAGTTTTGCTTTTGTTATGCTTTACCGGCACTTCCCAAAACGAATTGAGTTTTGTGTTTGTACAGTTTTTTCAGTTCGTCGCGGGCTGGTCCGAGGTATTTGCGCGGGTCGAATTCACCCGGTTTGGTTGCAAAAACTTCGCGAACGGCAGCAGTCATAGCCAGACGGCCGTCGGAGTCGATGTTGATTTTGCAAACAGCCGATTCGGCAGCATGGCGAAGTTGCTCTTCGGGTATCCCGATGGAGTCTTTCAGTGCACCACCGAATTTGTTGATGGTTTCAACATATTCCTGCGGAACAGAAGAAGAACCGTGAAGAACGATGGGGAATCCGGGGATTTGTTTTTCGATTTCTTCCAGAATATCGAAACGAAGGGGCGGGGGAATCAGAATTCCGTTTTCATCGCGTGTGCATTGTGCCGGGGTGAATTTATTGGCTCCGTGTGAAGTACCGATAGAAATAGCCAGCGAATCTACACCGGTGCGTGATACGAAGTCAACCACCTGTTCGGGTTCGGTATAGGTATGATGTTCGGCTACCACGTCGTCCTCGATACCTGCAAGCACTCCGAGTTCACCTTCTACGGTCACATCATTGGCATGTGCATATTCAACCACTCTTTTTGTGAGGGCGATATTTTCTTCGTAAGGCAGGTGCGATCCGTCAATCATTACGGATGAGAAACCGCTGTCGATACAGTCTTTGCACAGTTCAAAACTATCGCCGTGGTCCAGGTGAAGCACGATTGGAATTTCGTAACCCAGTTCTTTAGCATATTGCACAGCACCCTGAGCCATGTAGCGCAGCAGAGTCTGGTTAGCATATTTGCGTGCTCCGCTAGATACCTGAAGTATCACGGGTGACTTGGTTTCTACGCAGGCAGATACAATAGCCTGCAGTTGTTCCATGTTGTTGAAGTTGAAAGCAGGAATTGCATATTTTCCTTCGATGGCTTTACGGAATAACTCTTTGGAGTTAACCAGGCCTAATTCTTTGTAACTTACCATA
>CAZWLJ010000084.1:0-4012 GCA_964634605.1 uncultured Paludibacter sp.
CTGAGAGATCCGAACAACAAGGAAAAATACATCGGCAGCGACGAAAACTGGGAAAAAGCAGAACAATCCATTGTTGAAGCTTGTAATGAAAAAGGATTGCAGGCAAAAGTGGAACTGGGTGAAGCAGCCTTCTACGGTCCCAAACTCGACTTTATGGTTCGCGATGCGATTGGCCGTAAATGGCAGCTGGGTACTATTCAGGTAGACTACAACCTACCCGAACGTTTCGAACTGGAATACACCGGTGAAGACAATCAGAAACACCGCCCGGTAATGATACACCGCGCACCCTTCGGATCGATGGAACGCTTTGTGGCTGTGCTTATTGAACATACGGCCGGAAAATTCCCGCTGTGGCTAACCCCTGAACAGGTGGTGATACTTCCTGTAAGCGAAAAGTTCAACGATTACGCTGCCGAAGTGGCGAAAAAATTAGACTCGCAGGATATCCGCGTCACCGTGGACGACCGCAACGAGAAAGTAGGCCGCAAAATCCGTGACAACGAACTGAAACGTATCCCTTACATGCTGATAGTAGGTGAAAAAGAAGCTGAAAACGGTGAAGTATCCGTACGCAAACAGGGAGGCGGCGATCAGTTTACACTCAGGGTGGATGAATTTGCCAAAACAGTCACCGATGAAGTGGACCGGATCATGAAAGAAGCCATGAGTTTCTGAGCATAGCCTGCTCTGCCTGTGAATGAATTATTGCATCTCATGGGGAGTTCGTAAAACACAAATACAATTCAAGAAAGCCTGACAAGTTTCGAAACTTATCAGGCTTTCCTGTATTATAAAACCGGTGGATTAATGTTGTATGTTTGTTTACACGTGTGATTTAAGTTAATAGAATTGCTTTGTACCTAAAAAATGATGAGAGGATGAATAATCAGAATTCGGCAAAGTAGAACCTGTAAATTATGTTAATTTTCAAAAAATAATCCACAACCTTTTCGTTAAATTAACCAAAAACATAACATTCGGTAAAAGTCAGGATTAACACATTAAAAACGCGACTTCAATCTGCGATTTATATCATTTGAGCTTATTCATTTAACTTTTTCACAAAAACAAATATCACTCATACTCATCATTTTAAAACATAAATATTTATAATAGCAATTATTGATAATTTTGATAATTCCACAAAAAGCAATATCTTTGCATTAATATCTTTTAAGCTACATTATCATTCCGAGCTATTAAGACTTATGCCTGAGAAAGATTTGTGTAGTGATGAATGATCTCTCCTTTTTATCATTAAATACTATAATCACGTACTTTGCAGCACCCAGCTGTAAACTGTCAATCCGGAATAAAGACAGGTTTTCTTTGTGAATCTTCACATTGATCGAAAATCTGTGCTTATTTCTGACAGGCAGTTAGTGCATTCAAAATAAATGAAAAATTTCACATAATAGTTACCGCAAAAACGAGATTGAATGGCACGTAATTTGCAAGTGAAAGGATTGCTTTTTACAAACGGTTAATCAATTAATTGACTGATCATTTCCCGGTTATCATGTTTACTTTTTTTTCTTGTTTACTAGTTATGTTTACAATTAATTTATTATGAAATTTTTACTCACTATTTTCCGAATTAAAAGCGCGAATATTATTAAAAAATGTCCGCATAGTATTTTTACTCTTTTTCTGATAATAAGTTTATTTTTAGTTTCTGCCAATGCAGTAAATGCTCAGTGTACTAATTGCAACTTCGTAATCAGCACAAATCCCAACTCCCCAAACGGGACCTTAACATTGACAGCAAACAGCACATACTGTATTACTGAAGATGTTACTTTCAGTGATATTGCCTGGGCAGATAATGTTACTTTGTGCGTGGCTCCCGGTAAAACATTGACAATCTCAAACAATATAAATAACAACAATAGCTCATATACATTGAATTTTGAACTATATGGCACTTTGAAAATGGGAAACCCACAATTTGAGCCTAATAATTTAACGATGAATATATATTCCAACGGAGCATTCAATACTACTGGTAATTGCGCATTTAAAGGGAATAATGTACAAATAAATAGCCAGGGAACATTTGATGTCTCTGTACTGGATTTAAACGGTAGTAGTGGAAATGTAAAAATAACAAACAGCGGTTTGTTCAAAACAACATCTAACTTGAATGTAAATTCTGGTGTTGCCATGATTTTTGAGAACAAAGGGACATTAAATATTGGAAGTCAATTTGGACTTTCCCCTCTTAGTAAATATTCCAATTGTGGCAATATTCAGACTGCTGGATTTAATCTGATGGGTGGAAAACTTTATAACACAGGAAAAATGATCATCACCGACAAACTGGATGGAACTGGTGAAGTCCATAACTACGAAAAAATAACACTTGAGAAAATTCAGGGAAGTGGAAAAACGTTTTATAATAACGGCATAATAACTGTTTTATCCAGTTCCATTGTGGATATGGAAATACACGGACCTACTACCAATTACGGACAGTTCGAGTGGGAAGGGCAAGCCGGAGGTGTTAATAGTGTTAAAGTTTATGGTAACCAACTTTTCAAAAACACAATAGGAACATCATCCTTAAATGCCATGTTTTCCAACATAGGTGCACTACAACCACAAGCAGGAGCAAACATAGCCTGGGATCCATGTTCAACTTGTACGGTTGTTTCATTGGTCGATGGTTGTATTGATGCTGAGACAGGATTATTTATAAATAATGCCCCTGTAGTTACTGATATCACAAAAACCGGAACCGAAGATACAGACATAGCTTTTACCGTTACTGATTTCACCGGCAAGTTTACAGATGTGGACGGCAACGCGCTTTCAAAAATCAAAGTGGTGGATTTACCTGCCAACGGAACTCTGAAACTCAACGGAGTGGCTATTACTGCCGGTCAGGAGATTGCAGCTGCATATCTGGCATCAATAACCTTTACGCCCAATACCAACTGGAACGGAATCACCAGCTTTAACTGGAACGGATCCGACGGTACAAATTACGCGGTAAGCAATGCACCCGTAAATATTACTGTTACGCCCGTTAATGATCCTCCTGTAGCTATCAACGATATCAATACCACTTTTATCAATACATCAGTGAGCGGACAGGTACTGACCAACGACAGCGATCCCGAAGGAAACACACTGACAGTGGACACCACGCCTGTAACGACTCCCACTCACGGATCGGTTACCCTGAACGCAGACGGAACCTATACCTATACGCCCACTGACGGATACACCGGCGAGGACAGTTTCACGTATAAGGTTTGCGATAAAGGAAGTCTGACACAATGCAAGCTCGCTACCGTTACCATAGAGGTTATACCAACTCCGGTTACTGCAAACGATGCGCCCGTAGCTGTGAACGACAATTATCAGGGAATTATCAATAAAACGGTTAACGGAAACATCCTTGCCAACGACATCGACCCTGACGGAAATAATCTGACCGTAAGCTCTGCGCTTGCAGATACCGACGGAGACGGAGCGGTTGATAATGCGCTTACAGTCGGCTCATCGACACAGGTTTACGGTAAGAATGACGCCGGAACAACGGTGGCAGCCGGAATGCTGACGCTGACCTCCACCGGAGTGCTGACCTTTGTGCCTGCCGACGGATTTACCGGAACGGTGCCATTCTCCTATACCGCCAGCGATGGAACGGCAACGGACGATGCCAGCGGGCTGATTGCCATTTCGCCGCTGCCTGCAAGCGGAAACAGCATCGTAGCTGTGGATGATGCCTATTTTGGCAAAATGAATACGGCTATCACCGGAAGTCTTATTGCCAATGATTATGATCCGGACGGAAATACACTCGTAATAAACACTAATCCCGTTACAAGTCCAGCTCACGGTACCGTAACAATCAATTCAGACGGAACATTCACTTATACCCCAAATACAGGTTATTCAGGCACCGACCAGTTTATCTATGAAGTATGTGACAACGGAACACCCGTGGCCTGCGACCAGGCTACGGTTTACCTGAATGTGGTTACCTACATCAACCTCTGGA
>CAZWLJ010000085.1:0-1126 GCA_964634605.1 uncultured Paludibacter sp.
CTCACCGCCGGGGAAAATCTTCGCCGGTAAAAATTTCATAAATATTAATCAGACAGAGTATGCCAAATAAAAAAGTTTTTGTTTCGGGTAGTTATGATATGCTCCACAGCGGACATGTTGCTTTCTTTGAAGAAGCTGCCGGATACGGAGATTTGTTCGTGGGGGTAGGGTCAAGCAGAACCATCGAAGGACTGAAAGCCCGCAAAACGATTAATACAGACGATGAACGCCTTTACATGGTAAGGGCGCTGAAAGTGGTTAAGGATGCCTGGGTTAATTCAGGAAGCGGAATTCTCGACTTTGAGAAAGAACTGAAAGAGTTGAAGCCCGACATTTTCTTTGTGAATACCGACGGTCACAGTCCGCTCAAGGAACAACTCTGCCGGGAACTGGGAATAGAATATATTGTCAGCCAGCGTATTCCCCGTGCAGGTTTGCCGGTACGATCCACTACCGCGCTTCGTCAGGTATGCCGTATTCCTTACCGCATTGATATGGCCGGAGGATGGCTGGACCAGCCCTACGTGAGCAAATTTTACCCGGGTGCTGTCGTTACCATTTGCGTGGAGCCCGATTACGAATTCAACGACCGGAGCGGCATGTCTACCAGCAGCCGCAATAAAGCCATAGAACTCTGGCAGACCGATATCCCCGATGGTGATAAGGAGAAGCTGGCGAAAACACTTTTTTGCTTCGAAAATCCTCCGGGAACCAAATATGTGAGCGGTTCGCAGGATTCGCTGGGGATTACGTTGCCCGGGTTAAACCGGTTTTACTACTCCGAAGGTGAATACTGGCCATCGAAAATTGACAGTGTGCTGGATGAAGACATGCTTAAATGGATCGAAGCCAGGATATGGATGATACCCCTTTCGCCCCGAAAAGCCGGGTACGATGTGCTGGCAGAAAACAGAATAGATGAAGCAGGAGCCAGAGCACTCAGCGAAGCTTCCAACGAATTATGGGAAAATCTCATGATAAAAGATGCAGCAGGTGTTGGCAGGGCATTTACCCGCAGTTTCGAAGCACAGATAATCATGTTCCCGAACATGGTCAGTCCCGAAATACTGGATCAGCTGGAACTTTATAAAAATCAGACGTTGGGATGGAAATTAAGCGGGGCCGG
>CAZWLJ010000085.1:1226-3919 GCA_964634605.1 uncultured Paludibacter sp.
AAATTATGGAAAAAGTAGCATTAATTACCGGTATTACCGGACAGGACGGGTCATATCTGGCTGAATTTCTGATAGAAAAAGGGTACGAGGTTCACGGAATCATCCGCCGGTCATCATCATTCAATACCGGAAGAATAGAACACCTCTACCTGGATGAGTGGGTGCGCGACATGCACCAGAAGCGGCTTATCAACCTGCATTACGGCGACATGACCGACAGCAGTTCGCTTATACGCATTATTCAGACCGTAAAACCGGACGAAATATACAACCTGGCTGCCCAGAGTCATGTGAAGGTGAGTTTTGATGTACCCGAATTTACTGCCGAAACGGATGCCGTGGGAACACTCCGCCTGCTCGAGGCTGTTCGGATTCTGGGTCTGGAGAAAAAAACAAAAATCTATCAGGCCTCAACATCAGAATTATTTGGGTTGGTGCAGGAAGTGCCTCAGAAGGAAACTACACCCTTCTATCCTCGCAGTCCTTACGGCGTAGCCAAGCTTTATGGCTACTGGATAACCAAAAACTACCGCGAATCGTACGGAATGTTTGCCGTGAACGGTATTTTGTTTAACCACGAGAGCGAACGCAGGGGTGAAACCTTCGTTACCCGTAAAATCACTTTAGCAGTTGCCCGCATTGCACAGGGAATGCAGGATAAACTCTACATGGGCAATCTGGATTCGCTGCGCGACTGGGGTTATGCACGTGATTATGTGGAATGTATGTGGCTGATTCTGCAGCACCCTGAGCCCGAAGATTTTGTGATTGCCACCGGCGAAATGCATACCGTACGCGAGTTTTGCACGCTGGCATTTGCCGAAGCCGGTATAGAAATAGGCTGGGAAGGCACCGGAGCAGATGAAAAAGGTATAGATAAAACTACCGGAAAGATACTGGTGGAAGTGGATCCGAAGTATTTCCGTCCGGCAGAAGTGGAACAGCTTCTCGGCGATCCCACCAAAGCAAAAACTCTGCTTGGCTGGAATCCCACAAAAACTTCATTCAAAGAACTTGTTAAATTGATGGTCGAACATGATATGAAGTTTGTTCGAAAATTGAAACTGCGCGGGGAGATGGAATAAATATTCACCACAAGTTACACAAATAAGAATTCACCACAAGTTACACAAGTAAGATTCAAAAATAAGTGTCACAAGTTTTTATAAAAAAATGATGCATGAAAACGAGATAGCGAAATTGATATTTGAATCAGCAGTAAAAATTCACAAAAAATTAGGACCCGGACTTTTCGAAAGTACATACGAAACATGTTTAGTTTTCGAGCTGCGAAAGCTGGGTTTGTATGTAGAAGCTCAGAAAATGCTGCCTCTTATTTATGAAGATATTTGTCTGGACAAAGGCTATCGGATTGATTTGTTGGTTGAAGATAAAGTTATCGTGGAATTAAAAGCAGTTGAGACAATATCCGACTTACATAAAGCTCAAATACTTACATACTTAAAATTAAGCGGATGTAAGCTTGGACTACTTATAAACTTTAATGTCCCCTATATGGGAAAAGGAGTTCAGCGATTTATTAACGGAGTACTATAAAACTTGTGCCACTTGTGGTTAATAAAACTGGTGAAACTAGTGGTAAATAAAAAAAGACTATGACCAATAATTCAAAAATATACATTGCCGGACACCGGGGGCTGGTGGGCTCTGCCATCTGGAAAAACCTGGAAAGTAAAGGTTACACAAATCTGATTGGCAAAACTATCGAAGAACTGGATCTGATGGATTCACTCCGGGTGGATGAATTTTTCAAAACCGAAAAGCCCGAATATGTCATTCTGGCGGCTGCCCACGTAGGCGGAATTGTAGCCAACAACGTGTATCGTGCCGATTTTATCTACCGGAACCTGCAAATACAGAACAACGTGATAGGGGCAAGTTTCCGTCATAAGGTTAAAAAACTGGTTTTTCTGGGTAGCACCTGTATTTATCCCCGCGAAGCGCCACAGCCCATGAAGGAAGACACGCTTCTGACTGGGCCACTGGAATATACAAACGAACCGTATGCCATTGCCAAAATTGCCGGACTGAAAATGTGCGAAAGCTTCAATATCCAGTATGGAACAAATTTCATTGCCGTGATGCCCACCAATCTCTACGGGCCCAACGACAACTTCGATCTGGAGCGAAGCCATGTGCTGCCAGCCATGATTCGTAAAGTGCATCTGGCCCATTGCCTTAAAAATAACGACTGGACTCAAATCCGCATCGACCTGAACAAACGCCCGGTAGAAAAAGTAACTGGCAATGATTCAGAGGAAGTGATACGTGAAATACTATCCAGATACGGCATAACCAATCACAACCTGACACTCTGGGGCACAGGCGAACCCATGCGCGAGTTTCTGTGGAGCGAAGAAATGGCGGATGCCTGCGTTTATGTGATGGAAAGAGTCAATTTTAAGGACCTGGCTGAAGGAAAAACCGAGATCCGCAATTGCCATATCAATATCGGTACGGGTAAAGAAATCAGCATTAGGGATTTATCGCGGCTGGTGGTCGAAACCGTTGGTTACACAGGTGAAGTTAGATTCGACTCCACAAAACCTGACGGCACCATGCGCAAGCTGACCGACGTTTCGAAAATCAATTCGCTCGGATGGAAACACAAGACAGAAATAGATGAAGGAGTGAAGCGAATGTACGAGTGGTATCGGATGAATTTTTAGCTA
>CAZWLJ010000086.1:0-3840 GCA_964634605.1 uncultured Paludibacter sp.
TACAGGTATGCTGTGCAGTACGATGTGCCTGAATTGCATCCCGAAAAGAGAGCTTTCAGAAAACTGCCGAATGCAGTTCCTATAAGCCATGATGCCATGGACGAACGAAAAAGGAGAATAACAGAATTTGCCGGTGAAAAAGTGTATGATTATCTGAATTCAAAAATCCGCCTGCACGATTCCACCACGCTGGTACTCACAGGCCTGGTGCTCGATGAACTTATGCAGATGGAAACATACCAGTACTCAACGGTCATACAGCTGAAAAAACTGAACAACATCCGCGAAATAAACAAAATGCTGGCTGTTCTTAATGATAAAATCACCGACGACGGGACAATCGTATGTTGCTACAGGACCAAAAGTACCACAAAACAGTATATCTACAGGAGATACCCCAAAGTGATTGCATTTTTTCTCCACAGCGGATATTTTATTTTACACCGGGCTATTCCTCATTTTTTCCTCACCAAGCGGTTGTATTACGATATAACGGAAGGCAGGCACCGGGTGCTTTCGAAAACCGAAGTACTCGGACGACTCAACTATTGCGGATTCGAAGTCACCAGGCAATCAAAGGTGGATGATCTGAATTTTGTTTTTGCCCGGCGGGTAAGAAACGCCGAAGAACTCACGCAGCGATACTACGGATTGCTTATCAAACTGAAAAGATGCGGAAAAGACGGGAAAAGGTTCAATGTGTATAAATTCCGCACCATGCACCCTTACGCCGAGTTTCTGCAGCAGTTTATCTATCAGCAGAACAGTCTGGCTGAGGGAGGCAAGTTCAGGAAAGACATCCGCGTAACCACCTTCGGCCGTTTCATGCGAAAATACTGGCTCGACGAATTGCCCATGCTGTTCAACCTGCTGAAGGGAGACATGAAGATAGTGGGAGTCAGGCCGCTGAGCGAACATTATTTCAGCCTTTACAACAAAGAGTTGCAGGAGAAACGCGTTAAATTCAAACCGGGGCTTCTGCCGCCTTTCTATGCCGATATGCCAAAAACACTGGATGAAATTCAGGCTTCGGAAATGAAATACCTCACCGAATGTGAAAATAAAGGTCAATTTAAAACCGATGTCAGGTATTTTCTGTTAATAATAAAAAATATATTTCTCGGTAAAGCCAGATCGGCCTGACAACCACCGGAGAGTGGTTTTATCTGATTCCGAAGTAAACGAATAATTGTGTAAACATATGAAAAAATACCTGTTTCTGACCATTACATTTCTTTTAGTCTGCTCTGTATCAGCTCAGGATATTCCGCAACATATTTCCTATACGCGGATCTATGATTTTATCGACGAACTGGCAAACGATGGAATTATTGAAATCAATTCGGTTGTGAAACCCTATTCGCGTGGTTTTATTTCCGAAAAACTCACTGAAGCCCTGAAACAGGAAAACTCACTCAGCCGGAGACAGGCGGATGAATTAAATTTTTTCCTTCAGGAATATGCTCCGGAACAGCACCGGCTTCCCGAACGTGACTTTGCCCTGTTCGAAGGCGAAGGTTCACGTATCGACCTTTTACCTCCCGTGTTTCTTTACAACGACTCCGTTTTTCGTGCACGCATTCAACCCGTTCTGGGGATGAATATCTACAGAAACGGCAACGGGCAAATCAACCAGCGATGGTACGGCGCCGATTTTCAGGCCATGATAGGGGAGCACTTCAGTATTTACGGAAGCCTTCGCGATGTTTCGTTTTCTGCATCAGGCGGATTGAATCCGCGGCTATCCGAACCGGCTTACCTCACTCCGTTTCCCGGATACGAATACAAGGAACCGAATGATTTCAGCGATTCGCGTGGTGGAATTAAATTTGGCTGGAAATGGGGCTCGGCTGGTCTGGTGAAGGATAACGTGGTTTGGGGCGACAATTACAACGGTTCCAACATCCTCTCGGGAAGAGCGCCTTCATTCCCGATGATTACCCTGCAACTGAAACCTGCTAAGTGGTTTGAAATGAACTATATACACGCGTGGCTCGTGTCGAACGTGGTAGACAGCGCCCGCTTTTACGTGGAAAACGGTGTGAGGAAATGGTACCGTAACCACAACAAGTTCATGGCGGCTAATATGTTCACCTTTATTCCCGTACCCAAACTGAATATCTCGTTCGGAAATTCCATCATATACGCCGAAGATAATGTTCACCCCGGATACCTGATCCCGGTTGCTTTCTACAAATCCATCGACCATACACTCACCAAAGGCATAGCTACCGAGAATCAAAATTCCCAGTTGTTTTTCAATATCAGTTCGCGCAATATCAGGCATCTCCATTTATATTCATCCCTGTATTTTGACGAAATAAAATTCAGCCGTTTCAAATCATCCAGCGCCGAGAAAAATCCGGTTTCGTTCAAAATAGGCGGAAAAATCACCAGCTTCCCGATACCGAATCTGAATGCCACAGCCGAGTTCACCCGTACCAACATCATCAATTACAAGCATTCAATCGAGGCTATCACTTACGCTTCAAACAGCTACAACCTGGGGCATTACCTGGGCGACAATGCGCGCGAATTTTATTTGTCTCTGGGCTATAAACCAATCCGCGGACTCGATGTGAACGTTTACTATCAGGATGCCCTGCATGGAAACGAATATGATTATGCCCGCCGTTCGCAGAATGCCAGCATCGTGCAAATCATCAGTCAGCCATCACCCGGCGACATCATCTGGACAAACAAAACGGTTGGATTCAAAGCCTTGTACGAAGTCTTTAATAACGCTTACGCGGTGTTAAATTTGGAAAACAGCAATATCAGCGGTTTTAATGCAGTATCCGAACCCATCGGCGGAGAAAAAAGAATGACCGCGCAGCAGGTGCTGGATTACTATACTCCGTCGTTTTTACATGGGAAGAATACAACATTCACCCTTGGATTCAGTTTCGGATTCTGATTGACATGAACTTTTTTCACTCTAAATTCACTCTAAATCAACTTTCTATTGCTAATAAACGTTATTAATCTCATATTACTCTATTAATATTTATTCAGAACCGATGAAGTTGTACAAACTGCATTTTATCACTGATATTTAGCGGAGTAAATAATGATAGTTCAATAAAAATAATCTGTTTACGAATAAATTTTGATTAATGCTCTTTACTCCCTCTCCGGGGTATTGGGCTGATAAAATATCTCTGTCGAAATGAATAAACCGGTCATCATAGGCATTACAGGAGGGATAGGAGGTGGCAAGTCCACTTTCTCGCAACACCTGCGCAACCTGGGTCTGAAGGTTTTCGATACCGATATGGAGGCAAAAAACCTACAGAATAACTGTCCGGTAGTTCGCCGGAAGGTGATTGCCGAATTTGGCCAGCAGGTGTACAATGCTCACGGGCTTGACAGGGCCATGCTTGCCGGAATCGTATTCGGCAATGCCGAAAAACTCCAAAAACTCAACCAGATAGTCCATCCGGCTGTAAAGGAAAAATTTGCCGAATGGGTGAAAACACACTCCGGCCAGAAATATCTTTTCATGGAATGTGCCATCCTCTTCGAAGGGGGATTCGACGATCTCGTGGATAAAACGGTGCTCGTTACGGCACCCCTGGAAATCAGAATCAGGCGGGTAATGAACCGCGACCAGGTAACCGCCGAACACGTGATGGCACGAATCCGCCACCAGTGGTCCGACGAGGAAAAAATGAAACGGGCCGACTGGATTTTCGATACCGACAACGAGGCTATGCCGTGGCAGCGGGTAGACGGATTTCTGAAAATGCTCGAGGAAATTTTCTGAAAATACACAACAGGCATTAATTGCAAACAATAGCCGATCTCTATAGGCAAGTTCCACAATAACAAGGATTAATG
>CAZWLJ010000087.1:0-3763 GCA_964634605.1 uncultured Paludibacter sp.
AATGCAAACCGGATTTAACACTATTGTTTTTAATTTTTAAAAGATTTACATTTACATGAATTTTATTTGATTTTCTGATGAATTATTAGAGATAAAAAAAACCGAAAGATATGAAATCTGTAGAAGTTACCGATGAAATTTATTATACTATTCAGAAGCTGAAAGAGATCTTCTATAAAATGTACGAGTCAGATAAAAAAGGACTCACTCCGCAGGAGACTTTCACCGACGAGAATATTATAGAGATACTTATAGGCGGGTTTATTGACACACTGAACGCCGATATGAGCAGGGTGCAAAGAAAAGAGGAAGAGGAATGGAATTGAACGGATGTAAAATATACTGGGCGGCTTCCGGTAAAGCCACAGATAAGGAGTAAATAGAAATATCATCCTGATTTCAATATAATTACCAAAACCATTCACTACTTTTGTTATACCCGGAGATACGAAAGTCAATCCCATTTGAGCTTTGATAAAACGAGCCTTAATATTGTTTACTGTTATGTTTTGCTGGGCTGGAGCAGTTCAGGCTCAGCCCGGCTTTACCCGCAACTATGCTTACCGCTATTTCTCCACCCGCGACGGATTGGCACAGATGCAGGTGACGTGTGTGTTTCAGGATTCAGACGGATATATGTGGTTTGGTACCAAGGTGGGGGTGAGCCGGTATGACGGGGTAAGTTTTAAGAATTACACCATGGACAACGGGATGCCCTTTGGAGAAGTGATTAGTATAACCGAATATGAGGATAAAATTATATTCGTCATGCCAAACTGCCTGGTGCTGCTTCATCCCGACGAAAAAATAAAAGTCATCAACCTTCCCCGAAATTTATCAATTGAATCTTACTTTTTTTTTCAATCTGTTTATTCACTTGAAAACAATCGTTTGCTATTGTTCAATATCCTGAAGACTCCCAGGTCGCCCGGAGTATACCGTTTAAGCTGTTACGAATTGTCGCTGGATACCTACCGGATGCGAAAAGTCCACGAATTTGCCCAGGAAGAACATTTTCTAAAATCAAAGAATAATAAAATTATTACCGACCAGGCTGTCTATGAGTATGACCCTGTTAAATCATGTATCGTTCAGACTGATCGTTTACCCGTTCAATCGGTAAATGTGCTGTGTGATAATGACATGAAAACATTTTACTTCAACAGGCAGGGTGAAAAAATAATTAAATACCGAAAAAATCCGGACGGCTGGATTATAACGGACAGCATCAGCACAATGAATGTACGGAACGGGATTAGTGAAAAAATGATTTTGATAAATGATGCTGAATTGCTCTATATCGCGGGCAAAAAGCTGAAGTTCTGGCCGGATCGTGATATCGATATCAACATCAGTGATGTGTTTATTACCGGTTTTTATCTGGACAGGGAACAGAATTGCTGGATAATCACCGACGACGGTATTTACAAACTGTTTAATTTTGTTATTGAGGAAAACCGGCTCGGACTGGGGACACAGGATAAAATCTGGTCGGTTGTAGAAGGTAATGACCATACCATGTGGTTTGGCAGTTTCATGAAAGGGCTATGGAAACTTACACCCGGCGGGAAACTCGAAAATATTAAACTGAATGTCCATATGTGGGCTGCTCAGTATTTTAACAGTATAAAAACAAAAAATGGAGATTTGTATTTTCCTTTCGGATCAGGTATTGCCAGATATACTGACGGCAGATTTGAATTTTCTGATTATAAACTCCCTGTTCTTTCCACTTATTTTGACAACGAAACGGGAACTTTATTCCGGAGCACAGAGGATACGTTGCAAAACAGAGGTTTAATGACCGGTTTCGGAGCGAATGAAAAATTCTACCCATGGAATAAAAGATTCATTATCAGTATTGAAAAAGACTGCAAAAACCGCATCCGGGTGGGTTCTTTCACCGGCCAGGGTGTTTTTACGGGCGATAAGATAGTCGCAGATACTACCCGGAGGCAGTATCAGGGAGTGGTAAGTATGGCTACAGATGACAACAGGCGGTTGTGGAAAGGAACAGAACGGGGACTGTATGCAGAACTGGACGACGGCAGGGAATACCGTGTAGCCGGCAATTCGATAAAAAACCTGGTGCTCTCGCTGCTCAATTACAGGAACAAATACCTGATAGTAGGTGAACTGACGAAATTGTATATTGTTGATATTGAAAACATGAAATCATACACCCGGCCCATAGTGTACGAAATCGGTTACGATGCGGGTTTTACGGGTCTGGAATCGGGGCAGAACGGTATGTGCATCGATCACAACGGCGATGTGTGGATGACCACGGCAACCTGCGTGCTGAAATTCAATCCCGAAAAACTGGTTCAATCACAGATCAGAGTCATGCCGCCCATCCGCGTTGCTAAAATACTTTATTCCGATGACAACGTCAACTGGGAACAGCGGATTTTGCCAAAGAAAAAGAACCAGTCCGCTTCTGATAATCAACAGGACGTACTCCACCTTTCCGCTTCAGACAAGTTTCTCAGGTTCGAGTATATTGCCAATTCCATTTCGGCGCCACGGTCGCTGAAGTTCAGGTACCGGCTCAGGGGCTTTTCGGACCAGTGGTCGCAACCCCAGTCAGATAAAACGGCAGAATTTACCAACATCGGTTCGGGCAAATACCGGTTTGAGGTACAATGCAACCTGGATGGCGAAAAGTGGTCGCCCGTAGCTTACAGCCCCGAAATTCATATACTTTCATCGCTTTGGCTCCGATGGTACGCTTTTCTTTTTTACGTTCTTTTGCTGGTGTTGTTTTTTTCCGGTGTAGTCTATGTCTTTTTCAGGCGCAGGGAGAAGAGGCTGACCGAAAAAATGCAACGTCTAAAACTCGAAAACGAACTGCAGTTCCGTACGCTACATTCCAAAGTATTGCCTCATTTTGCCAAAAATGTGCTGACGGCCATTGCCCGCTACGCCATGGACGACAACCGCAAAGCCGGTAAGTATATTGCCATGTTCTCAAACTTCATGCAATCGACACTGGAAAATGCAGACAGAAATTTCAACACGATACGTGAAGAACTGGATTATATAAATAATTACCTTCAACTGGAGAAAATGCGTTTCAACGACCGCCTGACGTACGAAATTGATGTGGAAACCGATGTGGATGAGCAGATTCAGATTCCGGCAATGATTCTGCATACATATTGCGATAATGCTATCAGGCACGGCATAGTGAATAAACAGGGAAATGGTAGCCTGAAGATACATGTGAAAAAAACAGGGCATGGAACCCTGGTATCGGTAGCAGATAATGGCATTGGACGGAAACGCTCCACAGAACTGGGCACACAGGGTAATCAGATAGGGCTGAACCTGGTACAGGAGCAACTGGAATTTTATAATTCCAACAATGAAGTGAAAATGACTCAAAATATCACAGATTTGTACAATGATGCAGGTCATCCGGCCGGAACACGCATCGACTTTTTTATTCCCGATGGTTTCAGGTTCAGCTAATACCGAAAAAAACAATCATCTTTTTAATATGAAAATGAATAAAATCAGTATATTTGTACAAAAGGAACGGATAAAGAATGATGTGCTGGTTTGAGGTGTCAGAAGGTTTATCATTGATTATTGCATTGAAAACTACTTTCAGAAACTGAAGTGAAAAAACAGAAAATAACTTAACAATTTCCTGAAAAGGTTTATTAGTAACTATTTCTGAAATTGATGTCATCCTTTTTTTAATTATCAGAATACAAACGCATATTTATTAACAGGCAAAATGAACGACTTTTATCGA
>CAZWLJ010000088.1:0-3732 GCA_964634605.1 uncultured Paludibacter sp.
ATAATACAATCCATTTAATAATTTTTTAACGTATGAAAAAAATAGTATTCTTACTTAGTATGTCGTTGCTTTTCGGCATGCAGCTTTCAGCTCAGGGATGGCTGGATAAGGTAGGTAAAAAAGCCGTTAATACCGTGAAGCAAAAAGTAGAAAACCGTGCAGTTAAAAAAGCGGGTGATGCTACCGATAAAGCGCTTGATCAGTTAGAAAAGAAAGACAAAAAAAATGTTGAAACCGAAGAGAATAAAGACGCGAGTGAACAGACATCCGATAAAATGGTGAAAGAAGAGAAATTGACGTCTACTTCGAAGTATGACTTTATTCCCGGCGAAAAGGTGATCTTCTTCGAGGACTTCAGCCAGGATGCTGTCGGTGATTTTCCTGCCCTGTGGAATACCAACGGGTCAGGTGAAGTGGTTGAAACCAATCTGTTTCCAGGGCATTGGCTCAAGTTCATGCCTAAGGCATACGCAGCTATCTGGACGGATGAACTCCTTAAATTGCCTGATAATTATACCCTCGAATTTGATATTATACCTACTTCTGCTAAAGAAGGCGAAGGCATGGCCGGCTACCAGATTTTACTTTATAAATGTAAAAACCTGAGGGAGATCGATGGTGGTTCTGTACCTTCTGATGCCGGTTTCTGGTTTACCACCGAATATTATGGCACTCCCAGATACCGTGCCTACATCAACAAACCTGAAAGCGAACACATTGATATGTCAGGCAGCAGCGATGAGGGTAAATACAAGCAAAAAGTTAACCAGAAATATCATATTGCTATCTGGGTACAAAAAACAAGGCTCAGGCTTTACATCAATGAAAATAAGGCATTTGACCTTCCGAAAGCCATTTCAACTACCAGCAAATTCGACAGATTCAGGGTTGCCGATGGAGCAGGTTTAATCAGCAACATCCGCGTTGCAGTTGGTGCGCCTGATATGCGCAACAAACTGCTTACCGAAGGCAAACTGGTTACCTACGGTATTTATTTCGATGTCAATAAAGATGTGGTTAAAGCCGAATCCTTTGGAACACTGAAAAGCATTGCCGATGTACTGAAGGAAAATCCGGATGTGCGCATTAAAATCACGGGACATACCGACAGCGACGGCGATAACGCCAAAAACCTGGATTTATCCAAACGCAGAGCCAAATCGGTAATGAACGAATTGGTGAAAGTGTTCGAAATTGATGCATCGCGTATCGAAACCGATGGAATGGGCGAAACAAAACCCGTAGCTCCTAACGATAATCAGGTGAATAAAGCGCTCAACCGCCGCGTGGAATTTGAAAAACTGTAATGGATTTCAAAGGGGGGCAGGCATTCTTTTTTTAAGTTAATCCTGTCCCTTCTTTTTTTTTTAGTTCAACAGACAGGACAACTGACTTGAAACAGACATCATACAAGCGCTTTGACTTGTAGCAATGTTTCTTGCAGATCGCATAAAAAAATTCTTATAAAAAGGAACCAATGAAAACATTTAAGTTGATTTTATTTATCGTTTTTTTTAGTACCATTCCCGGGGTAAACAGAGCAGAAACCGGCAATAATACTGTTGATAACCAGGACCCGAAGGTCACTACCGTGAGAATAACCAAAATAAAAGAGACTCAGGCTGAATGCTCCTGTAAAGTGGAAGGTACTGCTTCCGAAAAAGGCGTTTGTTATTCCGATACGCCGTCACCCACAGTAAATAACAAAAAGGTAGTTGCTCCTGCCAGTGCAGGAAGTATAGTTACAATATCCATCACAGGTCTCAAAGAAGGGACTAAGTATTATGTACGGGCTTATGCAAAAAACAGCACAGGCACTTTTTATGGCAACGAACTGAACTTCACCACTCTTTCTAAAGCTCAGGAATCGAAGCAGACTACCGGAAAAAAAGTAGAACAAAAAGCGGAACCAACAAAGAAATAACATAATTAAAACAAAAAAAATGAAAACACTTGCAATTGCAATTTTACTGGTGCTTGGCGCAACTTTTGTCGCAGCAGAGGAAACTTTTTTTCCCACAAAAGAGGGAATGGTACTTGTTTACAAAAACTTCGATAAAAAAGACAAAGTTACCGGTGTGGTGAAATACACCATCAAAGATGTGAATATCAAAGGCAAAAATATTGATATTACTTATTTGTTTGAATCTTTTGACAACAAGGAAAAAATCATATATAAAGAAGAAATAACAGTACATCAGAAAGGCGATGTAATGTATATTGATATGGGTAAATTTCTGAACAAAGCTGCTTTTCAGCAGAATGGTTCTATCCCGGCCGAAGTGGAAGTAAATGGTAACAACATGGAATTGCCTCTGAATCCGTCACCCGGACAGACGTTACCCGACTCATTCATTGAGATGGCGCTTAAAATGGGTTTTGTTAACCTGAAAATGACCGCTAATGTTACGAACCGGCTGGTTGAAGCTATTGAAGATATCTCTGTTAGCGGAGGTAGCTTTAAATGCTTTAAATTATCTTCGGATGTGAATACGGTAGCCCTTGGAATAAAAATCCAGGCCAAAAGCATTGAATGGTATGCCAAAGGAATCGGAGTGGTTAAATCCGAAAACTATGACAAAAAAGGAAATCTGACTGGTCGTACCGAACTGGTGGAAGTAAGGTAGAATAAAAAATAACACCCGCTTGATCAGAATATCTTGGGTCGGGAAGCCGGTAAACCGGCAAAATTTATTTTTGCTTTTTTATTTGTTTTTGCCTTTTCCGAAAAAATCCTTTCAGGGATGATTAATCCGGAACTCACGGGATTCCGGGTCGCACCGGTTCCGGTGGATAAGAAATACCTGCAAAGCAGTTACGGGTTGTTCATCTGACACAAGTATGATACGAAATCTGCAACCATGAAAAGTTTTTGGTATCGTATAACAAAGAATACATCAATTTATCAGGCTAAGTTAATCGGTTAAAAATATTCAGCCATGAAGCGATTTCTTATTCTTATAATCCTGACTTTGACTGTAACAGGTTTTTATTCCTACGGTCAGAACCCCGACAGCAGACAATTGTGGATTATTACAGCCCGGATAAACCATAATTCAACCTATCAAAGAGATACTGTAAGCAGTTTTGATGCAGGAGGCATGGAATGGGCAAAAGAATTTCATCAATCATCCAGGGTTATTGCAGGCGGAACAATTACCGCCGTTGTTGAAAACCAGGCTGAAGATCCCGCCAAAGATTTCCTTTATCATTCTGATTCCGGTGATCCCGTCAGACTCACTGTTACCGGAGATGGTTCCAGTTCCGCGACATCTAAAAGTCAGGAAACCATTGATGGAGTATTGATTTCTGCAGATATCCGGACAGATAATGTCTCAGGTTCGGCTTACCCCGGAGCTTCCTTGTATTTCGAATATTCGAATGAAACAAAATCCTTCGGCGCAAGTATGGGGATAAAGGGTGTCGGAAGTTATAGCGGCAAAATGTACAGCGGCGGAAAAGGTTATGGGGAATGGAAGGAATACGGCGGGGATTATGATAATTACGGTATCTCCTGCGGTGGAAGTGGCGATGCATTGACTGATAGAAACTGCAGGATGACCAAATCCGGAAACGGCTATACATCAAGCTGGAAAGAAACTAAAAATACAAAACATCAGACACCCAACGGACCGGAATACAGAATTATTGAAACTTCGGTTGATATAACAGTTAAGCCGTATAAAGAATCGGATAAACCGGAAATCAAATTGTTGGGGTGCAGCGAACTGG
>CAZWLJ010000089.1:0-3628 GCA_964634605.1 uncultured Paludibacter sp.
AGGAATAATCAAAAAAAACTCTGGCAGAGTTGTGAGAAGCCCTCAAATAACTCTGCCGGAGTTGAAACCGCACGCCTTTCAGGTTCAGCAGCAGCTCTGAACTCTGGCAGAGTTGAAGCAAATACCAGTTCTCCAAACGTTTAGACGGTAATCTGCTGCTTCTGCTTACAGGTTTCCAAACGTTTAATAAGTAATCTGCTGTTTCTGCTTACGGGTTTCCAAACGTTTAGAAAGTAATCTGCTGTGTCTGCATCCTGCTTTCCAAGCGTTTGGAAAGTAACCTGCTGCTTCTGCTTACAGGTTTCCAAACGTTTAATAAGTAATCTGCTGTTTCTGCTTACGGGTTTCCAAACGTTTAGAAAGTAATCTGCTGTGTCTGCATCCTGCTTTCCAAGCGTTTGGAAAGTAACCTGCACAACTGGCGGAATGTATATACATGAGTTTTTTGATGCATTTATTGTATGCATATACCTTTCCGGGAGTTTGGAGGGGAAAAGCAGCAACCGGAGGGCAACTTTCCACGGGCGGGGATGGGAGTAAAAAACGACGGCAGAACGGATTTCAGGGTGTTGAAGCGGGTATCGCAGGATGACAGATAACTTTCCAAACGTGTTGACGGACATCCGTTGTTGATGCAGATAACTTTCCAAACGTGTACAAAGTCATACGCAGTGAGTGCGGAAAAAAGTAGTTTATTGATTTCAGGTACTCAGAAGGGATATTTTTTAAAAAACAGGTTTTCGGAAAGGGTGTAAATGCATAAATATACCACTGCTGACGACTGAATTTTTTATTATCACAGACAACGGAGTGAGGATCTGAACGGTTTCGCTGTCAGTGGCTCCGGCTTCCTGCTTCGCATCCGGGGGTATTCACAGGCAGGAAAGCCTGCTCTTACACTAAAAAATCCTTTACGGAGTGTACCGGGAGCGAAAACAGCGTATTTTTCACTGCTCAGATGTCCTGCTATGTAGTCGTTTGTAGTACGTTTTTCCCTCCATTTTCAACCATAAAATGAAAAGTTTTCCGAAAAAAAAGGAAAACTTTTTTATAATTACTAACCTGTATCCTATTGAATTATAGAGGTTTGTGTGTCTTTGTTGATAATTGTTGATAACTTGTTGCAAACGTAGTGGCTAATAATTATCATGTGTTAAAATATTTCCGTAAATTTGTAGTGATTTCATGTGCAGGATGTACGCATCCGTGCATCGAATCATTCATCTGAGGATTATTAGGCGATAGTCCTTTTATTTTGACATCGTGGTTTACAACAGACTATTCCACCTGAATGGATATGAAGGGTTGGCGTTTGAATAATTGACAGATTTTTATTATTAATCTTTAATATTATTTTAAAATGTATACACTTTCTTATTATCCATTGCATCACCTCAGAAACGAAGAGTTTCCCGATGCTGTGGAATATGTGCTGGATATTGCTGCAAAGCATAATCCGGCTGAGTTGAAAATCGAAGGATTTTATAACCTTCTTGTGGAGAAACGACCGTTGCTGGAAAGTTTTTCGGATAAATCAGATTCGGATTCGTACCGGAATCAGATTGACGATGAGCGAAAACAGCGAATGGAAATGATCCGGGCTATCGTCTGGCATATGAAAGCTGCCAACAAAGCAGCGATCGGTACGCTGGCCGACTCCCGGGCAAAAGTGAATCCATGGGTGGATAATCATCTTTCGGATATTTCAACCCGCAACCTGAAAGCAGTCAACCGCAAGACCAACGATTTCCTTCGGGAATACGACGAGAATGCGGAATTGGTTTCTGCTGCAAAGGCGCTGAACATCCTCGAATATGTGGAAAACCTGAAGGCATTGCAGCTTAGTTTGAAAACGAAAAACGCCGTCCGGATCGCTGAGAATGCGGAACGAAGAAGCGTAAAACGTCAGGAAATCAAAAAGGAACTGATAGTTGCAATGAAAAATCTGTTTAGTGCAATCGATCTGGCAAGGGTTGAGCACACTGCTATCGACTACAATCCGCTCATCAACGAGCTGAATGAAATGCTGTCGGCTTACCATACGCTGGTGAAAAGCAGAAATACCCGCGCCAAAACAAGTGCCGATTTAAAAGCAACGACAGCCGAACTGTCTCCCACAACATCTCCGGCTGCCATTTAACGTTAGGCACATCCTGTAAGAATAAAGCCCCGTATGTCTGTTTGCGGGGCTTTTTTATTTTCCCCCGCCTGTACCGACCGGCCTGTAAGCCGATAAAAAAAACAAATTGATATTCAACCTGCTTCATTTCTTTTTCATCGGTGTACAAAAGTAAACATTCTATTTCAAACTGAAACTCCCGGCCGGCGCTTTTTTTTAAAACTTAACTTAATAATTGTCAAAAACCACGCAGATATTAAACCGCCGGTACGCCGGTGGATTCCGGCAGTACCGCGGTCGAAATCTACCTGCTGTCCCGCCATCCCCACGCTCCGGCTCCGGAGTTCAACCGCTTCGGGCAGACTGAACCGGCCGGCATCAGTTTTTCCCCCGCTTCCCGCTGAACATTTCCTCCCGGATAATGTTTTACTCCTTAAAATGCTGTCTGCGCCGGCGTCAACACACTCACCGGAATGGCTTATCATCCTGACGATGCCGGTTAGATACGGCGATAAATGCCGGATACTGATTTTATACCGGGAGTCCGGAATGCATCTGTGAGACTGGAAAACCGGACAGTAAAAAACGCAGCATCGTTCTGCTTTCGCGCAGAGCCGGGCAGAACCGGCCTGAAGGTAAATTAACAGCCGCACGTACTTTGCCCCAACTCAAAGAAGACAGGCAACCGGCAGCGGCATTCAGCAGGCAATACTGGTTATAGGGCTGAATTGCAAACGTTTGAGAAAAAATAAATTACATTCTCAGTACTATTTACAAGCTCATTCTGAATTTATTAACGTATCTTTGACGCTAAATTCCGAAATACAAATAAAAATAAACTATAATTTAAACTAAAAAATCGAATTATGAGAAAAACGATTTTACTATTTATGGCTGTAATGCTCGGAATGGGGGCGTTTGCACAAACCACACGATATTGGAGTGGAAAATCATCATCTTCTGATAATATAAGTGAAACTTCTAATTGGTGGGAAAATGTAAATCCTTCATCTGGTGATAATTTAGAATTTAATAGCACTGCTGGACGTCATTGGGCTAATTCAAATTATGCAGGGGGATCTTGGTTTGGAACAATTATAATAAAACAAGGCGCAGGATCTATCAAATTTTTAGGCGACAATACGTATGCTTACAAATTTGTAAATGAGTCAGAAGATGAATTATTTGAAATAGCCAATGTTACAATTGGAAATAGATTGGGTAGTGATTTAGAAATAAATCCTGTTGGAACCGGAGGAATTTTAGTATCAGGTAGTTTTATCACAATAGATGGAGCAAAAGTATTGCATTTCTATGGAGCAAATACTGCAACTATTAACGGTGAGATTAAAGAAATAAATGGTACAAGTAGTGTTTACATTCATGATTCAAAAGTAATACTTAAATCAGCGAGTACTTATACCGGAACTACAACAATTGATAATTTAGGTGTTTTAGAAATTCAAAAAGATATGGCTTCGGCTGAGATTATCGTTAAAAGTGGAGCAA
>CAZWLJ010000090.1:0-3421 GCA_964634605.1 uncultured Paludibacter sp.
TAACAGGACAATAAATGCACTGTATTTTTACATCAACTCAAATATTTTTTCTACTTTTGGCAGGTCATCAAGGTAGTCAACCTGCCGGAACAGATTGATTTTTCAGGAAAACAAACTCAGCGAAAAACCGATATGAAAGCACTTACCGAATTGCCAAACATAGGAAAAGTACTGGCCCAAAAACTTACCGAAGTGGGCATAAACACGCCCGATGAACTGATCTCAACCGGAAGTGAAAACGCGTTCATACGCATCAGAACCGTTGATCCCGAAGCCTGCATCGATATGCTGTATGCGCTTGAAGGGGCAGTTCAGGGCATCCGGTGGCACAGTCTGCCGTCCTCCCGCAAAGAAGAACTTACCGCATTCTTTCGCCAAATCCGCACTCAGAAACTATGAATGAAGTTGACAATTATATTGCGGGCTTTCCTCCCGAAGTACAGCTGATACTGCACGAAATCCGCAGGATAATTATCGAAGCAGCTCCCGATGCAGCCGAAGGGATGGCTTACGGAATGCCCGGTTACAAAACCAACGGCAAACCACTGGTATATTTTGCCGGTTTTAAAAAACATATCGGATTTTATGCCACTCCAACCGGCCACAGTGCATTCAAAGATGAACTGGCACACTACAAACAGGGAAAGGGTTCGGTTCAGTTTCCGCTGAAAAAACCCATTCCATACGATCTGATTCGAAGAATAACGATGTTCAGAGTGCTGGAAAACGATGCAAAACAGCGTGCAAAACGGTGATAGCTCGATATCGGTCAGTTAGCTTCAGCGAAGAGGTTTCGTTATATTTTTCGGGCTTCCGGGTATCCCGTTTTTATCCTTTCCGCAAATAATTTGTATCTTTGCAGTTCAAACAAAAAAAACAATCATTAAAATCAGACGTTATTAATTGAAAAATGATTATTCAAAAATCTGATTTTGATAAATAACCTGTTAACCGGATAAAATTATAAAAAAGTATATGTATTTGAACACGGAAATTGCAAAAGATATTTATTACGTTGGTGTTAACGACCGCACAAAGCATAAATTTGAGAATATGCTCCCTCTTCCGCACGGAGTATCGTACAATTCGTATCTTATTACAGATGAAAAAACAGCCCTTGTTGATACTGTTGACGTTTGCTACAGTGAAATTTTTATCGGAAAAATTCAATCGCAACTCAAAGGCAAACAAATAGATTACCTGATTATCAATCATATGGAACCAGACCATTCAGGTTCTATCAGCTTCATTAGAAAATATTATCCCAACATAACTGTTGTTGGCAACAAAAAAACACTGGAAATGCTGAACGGCTATTATGGTATAGATGATAACACCCTAGAAATTACGGATGGTGAAATTCTCACGCTGGGCAAACATCAGCTTCAATTCCACCTTACTCCCATGGTTCACTGGCCAGAAACAATGATGACCTACGACACGACAGAATGCGTACTCTTCTCCGGGGATGCTTTCGGATGTTTCGGTACGCTCGATGGTGGTGTGATGGATAGTGAAATAAATACCGACAAATACTGGGACGAGATGGTTCGCTACTACGCCAACATTGTAGGAAAATATGGTTCTCCGGTTCAGAAAGCCCTTCAGAAGCTTACTCCGCTCGAGATAAAAATCATTTGCTCCACACACGGTCCGGTGTGGCAGGAACAGGTATCGAAAGCCGTGGATATCTACGACCAGCTGAGCCGCTACGAAGCCAAAGAAGGAGCAGTGGTAGTTTACGGCTCTATGTATGGGAACACCGAACAGATGGCCGAAGCAGTTGCACAGGGACTTGTACAGAACGGAATAAAAAATGTGGTGCTGCACAATGTATCAAAATCGGATGCATCGGTTATTCTGCGGGATATTTTCAAGTACAAAGGTTTGGTCATCGGTAGTCCGACTTATTGCAACGACCTGCATCCTGAAATTCATTCGCTGCTTACAAAAATTGAAATCAGGCAAGTGCGAAAAAGAGATTATGCCTTTTTCGGGTCATATTCCTGGGCCGGAATTACCAACAAAAAACTGGCTGAATTCGGCGAAAAAATGAAATGGCGAATGGTTGATTTCTCCGTTGAAGAAAAAATGGGTTTGAAAGAGAACAATTATCGCTCGTGCATTCTGCTTGGTAAGAAAGTGGCTGAATTGCTCAAAACACCCGAGACAGCTGAACCTTCCTGCCACTAAACCGGTAGAGAAGGCGCGGTTATTCTATTTTTACGGATCATTCGGATCGGAATTCCGGTAGTTGACAATTATTCAAATCATACTGTAATGGAAGAACTTACGCTGATTACCCCGACGTTTCTCTTTTCGGCCGTGTCGCTCATACTGCTGGCCTACACGAACCGGTTTCTGTCCTATGCGCAGTTGGTTCGCACACTCAAAGACCGCTACATGGAAGATCGTTCCGCTATTACAAAGGCGCAAATTGTCAACCTGCGTAAACGATTGAGACTTACCAAACAAATGCAGGTTTTCGGGGTTGTCAGTTTATTATTGTGTGTGGCTACTATGTTTCTGATTTATATCGGATATCAACTGATTTCTGTTTATATTTTCGGAGTAGCGCTGGTATGTCTGATTATTTCACTGGGCTTGTCGGTACGCGAAATACTTATTTCTTCCAAATCGCTTGAAATTTACCTGAGTGATATGGAAAAATAAACCACCGGACACGATAACCTGCCCCCTAACCCCCTAAAGGGGGAATATTGGTGCAGAAATTCAATATTCATAAAACATTTACACATTCTCAAAAAATATAATACCACCAAATAAAAACCACAAACGATGAGCAAACTTACTACAAATTCCCCCTTGAGGGGGTTAGGGGGCCAGCATGGTTTCGTCAGAGTAGCGGCTGCCATTCCCGAACTTCGCGTGGCCGATTGTGCTTTCAATGCTTCAAAAATCAAGGAACTGATAATAAAAGCGGAAGCCGAAAATGCAGAGATCGTTTGCTTTCCCGAATTGTGCATCACGGCTTACACCTGTGCCGATTTGTTTTTTCAGAAGCAACTGCTGGATAATGCTGAAAGCGCGCTGGCTGATTTGGTTGCCGACACTGCCGGACTGGAAATTACGAGTATTGTTGGAATGCCGGTAAGGAAAAATAACCAGCTTTTCAATGCCGCGGTGGTTTTCAAACAGGGCGAAATTCTGGGAGTTATTCCAAAAATCAATCTGCCCAACAACAACGAATTCTATGAAAAAAGATGGTTCGCGTCCGGGTACTTTGCAACCGCAGATGAAATTCAACTCGCGGGTCAGGATGTTTACTTTGGAACCAACTATTTTTTCCGCATGAATAATTTTACCTTCGGGATAGAAATTTGCGAAGACCTCTGGATGCCGATACCGCCAAGTTCACACCTGGCCATTCAGGGAGCTGAAATTCTGTTCAATCTCTCCG
>CAZWLJ010000091.1:0-3339 GCA_964634605.1 uncultured Paludibacter sp.
GTAAATGTAAATCTTTTAAAAATTAAAAACAATAGTGTTAAATCCGGTTTGCATTGAAGTGCCCGTTTTTTGTAACGAAGTGCCCATTTTTTGTAATGAAACCTCAATCTTTTGTAATGAGAATTCAATCTTTTGTAATGATATTTTTCTTCAGGTGTATGTATCGGACACAGAAATTGTTTTCGGATACATGAACCTGCAAGTATAGCAGCGGAATTTATATAATCCTGCGAACAAATTGTTACGGACTTAGCATAGTTGTTATTCAATGCAGGAACACATATTCTTCAAATCATAAGGATACGTGTTCCGATAGCTATCGGAAGATACTCTTGCCGACCCGCTCGTTACTTTACAGAATTAAGATGAATATCAGCAACAACAGGAATTTGAACGGATGCTGATTCTATTCTGAAAGTCAAATATATCAGATATATCTCAGATATAACTCAGATATATATCAGATATATTTCAGATAATAGTCTGTAATATATTTGTTTTATCTCTGATTTATTTATGAATTATAACTATGTAATATTACTATTTGCCCACAATCATCATGAGTGCAGGAACTTACCGGCAGATGATGCAACTGAATGAATTTGGGATGATATGGGTACTTTCCAACCGATGTTCCGCTATGTTTCAAGCGATCGGGTGATTTGAGCGGGAATTTATTTTCGTGAATCAGGTATCCGGAAAGTGTTTATTGACATGAAATTCAGGCGAGTGTGCCCTTCACCATCCGTTCATTGCCCGAAATATCTTTTCGGATTTCGACGCTGGTAAATCCATACTGTTCAAGGAGTTGTCTGCAATGGTGTGCCAGGTCTTTGTGAGTCTCGAAATAAAGTTTGCCCCCGGGAGTGAGGTGGGTCAGGGCAAACCCGGCAATTTTGCGGTAGAAAATCAGCGGATCATTATCCTGAACAAACAGGGCCAGATGCGGTTCAAAGTCTGTGACATTTTTGTCCATTTCATGCTGTTCGGAAGCAGGAATATAGGGCGGATTGCTTACAATCACATTCCAGCGGCGGTCGGTGGGTGCAGGATTTAATATATCATCCTGCAGGAATTCAATTTCCACGTGATTGATTTCCGCATTTTCACGGGCTACATTCAGCGCTTCGGCTGAAATATCCATGGCTGTAATTTTTGCGGAGGGAAATTTCTTTTTCAATGAAACAGCAATACAGCCACTTCCTGTACCAATATCCAGCACAGTTGGCGTACCGCTCAGGAATCCCCCCTTCGGGGGGTGGGGGGGCTTTATCCATTCAATAAGTTCTTCTGTTTCCGGTCTCGGGATCAAAACGAAAGGATTGACTTTGAATTTCAATCCGTAAAATTCTGTTTCGCCCAGAATGTACTGAACCGGCTCGTGGTTTTTCAGCCGATCAAGATACTGAAGGGCAAGTTTACGCTGCTGTTCGTTCAGTTCGGTATTCTTCCGTGCTAAAAGCCCGGCACGGGAAAAGCCGGTAATTTTTTCCAGTATCATATTTCCGAAAATACGTATTTCGTTCCCGGAATAAGTGTCGCTCAGCGAGGAATACAATATGTCGCGGAAGTCTTGCATGATACAAAAGTAGTAAAAAACAACCATTCTTTGTTAATCCGGGATTTTCGTCGGCAGCCAAATTTACTCTTTGTGTTGTACAAAGAAGAAAAAATGGTTATTTTTGCTCAATAATTAGATTCAGCATCCATATTACGGCTATATTATGAAACGAATTTTCACCTTTCTGTTCCTTTCTGTTATCATTTTCAGTCTCACAGCTCAAAAACAACTCAAGCGCGAAATGCGTGCAGTGTGGATTGCCACGGTTGCCAACATCGACTGGCCATCCAGTCCTGATTTGACACCCACGCAGCAACGGACTGAGATGCGTACGATGCTCGATAATTTACAGAAAAGCGGTATCAACGCCATCGTAATTCAGATTCGTCCTACGGCCGACAGTTTTTACCCTTCAAACCTGGAACCGTGGTCGTACTACCTCAACGGAAAGCAGGGCAAACACCCGACTCCTTTCTATGACCCGCTCCAGTTTATCATCGAGGAGGCGCACAAACGGTGCATGGAGGTTCATGGCTGGGTAAATCCGTACCGTGTAACGAATACAGCCAGCCAGATAAAGCAGCTGGATAAAGAGCATTTGTATTACAAAAACCGGGATCTTTTCGTGGAATACGGCGGAAAATATTATTTCGACCCGGGAATGGACGAAACCCGGCAGTTTCTGAACAAAGTAGTGGCCGACATCATCATGCGTTACGATATCGACGCGCTGCATTTCGACGATTATTTTTACCCCTACCCCGTCGGCGGTCGCGATTTTCCGGATGAGAAAACGTTTCGTGACAATCCGCGCGGTTTTACCAGCAAAGCCGACTGGCGGCGCAACAACGTGGATATGGTTATTGCCGAATTGCAGAAAACCATCAAAGACCTGAAGCCCTGGGTTCAGTTTGGCATCAGCCCGTTCGGTGTGTGGCGCAACGACAACACGGACCCGCGCGGTTCAGCAACGCGTGCAGGCCTTACCAACTACGACGACCTCTACGCCGACATTCTGAAATGGTTGAAAGAAGGTACTATCGACTATGTTGTACCGCAACTTTACTGGGAAATTGGAAAAAAAATAGCAGATTATGAAGTGCTTATAAAATGGTGGAGCGAAAACACCTACGACAAGAACCTTTACATCGGGCTGTATTCATCGGGTTTGTATGAAAACAAAACTTCCGCCTGGAAAAACGGCAACGAACTTGCCCGCCAGCTAAAGATGAATCAGAGTTACCCGAAAGTGGAAGGAGCAGTCTATTTCAGCGCCAAAACCTTCAACCGGAATCCCAAAGGACTGCTTGACACCCTGCAAAACAACTACTACAAATATCCTGCTTTGCATCCCATCAGCAAAAACATCAAAGGAGAAGCATCTGCCCAGCCGCAAAACCTGCGCATAGTGAAGGACGGAAAAGAAGCCTATCTGCTGTGGGACGAAGTGGATGAGGACGGCGGTTGCAAAGTGATGTATTATACCGTTTATGGTTTCAAGGGGAAAGAAGTGGGCAATATGAACGACCCTTCAAATATTGTGGCACTCACCACCGAAGCCTGCCTGGACCTGCGCGAGCTCGACCGGAAATTCAAGGGGAGAACCACCTTTGTAGTAACTGCCGTGAACCGCTACAAGTGGGAAAGCCAGCCTACGCACGGTGTATCGAGGAAATTGTAATCAGGAAAAAAGAGCAAAGACTTGCAGAACAAAGAATAAAGACTTGCAGAGCAAAGACTTTCAGAGGCAGGAACAAAGACTTTCAGAACAAAGAATC
>CAZWLJ010000092.1:0-3121 GCA_964634605.1 uncultured Paludibacter sp.
GATGAAGGGATAATGTTGCCTGCTGCAGCGCGTCCGCCTCTCCAGTCTTTTGCTGAAGGACCGTCAACGGTTTTCTGAGTAGCTGTAGTTGAGTGAACAGTAGTCATCAAACCTTCAACCATTCCGAATTTATCGTTGATAACTTTAGCGATAGGTGCTAAACAGTTGGTAGTACATGATGCGTTAGAAACGATAGTCTGACCTGCATATGTATCGGTATTAACACCGCAAACGAACATAGGGGTATCGTCTTTAGAAGGAGCAGACATAACAACGCGTTTTGCACCCGCTTTGATGTGAGCTTCAGCAGTTTCTTTTGTAAGGAACAGACCTGTAGATTCAACTACATATTCAGCTTCCACTTCATTCCATTTCAGGTTTGAAGGATCTTTTTCTGCTGTAACACGGATTGTTTTACCGTTAACTACCAAGTGACCATCTTTCACTTCCACTGTACCTTTGAATTGTCCGTGAATACTGTCGTAGCGGAGCATATAAGACATGTATTCAACACTAATCAAGTCGTTGATACCAACAATCTCGATATCGTTTCTTTGTTGAGCAGCACGGAAAACGAGACGTCCGATGCGGCCAAAACCATTAATACCTACTTTAATCATTTTTTATTCTTATTTTTAAAATTAAGTTTCTCAAAAACGGTGCAAAATTACAACTTTTTCTGCTTTACTCAAAATAAATAATTAACAATTTTATCTATCGAAGCGATATTGTTTACCCGTTTTTTCCGGGGCTTTTCAGGATTGTTTTTTATGGAAAACAGAATTCAGTTTGAATAGCCTGTAGACAGGACAAAAGCTCAGCAAACTGGTGATGGTGAGCAGAAGCGCCAGAATAAGTCCGATAATGCCAATAATGCCGGATATCAGACCCGAATAAAACAAAATAATGAGCAGGAGTGCCACTATCAGCCTGATTGTTCGGTCGGCGGTGCCAATATTTGCTTTAATTTTCATAGTTTATTAAGTCAAACCCCGCCAAACCTCCCCGAAGGGTAGGCTTTTGGCGAGTGCGATTATCAGTCATCCTCTTGTGAGTCCAAATAATTGTTCTGTTGTGGGATGTTCTGTTTTTAAATAATTATTTCTGTGATGTTTTATATGAAGTAAACAATCATCTTTTTCTAAAGTTCATGATTTAGGGCTATTTTGTGAGAATTTTAAAAGCCCCTCTCCTGCCCTGCCCGAAGGAAAAGCCCCTCTCCAACTCTCCCCGATGGGGAGAGGGTTAGGGAGTGCGATTGATGAGGATTATCTGCAAAATTTCGATTTGACATTCTGACACTTTGGAATAGCTGTTTAACGAATTTCATTAATTATTTTTACAAATAATCATTGCTTAATCGGGAAATTAGTATATTTTTGTAATATAAATAACCTTTTAGAAAATAAAACAAGATACATGAACACAGATTACTATCCAGCAGAGCCTTACCGCATAAAAAGCGTAGAGACAGTACGAATGAACACCCGTGAAGAACGTGAAATTCTGATCCGGGAGGCCGGTTTCAACACCTTTTCGCTCAAATCAGACGATGTTTTTATCGATTTGCTGACCGACAGCGGCACCAATGCCATGAGCGACCGTCAGTGGGCCGGAATGATGATTGGTGATGAGGCTTACTCCGGCAGCCGTAATTTCTTCCATCTGAAAGAGACAGTAGAAGAGATTTTTGGTTTCAAATACATCGTTCCAACGCATCAGGGGCGGGGTGCTGAGAACATACTTTCGCAAATAGCCATCAAACCCGGCCAGTATGTTCCGGGAAACATGTATTTCACCACCACGCGGTATCATCAGGAGCGTAACGGCGGAAATTTCGTGGACATAATCCGCGACGAAGCGCACGACGCGGTACTGAATATCCCATTCAAAGGAAACATCGACCTGAATAAACTCCAGCGGCTTATTGATGAAAAAGGGGCTGAAAACATAGCGTACGTTTGCCTGGCTGTAACTGTAAACCTGGCGGGTGGTCAGCCTGTTTCGATGCAGAACATGCGTGAAGTGCATGAACTGACCAGCAAATACGGGATCAAAGTATTCTACGATGCTACACGCTGTGTGGAAAACGCCTACTTTATCAAGGAACAGGAAGAGGGTTATGCTGACAAAACCATTCAGGAAATTGTACATGAAATGTTCAGCTATGCCGACGGATGCACGATGAGCGGTAAAAAGGACTGCCTGGTGAATATCGGCGGATTTCTGTGTATGAACGACGAGCATCTTTTCAACGAAGCCAAAGAAATTGTGGTGGTGTATGAAGGAATGCCCTCGTACGGTGGTTTGGCCGGTCGCGATATGGAAGCCATGGCTATAGGACTTCGTGAAGCCATGCAGTACGAATACATCGAACACCGTGTGAAGCAGGTGCGCTACCTGGGTGAACGGCTGCGCGATGCCGGAATCCCGATTATCGAGCCGGTTGGCGGACATGCCGTATTTCTGGATGCACGCCGTTTCTGTCCGCATCTGACACAGGATCAGTTTCCGGCTCAGAGTCTGGCAGCCACGCTGTATCTCTATTCGGGAGTCAGGAGCATGGAACGCGGCATCGTATCGGCCGGTCGCGACAAGATAACCGGTGAAAATCACCGTCCGAAACTGGAAACTGTACGCCTGACCATACCACGCCGTGTCTACACGTACCGGCATATGGACTATGTGGCCAACGCAGTGATACATCTTTACAGCGAAAGAGACCGGATCAAAGGACTGAGATTCGTATATGAGCCGAAACAACTGCGATTTTTCACGGCAAGATTTGAAGAAATCTGATGGAATCATTAAACAGAAACAAAGCAGGGGTGCCGTTTTCAGCCGACACCCCTGTTTATTTCTATAAAATATTGAGATAATACTATTTAATATTCCCTAAATCAGGCAATTCCGGGGTAATAAAGCCCGCATTCGAATCGACAGAAGCTCCGCCTTCCATGGCCAGCCGTCCGCTTACCTCGCCTTCGACGAGGCCTCCAAGTCCTGCTTTCACGCTGCTGGTGACTGCAACATCCTTTATCACATCGCCCTGTCCGATGGTCACTTCAACACCCACGGCAGCTTCGCCGGTTACATTGCCACGTCCGTATTCGCCTTTTAC
>CAZWLJ010000093.1:0-3113 GCA_964634605.1 uncultured Paludibacter sp.
TCACTAATCACCATTCAGGTTATTCCTCAAAATATTCTTTGAAAGCAGGATCGAGGTCCTTCAGAATGTCATAAATGAGAACATAACCGGTTTTTTCGGCCATTATTTTCAGATCTTCGTAGAGTTTCTTTTTGTGATTCAATCCGTTGTTGTTCAGAATGCTTTTTGCCAGATAAAGCAGTCTGATATAATCGTTATAGAGCAATCCGCTTGGTTCGGCAAAGTCAGCATGGCTAAGTTCGAAGAGGGGTGATTGTTCGATCCGGTTAGTAGCCCATACGAGTGCAAAAGTGGTTTTCACAAAAGCCATATTAATGCCAAAGAAGTGCAATGAGCGTTCTTTGATACATTTTTCAGGAAATTCTTTGATAAACTCGGTTTTATCTTTCAGAAAATCGTAGGCAATAGCATATTCCCTGATCCATATCAGGCTGTTGCACATGAAAATAAGCAATTCATGCTGGTTGAATTCGCTGACCTTTTCTCTCTCAAAATCATCATGAAGCTTGTTTAGAATTTTATAGATCAGTTCCCGGTCGTTTTTCTGTTTTGCCTGAAACAGAAGCAGGGAGTGGTATCTCATTTCCAGAAATGCCATGTAGTGGTTGCTTTTTTTGTAATCGGAGTAAAAGTTGCAATGCAATTCAGTGCATGGAGTGATTTCGGAGTGTCTTTTTGTCAGGTATGCACCCAAGCATAGGAAATTATAGTGCGATAGCCGGATGTTTGGTTTAGTGGTTTGCTCAATCCGTTCGCGCAGGATGTTTCTGAACCAGTCCTGCCCGATATAGTTGTAGTTGGGCAA
Organism: uncultured Paludibacter sp.; assembly: GCA_964634605.1. Classification (GTDB taxonomy): domain Bacteria; phylum Bacteroidota; class Bacteroidia; order Bacteroidales; family Paludibacteraceae; genus UPXZ01. Next base: position 806 of record CAZWLJ010000093.1, read on the forward strand.
CCAGGCAAAAATGTAGTCGGTAGCCCACTTATTGTCGCGATAGAGCCGGTAGAAATACTCGGTATTTTCGGGTCGTGCGTAGATTACCTGCGCGTAGTCGTTCAGCGTATCAACTGTGAAAGAGTCTTGAAAATAATCCAGCCTGTGTTTTTGGCCGTTATGCAGAAAAACCGACATGTTATTGATAAATGCCTTGTCTTCGGGCAGGAAGCTGTCTCCGCTGCAGGCTTTTTCCCTGAAATCGTCCCAGTCCCTGAAACCCACGTAGCGCGCAATCAGCGAGAGTGATGATTTACTGATATGGTTGCCTGATTCCCTGTCAATCAGTCCCAGAAAACGGCGAAGGGTTTGCGTGCTTAGATTTACGGCATTCGAGAGTTCCTCGATACTGCTCATTGAGCCTAATGGTTTGCCAAACTTTTGTTTGAGCAACGATTGCAATTCATTGATAATTTTTTCATGTTTCATATAGAAACGTGTGTTAGTAAACAGTATTAAACAGATGCAAGGTATTTGTATCGTTATGGTCCGAATAATTTCAGTTTCTCCAAACGGATTTTTCCGGTAGTTATATTTCCTCGTCTATTGATAAAAATGGTTAAAAATCAATGACAAATGTAGTAATTTCTTTTTAATAAATCCAGATTAATTTGATTGAAAATTAAAGAAATATACATTTCTGTAATGAAACCCCGGTAATTTGTAATGAAAGTATCAGAAATGGTAATAAGTGTAATTATTTTTTTTGGGAAAATTATTATTTAACATAAATTCTCAAAAATCTTATCCGGTTTTCACTTAAGTACTCCATCCTATGAATGATTTGTATGTAATATTGTGTCGTTTGCTGATAAAAAATACCCACCGAAATGTCATTTGCGCAGCACCGGGTTGTTTGCTGAGATAAAGAAGAATTGAAAATTATTCTGAAACGGTGCACTGAACCTTTCTGAATGTACCGGTGATATTTGTGACAAATTTAGCGGTGCTCAGCGCTTTGCTTTCTGCTTCCTGTTTTCCGGCGGGTGGTTAGTGGTGGTTTGAATCCGGGGTTTCATGAACTTTATTAAGGATTTTGGAGAATTGCATTCAAGGTTTCGAGCATTGCATTCAAGGTTTAAAGCATTTCATTTATGGTTACGGGAGATGCATTGAAAGAATTTGAGACTGTTCAAAAACCTGTGTAAAAAAGGATTTTTTATGGATATCGGGGGGGGTGAAAAGAGTTCTGAATCTGTCCGGCATTCTGCAAAAAAAAACGCAATTTCTTTCGCAACAGCACTTCGGCAGAGCCGGAAATCTGTGGTGCCGTGACTTTACAGTTCGGGGATGGTACAAACAGAGCGGGCAGGAAAAAAACAAAACCTGACAGATTGTATCATCCTGTCAGGTTTCCAACAAATTTTCCTGTTACCATTCGCCCAAAAGTCTCCCCTTCGGGGAGATTTAGAGTGGCTTCTTCCTCCACGCATATCCGGCAGCCAGAATCAGCAGAATCCATATTCCGTTACCCGCGGGTATTTTCTGACCCGTGGGGTCTGTCATCGGGTCCACGATGATGATTCCTCCGTTAGTTGGAGGGTTATAATTCCCGTTCCTTGGCACGAGCAGCGAGGATGTGCTTCCCATGGATGTTCCCCCGGAGCTGTAGGTTGCTCCCTGCGTGTTTCCGTTCCGGTATCCGCTTCTGTATGCCATCAGGTTGCCTCCCGCTGCCCCGTTCTGTGCGGTGTAATCGTCCTCTTTCGCGGTTCTGCGGTAAGAGTATCCCCTGAATCCCGGGAGTGTTTCATCCGGTTGTGCATTCATTCCGCGGAGTGTACCTTCCGAGGGAAGCCCTGCATCCGTCAGATTCTTCACATGTAAGCTTTGATATACTTTCGGCCGGTTTGCAAGCCTTTTTTTCGTGTTTTTATTCCCGACACTCACTTCCGGAGTCACCACGTTACCCGGATTAAACATACCTGCCTCACGCGGCGCGATACGCTGCGTGATCATCATATAGTAGGTGTAACCTCCTCCCACGACAATAAGGAGCGTAAGTATAAAAATAATCAGTATTTTGAGTCTGTTGTTCATATCCTCCCCTCCCTTATTTAATAATCAGTTTAATTGTTTCACGTTTACCGTCGGCCTGCAGGTCGAGGATATAAACCCCGGGTTCCAGTGTAACGGGTACTTCGCTGACAGAAACCGGCATTTTCCGGTTGATAAATCGCTTGCCGGACACATCGAAGAGATTCATGATTCCTTCAGCAGAAGTAAAGTTGGTTACTATCAGCCGGTCGTTGTTCTTCACGTAGCCGTG
>CAZWLJ010000094.1:0-3063 GCA_964634605.1 uncultured Paludibacter sp.
TGAACTCTGGCAGAGTTGAAAGAGCGAGTGAGAGTGTCGGTAGGGTTACTCTACTTCACAATCTTCACTGTACTTTCTTTGTTATCGGTTGTGAAAACACGGAGCAGATAAACGCCATCAGGTACTCCGGCAAATTTCAGGGTATTGGTTTGCTGAACCGATTTTACAACGCTGCCATTTAAGTTGAGCAGCATCAGCGATTTTACATCCACACCTTTTACCTGAAGGTATCCGGAGGTTTGAATGATATCCACTTCAAAATCGGGAAGAAGCTCCACACCTGTACCATCAGCAGGTATAAATTCCACGAAGTAATTGAAATCTTCATAGACCTCATCCGTTTTGCTAAATCGGGTGCCATCCAGGAACCAAAATCCTTTTCCCGCGTCACCATCGTTCTGGATGGCGTAAAATCCGTTTTTAAGATAAAAATTATAGGTATTCCAGGTCGAATAGTAAGCATTGGTTCCGAAAACACCCAGTTCGTTGATGTATTTTGTTTCGTCGGAAGCACTAACTATCTTATGCCGGTTGGTGACAGGATCGGTAGTGATTTTGAATTTCTGCGTGGCTACATTGGCAGATTTTGTATTGAACGTTGGTGCACTTCCTTTGGCAGCCGTATTGGTCAGGTATTTTTCACCGGCTTTGATGAAATAAATCCCATCTTTGAGTTTAAGCTTGGTAGCCAGAAAATCATCTTTCAACTTTTGCGGATCATACGTCGCTATGCTGAGATTTTTTAATTCTCCCTTGAAACCGTTTACTGCATCTCCTGCCTTTTCCAGAGGGAAAAACAAGGTTTGCTGAAAATTCATATTATTGGGCAATCCGGCGGTTTTTCGGTATGCCGCAAGTCTCTCTTTAAATACTCCATTGACATAAAGTGATACACTCCTGTAATTTCCCAGAATACGGATGCTTTGCCAGGTGTCGGCAGCGGGAATAAAATTAAATGTATACGTGTACCCATCACGCGCGAAACCCAGTTTTTGAGTTCCGGTGGTATTTAATGTAACTTTGGAGAAACTGCTTTGAAACAATATGGCATTTGCAGCATTTCCGGCAGCAGGTTTTAGGTCAAAATTCACTTCGTAATCGTATCCGATATCTGTACCGCCCAGTTCAAGCGCATTCGTTCCGTCAAAAGTTACCGAAGTATCAGCTATTTTCGAAGATATTGAAGCCAGTTGATTTGCCGTGTATTTTCCAATAAGATTTAAGCCCGGTCCTTCGGATGATGCACCGGCAATATTGTTATAGTCCGCGTAACTCACTCCCGGCGTAGCTTTCCAGTTTTTTGATGCGAGTACTTTAATTGCAGGATATGCTCGATAGTGAACGTCCTGCATGGAAATACCATTGCCGCAGATATCATTCCAAACGGCAAATGTAGCACCTAATAGTCCTTTCTGGAAACTGGGTAAAGTCTGAGAGCCGCTCACTTTCTCAGGACGAAAATTTGTATAAAGCCACTGAATATCCAGAAATTCCCTGTAATATCCGGCAGCAGGAACAATATACATCCATGAATCCAGTGTATTCATTATCCGGAAACCTGCATTGAGCATCGGTAGCGGATCTACCCAGTCCACACTCCAGGAGTTCATCACGGCATTGCTATAAGGGTTTACCTTGGTTTCGGGATTATCTTTCAGCCATTTCAGTCCACCCCACAAGCGCGGTGTTTTACCTTTGTCGGCTATGTATTTTAAGAAATGGTCGGTAAAAAGGCGAAACTGTTTGGCTTGTTCGTTGTCCACACTGCTAATATTGCCTTCTTTGGCGTATTCGTCGGTTCCTATGTGCACATCGGGCCCGATAAATGCCGGGTTTTCCCCGGAGATATATTCGTCAAACAGCTTTTCAAAGAAGTTGTAAACGAAAGGACGCTTCGTTTCATCCAGGAGTTCCAGGTGATCCAATGCATAAGGGGCTTTAGCAGCCAGTTTCGGTTCATAACGGGTGAATGCCAGGCTGTGTGCCGGTATGTCAATTTCCGGGATCACATTTACACCGTACTGCATTCCAAGTCGTTGCAAATCACGAAATTCAGCTTTGGTGTAATGCCCGTCGGCGGCTGCCAGTCCGGGATAAGTTTCACTTTCAAGCCGGAAAGCGGCGTAAGTTTTCGTCCAGTCGTTGTTGAAGTAACTTTTAAATCCGTTGTCATTGAGGTGAAGGTGAAATTCACTCATTTTATAGTAAGATAAAATCTTCACGTATTGCCGGAGGAAATCGATGGTGAAGTATTTTCGTCCCACATCCAGCATAAAGCCGCGACCCGGAAAATGGGGATAGTCCGTAATGTTTCCTTTGGGCACCTGATTGGCATGATTTTCTACCAGCTGCAGAATAGTTCGGGTTCCCCAGAATGCTCCAGGGCGGGCAGATGCAGCGAGTACTATTCCGTCGCTGATTTGCAACTGATAAGCTTCTTTGTTATTCAGTGCCGAAGTGCTGTACATCATCAGAATTTCGCCTTCAAGAGCAGTTGCAGCAGTCGTTTCAGCAACTGTAGCCGTGGTATTGAACATCTGACTAAGTTCATCTTTCAGCTGATTGGCAATTCCCAGCAGGCTGTCTGTTTTAGCCTGTATATCAGCTGTTTTTACAAGAATTTTCACCGAAGAAGGCAGTGAATAGGTTCCGCTTACTGCAACAAACTGCTGCACTTCAGGAATCACTTTCAATCTTGAAACCTGTGCATTTGAATGGATGGAGAAAAAGGAAATAATAGTTGCCACCATGAACAGGCGGGCAAAATGGATAGTCTTTTTTTGATTCATTTTATAGTATGTAGTTGATGATTAAGGCGTTTTTTTGAAAAACTGTGTAAAAATATAAAAATAAATAGGATTCGGCAATAAAACGATGTGGTTTTAATTATTTCCCGAATATAAATGAAACAACAGAAGTAATCTGAACTTATCCTGACTTCCATTTTCTTTTGATTGAGCGACGAGTTAATTACATAAAAGAACAAAATGATTATCCGCAATGAGACCTGTTGTAATAAGTTTTATTTGAGGAGCGTATGGTACATTCCGATTTTTCGGAAGC
>CAZWLJ010000095.1:0-3052 GCA_964634605.1 uncultured Paludibacter sp.
GAGCTGAAGGTGGATTGTGCTGGGTGATAGAGATAGAAGGGTGAAGAAAAAAGTTCTTTGAGAATGAATGGTAAAAAAATGGTTTTTTAACCGTTACGGGAGTGATAATTTTTGATTTGGAGTATCCGGCAGTATCCGCATACATTTTTTGTGAACCTGACTTTGTAACAAATATCTATAGTTGAAAAAATCGTAAATCGTTCCAAACCGTTCAGTACAAAAGATACGAATCGTTTTTTAATACGCCTGGAAGACATTACTAATTGTGATAAATTAGCATATTATTTCTGAACAATAGCTCCGGAAAGCTTGTTTTATCCTTAATTTCTGGTCTGAGAGATCATTTATATTTAATTAAAGAAAAATTTCTTTAATTGCTTTTTTTGTTGCGGAAATTGTAGTACTTTTGCACCGTCAAATCAGAAGATAGATAAAATCAAGATAAAATCAATTAATTTTTTAGAAAATGGCAAATTTAGATTTAAGCAAGTATGGTATTTCGGGTGACATCGAAATCCTGCACAACCCGACTTACGAAGAATTGTTTCAGGCGGAGATTGATCCGGCTAACGAAGGTTTCGAAAAAGGTGTATTAACAAACACAGGCGCTGTGGCAGTTGACACCGGTAAATTCACCGGTCGTTCACCCAAAGACAAATTCATTGTACTGGATGATACCACACGCGATACGATGTGGTGGGATGGCACCATCAACCGCCCGACTACTCCCGAAGTATTCGACCACTGTAAAGACCTGGTAACTAAACAGCTTTCTACAGCCCAAAAATTATATGTAGTGGATACCTTCTGCGGTACCAACGAAGATACCCGCATGAAAGTGCGTTTCGTGATGGAAGTGGCCTGGCAGGCTCATTTCGTAACCAACATGTTTATCCGTCCTTCGCACTACGAACTGGCTAACTACGGCGAACCTGATTTCGTATGTCTGAACGGTTCAAAAACTACCAACCCGAACTGGAAAGAACAGGGTTTGAACTCGGAAGTATTTACCTTGTTTGACCTGACCCGCAAAATGCAGGTTATCGGCGGTACCTGGTACGGCGGCGAAATGAAAAAAGGTATTTTCGCTTTGATGAACTATTATCTGCCTTTGAAAGGTATTGCTTCAATGCACTGCTCGGCTAACGTAGGTAAAGATGGCGACGTAGCTATTTTCTTCGGACTTTCAGGAACAGGTAAAACTACTCTTTCGGCTGACCCTAAACGTTATCTGATTGGTGATGATGAACACGGTTGGGACGATCATGGTGTATTTAACTACGAAGGTGGTTGCTACGCAAAAGTTATTGATCTTGAAAAAGACAAAGAACCAGACATCTGGAGAGCTATCCGTCGTGATGCATTGCTCGAAAACGTGACTGTACTTGAAGATGGAACACCTGATTACACAGCTGCTGCTTCGAAAACAGAAAACACACGTGTTTCTTATCCTATTTATCACATCAACAAAATCGTTTCTCCTTCACGTGCAGGTCACGCTAAGAAAATTATTTACCTGTCGGCTGACGCATTCGGTGTATTGCCTCCGGTATCAATTCTTGACGAAAAATCAGCTCAGTACCACTTCCTGTCAGGCTTTACTTCAAAATTAGCCGGAACAGAACGCGGTATCACTGAACCGGTTCCTTCTTTCTCGCCTGCATTTGGTGAAGCATTCTTAACACTGCACCCAACAATGTATGCTAAAACCCTGATCGGTAAAGCTCACGAACACGGTGCAAAAGTTTATCTGGTTAACACCGGATGGAACGGAACAGGAAAACGTATTTCGTTGAAAAACACACGTGCTATCATCGACGCAATCATCGACGGTTCAATCGAAAATGCTCCAACAATTCACGTTCCAATTCTGAACCTGGTAGCTCCAACAGAATTGAACAATGTGGATACTGAAATTCTTGACCCACGTAACACTTATGCTGATGTAGCTGAATGGGAAACCAAAGCTAAATCGCTTGCTGCTAAATACATCAAGAACTTCGAACAGTATTGCGACAACGACGATGCAAAAGCATTGATTCCTTCGGGACCACAACTGTAAAAAGCCCCTTAAATCCCCCTCAAGGGGGACTTATAAAAAATCCCGCTCCTGATTCGAAGCGGGATTTTTTTGTAATGATGCTGTTTTATTTTATAATGAACTGCCTGCGGTAAGTCTGACCGTCCTTAATTACCAGCACATAATAAAATCCGGGTGATAATCCGCTCAAATCCAGTTGACACTTCTTTTGGTCGGTTTGAATCGTTTTTATCAGACCGAAGGAGTTCCAGAGTTGGATTTGCCAGTAACCAGCCTTCGGATTAGTGACAGTTCTTTGGGTGGTTGTGTTCAATAATCTTGTTTCATCCATAGTAATTGTAACAGATGTGGTAGCCGGATTTGGAGAGAGTGAAAACATGCCTCCGGCTGGTTTATAATCGTCAATGTAGAAATCGGCACAATACGGTTGGGTGGTATAATTTCCATCATTGGCAGTAGCACACACGGTATAATAACCCGGTGTATAAACTTCCAGTACTTTTAATCGTCCGGCTTTATCTGCGTAACCGGCATCATCCGGATAAGGGAAATCGACTAATGCAGCCGAAGGACCAGTCACTGACCAGGTAGTGGTTATTGACGTGTTTGGATCGTTGGTTGTATTGGCTTCGAGGATATATTCTCCGGGTCTCATGTCCAACCTTGATTTCCCGATTGAAACAATGGCCCATCCAAAAAGTATATCTTTGGTCAATGTTATCTGCTGATTTCCAACTGAAACCACTGCCTGTAAAGTCCCATGTGCGCCAATCCCGTCTATTCCATAGTGGTTGGTGAGGTTTACACTACCTGAATCCTGAACAGCAATAGTGGGCGCTATATATGACGGAGTTACACTCCATTGCACCGCAGCACCTGGGGGTAGATTATCAATGGTGTAGGTGGCCTGAGAGTAGAGGGTGGAGGGGCCGGAGATGGAAATATTACAACTATTATTGTCTAGTCCTGAAATAGGTTTACAAAAAAGTAAACAACATTCAGGATTATGAG
>CAZWLJ010000096.1:0-2883 GCA_964634605.1 uncultured Paludibacter sp.
TGTTCGCGGTCAGTCAGCTGAATGGTGTATTGCGCCCAGCTGGAGTAATATCCTTCGGGTATTATGGGAGTTTTCACCACGTCTTTTAGTCCGGCAGTGTAAAGTTCGGCAGCTTTGTTGATATCAGCTACTTCGTATTCTTTGAAAGCTTTGAATTTAGGGAGCAGAATGGCTGCCTGCAAAGTATCCAGGCGGGAATTGACTCCTATGCGCACATTATCGTATTTGAACGAACCTTTGCCGTGTACACGAAGCGAATCTATTATTGCAGCCCATTCGTCATTGTCGGTAAACACTGCACCTCCATCGCCATAGCATCCAAGCGGCTTGGCCGGGAAGAATGAAGTGGTGGAAATATCGCCAAAACTGCAGGCACGTTTGCCGTTTATTTCACCGCCAAAGCCCTGAGCACCGTCTTCAAGGATCAACAACTGGTGTTTATCAGCCAGGGCACGGATAGCTGGATAGTTTGCTGGTAATCCGAACAAATCGACGGTAATAATTACCCGGGGAATTAGTCTGCCTTCTGTTTTTACTTTTTCAATGGCATTTTCCAGGCTTTTAACATCCATATTGAATGTATCGGCATCCACATCCACAAAAACAGGAGTAGCTCCTTCGAGCGATACCACTTCGGCCGATGCAAAGAAGGTGAAATCGGGTACGAATACAGCATCGCCTGCACCGATATTCCATGTTTTCAGTGCTAATGTAAGTGCGTCAGTGCCGTTGGCACAAGCGATACAATGTTTTACACCGACGTATCCGGCCAGGGAGGCTTCCAGCTCTTTCACCTGTTTTCCCATGATAAACGCACCCGATGCTACTGCATCAAGCATTGCCTGATCCATATCTGATTTGAGGACCTCGTATTGTTTTTTTAAATCTCTGAATTGCATTTTTTGCTAATTGCGCGAATTTTGGCGAATTACACGAATTACGGGAATTGTGTAGAATTAGCACCAAATATCGCCGGTTATTATATTGTATTTACTAAACGTTTGTAAGTTATTGAAGGAGTTCCGAAATTTACCAATAATCCCAGCTGGAATTTAGTGGCAGATGTGTTATTTAAAGTTTGCAGTCGGTCAGTTTCTGTCAGCATTTTTGAAGACTTTAATTCAACGATGATTTTATTGTAACAAACGAAGTCGGCTTTGAAAAATTTCTTCAAGAGTTCATCGCCGTAATAAACCGGCAATTTTTTCTCTTTTTCAAACGGGATATTTCTTTTCTGAAATTCGATTATCAATGCTTCAGAATACACACTTTCGAGAAATCCGCATCCTAACTTTTTATGCACTTCCATGCATGCCCCGATTATTGCATAACTTTCTTCTTTGTAAATAATCTCAGTCATTGCACACATTTATTCGCGTAATTCGCTAAAATTCGCGTAATCCGCTACATTTCGCGTAATCCGAAAGCTTCTTCAACGTACTTTTTCCCGCACTTCTCACAAACCAAATCTTCCCCAAGTCTTTCACCGCATTCACATACCCAACCTATTTGCCGTGCCGGTACCCCTGCCATCAGGGCGTGATCTTTCACATCTTTGGTAACAACGGCTCCGGCTGCTACGAGTGCACACCGTCCGACATTATGTCCGCAAACCACTGTAGAATTAGCTCCCAGCGAAGCGCCCCATTTTACCAGGGTCCGCGCATATACTCCGTGAACGGAATAGTGAGCACGGGGTGTGGTCACGTTGGTGAAAACACACGAAGGTCCGCAAAAAACGTTGTCCTCCAGTTCCACGCCTTCATATACCGAAACATTGTTCTGAATACGAACGCCGTTGCCTATCTTCACGTTATTGGCTACATTGACGTTTTGTCCGAGCGAGCAGTTTTCGCCAAGTGATGCTCCTTTCTGGATATGGCAGAAATGCCATATTTTGGTGCCTTTCCCTATCGTTACGTTATCATCCACGTAACTGCTCTCATGTACGAAATATTGTTTTTCCATTTATTTTTTGATTTTGAGATGTCAGAACACAGATTTAAGACTTATTGTGCTAAAATCCTCGTATTGCAATTTTAATCACTTAACGAATCCTTAAATTTGAAAATCATTTTACGTAATTCAGTAATTTTGTTTTGGAAATCAATCAACTTTTCATTGTTAATGTATTTCAGATTTTGTGCTATAATCAATGTTGTTTCTAATTCATTAATAGAACCTAATGACATTTCCAGAAAACGAGAAAAATCTTTGTTGCTTGATTTTGCGGATCCTTCAGATATATTTAATGGAACAGATACAGCCGCTCGACGAGTTTGCGATGTCAGACCGTAAATTTCAGAATTAGGGTAAACACCTGATAACAAATAGATTTCTGTAACCAAATCTATTGACTTTTGCCAAATCTTCAGGTTCTTAAAATTATGCATTTTCCCGTGTTCTGTGTTCTGAAATCTGTGTTCTGAAATCTGTGTTCCGTGTTCTGTGCTCTGAAATCTATCAACTATTGTCAATAATTTCCTGTGCTCTTTCAAGCACTCTCACCACTTCCAGACCCGACCGGCCATCGGCAATTTCGATCTTTTTATCCAGGTTTTCAACAAAATATTCCAGTTCACGGTTGAGCGGCATCGCTTTGTCGTAGGGAATTATCTCGTCGGGTTCCGTTTTTACGGCAGGCACGCCACTTTCGAATTCCACATGTTTATTGTAGAAAATGATATTTTTATCATCGCTCGAATCCTTGTACGAAAGCATTCCGGTACTTCCGATTATGACCAGCAAATGCTCCTTGAAGGGATGGAGCCACGATGTGAAAATATGGCCGTGAACATTATCCGGATAGGAAAGCTGCACAATGGTGGAATCGTGTACATGTTTCTGAAGAAATTTCTCACCTTTGGCAATAATTCCGGTGGG
>CAZWLJ010000097.1:0-2565 GCA_964634605.1 uncultured Paludibacter sp.
TATTCGGGATCTTTGAAGTGATTCCAGGTGTAGTCGTGAATTGTTTCGAACCATCGCAGACATTCCTTCGAGCCGGTAAGCTGATAACCCTTGATGAGCGAAATGAGTGTTTCCACGTGTACCCACCACAGTTTCTGATCCCATTCCAGTTGTTGCGGCGGGCATCCTTTGCGGTCCATGAAGTAGAAAATTCCGCCGTATTCCTTGTCCCAACCGTATTCTATCATCTTCAGCGTGGTTTCCACCGCTTTTTCTATCAGTTCTTTCCGGTTGAGCCTTACGCCCAGATCCATGATAAACCACATGGCTTCGATGGCGTGTCCCGGATTCATGTGCCGACCTTCGAACGTGTCGGACAGTGTGCCGTCGGTGTTGATATTTTCCACGATCAGTCCGCCCAGTTCCGGACGGAGAAACTCTTCCATTACCTCGTGAATACAATCCTCTATAACCTGATCCAGGAAACTTTTCTCCAGCAGATGTTCAATTTCCAGTGCCAGGTTGCACAGAATCATCGGCAGAGAAAATGATTTCAGGCTTCGGGTGCCTGTGTGGGCTTTGTTCCATATCCCTTTGGGATTGGAGCGTTTGGAGAGAACGATGTCGAAGGTTTTGCGAGCTATTTCTGCATATTCGGCATTTCCGGTTGCTTTGCTCAGTTGTCCGAATGCCATGGTGGCAAATGTGTAGGAGAAGATATTGTATGGTTCCACCAGTGGCTGTCCCTCGCGTGTGAGCGAGAAGTACCAGTTCAGATTACCGTCGTGTCCGTATTTTTTTAGAAATTCGCCTCCCTGAATGGCGCAATCGAGCCATTCGGGCCGTTTTTCCACGTTGTTGTACAGCATGGAAAACATCCATACTTCGCGTCCCTGCAGCCAGATGAATTTATCGGTATCGAAAACCCCACCTTTTCTGTCCAGACAGGTGAAGTAGCCGCCAAATTCCTTATCCTGCGATTTGTCAAGCCAGAAAGGAAGCACTTCATTGAGCAATTCTTCCCGGTACGTTTTTTCTAAATTAAGTAGATTCATTTGTGATTTATGTTTAGGATTTAGCGCGAAATTAGTTAAATATATATGTCTTATTAAAATGCATAATAAAAAAATTTAATAACTTCGCAAAGATATGAAATAGGTTTTAATATGTTGGCAACAATTCATTTAAATACTCGAAATAAATTGAGAATTTAAATAAATTTAACTTATATGCTTTTGATTGCAGGTTGCAAAGCCCGTTAAGCAGGTTGTTTGAATTTGGTTTATGAACGAAAAATAAGGAGTTAGTTGGAGAATAATCTGTTTCTTCCTATCAGGCAAGCGCCGATGACTCCGGCTTTGCTTTTCAGTTTCGTTAATTCAAATCTCGAATCCTTGTTGACCAGGTTGAGCGAGTATTTCCGGATGGCGCTCCGGATAGGCAGCATGGCGAATGCTCCTGTTTCGGCTACCTGACCTCCGATAATCACGAGTTCGGGATTGAATATGTTGATAAGTCCGGCAATGTACTTGCCCAGTTTGGTGCTTACTTCCTCCACTATTTCGATGCAGAGGGTGTCTTCCTGATTTGTGGCATCGATGATATCGGTCAGGGTCAGTTCGTTGTTGTCTTTCACCCGTTCAGACAGGATGGATGTTTCCCCACTTCTGATCCGTTCGAGTACATGCTGATAGATGGCCAGTCCGGATGCTTCGGTTTCGAGGCATCCTTTTTTGCCGCAATGGCACAGAATTTCGTTGTCGAAGGCCGGAAAGTGTCCGAATTCGCCCGAAAATCCCGATTTACCATAGTAGGGTTTGCCATCGATAATGATGCCGATACCCAGTCCCCAGCTGTAGTTGACGAAAATCACATTCTTTTGACCCTCCACGGCTCCTTTCATGTATTCGCCGATGGTCATCGCACGGGTGTCGTTGTCGATATTCACGGTGCGGTTCAGTTTACGGGTGAGTATGCTACTGATTGGCTCTTCACTGAAGTAGAAGCTGCTGTAACTGTAGCCCGATTCGGGATTCACGCGTCCGGAAATGTTGAGATTGATGTTAAAGATATTTTCTCTGATTTCGGGTGTCAGCTCACTGATAAACTCTTCTATTTTGTCGCAGAGTTCGTCGAGTTTCTGCGGTGTGTTCTCGTACGTGTACAGGATGCCGAATTTTGTCTTCACAATATCGCCGCTGAAATCCATCAGCGCAATATTGAGGTGATGGCGGGTCATATCAATACCCACGAAGTAGGCGGAAGTAGGATTCAGGCCGTACACGTTGGGGTGACGACCTTCGGGAGTTTGAATCTTGCCATAATCCGAGATTAGTCCGTCATCGGTCAGACTGTTGATAAGCTTAGTCACGGTAGGTACGCTCAGGTCAAGTTCTTTGGCCAGCTCCGAAATGGAATTTTTCCCGTTATTCAGAAGATAACTGATGATGTCTTTTTTAATCTGACTGATTTTGGTGTTTTTTTCCAAACTTAAAAAACTTTTCTTGACCATGGCATTCGGCGTGTTAGTAAAGGTTTGAGTGTGTTTCAGATAAATATACGGCAGGTGAAATAATAAAATTACCA
>CAZWLJ010000098.1:0-2532 GCA_964634605.1 uncultured Paludibacter sp.
ATTTATTATAAAAAAAAACAACTAACAAATCACCCGAAAAATGAAAAAAACGTTTTTAATAATACTATTATTTATTGCCAGCTTATCATCCTTTGCACAGCAAGGATCGATAAAAGGACGTGTATTCAATGAAAAAACCAATGAGCCGCTTGAGTTTGCCACAGTTCAAATTGAAGGAACGCTCATCGGGTCGACTACCGACCTTGACGGAAATTTTATTTTCACAGGAATCGAACCCGGATTCGTTAGACTGGTAGTCACTTATGTTGGTTTTGAGAAAACCTTATCGTCCGAAATCCAGGTTCAGGGAAATCAGACTTCGTTTATAGATATTCCGGTGCCCGAATCATCCATTATGATTAAAGAAGTGGTAGTAAGAAGCAACCTGAATATCAAACGAATAGAAAGTCCGGTATCGGTTTTATCCGTCGGAGTACAGCAGATAGAAAAGACTGCCGGTGCCAACCGCGACGTATCAAAAGTGGTGCAGACACTGCCCGGAGTCGGGGCGACCGACCCGAACAGAAACGACCTGATCGTACGCGGAGGTGGACCATCTGAGAATGTTTTCTACCTGGATGGAATTGAAATACCAATCATCAACCACTTTGCTACTCAGGGTTCTTCGGGTGGAGCCGTAGGCATTATTAATCCTGATTTTATTCGTGAAATTGACTTTTACACCGGCGCTTTCCCTGCCAACAGGCCAAATGCACTAAGTTCTGTCATGGAACTGAAGCAAAAAGACGGCAGTTCGGACCGGATACATTCCAAATTATCGATTGGTGCATCTGATGCAGCCGTAACACTTGACGGACCGATTGGTGAAAAATCAACCTTCATTGTCTCGGCACGTCAATCGTACCTTCAGTTGCTGTTTAAAGTTATTGGACTGCCATTTCTGCCCACTTACAATGACTTTCAGCTAAAATATAAATATAAAATAGACAAAAAAAACGAAATTACATTTATCGGGCTCGGAGCTATTGACAATATGACACTCAATACCGACCTGCAGGAGACCGGAACTGAAGCTCAAAGATACCTGTTGAACTATCTCCCGGTCTACAGGCAATGGAATTATGTAGTCGGAGCCGTTTACAAACATTTTGGCGATAATTATTACGACACCTGGGCGCTCAGCCGTAACATGCTCAGAAACAACAATTTCAAGTATCAGGACAACAACGAGAATCTCCCGAAAATCTCGGATTATACTTCCGATGAAGCAGAAAACAAAATACGTTTTGAGAGGTTATATCCCGATTTACCGGTAAAACTCCTCTTTGGCGGCGGACTCAAGTATTCACATTACATTAACGAAACAAACAGAAAAATATTCAGAAACGGACAACTCGGTAACCTGGAATACAGTACAGACCTGAATCTGTTTGGTTACCAGGCATTTGTGCAGGCTTCTGATTCGTATATGGACGAACGGCTGAGACTCTCGTTCGGATTAAGCACTATTGGCAACAATTTCAACAAGAACATGAGCAATCCGCTCAACCAGCTATCACCACGGCTCTCGCTTTCATACAAGCTGAATGACAAGCTTGATTTTAACTCCAATTTCGGAAGATATGCCATGCAACCTGCCTACACCACTCTGGGATATAAATATACAACGGGCGGGGACTATGTAAACAAAAACGAAAAACTTAAATCAGTTATATCCAATCAGGCAATACTTGGTTTTGATTATCGTCCGGCCGAAAAATTCAGGTTTAGTCTCGAAGGATTTTACAAACAGTATATGAATTATCCGCTTTCGGTAGCCGACGGGCTGAGCATAGCCAGCAAAGGTACCGATTACGGACAGATTGGTGACGAGGAAATCATATCAACAGGCAAGGGCAGAGCATACGGTGTAGAGTTTCTGGCTAAAATCATCGAATGGAAACAACTGAACACATCGTTGACTTACACCTATTTCAGAAGTGAATTCACGGATAAAAACGAAATTTACCGTCCTTCAAGCTGGGACACCAGGCATATGCTAAACCTGATAAGCAGCTATAAATTTGCCGGAAGCTGGAATATAGCTGCAAGATGGCGTTTCATTGGAGGAGCACCCTATTCTCCCGTGGATATTCAGTTGTCTGAAAACAAAGACGCCTGGAGCGTGACCAACCAGGCCATCATTGACTACAGCGGATTTAATTCTCTTCGTCTGAAAAATTCACATCAACTCGATATTCGCATCGACAAAGAGTTTTATTTCAAAAAATGGGTATTAAATTTGTACACTGATGTGCAAAATGCATATAATTTCAAGTCGCAAAGTTCTCCTATTTACACCAACAGAGATACAGATGGAAATATTCTGAAACATCCAAGTGAGAGGGAAGATCTTCAGGGATTGCGGATGATAGAAACATATAACGGCACTATACTGCCTACAGTAGGAATAATAATAAAAATATAATGACTCATAACCACGAAACACAGATTTTGTAATCAAACCCAGAAATAATATGAAAACAAAAACTATCAACTTAGTAATGGTCGTTATTTCGGCTGTCATTTTAT
>CAZWLJ010000099.1:0-2438 GCA_964634605.1 uncultured Paludibacter sp.
GTAGTACGTGTTGAGTTGATTAAAAAGATGGATGATCCCCAGTTTTTGGTTTTCACACCATCTGCTGCTATCGGGAAAATAATTTCTTTCTGAGCGTCGTTTACGGTTGAACCATCGTTTGTTCCGGCGTTATCGGCCATAAACAGGTATTTATAATTGGTAGCCAGCGTGTAAGGTGATTTAATCACTTTTTCGGCATATATAGCAGCTTCGTTCCATTTGGCTGATCCTGTATACACCTGAGCATTCAGATACATACGGGATAAAAGCATCCAGGCAGCCACTTTGTCCACACGGTAGTATGGAGACTGTTTTGGTTCAGTAAGCTGTGGTTCGAGTTCTTTCAGTTCGGTTTCGATCCAGGTAAATAATTCTGCTCGTTTAATCTGAGTCGGCGCGTCAGTTTTTACCTCGGTAGTAAACGGAACGTTTCCAAAAACATCCATCAGATAGTAGTAAGCCAGTGCCCGCAGATAACGTACTTCGGCACGTTTCACCTTAATGGTTGCGTCGTCGGCAGATGCTTTAGTTTGTTCCAGGTAGTGATTAGCTATTGTAACCACAAAGTAGAGACGTGCATAAAGACCTTTCAAAGCTGTATTAGTCGAAGTAAACGCAGATCTGTTCATAGTAACCACTTCTGCATCACCCCAGGCACATACAGTTTCATCGGTAGGCAACTGCTGGGTTACCCACAACGTACGAAACAAGGAATATCTTCCTTCATCGTCAATATCAATGTCATTATTACCGGCAGCTCCCTGCTGTCCGGTCAATGCCCATGCTGCATATACTTTTGTAAACACTTCAGGTTCCTGAAATGCCTGAATTGTCGATGGGTCAATTGGTTGAATATCCAGATCCTGCACACAAGATGTCATTCCGATGGCAACAACCAGGGAAGCAAGATACAGATGGAATTTTTTATTTATTATTTTCATAACTTTTTAAATGTTGATTTGATTAGAAATTAAGAGTTAATCCAATTACAGTTACAATTGGTTTCGGATAAATGTTTCCATCAATTCCACCAAAGATTTCAGGATCAAGACCTTTGTATTTTGTAAACACAAATGGGTTTTGTATTGTTGCCGACAAACGACCGCCGGAAATCACACCACCAAAAATCTTATCAAAAGAATATCCGGCTGTAATGTTATCGATACGGGCAAATGAAGCATTCTGTACATAATAGTCCGACATAAAGGTTATACCGCTTCCACCGGTAAAATTAGTATCGAAAGCAGAAGTCACTTTATTTTCGAAGAAAGAAAGCGGCGACCATATTCCGTTTCTGCCTACATTCATTCTTTCGGCAGCTACCGCATTGTAAACGTAGTTACCAATGTTGGCGCGGGCTGATACTCCAAAGTCAAATTTCTTGTAGATTAATTTGGATGCAAGACCCATTGTGAAATCGGGAGATGCATTGTGGAAGAAATATTTATCGTCTTCGGTAATTTTATGGTCTCCGTTTCGGTCAACATACAATCCTTCGATTGGTTTTCCTTCGTTGTTATACACTTGCTGGTATACGAAGAAGGAACTTGCCGGATAACCCACTGCATGAGCCTGTACCGAACCCTGGAAGATACCTCCCGTAGGAACGTAGTAATTAGGCTGATCACCTGTAGTTAATTTTGTAATGTGATTACGGTTGTATGTAACATTGTAATTCCAGTCCCAGGTAACATCCGGAGTAGAGATTACTTTTGCATTCAGCATTAATTCAACCCCCTGATTATTCAGAGAACCTACGTTCTGAATTACTTTGTTTCTGAAGTTGGTACCTGCAGGAACCGGAGTAACATTAATCAAATCGTTGGTAACACGGTAATAATAATCCAGCGATGCGGAGAATCGGTTATTGAGCAGGCTTATATCCCATCCTGCGTTGTAGGTTGTAGTTTGCTCCCATTTCAGATTTTTATTGTAAGCATCCGGACGGGCAGTACTATAATACTGATTTCCAAAAGGATACTGGGCACCGTCTTTGTTGACAGTATAAACGGGCAGATAAGGGAAGTCGAGCCCTATATCCTGCTGACCTGTAATACCATAACCCAGTCGGAGTTTCATATCTGAGATAGTGCTGTTGTCTGCCAGGAAAGGTTCGTTTTTCATTCTCCATGCAAAAGCGAATGACGGGAAATAACCCCAGCGGTTTTCGGGAGAGAAACGGGATGAACCGTCAGCACGCATGGTAGCTGTAAACAAATATCTTTCGAGCAATGAATAGTTCAAACGTCCGAAGAATGAAACCAGCTGGTTATGGGTAGCCCATTTCACTTCATCTGTTTGATATACATAATCAGGTTTTGAAATGGATTTACCATCGTATTTTCCTTCACGATGATAGCGTTGCCATTCGTAACCTGCCATTACATCGAATGTTTGAGTTTCGAGTTCTTTAAGATATTGCAGGTATGTACTCAGCT
>CAZWLJ010000100.1:0-2334 GCA_964634605.1 uncultured Paludibacter sp.
CCCAGAACAACCGTATACTGGACACCGGGCTGGATTTCATTCATTCCCGCTTCAATCACCTGGGGCGGGATATTGACGGCGCCAAAAAGCTCCTTCATCAGGTAAGGATCGTAGTCGCGGCGGATGAGTGAACGGATCGGGGCGTGGCCACTGTCTTCATCGTCAAACTTCGTGGGTGATGCCATCAGGGCAATTTTCCTGATGTCCATCTGCTGACCGGATGCCAGCCGCTCCTCTGCCCTTCTTGCCAGGTAAGGCATCATAAGCGTTCCACCCATGCAGTAGGCCATCATGTATATCTCTTTTCGGGGATGCCTTTTTTTAATCATCTCTATATAAAGATCGGGGATTATTTTTCCGTAAAAATCCAAACCCAACTCGGTTTCTTCCCATCCCGGATCGCCATGATCCACCAGGTAGATGGTGTAGCCTTTACGGTGCAGGCCTTCAACAACGGATTTACCGGAAGCCAGATCAAAAAGTTCCGGCCTGTTGATGAGCGGAGTCACCATGTAGATAATTTTGCCGTTGGATTTTATGCCTTTGGGCACGGGATAATAACGCAGGCTGACCCGGTGAATCCGGGATCCCTTTACATATTCATAGGCGGAACAGCCGATATTGCCCCCGGTTGTCCTTTCGGAATATTCTTTGATATCAAAAGCATTTTCCGCATAGAGATTCTCGAGACGGATATGATTTTCAGCCAGATATTCTTCAAAAGAAGTCAACAGGGTTCCATCAGGCTTTGTTTTGGCAAAGGGGAGGTACCCGTTTGCGAACGGTTTTTCCGTAATCAAGACCAGCAGACACTTCAAGAGTTCTTTCATGGCTTTCAGGCGGGTCAAACCGATGTTGTTATATTGATGCTCCAGCTGGGAGAATTCATCCATATAGTTTTTCAGGTAGTCTTTGCCCTTTGCAGTCGTGCAAATCCTGTGAGCTTTCTCACGGTTAAATTTGCCGTCGATGATGAAAAAACCCGTCAGGGTATAAAGAAGCCGCGAATAATTTTTATAAATCCAGCCGTTCACGTCAGCTATCGCATCGGGATTTCTGGACGCACCGACGGCAATGCGCGCACTGGCTTTGATCGGCTTGATGAAGATGTCCAGGAAAGCGCTTTGCCATGCCGCGGCGACCGCCCAGGGTCCAAACACCTTAATATCCTTGCCGATGAAGTCCAGAATTCGCTGATAACCGAACAGTCCTCTCACCTGAGAGCCGATCATTTTGCTTTTCCAGGCCAGAGCGGTATTGAGGGACTCCAGATTATCGGCCGGTGACGAACCGATTATGTTTAGAAGCTCATCCGGTGTAATTTTAGGTTCCGCGGTATGATTTCCCTTATCCATTTCAACTCCTTCCTTCAGACCAGACTGAATGATTTTAACTGCATGTAATCATCAAGTTCCTTATTGTTACATCATACTATATCCCGCCCTGAAAATCAGCCGAAATGCATGCCGGAATACTTACCAAAATACATTGACAAAAAAAATCTTCTATATTAAAAATTTAACCATATGAAGGAGCAATCATTGTCGAGAGAAACGCCGCCGACATGATCGATCCGGTAATACAGCGAATAAGCGTGTTCGTTGCTTTCTGTCGTTTTTATTCAACCATAATTTCCTGCATCGCTTGCACCACCATGAGGTAACCATGTCTGACGAAGGCAAACCATTTCCTTTCCATGAATCTTCCATTTTCCCGTGGCTGAAAGACGCCACGGCTATGTGGCTCAATCTGGCACAAACAATGCCGTCCGGCTCAGACTCCGCGCTTAAAACGCAAACCGCTGTGCAGAACCGTTTTACCCAACAGCTGGAAACCAATCTGAACCTGCTGAAATCTTTTTCACGAATGATGAGTGAGCCCGAATCCGTATCTGCTGCCGCTAATTCTGTCAGCGCTCTGCCGGAAATACTCCTGAAAATGGCCCAGTCCGGATTTGATGCGGCTATGCAAATACAAAACCACTTAATGGAAAAGGCCGGCAATATCGGTAAACGCACGGAAGCCTACAACTTTGACAATCTGGATCAGGACGTATTTAGAGCCCTGACGGAAATCTATGAAAAAGAACTGCGGCAATACCTGAAAATACCGCCACTGGGATTGACACGTTTTTATCAGGAACGGTTCAATGAAATGGTGGATAAGCACAACCTTTTCGAAACCACGCTGGCGGAATTTCTTTCGATTCTCTATCTGCCAATGGAAAAATCTTTCAAAGTGCTTCAGGAGAAACTGCAGGAGATGGCACAGGAAGGCCACCTGCCCAGTGACACGAAAGAAAGCTATGGAATGTGGCTGAAAATACTGGAAGGC
>CAZWLJ010000101.1:0-1767 GCA_964634605.1 uncultured Paludibacter sp.
GAATGGGGAAAAGAGCTGGTTCATTTCTCCTACGGTATGGTGGAACTGCCCGAAGGTAAAATGAAAAGCCGCGAAGGCACGGTGGTGGATGCCGATGACCTGGTGGAAGAAATGATAACCACAGCCCGTGAAACTTCGCAGGAACTTGGCAAACTCGACGGGGTTTCGGAAGGGGAAGCCGAAAATATTGCCCGCATGGTGGGGCTTGGAGCATTGAAATACTTTATCCTTAAAGTGGACCCGAAGAAAAACATGACCTTCAATCCGAAAGAATCCATCGACTTCAACGGCAATACCGGACCGTTTATCCAGTACACCCACGCCCGGATTAAATCGGTACTTCGCAAAGCCACCGAACAGCGAATAAATTTCACATCGCTGACCGGTACCAATACAATACTTTCTGAAAAGGAAAATTACCTGGTACAAACGCTCACTGAATTTCCTGCCATCGTTAAGCAGGCAGGCGACGAATTCAGCCCTGCGCTGATAGCCAACTACATTTACGACCTGGTAAAGGAATACAACCAGTTCTATCACGATTTTTCGATTCTCCGTGAAGCGAATGAAGACCTGAAAATCTTCCGCCTCGTACTATCCGAAACCATCGCCGGTGTTATCAAAACAGGCATGGGATTGCTCGGGATTGATGTACCGGAGAGGATGTAGGGAATTAGTTTCAGGTTCCAGATTTCAGGTTCCAGGTTCCATGTTTGGAGTTTGGGGTTTGGGTTCCGGGTTATTTACTTCGCGTTATTTGCTTCGCGTTGTTTATCTTTGATCTTTGTTCTTTGATCTTTGATCTGAGTTCTTACATAAACATTCAAAAGTCTCCGGCGTTTTGAAGTTGTCTGAGTGCTTATAGCTAATAGCTGACAGCTGACAGCTGACGGCTGACAGCTGACAGCTATTTGTCACTTTTTGGTTAATTCAGCAGTAACCTGAGGGTAAATTTTATCTAATTTCACCTGGCACTTACCGGCTTCGAGAATTATCAGCTTATCCTTATTCACGAGTTTGATATAATTCACGTTGACAATACACTGACGGCTTACACGCCTGAAGTTTTCAGCAGGAAGTATTTTTTCGAGTTTCACCAGGCTTTCTCTTACAATGATATCGCTTTCGCCATTCACGGTATGGGCTATTGACTCGCGTCCTGATGTTTCGAAGTAGAAAATGTCTGCCGGATCGAGATACAGTGTGCCCTTACTGGTCGAAAGACAAACTTTTCCACTGCCCGGCTGGTTGTTTACTTCAGCCAGCCTTTTAATCAGGATTTTACGTACCGCCACTTCCAGTTCGTCCGGATGTACCGGTTTATCGATATAATCCACAGCCCCGAGTCGAAGGGCTTTTTGAATAAAATCCGGACGTTTATACTGAGAAATAAAAATGACCGGTGTTTCAATTCTTCTATCGCGCAGCTCTCCGAGCATCTCCAATCCGCTCATCCCGGGCAATTCCACATCCAGAAATATCAGGTCGGTTTTTTTCTTTTCGAGCACAAACAATGCCTCAGCAGGTGAAACTGCAAACTCTATTTCCATATCGGGAAACGACAGAGAAAGCATCCTGGCCATATACAGACGGGCATTCTCCTCGTCGTCAACTATGATTGATTTAATGACATGCAACATAATTCTACATTTTTGGAGTAAACAATTTTTCAAATAAAAGGCAACTTTATATCCTCACGATGAGCAGTATTTTCGATAAAAGTCGTTCATTTTGCCTGTTAATAAATATGCGTTTGTATTCTGATAA
>CAZWLJ010000102.1:0-1721 GCA_964634605.1 uncultured Paludibacter sp.
TCAGTATTGGAGTTGCCTTTAATTTCCACCATTCCTGCAGGAGCATTGGTTCCGATACCAAGCCTTTTGTTACTGTTATTCCAGAAAAGATTGTTATCGCCTCCAAATACACCGGCGTTATTGAACTGTACGTTTCCGTTTACCCCGGCAGGAAGTGTTACATCTACTCCGGGAGTCTGCCAGGTAGCATTACCTGCAGCGTCGGATGTGAGAATACGTCCTGCAGCTTCGCCAATACCGGTCAGTCTGATATTGCCTTTTGTACTTAAAGCCAGCCCGGTTTTGCTTGAAAAATATCCTCCGGTACCTGCCAGGGCAGTTCCGGCTACTCCGATTTTAGCATCAGCCAGACCTAACACTCCCGAATTTCCGGGAATACTTGTATAAGAGCCTTCACCGGTCATTCCCACTACACCCATGGAGAAATCTGCTCCGGCTCCCTTACCATAAACACCGGCTGTAACCAAACCTTTAGTTTCTCCATACAATCCATGTCCGTTAGTGCTAATTCCTTTAATAGTATAGAGATCGGTACCTGAATTTTCTATTGTTAAAGGAGTGGCAGAAAAGCTGCCGGAAATTGTCAATGGTAGTTTGAGTGTCCGGGCAGTGGCTGCATACAGTGCATGCGGCACACTCAGCAGTTCGCTGGTGGCAGTAATGGTGTAAGCCGTACCGCCGGCAGGGTCTATTTCCGTTTTCAGAAAATGAGTGCCGCTCCCCCACTCGATAGCTGAGTAGGAGCCGCTTACTACCGTTCCTGAACCAATCGAGACTGAAATCAATCCGTTGGCATTCGTTGTCGGGGTTTGGGTTTCGGCATATACGACAGTCCCCATAGCCGAACCGTAAAGTATGCTTATCTTCATTCCCACTACCTGATTGGTAACCAGGGTATTACTGCTATTGCGCACAACGGCCTGATAACTTATTTTTTGAGAAACCGGCGGAATAGCTGCAAAAATCATCGTGTTAACGATTAACACAAGCAGAACAGTAAGTAGTTTTTTCATAGTGTAATTTTATTAAGATGTCCTGAAAATTATATCACAGAGATAAACCAAAAAGTGTTTTTTATATTCCGGAATGCAATTGTACTTTTTCACCGGAATACTTTTCTGCCGGATGTAAAAATACTATCCTATATTTTCCATTTATACCCCTAAAAAGGGGTTTTTTAAAAGAATACAATTTTTTTTATGCGTTATTTTTTGAAATGGAAGTTTTAATATGATATTTTAAGATTTTCGAGGTTATTTTTTAATTATTTTTCCTGAGATTTTGTGTTGACCGTTGTCAAAAACAATGAAATAAAGACCTTTCTGAATCGATGCAATATTTATCACGTCATTTTTTTCAATCGTGGTGTTCAGCACATTCAGTCCTGTGGTATCATATATTTTCACCTCTGTTTTTGCGGTGATACCGGATACAGAAATGAAATCAGTTGCAGGAACAGGATAAATACTGATCAGGTTTGCCTTCTGGTCATTTACACCCGAGGTAGACTGAAAATTGGCAGTCAGCGTAAGGTCAGCATTTATTTTTGTTGAAAAATTCGGTACATTAGAAACAGTTTTTACCCCATCTGTCCAGTTGACAAATTGATATCCCTTAGCCGGATTTGCTTCCACAGATATCTGTGAGTATTGTTTCAGCCATCCCTCATCACCGCTTACAGTTCCTCCGTTCGGTGGATTGGCTTTTAATTTTAACTCCAC
>CAZWLJ010000103.1:0-1709 GCA_964634605.1 uncultured Paludibacter sp.
CGAAATCTTTTCGGGGAAAAGGAATGAATTTGTGGCAAAAGAAAAACGGAGATAATGCATTTTTTTATTAAAAAGAGGACACAACTGTATGATTTAAGTCATACGGTTTTTTCTGATTCTATGTTTTTATTATGTGCTTTATTTCAAATTATTCATATTGAATATCATTATTACGGCTTTTTCTGAAATAAAAAACATAATAATCCCCATTACAACTTTTCTGCAAAATGGAGTAAAAGTTTGAAAAAATGAATTTAGTTTTGAATACTGATTTTATTTCATTAATTTTGCCGAAACGAAAGAGATAATTAAAACAGATACAGGGAAGAATCATTTCGTTTTTTTTTAGTTTATATTTGTGTACGTACACAAATGGCCGTTATTTAAACGGATTCATACTAATTCCGACAGCAGAAAATATTGAAAAAAACATATATGATTATGAAAACCAACTACGAACTGCGTTATGCAGCCCACCCCGAAGATGCCAAAGCGTATGACACAAAAAGACTACGCCGTGATTTTTTGATTGAAAAACTTTTCACTGCCGATGAAGTGAACATGGTGTACTCCATGTACGACCGCATGGTGGTAGGTGGTGCGATGCCGGTGAATGAAAGTCTGAAACTGGAAGCCATTGATCCTCTGAAACAGCCCGTTTTCCTGATGAGCCGCGAACTGGGTATTTACAATGTAGGCGGAAAAGGCTCTGTGAGGGTAGGTGATGACCGCTTTGAACTGAATTACAAGGAAGCACTTTATCTGGGCTCAGGAAACCGTGAAGTGTATTTTGAAAGTGAGGATAAAAATAATCCCGCCAGGTTTTATTTCAACTCTGCTACCGCTCACCGCAATTATCCTGACAAGAAAGTGACTAAAGCCGATGCCGTAACACTGGAACTCGGTTCGCTCGAAACAGCCAACCACCGGGTGATAAATAAAATGCTGGTAAACCAGGTACTGCCCACCTGCCAGCTGCAGATGGGTATGACCGAACTGGCTCCGGGAAGTGTGTGGAATACCATGCCCGCTCACGTACATTCCCGCCGGATGGAAGCCTACTTCTATTTCGAAGTGCCTGAAGATCAGTCCGTTTGCCATTTCATGGGCGAGGTGAACGAAACCCGCCACATCTGGATGCAAAACAATCAGGCTGTACTCTCGCCAGAATGGTCTATCCACTCGGCTGCAGCTACTTCCAGCTATACATTCATCTGGGGAATGGCAGGTGAAAATCTGGACTACGGAGATCAGGACTTCTCGAAAATTAACGAACTCAGATAAGAAACTGTCAGCTAGAAGCCCCCTAAATCCCCCACAGGGGGACTTTCAGAATTCAGAACTCTCAGAACTCAGAACTCAGAATTCAAAACTCAGAACTCAGAACTCAGAACTCAAAACTAACTAAATAAATATTATGAATCAATTTGATTTAACCGGTAAAGTGGCTCTTGTTACAGGAGCAACTTACGGAATTGGATTTTCAATTGCTTCGGCGCTGGCTGAAGCCGGTGCTACCATTGTTTTCAACGACATCAAACAGGAATTTGTTGACAAAGGACTGAAGGCATATGAAGAAGCCGGAATTAAAGCACACGGGTATGTAGCCGACGTAACAGATGAAGAGGCAATTAACCGGATGGTTGCAGAAATAGAGAAAGAGGTGGGAATCATCGATATTCTGGTGAACAATGCCGGAATTATCAAAC